>JAHDDO010000016.1:0-23378 GCA_020629315.1 Saprospiraceae bacterium | reverse complement strand
CATCACCTTGTGGGCCTTGTGGGCCTATGTATGCTTGACTATTAAGTATTGAATTTCCGATTTCTTCATAGCTTGTGCCTCCATCTTGCGAACATGAGACTTCTAAATATTTGGGGCCACTATTCCAAAGTATGGTTTCATAATCACCTGACACTATATCGCCATCACCTACGGTGACAGAAAACCACCCGTATTGGTCTGTTATAGGATTCTGCGTTTCTTGATAAAGGAGTGCTCCTGATGCATCTTGTTCGTAGATACTAAATTGGAGAAAGATCTCTGTATCGCTTTGAGGATTTCCATCACTATCTCTTACAATAGATTGATATGAAAATCCAGACTGCGCAATCAAAGCGCCTGAACTAAGGAGCACTAATAGAAAAGATAGGAATTGCATTTTCATGGATATACTTTTTGCTGTACTTAATATTTTATTTGCTTACTTATGTATTGACCACTATGAGTGGTAATCTTGAAATAGTAGCCCCCCTTTAGATAGTTCTGTGTATTAATCGTACACATACCCTCTATAATGGGATAACTATTAATTTTCTGACCTAACTGTGAATAGACGTCTACTATAGTCCCTTCCATTGATTCAATCATCACGTATTCTTGAAATGGGTTAGGAAATACACGTATGTTATCTGGCAGGCTTGAAATCACTGATACGGATTCGTCATCATAATCTGGAGGCGTAAAAATTAATTCTCCGCATCCATCCAGCTGTATGGTAGCATTTTCCAAAAAGGCTTGAAACTGGTATTCACCACAGGTATTTGTATAGTAGTCAACAGCTGAATAATCAGCACTAGAACATTGAGCTGTTAATGTAGTACCATAGGACCCAATCAACAATAGGAAGACAAATCGTAGCATAATTTGATTTTATACTTCGAATGTAGATAGGACGGGATCCTTTACAATCAGGCAATGTTTGATCCGTCAGTTTGAATGTATAATTGGAAGGGTCTATTTATTATTTGGAAACGCATCAGGCGCCTGGAATGGCAGCTATACATAGCTGGTCCGAAGGACCGAACATCGTGAGTCTGGAAGGGTCCGACCCTGATCAAAAGATCAGGGGGATGCCCAAAGCCTATATAGGAAACTTAGCGGCGTTTTCGTCTTTTTATTTCTTCACTCAAAAACCGTAGTTCGCGACTCATTTCACCTGTTACGGAACTATTCTCTCGAGCTCGTCGAATCAGGTAAGGAATCACCTCTTTGATGGGGCCATAGGGCACATATTTAGCGACATTGAATCCTTCTTCGGCTAGGTTAAAAGAGATGTTATCGCTCATGCCATAAAGTTGACAGAAGTTTAAATGCTCGTGATTCTTTCGGATATTTTTTTGATGAATCAACTTGGCCTGTAATTCATTAGAAAGAGCGTTATGTGAAGCACAGCAAGAGGCAATTTCTTCATAGTGTTCTACGCAATACGCAATCCCTTCGTTGTAATCAATGTCCACGGCCTCCTTATTCTTATGGATGGGTGAAAGGTAATTCATCTCCTCTGCTCGTTCACGTTCCTTTTCCATATACGCGCCTCGTACCAACTTAGCGCCGAGAATATATCCCTTTGCTTTTGCCGCTTGGTGACTTTCTTTAAGGTAGGCTAATTTATCATGGCGATACAACTGAAAGGTGTTATAGACAATGGCCGATTGCGTATTATACTTCTCCATTAAGTCTTCCACTAATTCATCGATGCTATCCTGTATCCATGATTCTTCCGCATCAATAAACAGTCCCACTTTGTGTTCATTAGCAGTAGCTGCCAAGGTGTCCAAGCGGCTAATAAGTCGATCATAGGCCTTGCTTTCATATTCCGAAAGCGGTTCATTATTCTGCTTTTTTTCAAGGAGCGCATTATCGATCAGAGCGGATACTTTTATACTTACCACAGGAACCGAATTATTAGACGCAGCTAACTGAATCGCCCGCTTGAGTTCTTCTTCTACGGCTTGTAGGTCCTCTTCAGTGGATTTGGCTTCTAGGCCATAATCCAAGATAGTAAGGGTATGATATTTATACAGATGATCTATCGTGACTTGACAATCCATCAATGTTTCGCCACCACAAAACTGTTCGAAAATGGTGTTTTTTGTTACACGTCTTGAAAATGGGAGGTTTGCCTTTAGAGCCCATGCACCCAAATGGCTGCCAACATTAACCAACCATGATTTATTCATCAATTTGAATAGTTGGTAGGTCTTTTTTAATTCTTTATTTGACTTACTGGCGAAAGCTATTTCCGTGTTGGAAAAATCTAATTGGAGTGGACTATCCGGGTCGGCCATTTAGCGTAATTGTTTTCTTATTCATTCCAGATTTCCCAAGCTTTTTCAGCTTGGAAGATTAACATTTCATATCCATTTTGGATAGAGGCACCCAATTGTTCGCCTCTTTTCAAAAATAGGGTTTTTTCAGGATTATATGTTAAATCAAAAAGATAATGAGACGGTGTCAAAAAGGTGTACGGAATGTCCGGACATTCGTCGATGTTTGGATACATACCTAAGGGCGTTGTATTTATTATGAGCGGATGTGTCTTAATAATATCTTCATTCAAATCTTCATAACGGAATGGACCCGATCTCGAAACAATCGTATATGAAATGCCCCTTTCTGACAAAACATACTGAATAGCTTTTGATGCACCTCCTGATCCAAGGATTAAGGCGCGTTCTGGTTCTGCCCCTGCTAAGAGTCCCATGATGCTGAGCTCAAACCCGAAGACATCTGTGTTATAACCTACCCATTGATCATCTGTAATCCGTATCGTATTTACGGCCCCTATAGCCTTGGCGACATCATCAATATCATCTAGATGGCTACGTATTTCTTCTTTGTATGGAATCGTAACATTAAGTCCAAGGACATTGGACCAGTCCCTATCTCTTACATTATTTAGAGTACCTAATTCATAGTTTGTATAAAAATGATCATTGAGACCATTGGCCTCAAATTTCTCATTGAAATACTTGGCTGAAAAGCTGTGGGTTAGTTTGGCTCCTAGTAGGCCATATATTTTTATCATTATTTGCCTTTACCTTGCACTAATACAAGTAAGGTATAGAAAAGGATCTTTAAATCCAGACTTAAAGACATATTCTCTATATAGATCATATCATATTTCAGTCGTTGAAGCATTTCAGAAACATTGCTGGCATAGCCGTATTTTACCTGACCCCAAGAGGTAATACCCGGTCGTACTTTGAGTAAGTGCTTATAATGAGGTGCATGCTTAGTGATCTGGTCAATGTAAAATTGACGCTCAGGTCTGGGCCCAACTAAAGACATTTCGCCCCTAAGTACATTATAAAATTGAGGGATTTCGTCTAACCTTAATTTTCGCATTACCTTACCCCAAGACGTAATGCGATCGTCTTCATCCTGTGATAATTGTGGACCATTGCTCTCTGCATCGATGTACATAGAGCGAAATTTAATAATCTGAAATGGTTTTTGATTTTTGCCTATGCGCTCCTGGTAATAGAAGATTGGACCAGGTGAAGACAATCGAACTCTGATCATTACATATACATATAGCCACCAAAAAAGTATCATAAACACAATAGATACGACTATATCCAATGTTCGCTTTACGACAGCCTCCCATCGAGGCATTATTTGCCTATCAATTTCAATTAAAACTTCCCCATGTACATGATTCATCTGGACAGTACCCACCATAATATCATACATGTTGGGTATAATCTTTATTAAGATCCGATCATTATGATCATCCAGTATGTTGAGGATGTTTTTTAGTTTTTCATGCTCGGTTGTTTCAATAGCGATGATTACTTCCTCTATATTTTCAGAACGTATAATTTGATCAATATCTTCAATCATACCTAGCTTGGACATTTGGCTGCCCAATAGGTTTTTACTATTGCCATTAGAGTCTATGAATCCGATGAAGTTATACCCTAATTTATATTCCCTTTCAACAATTTCATTGTATAAGTCCAGTGCATTCTGATCACCGCCAATGATAAGTGTTTTGTAGGATATTTTACCTGCTTTTAGTCGTTTAGAGGCCCATGTAAGAAATATCATTCTGAAACTGACGGTAATCAAAAAATGATAAATGAACAATCGGATAAAAGGTTGGAAGTGATTGGTAAATCGAAATACCGAATCATCGATCATCACGGTAAAGTAGATGATTAAAACCCCGAAGAAACTAAGGAATAGTGTTCTATTGAATGTAGCAAAACGCGAATAGCGATAAATATCAGAGTACTTATCAAAGATATTATAGAGTAATAACCAACCAATGGGTATAACAACAAGGCCAGTCCAAAATTTGGGATCATGCATGACCTCGTCTAAAGGAAACCCAGGGCTCTCTATTTTCTTACGATATAAGAAAAATAGAAACCAGGCTAACATGGCAGAAAAGAAATCCAGTAGCCGGTAAATAAACAGCTCTAAACGACGTTGATTACCCATCGATTAGAAACGAATCAGTTTCAAATTATCTATATAAACACGCCCTTCTTCGGCATCCAGACCATTTAGGTCCATGTTAAGTAGAATCTGATAGCTTTGTAGTCCAGAGTCTGCTAAGTATTCTTGTAAACTTAGGTACAAGTGGTTCCATTCTTCTTTCTCTTTCAAGACGATGATGTATTCTTTTTGGAAAACATTACCAAAGAATTTACGGACACCTATGGTGAAGGGAACATCTGATTTATAATCAAGCTCGAGATATGGCTTTCTTCCAATGATATCTACCCCGTTAAATAAAATGCCGGTACCGACTTCGACGACTGGGTTTTCTTCATCAGCATATAAAACGCCTGCAAAATTTTCAGGATCTGCTGGATCTTCTTCAATGTCAGCATATGAGCCTTCAAAATCATCTAAATCGACATTAAAAGCATTAGCTACTTCAAAATCCTCAACCAATTCAAAATTGGTAATATCTATGTACTCCACAGATAAATCTTTACTAACTGTAGCCAATGGCGCTGCATCTACTGTGAATACATTGCTTGAGTAAAACGGATATTCGATAGGAAAGCTTTCCATACCATTCTGCCGGACTCCGGCAAAAACTCTTATATCAATGGGTGGCTCATCTATAAGTGGAACAGTAACGGGCAATTCAAAGACACCAACATCTTGTCCATTAGCCACGATCCATGCGTCACGAATCTTATGTGTATTTTCTCCTTGAGCAGGCTGGGTTTGTAGTTCAATGTCCTGTATTTCGAGAAAAATAGGCTGATCTTCATCAGATCGAACTAGGTCACAACTCGAAAAGCATAGGATGAGTAACAACAGCACTGGGGACAATACTCTCATTTTGGCGTTTGGTTTTGGTTCTCAGATTTCTAAAAGCTAAAAGCTAAACGTTCTACGGGAGCGCTAAAGTATGTTTTCTTAAGAAAATATTAACAGCTTTTAATGATGATGGTGATGGTGCTTTTGTGCTTGAGAATTAAAAGGAACACTCACTGAGTTTAATTGCGTTGGTTTTCGTCTATTTTGGGTGATCTGATAGAAGCTGTTTATTTCTATATTTTCATATTCGCTCATATTTCGCTCTTTATCTGGCCATGTAATGGTAATTTTTTTCACGATCGTTGATGATCCTAAGCCAATCTCACAATCTAATGAATTAGATCCAAAGCTGCCTCCCGTATTTACCCAATGAAAAAAGGTGCCCGTATCTGTATCAATTTGAATTTTTGCTCCGATTGCATCTCTATTTGAAGTCGTTCCCTCCAGTTGAAGATTTATCCAATTGTTTTCGAATCCAGGGTTTTCAAATAAAACATTTGAAAAATTATCACCATCAAAAGCTCCGCCCATCACAGCATAAATATCCTGATCGCCATCTTTATCAAAATCAGCAAATGCAACACCATGACCTTTTTGAATATGAGCAAACCCTCCTGAATAGCTTATGTCTTCAAAATACTTTCCACCAACATTCCTAAACATTCTATTAGGTACAAGACTTTGGAACGGAGGTGATCCTGTACCTATGTACATATCCGGATAGCCATCATTATCGAGGTCTCCAAAATTTGAACCCATACCGTAGAGCGACTTGTCTAGGTTCAATGTTTTTGTATTGTCACTAAATCTTCCTTCACCATTATTGGTAAATAATTTACTCGGTGCTTTTGTAGTTACACCAGCCAGCTCTTCCACAAATTCCGCACCCACACCATTCTGATTTTCGTAATTATAACTGCATACAAATAAGTCTTCGTCGCCATCCTGATCCACATCAAAAAACCACGTAGGAAATGAATGCGTTGGTAGTGTAGTATTCGATTGCCGTCCAAAATAACTAAAGGATGAGCCACCTTCATTTTTAAGCATAATATTGGGCTTTCCCATAACAGAAATGTAAAGATCCGGATAGCCATCATCATTAATATCTGAACTAGCTACACCCTTAACAAATCCGCTAGTTATAATATTGTATTCTTTGGTTTTGTCTTGAAAGGTGCCATTTGCATTATTTATCCACAACTCACAAAGTTCATTTTCATTTCCTACAAAAAGATCTAAATGACCATCAACATTAAAATCTCTCCAGATGGCTGTTTGGGTGGGCGCATACCTTAGGATTCCTGCCGATTTTGTTACATCTCTAAATTGACCATTTCCTACATTTTTCAACAAAGAATTAGGGTATTTCCCCACTTTACCAAACCAGGCACCACGAAGAACAAGAACATCCACCCAGCCATCATTATCATAATCTGCATGAATGCAATTTAATCCGCCAGTAATTCCTTCTAAACCAGAAGCATTTGTTTTATCTATAAATGAGCCATTCCCATTATTTTCAAGGTATCTTATTTGATCAGTGGTACCATACGAACTACAAATTATATCTATGTGGCCATCGTTGTTAAAATCATCGGCACAAACACCTCCAGAAATGCCATCTACTCCTACTCCTACTCCAGTGGCAATATCGAAAAAGCGTTCAAACGGTTTTCCTTCAGGTATCTCAATAAGATATTCTGCAGGAACGTCCTTAGGGTATAATCCTAAAGTCATATAAGCAATATTCAATAACCACTTAGATTGTACATCTTCTGGATGATTATCAAGAATCAACTGCAATACTTGAATAGCCGCTTGAGATCCTGTTTTATCGAGATGCCATCCTTCCTTTTGTAAAGGTAAAATGCAAGAGTATTCATTATGATTATTTATACAATTCTGAACTTCTCCATACCTCAAATATGCAAGTGCCAGCAAGTCATAAAATCTCTTTGCTTCTTTGTTATATTCTGATGGACTCTTTTGAATTTTGCGAATTAAAGCATCTAAAAATTGAATGCTAGCTTGGGTTTCGCCAGCATGAAGTAGTTCCTGTGCAAATACATAAGATTGGTATAAAGCATCTTCTTCGTTAGCTGAATCTAAATCTTGTCGTAGTTGTACCAATTTTTCTTTGTTCCTAGTTAAATAGTCCTTGGGATTTGTAGTATCGTGAATCCTCGATAATTCACTAATCATAAATGTGTGGTCATGCTCAAATAAACTAATATCAGCCGTTTGACTCATATCAGCTTTACTAGTTTCTTCACCAGGATTTTCACAAGCAATGATGCAAAAAAATAATGTAATAAATAAGATCGTAGTTTTAGTATCCTTTATCATAATAGTAAATAATCGCACCTAACAAGGTTATAAAGAATAAGATTGCTGAAGCTACTTTAACTGAGAACCGAATGTGCTTGCAAAAGGCTCGAATATTATCCTCGAAGCCTGGAAAATGTTTTAACACATCTTCTTCCATTTTTTGCTCTTGCATAATGTAATATGCAGGAAATTCAATTTTGTTCTTTTGTAATATTCGGTAATGATGCAAAACCTTAAATCTGAAGTAGATATTAAGGAACAATAATGCTATAAAAATTCCAGCTATGGTCGCAATTAAAATGGCATACATGAATTAGTATATTTACGCATCAAAAATGCGTAATCCTGTGGATTTTAAAACACTTATTCCTTTTTTCTTTGCTTTTTGTTTTTTCTTGCCAGCTTCGTCTTTGGTCAGTCAGGTAGGGCTTGATTATTATTTGCCAGACGATGATCGTAGAACTGAAATTCCATCGCCTGAGGCAATCATTGGTTTTCAGGTAGGTGAATGGCATGTATCGCATGACAGACTTGACAATTATTTTAAAGCCTTAGCGGAGGCATCACCAATGGCACAGTATGTCGAATATGGGCGTAGCCATGAGCAACGACCCTTATCATATTTGATTATCACCAACGAAAAAAATCAAGCCAATATTGATAAAATAAAAGCGCAGCATGCCGCTTTAAAGCAAGAGGGTTCGGAGGATATGGATTTAGAAAATCTACCGGCTATTTTATACCAAGGATATGGTGTACATGGGAATGAACAGAGTGGAACTGAAGCTGCTATGCTAGTTGCTTATCATTTACTCTCTAGTACCTCAGACTATATTACCGAATTGCTTGATAAAACCGTTATTCTTTTGGATCCTTGTTTTAATCCTGATGGTTTACAACGATTTTCTAGTTGGGTAAATGCGAATCGTTTTACGCACTTAAATCCTGATGAAAACAGCCGTGAATTCTGGGAGACTTGGCCAGGAGGCCGAACTAATCACTATTGGTTTGATTTGAATCGAGATTGGTTATTCACAATACACCCGTCCTCAAAAGGGCGAATAAAGAATTTCCATGAGTGGCATCCAACGATTCTTACCGATCATCATGAGATGGGGAAAAACAGTACCTTCTTTTTTCAGCCAGGCGTACCGAGTCGAACTAATCCAATGACACCACAGCTCAATCAAGATCTTACGGAAGAAATAGGTACTTTCCACGCAAGAGCTTTAGATTCCCTGGGTTCAGAATATTTCACAAAGGAGCGCTTTGATGATTATTATTATGGAAAAGGCTCTACCTACCCAGATATAAATGGATGTATAGGGATTTTATTTGAACAAGCATCTGCAAGAGGTCATTTGCAAGAATCAAAAAACGGACTCTTGAGTTATCCCTTTACGATCCGAAATCAAGTAGCTGTTTCTTTTTCTACACACAAAGCACTTTTGTATAAAAGAGAAGAACTACTGTCATATACTCGAGATTTTTTCAATCAATCGAGAGCCATGGCTGCTAGAGATAGCATCAAAGCCTATTCGTTTAGTCATGCCAATAATTTCATTTCAACATACTTTGCAGAAACCCTTCGAAGGCATGATATAGAGGTTACTGAAATTGCCCCCATTTTATCTAATGAAAAGCGTTATGCTGTTTCATGCAAGCAAGATCAGTATAGATTGATCAAGACTATTTTCGAGCCGGTATCTAGCTTTCCGGATAGTATATTTTATGATGTATCTACATGGAGCTTCCCCTTATCCCTTAATCTTTCACTTGAAAGGCATACGGCCCTACCTGAAATGAAAGCGTTTAAAATGCAAGAAAGGACATTAGACCATTCACAAGCTAACATTCTTTGGGTTGATGCCGATATATACCAACTACCTGGATTCTTACATGACATGGCGCAACAGGACCTATCTGTTTCTTTACTGACTGCTGATTATGCCTTATCAGATCAAGTAACACTTTCGAAAGGGAGTATTTATCTAACATCAAAGGATGATAATTGGGTAAAAGCGAAGGCGGCTATGGACAGTATATCTACCTCAAGAAATGTGATGCTTCGTTCGGCTATGGTATCCAAGTCGGACCTTAAAAAACTAGATAAAACAAAACAAACTATAACTGAAATTCCAAAAGTAGGTATGCTGACTGGTAGAGGTTTAGACGGGTATCAAGCCGGTTATATTTGGCATCAATTTGATATTCACTGGAACGTCCCTATCAGTCATTTGGATATTGATCGCTTAAAATTTATAGATCTTTCAAAGTACCAAACGATCATAATCCCCAATCTATCGGATGCCGCTTCTACCGAGCATTTTCAGAAAATTAAGGAATGGGTCAATGAAGGAGGACACTTAATTATAGTTCGTTCCAATCTTGATATTTTCGATGCCCTTGGTTTTTTTACTGCACAAAGAGTAGATAATGAAGTACTTGTATCCTTGCAAAATGAAGCAGATGCGGGCACAGCTAGATCTGCCCAAGTTATTGGTGGCGCCATCTTTGACAGTTTTTTTGACCTTGATCACCCATTTACGTATGGCTATGATGATCCGACTCTTCCTGTGTTCCAACAAGGCAATATTTTCTACGATACAGCGGAGCTTCAAGAAGTGGGTAGTTATGGCTCTTTACTAAGTGGTTATGCTTCGAAAGAAAATCAACGAATTTTAAATGGGAGACCTGTGGTACGTTCAGGTGTTTTTGAAAAAGGGAGAATTAGTCACTTTGCAGTTAACCCTTGCTTTAGGGGTTATTTCATGGGTACGAATAGGTTATTTGCAAATGCGATATACCTTAATAGTTTAGCAAACTAATTTAGCCCCCGGATGCATGGTAGATCTTGGCTAATTCAGCGTATCCTGTAGCTGAAGGAATAAATATTTTGTTTTTGGCATCCTCTTGAATGGGCTTAATTTTTTTTGCGGGTGCTCCTGCATAGACCCAACCCGATTCGAGTTGCTTGCCTTGGGTTACAACCGCTCCAGCACCCACAATACAATTAGATGGAACCACTGCATCATCTAATACTATGGCCCCCATACCAATCAACGAATAATCATGAATATGGCATCCATGAATGATGGCTCGATGACCAATTGTCACGTAGTCTCCAATGACAGTATCCTGCTTTCCTTGTGAACCATGCACGACGGCACCATCTTGAATATTAGTGTATGCTCCAATGTAAATGTGATTCACATCTCCCCTTATCATGGCGTGAAACCAAACGTTTGCATTTTCTTTGATAGATACTCTACCTGCAACTGTAGCATTTTTTGCTATCCAACAACGCTCATGAATTTCAGGCTTGAAATCCAGAATTGATAAAATCATATTTGTTTAACTGCGTTTTCTGCTGTGATCGGGGTAAGTGTGTACCCATTTTCTCGAAGTAAATGAATAACACCATCTTCGCCAGCCAAGTGACCTGCTCCTACCGCAAAAAATGTAGGGCCTTCCAGCATTTGTTTACCAATTTCAGGGATCCAGTTCGTATTACGATCCTTCAGTAACATGTCACTATATTCATCTAATCCTTCTTCGGCATCAATAGACTCGACCAATGCTTCAATATCTTGATCCAAATAGGATTGGACTAATTCATCCATGAGCTCTTCACTAGTACCACTACTGATTGATTCTACCAGCATATCTGCTTGGACATCATAGGGAATAGCATCGAAAATTCCCATCTGATACTCCATGGTTTCTAATCCTTCTACTTCTATGTTGTTCTTCTTAGCTTTATCGTAAAATTCCATTTCATAAGATACAATAGCGCCATTATTGCCATTCATGGAAAAATCAGATATATCCACATCTACCATGGCCGATAAAAACATGGGCTTTATGCGTTCCAACATAAATAAGGGCATACCCTTCGATTGGAAATGATCATTGACCATTGTATATTCTTCTGGTGTTAACAGATCTTGTAAGGTAGTTCCCCCTTTCATAAAAGCTTTAGACAACATACCCAATTGCGCGCCCATATTGGACATCTCGTCCATGTCTATTTCGAAAACCATTTGTTCGCTTGATTTAATAGCCGTTTCAGTACCGGGAGGCAAGAAGAAATCCTCTCTATCAATCATATGAATAGTACCGAACAGATAGGAAGTCGATTCAATGCCTTTCTTTTCAATTTTCCAAAGCAATGCTTTTTCTAAAGGCTTATATTCAAGATCCTTGGTTTCAGTCATACCAAGATCTTCATTAATAAGCTTCTTTGATTTGCAGCTTGTAAGAAGTAAGAAAAGACTGGAAACTAATAGTATATATTTATTCATATTACAGATTTCTAAGACATAAACTTAAAAAGGGAGTGCATAAGTATACCCGCTGCTACGGAAACATTTAATGACTCCATTTTGCCGGACCCAGGAATGGACACAATATTATCCACTTTTTCGGAAACAGAACGACTAATACCTTTTCCTTCGGAACCCATAACTAAGCATACACCTTGCCCTTTTTCCAGGGAAAGCGACTCAAGGGACTGGCCATCCATATCTGCCGCTAAGCAAATAAGTCCTTGAGATTTTAATGAATCTATGGTGTTAGCGATTGATTCTTCTTTACAAATTTTCAAAGTGAGTAAGGCACCTGCGGATGATTTAATAGCTGCCGCATTTATCCGAGCCGCTCCTTTTTTAGGTAATACGAGGGTTTCGAAGCCAAACCACAGCGCTGATCTAGCAATAGCCCCTACATTACGAATATCTTCAACGTTTTCGAGTACTAGAATTTTAGGGACGTTTCCTTGTTCATAGTACCATTGGACCACATCATCCAAATTATAATACGCCACATGTGATAACAAAGCTATGATGCCTTGATGCGCTTTCCTACGGACTAAATAATCGAGTTTTTCTTTAGGCACCACTTGTAGCTGGATGCCTTTTTCACGGCAAGCATACCTGATTTCTCTCTCAAATGGACCTCGAATCACTTTATCTATCCATATCTTTTCGATGCGTTGATCACTTTTCAAGGCCTCCTCAACGGGATGCCGCCCCATTACAAAATGGTCTTTTATGTTCTCCCAATCTTTCAATTATTCTCTACATTAATGTATTCTGTTGTATAAATTCTGCGACTAGTCTCAATGTCGACCATTTATTCTCCAAGACAAGCAAAAATTGAATTGGAGACTTACTATATTCGGGGAAAATACACACAATAATGGTCATAAAAGTACAAAAGCTAGCTCTCATAATGATCGGTGTTCTTATGTGCAATCTTTCCTTTTCCCAAAGAGTTGCCAATACAGAATTAGCCAAGCAATATGTTGCTACCCAACTAGAGAGCCTGGAATTATCGCAAAGTGATTTCTCTGATGTCATTGTTTCAGATGCATATGTAGATAGAAATTCAGGTATTCATCACATATATCTCAATCAAAGTATAGACGGGATCCCTATTCATAATGCCATAATGAATGTTGTTATTCTGCAGGATGAAACGCCTAAAGTAGTGGCAAACCGATGGATCAATGACGCTCAAAGCAAGGTTTTAGGGAAGTCATTTTCAATTGAAGCGGATGTTGCTGTTCATTCTGCATTAACTACTGCAGGTATAGAAACTAAACAAGATGTTCAGTTTAAAGAAAGCATAAATGGACAATTGATATTTAATAAAGTAGCTGCAACGAATGGAGATATTAAAGTTCAAAAAGAATATCTGGTAAATGAAGAAGGTGGGATATTCGCTGTCTGGGCTGTAGAAATGGATATGAAAGAAAAAGCAGACTACTGGAATATGAAAATAGATGCAGCTAGTGGCGCTACCCTAGATAAGATAAACTATACAGTATATTGTAAAGTGGAACATGGTATGTTTACTAATCACAGTAATACCTGCTCTGGACAACATCATGCTCACGAAGCTATCACAAATGTTGCCGCATCTAGTATGATGGGTGCATCATATCGAGTATATGCGTTACCTGCGGAAAGCCCACTACATGGACCTTTTGAAATCGTTACGGATCCACATGATCCAGTGGCTTCTCCTTTTGGATGGCATGATACTAATGGTATTGATGGACCAGAATACACAATAACAAGAGGAAATAATGTGCATGCCTATGAAGATCGTCAAAACATTGATGGTTCTCAAGGTAATGAGCCTGATGGTGGCGCAGACCTTGTTTTTGATTTTCCTCACTTTGTGGATGAGGAGCCAGCTTTTAATATTGATGCCGCTACAGTGAATCTATTCTATATGAATAATATGATTCATGATTTTTGTTATCAATATGGATTTACGGAAGAAGCCGGAAACTTCCAACAAAACAATTTTGCTCAAGGCGGCAATGGAAATGACTGGGTAAGAGCAGAATGTATGGATGGCGGAGGAGAGGATAATGCAAATTTCGCAACACCACCAGATGGGTCAAGTGGACGAATGCAAATGTATGTATGGAATCAAGTGGATTCCAGGCTAGTTGATATCAAAGAGCCTGCAGCTATAGCCGGTTTTATAGAAGTAGCACCAATCAGTTTTAACGGAACATGGGGTTTTGAAAGTTATGCTGATGTACCTTTTCAGGGAGAAATTGTATTAGCTACCGATGGTTCTTCATCAGGTGGAACACAATGTTGTAATGATATAGCCAATGCAGAAGCTGTAGCAGGAAATATAGCACTTATTGATAGAGGTACATGTCAATTTGGATTGAAAGCACTAAACGCACAAGAAGCAGGTGCAGGTGCTTGTGTTATTTGTAATGTGCCTGGTGTGAATGGTGGTACAGGAGAGGAGCTCGTAACCATGGATGGAGGTGACTTCGGAAGTGAGGTTACAATTCCGACCGTATTTTTACCTTTTTCCCAATGTAATCGAATCCGAGATCAAATGTTATTAGGTAACAAAGTGATCTTAAACATTGAACAAATGGAAATCCAAGGTCCAGCTCAATATAATGGTTCGTTTGACAACGGTATTGTAGCGCATGAATTTGGGCATGGAGTGTCCAATAGATTGACGGCAGGTCCTGGTGCTGCAGGTTGTTTGGGAAATGAAGAGCAGATGGGAGAAGGATGGTCAGATTTCTTTACACTAGTGACCAGTGTTGAAGAAGGTGATCTTCCTGAAGATGTAAGAGGTGTAGGCGTTTACGCTAATGGTGAAGGCGTAAATGGACGAGGAATTCGAACGTTCCCTTACAGCACAGATATGACTATTAATCCAGAGACCTATGATAAGGTAAAGGTAAATTCAGTACCCCATGGTGTAGGGCAGGTATGGTGTGTGATGTTATGGGATCTATACTGGGCCATGATTGATTTATATGGCTATGACCCAGACATAAATAATAAAGAGTCAGGGAATTCTCGAGCGATCCAGCTAGTTATGGATGGCATGAAATTACAGCCATGTAGTCCTGGATTTGTAGATGGTCGAGACGCTATTTTAAACGCAGATTTATTCCTTTATAATGGAGATCATCAGTGTTTAATTTGGGAAGTGTTTGCTAGAAGAGGTTTAGGGTATTATGCTGATCAAGGTAGTACCAATGACCGATCGGATGGAACAGAGGATTTCGAGCCACTACCCACTTGTATTAAGGAGTTAAAGATTAAAAAATCAGTTCCTGAAATAATAGACGCAGGTGATGAATTAACAGTATTGGTAGACTTAGCTAACCATACAGAAAGTATAGCTACTGACGTAGTCATCACGGAACTTGTTCCTGATGGATTAACATATTTAAGTTCGACGGCTTCAGTAGAACCAGAATTGAATGGTGATATGCTGGTTTTCCAAATGGGAGATTTAGAGAGCTTATATGAAGAATCTTTCGAGATTGTTTACGCAAGTTCTATATCTAATTACAGCTCTTCTTTATTACTTGATGATATAGAAGAAAATACAGGTAACTGGGATATTCCATTTGAAGGTTCTGAAGGTGGAAATTTCTTTGGATATACAAGTATCGCTTCTCATAGTCCAGATCGATCATACTATGTAGCTGAAGAAGAAACAGAAAGTGATCAACGACTTATCTATCAAAATCTAAGCGTAACAGGAGACCGACCAGCCTTACGATTTTGGCATCGATTTGATACTGAGCCAGCTGTTGATGCTGGATTTATTAGGATCAGTCCTGCAGGTGATTTTGACTGGGTGGATGTGAGAGAAGCGTTTTTATTGAATGGATATAATAGTGACGTTGCCTATGCTGTGTTTGCGATTCCAAACCATTTTGGTTGGACAGGATCTACAAATGGTGAATTTATCCCAACCATCATAGATTTATCTGCCTATGCAGGTACGGATATAGATGTTCAATTCCGATATGGAACAAATGAAGAAGTAGTTGCAAATGTAGCAGCACCTGGTTGGTACATTGATGATTTTGAATTGATAGACCTTCGGGATTATGACTCTGACATTTGTATTTCCTCAGAAGAAAATCCAAGTAATTGCTTTGGAGGCACAACGCTGATTAATGTATTCACGCCTTCATCGAATGAGGATATAATTGATGAAAGTACAGCTATGACATTGGTACCAAATCCAGCAGGTAACTATGTACAGCTAATTATCAATAATGATGATGCAACTGAATATGGCGTTACTATTAGAAACATGAATGGTGTTATGGTTTCGAAAATGAATGTAGGCATAGTTCAAAATACATTGGTTCGAAGCATTGATACCCGTGAATTCCCAAGTGGTATGTATGTAGTACAATTACAAAGTGATAAAGGGATTGTGAATCAAAAGTTGATGATTCAACGATAAAGAAGCACATTTCTAAATAAAAAAAGCAGGTTGAATAAACCTGCTTTTTTTATTTCCGTTAGTATCTAAACACAAGATCTATGTTTAAATACATTTTAGTCCTAGCTGCTTTATTAGCTTGTAATACGCAAACGAATCAAAAGGAAGACAGCCAGGCGATCTATAAAGACCCGGACTTTGAATCGTATTGGTATGGAGGAAAAGCAGAAATTACTAGTTTTTCCTTAGAGCAAGCCAGATATGGGGAGATACACGAAGGGACCGCTTCTATGATATTTGTAACGGAGCCATTTAATGCCAAAGATCTAGTCAAAGCAGATCGCCCCAATTCGGATAGCTATTCAGTAATGAAACTAAATGAAACAAGAAAGTTTACTACAGGCATCTATCCATATTCCATGATGAATAGCAGCTTTTTTCCTGTGGAACGTGGGGAACATGTATCAAAAATTAGCTCAAGTTCTCAAGAATGGTGTGGGCACACATACATGACATTGGAACACAAAAAAAAATACGATATAAGTATAGACTCATACTTTGAAGGAGAATCGAAACAGCTACGTTTAGATGTTCAGTATACAGAAGATGATATTTGGCATTTATTACGAATAGCACCAGAAAAATTACCCACTGGCAACATTTCTATTATACCCTCTTTCTTTTTTCTACGGCTAAAGCATATAGAAACAAAAGCCTACAATGCCATCGCATCTTTGAGAGAAGAAGGAAACCAACTCATTTATAGTATTGAATACCCTTCCCTTAAGAGGAGCCTTAGGATCACTTGTCAATCTAGCTTTCCAAGAATTATTGAAGGATGGGAAGAGTCATATATCTCTGGATTTGGCAATGCTAACCCGCTTACGACCAAAGCTAAGCGAATAGAAACTATGCAACTAGATTATTGGAATCTAAACCGAAATCAGGATAGTGTATATAGAAAAAAATTGGGCTTGGAATAAATTCCCAAACCCAATTGTATGGCTTTATCAATAGTCAACGGATCTATGCTGTCTGAGGAGGATACTTATCTTCTACGTTAGCTTTAATCCATGTTAAGCAACTATTGAAATCTTCAAAAATTCTGTCTTCTGGTACAAGATCTGGAATAATATCAATGCGCTCTAGCATATACAACGGCTGCTGTTGCACTTTTACGAAAGATACTCGAATCCCTTTCCTGGCAAGATCATTCAAAACATCCTCCATCGCATATAATCCTGACTGGTCCAAATAAGACATCCGTTCCAGTCGTATGACCACATCCGATGCTGTAGCAGGAATTTGATTTGCCAGTGCTTGAAAATCACTGGTAGAACCAAAGAATAAGGGTCCTTTTATATGTTTAATAAATACTTCTTCTTTTAGAGTAGTAGGGAAGTCAATTTCATCATCCCATGCTTCTTCAGCAAGCGGTTTCACATCTGATTTTTGTGCTGTAAGATCACCGATCTTTTTCATGAACATCAATGATGCTATAACCAAGCCGATACCTACTGCATATACTAAGTTCCAGAATGAAGATAGTACGAGTACAATTAGCAGTATAGCAACCTCTGGTCTAGGCATATATGGTATTGCACGTAATCCTTTATAGTCCATAACTCCAATACCTACTGTAATTAAAATACCGGCTAACACTGCGGCTGGTATTTTTGAAGCTAATGGCCCTAATAATAATAGAATCATCATTAGTAAAACACCCGCTATCATACCTGATAACTTAGTCTTACCTCCTGAGTTAATATTCACCACCGTTCTGATAGTGGCACCCGCTCCTGGGATTCCTCCAAAGAAAGCAGCAATACTATTACCAATACCCTGACCTATTAATTCTTGATTTGGTTTATGTTTGGTTTTAGTCATATTGTCAGCTACCACTGAAGTAAGCAGTGAATCGATAGCACCTAGTAAGGATAAGGTTATGGCCGTAAATATGTAAGGCATTAAATCTCCTATACTTATGCCCCCAAATATTTCCGCAGCGTATAATTTAGGTAAACCACTTGGGATCTGCTCTATCGGTCGATAATCTAGATTAAACCCTATAGCTATAGCTGACATGACAATCAAGGCCACAAGCGTACTGGGTACTGCTTTGGTAATCCGTTTAAACCCATAAATAATGAAAATGGTACACAAAGCTATGATAAGCTCTAACCAATTGATTTGTTTTAAGCCCCGAGGCAGGACCTTTAAAGCCCCTAATATACCTGAGGCTTCTTTTGCTGCTAAGGTCTTAGACTCATCCATTATCTCAACCTCTGTTACCTGTTCTGCTCGTTTAATGGTCTCTCTGAAATCCTCAAGAACTAAAATCCCTTCACCGGCCTCATCTTTTAAAATATTATCTAAGATTACTTCTTCTGCAAAGGGTTTAAACTTGTTAACATACTCCATATCCTCTTTTGGATAATATCCTATCGTCGGTAGCAACTGAGTAATAATTATGATTACCCCGATTGCCGTCATAAACCCACTAACCACAGGGTATGGAATATATTTAATGTATTTACCGATACCAATAAGACCCAGCCCAATTTGAATAAGTCCTGATAATAAGAATACGGCAAGAATAAGGGGAAGTGCTTTACTTACATCACCTTCGTTTGCGGCGACTATACCGGCTATGATCACCATACTTACAGCCGTCATTGGGGCCGTCGGTCCAGAGATCTGTGTGTTAGTTCCTCCAAATAAGGCAGCAAAAAAACTGATGAAGATAGCTCCATACAGACCTGCGCTAGGTCCTAAACCGGAGCTAACCCCGAAAGCAAGTGCTAATGGTAAGGCTACTATACCAGCAGTCAAACCACCAAAAAAGTCACCTTTTAGGTGTTTAAAGTCAAAACCAAACCTGTTCATTTTTACTAAACGTTTGTACTAAAGATAGTATTACTATCGTGAAAATCAAGAATACTGTCTTGAAATAAATAATAACTATCACAGCTGGTACAAATACTCATGATAGCTCAGTAATTAGCTATAGAACAAGCACTTATCGCGACTTACTTCCACCCCTTCGAATTCCAAGTTACATGTAAATGATCCGAAACAATCGTTATAGTCTTGTAACGATATCTCCTTTATTATATATGATTCGAATAAACACTTTAGCTATTTTCAGCGTTTGGCTTAGGTTCAATGTAATGCCTTGAAAATGAAAAAATATACGATACTTTTCTTCTGCTGCGTATTCTCATCAACAATGATAGCTCAGCAAATAGATTCTGGACAATCGACTGTCAGCTTTAGCCTTTCCAATATGGGCTTTCGGACGGTAGAAGGTCAATTTTCGGGCCTCGATGGCGATATTTCATTTGATCCTGAATCATTAGAAAATTCTCGCTTTGATGTTTGTATCGACGCATCGACTGTAAATACGGACAATGCCAAAAGAGATGAACATCTTAGGAATGAAGACTTCTTCGAAGTAACTACCTATCCGACGATCTGTTATGTTTCTACTTCCATCAAAAAGACTGCAAATGGTTTTATATCTGATGGTATTCTAAGTATGCATGGTCAAAGTAAAGAAGCAAGCATACCTTTTACAGTTGAAAATGGCGTCTTCGCTGGTACACTTTCCATCAATAGACTGGACTATAATGTAGGTCTTGATTTCAAAAAATTTATGGTAGGCTATGATGTCAATGTGGACATAAGATGTGTGACCCAATAGTTTAGAAATTCATACACTGTTATACAAAGGCTTTATTCTGGAAAGAATAAGGCCTTTTTTAATAAATCACTACCTTCATTAGCTATGAAGGTACATGATAAATGGGTTTGGGTAACCGGTGCTGGATCGGGCATAGGACAAGCCTTGTGTTTAGCTTTATCAAAAAAAGGCGCTCACCTACTGTTATCTGGAAGGAAAAAAGCGGCATTGGAACACACGCAATCACTCCTATATGACAATAGTCAAAGTGCCATATTACCACTAGATCTAGCGGATCACGAGGGTCTAGACCAAGTGCTCGAAAAACATCATGCACTACTTTCAAAGGTTGACATCTTAGTGAATAATGCAGGTATATCCCAACGATCATTAAGTTGGGAAACAGAATTTGAGGTATATAAAAGACTTATTGAGGTGAACTATCTAGGTACCGTAAAGCTAAGTTTGTACATGTTGAACCATTTTAGGGATAAGAATGAAGGTATGTTTGTTGTAATAAGTAGTTCAGCTGGGAAGTTTGGCGTGCCTATGCGTAGTGGATATTCGGGGGCTAAATTTGCCTTGCATGGTTTTTTCGAAGCCATCCGAGCTGAATTGCACAAAACGAATATTAAGGTATGTATGGTCTGTCCTGGCTTCATAAAAACAGACATTTCAAAAAACGCCCTAACAGGTAGCGGTGCTGCCCAAGGCACTATGGATAAAGCACAAGCAAATGGAATGGATCCTTCAAAGTTAGCTGATATAGTACTTCGGGCTATTGATATTGAAAAGCCTGAAGTATTGATTGGTGGATTTAAGGAAACAAAGTTAGCCGTTTGGGTCTCCCGAATTTTCCCAGGCGTTTTCCGCAAGATCATAGCAAATTCTGATGTTACCTGAGTAAAGTTCGGCGCTTTAGGTATACAATTTTATAGGATTGATAACTACATTTGCAATTTGACTGGAAAAACTTTACTTTGAGTTTAATCAGCAATTCCAAACACAGTAGACATGGATATTTTTGACAGAATAAGAAAAGACGCAGGACCCCTTGGAAAATATGCCGATCAGGCAGAAGGGTATTATATTTTTCCTAAACTAGAAGGGCCTTTAGGTAATCGTATGGACTTTAACGGTAAAGAGGTCGTTATGTGGTCTGTAAATAATTATTTAGGCTTAGCCAATCACCCAGATGTACGAGCGATAGATGCAGAGTCCACTAAAAATTGGGGATTAGCATACCCTATGGGTTCAAGGATGATGTCAGGTAACTCTGAGACCCACGATGTTTTGGAAAGAGAATTAGCAGAATTTGAGCAGAAGGAAGCAGCGGTTCTGGTAAATTTTGGCTACCAAGGTATCATGTCTGCTATTGATTGTTTATTAACCAGAAGAGATGTAGTGGTTTATGATGCAGGTTGTCATGCGTGTATAGTTGATGGCGTACGGATGCATGCAGGCAAACGATTTGCCTACCAGCATAATGATATTGCCAGTCTAGAAAAGCATTTAGAATCGGCTACTAAAATCGTTGAGGAAACGGGTGGTGGTATTTTGGTTATTTCTGAAGGAGTTTTCGGAATGCGAGGTGATCAAGGTAGATTAAAAGAAATTGTGGCCTTACGACCTAAATATAATTTCCGTTTAATGGTTGACGATGCTCATGGTTTTGGAACCCTTGGGGAGACAGGTATGGGAGCTGGGGAAGAACAAGGCGTACAAGATGAGATAGATGTGTACTTCGCTACATTTGCTAAATCAATGGGAAGTATAGGCGCTTTCTTAGCGGGAGATAAAGAATTAGTCCAGTACTTAAAATATAATATGCGTTCACAGATTTTCGCTAAGTCATTACCAATGCCTTATGTGGAAGGAAATCTGAAACGACTACGAATGTTACGAACCATGCCAGAGTTAAAGCAAAAGCTTTGGGATAATGTAAATCAACTACAATCCGGGCTTAAAGCGGCAGGTTTCGATATCGGAAATACGAACTCTTGTGTCACACCTGTATATATGAAAGGCTCTGTGGAAGAAGCCATGAAACTTGTCTATGACCTGAGAGAAAATCACAGAATATTCTGTTCAATAGTTGTGTACCCGGTAATTCCAAAAGGTATGATTCTTTTACGATTAATCCCTACAGCAACACACAACTCTAAGGATATTGAGGATACTATCGAAGCATTTACAGCCATACAGAAAAAGCTGGAATCAAATGCGTATAAAGAAGCTGTAGTTAACTAATATGGCTACAACATTTCCTCAGATCTCTGGGATCCAGCAAATTGGTATTGGTAATCTATCTGTTTACGACACTTGGGAATGGTATAGAAGTAGATTAGGTTTGAATGTGCCCGTTTTTGATGAGGCGGCTGAAGCTGCATTAATGCTTCCCTATACGGGCGGGCAACCTCGCAAACGACATGCGGTTCTTGCTCTAAATATGAATGGTGGAGGTGGAACAGAAATTTGGCAGTATACCGAACGTAAAGCCGAAGCTCCTAGTTTTGAAATACAATGTGGAGATCTTGGTATCTATATTTCCAAATATAAATCTCAGGATATACAAGCGTCTTACAAGGCGCTTCAAAACGAAAAGTTGCTATCTAATATTGAAACAGATCCAACAGGAAAAAAACATTTCTTGTTAGAAGATCCTTTTGGTAACATTTTAGAAATTGTCGAATCCTCACATTGGTTTGGGAAAGATAATTTTCATTGTGGTGGCGTGTATGGTGCTGTCATTGGTGTCAGCGATATGGAAACATCATTGCATTTCTATAAAAATATCCTTGGATATGATGATGTACTAGCTGATGTATCAGGGCAATTCGACCTATATAAAAACATTCCTGGAGGAAATAGACAATTTAGAAAAGTCGTACTAACACATAAACAAGATCGCGTAGGCCCATTTAGTCGTTTGTTAGGTCGCTCTCAAATCGAATTAATCCAATGTTTGGATGCCTCAGGCAATAAGATCTTCAAAGATAGAATGTGGGGTGATCAAGGCTACATCCATCTATGTTTCGACATCATTGGGATGAACGAACTAAAGGAGAAATGTGCTAAAAACAATTGCCCTTTTCAAGTAGATAGCGGTGATTTTGATATGGGAGAGGCCGCCGGACACTTTGCTTATATAGAAGATCCAGATGGTGCCTTAATAGAATTTGTTGAAACTCATAAACTTCCCATAATGAAGAATTTGGGTTGGTATAAGGATTTAAAGAAAAGTGACCCAACGAAAACACTTCCCAATTGGATGCTAAAGGCCATGAAGTTTAATAGGAAAAAAAGTCCAGTAAAT
>JAHDDO010000015.1:34593-89097 GCA_020629315.1 Saprospiraceae bacterium | reverse complement strand
AACGAAAAGTGAGCCTGGAGCATAGCGACGCTGATCAGCATGATCAGGGGCCTGCCCAGATCAAACTACTTTACAACTGTGATATCGCCGCTTCGTATTTGAATCGTGCCATCAAAGCGCTCAAATTCTACAAGGTATACATAAACACCTGGGACTATCATTGGAGTATCTCTGGCTGGTTGCCATCCCTGATTAGCATCATTTGCTGGGAAGTCTTTTTTCGCAAATACTAGGTTACCCCAACGGTCATAGATATTCATTGTGATGACTCGATTAATTAAGGCATTAGTACTATATATCGTAAAACTTTCATTGATCGATTGGCTACTTTGTTCACTGATAATATTTGGAATAAAGACATTGTTATTTTCAGAGATGTTGATTTGAATGGTTCCTTCTCTTTCACAGCCATCAGCGTCGATTACACTAAAGCTGAGTGATTGGTTTTGAGTGGCAGTAAAAATGGGGGAGAAGCAATCAATACATGATAATGCGGGATCTGAGATCCAAGTAATATTCGCGTCGTCGAGGGTTTTATTTGATTCAATGAGTAACTCAATTTCTTCGCCGAAATTTACATTGAAATTAGATGTATAATCTAGTGAAAGAGGGGTAATACCTTCGACTAAAATAGTAGAATCTTTCTCACAGCCATTTGCATCTAACAAGAGTATGTTATGGCTACCAAGGTCAATAGTGCCTAAAGAAGTATTATCAGCTAATTCCACGCCATCGATAAATACTCGATAAGGGGCGATGCCACCCATCGCGGTTATATCTAAAATATCGACCCAGTCTTGATCACAAATGGCTGGTCCCAAGGCAATCGAGAAACTGGAAAAATCATTGTCTTCTTCAAATAACAGCGTACTTGCTTCGTCACTACAACCATCTTCATGTTCGGCTATTAAGGTATATTCTCCGGTTATACTAGTCTCCAGAAAAGGTTCATTACTCAATTCTATTCCAAAGGCATCTACCCAGGTATAACTCACACCAGCTTGGGGCGCGCTAATAAACAGTTCACCCACACTATTCGCGCAGGAAATAGGATCTACAATAATAGATAAGTCAAAATCAAATCGTTCGTCTACGACAAACACAGAGTCAGTTAGTGTACAGCCCTCATCATCGATGAAGTCAATGTAGACCCAGCTTTCTTCACTGATATCTACAATAGCATCATTGCCTAATGCTTCGGTATCGGTATACCAAGTCCAACTTATGCCTAAGTCTACAGCATCCAAACTGACGCTACCGAAATCATCTTCGCAAGCAATATTGATGGCCGCTAATTCATATGAGGGTTCAAAGAGATCTTCTATAATTTCAAAGTTTAGCACGGTATCACAACCATAACTATTTTCTACTTGAAGACTGTACATACCCCCTTCACTAAAGTTAGCCTGATCGGCTAATATATCCATAGCTTCACTAGACCAACTGTAAATCATGTCTGGACTATGAGCGGTATTAATGACCACAGCCAATTCATTAAAACAGTCAATATCTTGCCACTCCAGGTTTACAGCTGGCGCCTGTGTGAAATCCATGATTTCTTGAAGGGCAATTGAACTACAATTGGTAGATAGATCAGTTACAGTTACCTCATACATACCCGGTTCATCTACAGTCAATGCCGTGCTAGTAAAAATGTCAGTCTCTCCCACTTTTGACCATTCGACAAGGGGTGATAAGGTATTCAAATTTGTCAATTCGATGATAGCTTCTTCTTCATCACAGCTGATATAATCAGGGCTAGCTTCTAATTGAAAAGTAGGTAATTCACTACTGCCTATTACCACACTTTCTGCCGTATGTGTGCAACCCCATGCATCAGTAGCTATTACTGTGTAAGTGCCAGTAGTATTTACACGTATGGAATCTAAAAAGGGGTTCCCATTTATCTGACCATCCTGCGTCGTCCACGCAAAGGTAAGATCGCCTTGAACCTGACCTGTATCAATATCTGTCGATAATAAAACATCCGTCTCTAAGCAACTAATAAAACCATCGTTTACACTAAGCATCAAATCATTTACGGCCAATGCCATCTCAAAACTTTCACGGCAATTGGTGCCGAAAAATATATCATCTAAAGCAAAATCATTACCGCCAGATTCTGTATTCTGATTCGTTATACAAATCTCAGCTTGCTCAGCCGCTACCGCCGTCCAATTGGCTTCAAAATCTTCCCAGATGCAAGGGAAGAAAGGTGGAAGATCTAACTGCTGGCCAATTAATTGGCCATTAATAGAGAATCGGAGTTTAGCCGGTGATTGAGGATGGACAGAAGCTGCTCTGGCTCTAAATACATACTCGGCATTGGGCACTGTGGTGATGGTTTGACACCATATTCGATTCGTCATATCCTCTGAGCCATTCACGATCATCATGTTGCCATTACCCCCTAAGGTGCCGCAGTCGGTGAAGTTAGAATGTATGTCATTCGGGTTATCGGAAATGATATAATGTCCTGTCCAGAGGTTACCATTATTTGGATCCATCAAAGCGTACTCGGTTTCAAAACCGGTAGCTCCTAAATCAAAATCACCATTAGTGATTTCATCGATTAGATTCAATGAAAAGACATCTAGGAAAAGGGTGTCATTATTTTCTATTAGAAGGGTAAATGGATTTTGCGTTGATAGGATATCATCCGTTTTGGATCGCCATTGCAGGTTTTCAAAATCGCCACTAATTTCCGCGAGGATCTCGGTGTTTCCTGATTCGCATAATCGGATAATAGAATCAAGTTCTACCTCGAAATCACATTGAGCATGTAAGGTAGCTGACCAATAAAAGCAAATAAGAAATGCAATAAATGCATTACATTTAGTCATATAAATCACTTTGTGTAGTGCGTCTTTCGGGTACTCCAAATTACAGAATATATTCCACCTTTAATTAATGAATAAAAGTATATGAACGTTAAAATATTTTCTCTTTTATATCTAGTATTTATTTCGTCCCTAATGGTTACCGCTCAGGTGGATGAAGATTTCTTGGAATCCTTATCCATGCGTAACATTGGTCCTGCCGGAATGAGTGGGCGTATCACGGCCATTGATGTCAATTTAAGAAATGATAATATCATTTATGTGGGTTCAGCATCCGGCGGTGTATGGAAAACAGAAAACGGAGGGATTACCTGGTTGCCCATATTTGATGATGAAGAGACACAATCCATCGGTTCATTAAAAATTAATCAGTCCAATCCAGATGAAATTTGGGTAGGTACCGGAGAAGGAAACCCAAGGAATTCACACAATAGTGGGAAGGGCATTTATAGAAGTTTAGACGCAGGGAAGACGTGGACCTGTATGGGATTGGAAGGAACCAAAACTATCCATCGAATTCACATTGATCCTAGCAATCCCGATATTGTATTTGCGGGCGCATTAGGTTCCGCCTGGGGTCCTTCTGACCAGAGAGGTTTGTACCGGACGATAGACGGTGGAAAGAATTGGGATAAGATCTTGTATGTGAATACGGAAACGGGTGTGGCGGATATGATCGTAGACCCATCTAATCCTAATAAAATTATAGTGGCCATGTGGGAGTTTGGCCGTAAACCTTGGACCTTTAATTCGGGCGGTAAAGGTTCAGGAGTCTACCGGACAGTAGACGGAGGTAAACATTGGGAGAATCTAGCCGAAGAAGATCAGGGCTTTCCAGATGAAGAAATAGGTAGGGTAGGCTTAGCTATCTCGTATGGAAAGCCCAATGTGGTGTATGCCTTAGTAGAAGGTAAAAAACAAGCCATATATCGAAGTGATGATGGGGGATATCATTGGCGAAAAATTAGTGATAAAAATGTGGGTAACAGGCCTTTTTATTACTCTGAAATCTATGTCGATCCATCTAATGAAAATCGGATATTTAACCTTTGGTCTTATGTTTCAAAATCAGAAGATGGTGGGAAAACATTTGAAACGATTATGGATTATGGTAATGATGTGCATCCTGATCATCATGCCTTTTGGATCCACCCCAGCAAGGCAAATTACATGATCGATGGCAACGATGGTGGCTTAAATATCAGTCGAGATGGCGGCAAAAATTGGCGTTTTATCAGCAATCTTCCCGTAGGTCAATTTTATCATGTGAATGTAGATAATGACTACCCATATAATGTCTATGGAGGGATGCAAGATAATGGCTCTTGGATCGGACCTGGCTTCGCTTTGAAGCGTGGAGGGATTACCCATGCCGATTGGCAAGAATTGTATTTTGGTGATGGCTTTGATGTTGTTCCAGAGCCGAGAGATAGCCGCTACGGTTATGCTATGTCACAACAAGGTCATTTGGCCTATTATGATCGAGAAACAGGCCGGACTCGAGCGATCCAGCCAGCTATTGAGGATACTACCTATTTGCGATACAATTGGAATGCTCCGATTGCACTCGACCCATTTGTTGATTGCGGTGTTTATTTCGGATCTCAATTTGTGCATTATAGTACAGACTGTGGATATAACTGGGAGACCCTTTCGGGTGATCTAACGACAAATGATAAAGAAAAGCAAAAAGCCTCCTTGAATACAGGCGGTCTAACCAAAGATGTAACGGGTGCTGAAAATCATACGACTACCTTAGCTATGGCCGCAAGTATACATCAAGAAGGAGAATTGTGGGTAGCTACGGATGATGGTAAGTTACACAAAACGACCAATCGAGGTAAGGATTGGGTGGATCTGAGTAGCAAATTACCGGCTTGTCCCAAGAATGCCTGGATTCCACAGATAAGCTTATCTAGTATTAATCCAGATGAGGCCTTTGTGGTGGTAAATAATTACAGGCAGAATGATTGGAAACCCTATTTGTATCATACTACAAATGGTGGGGCTAGTTTCACTCGTATTGTGAATGATGGAGATGTTTCCTCGTTTGTGTGCTCGGTTGTTCAAGATCCGGTGGTTGAAGATTTGGTTTTTCTAGGCACAGATGCAGGCCTCTATTTTAGTCAAGACAGAGGCCGTAGTTGGGAAAAATGGACGAGTTTTCCTTCTGTGCAAATTAGAGATATGGTCATCCAAAAAGAAATGGATGATTTGGTTTTAGGCACCTTCGGAAGAGCCTTTTGGATCATGGATGATCTTCATATCCTCAGAGAATTGACAAAAGAAAAAAATCAAATGGTAAAAGACAGTCTTCATGTCTTTAGTGCAGAAGCTGGATATAAAAATGCCTACCGATCCTATCAGGGAATGCGATTTGTCGCACAAGGAGAATACAAAGGCGATAATCGATCCGGTGGTATTAAAATTCCTGTTTGGTTATTAGGTGATGATGAAGCTGAGGAAGAAGAAGAAAAAAAGGCAAGGGTTTGTATTACTACGATGGATGGAGATACCATCCGGCAGTTTGAATCCAAATTAAAAGCGGGACTCAACATGATTAATTGGGGTATGGATGCCAAAGGGTATAGAGGGCCTTCATGGTCAAAACCAGACGAAGATAAAGAGCCTGGCGGGTTTCCCTTAGCACCTGGTCAATATCAAGCTATGGTAAAAATAGGCAAGCATAAAGACTCCACGGTATTGCGTGTTAATACGGATCCAAGGCTAGACTATGAGGCGTCTGTTTTTGATGCGAAGATGCTAATGATGAACGAACACAAAAACGCAGTAGAACAGGCTACCGCTTCTTTTGAACGCTTGCGTGATGCAAAGGATCAACTTGATTTTTTATCCAAGTATGTAGATATGCAAGTAGATAGTGTAGCCAAGGAAATGAATGGTCAAATAAAAGAACATCGCAAACAAATTGATTCCTTACAATTACTTTTTTTGACGGGCAAGGATGTCACAGGGTATGTTAGCAATAAAGGAAAGATAAGTCCGATGATTTGGATGGCTAGAAGGTATATAAGCTCAAGCTGGGATGCACCTGGTAGCAATGCTAAATATCGATTGGACCATCTGAAAGCAAAATCTGACGAATTGAATGATGCGGTAGATAATTATTTTGAGACAGACTGGAAAGTATTGAAAGAATCCATTGAGGCCTTGCCAATAAAACTATTTGATGAGGATTAATAGTCTGTAATCGTATCCGTAGTTTGTTGTTGATATTTTTCAACGGCTTCTTCGGCAAAGATCATCAAGTCTGTTCCTGAAATGCCTCCAACATGTTGGGAGAGGACTCGTCCTTTATGGTCCAAAATTAAAAGGGTGGGAAATTCCTGTACTTGAAATAAAAAGCTCAAGTCTGGTCCCTCACCTTTTGTAGCATCAATCATGTAACTTATAAAGTTCGCATTGTAATAGTCTGCGATAACTGTGTTCATATATAAGGTTTCATGCATCAATTGGCAAGGTAAGCACCATTCGGTTGAGAATTCAACGAAGGCTAGTTTGTCTTCATCCATTGATAACTCCAAAATTTGAGATAATTCTTTCTCTAGAACGAAATCAATCAGTGTTGATTGATCATATGAAATAGACTCTTCTTCGGTGATTTCAGAGATTACCGTTTTACTCTTGCAAGCCGTAAAGCAGCAAACGAAGGATAGCAACAGCCCCCAGGTTAGTATTTTGATTGTGTTCTGCACAAGCCCTTTTTCACTATATGACCATCAAATCATGGACCAATTTATTTGTTCCTAATGCTTGTGAGTATCTTCGTTTTGATCCTTATTGAATTGAGTCCTGTCTTTGTTTTCTTACTTTAGCTATTTTGATACTCTATGGTACCCAAAATCACGGCTATAATACCAAGCTTTAATGAGGCATCTAATATTACAGAGGCTATCCGTTCTGTGCTTTGGGCAGACGAAGTGTTAGTGGTTGATTCCTATAGCACCGATGATACGATTTCCTTGGCTAAGAAGGAAGGTGCGAGCGTTATTCAACGGGAATATGAAAATTCAGCTTCTCAAAAAAACTGGGCTATTCCACAAGCCAAACATCCTTGGATTTTTTTATTGGATGCGGATGAAAGATGCAGTAAAGAATTACGTGATGAGATTCAACAAGGTGTCAGCAGTGGTAGTTTTGAAAAAAATGCCTACTGGATTTATCGCACGAATTACTTTATGGGCAAGCACGTCAGGTTTTCAGGTTGGCAAGGAGATAAGGTCATAAGACTTTTCAGAAGAGACCATTGTAAATATGAAGAAAAGCATGTCCATGCAGAAGTTGTTACGTCCGGCCAAGTAGGGTTTTTAAAATCTAAGATTACACATAATACCTATCAAAGTATGGATCACTTTGAGGAGAAAATGAAACGATATGCTAGCTGGTCAGCCCTAGATTATGAATCAAAGACAGGAAGGATTGGCTTTTTTCATTTGCAAATGAAACCAGCCTTTAGATTTATCCGCCATTATATTTTAAAAGGCGGTCTTTTTGATGGAAAGGTTGGATTTCAAATATCTAAGATGATGGCTTTAGGTGTACGATGGCGATATGAAATTATAAAGGCAAAAAGAAAAGGCTCCAACGGTACTTGATGGAGCCTTTTGTTTTTAGTTATCTACTTTTCCATAAGCTATAAAATATGGATTGAGTAAGTTTTCTTTGTTGTAGTTCAATGCCCTTTCTGGATCGTCATACATCACTACCTTACCACCCGCTTCTTCTAAAATGATTTGAGCCGCACAGGTATCCCATTCCATAGTAGGTGCTATTCTTGGATAGATATGCGCTTCTCCTTTAGCTATGGCAAGGAACTTTAGAGAAGACCCTTTAGCTACTTTCTCTGGAGCTTCAAATTTATCAATAAAAGCTTGTGTCTCGTCATTCAGATGACTTCTAGAGCATACGATCTTCAACCCTTTGTCAGATAGAGAATAGGATGCCGGATCTAACTTTTTAGTATCACCCTTAATTACAGCAAACGCGCCTTCTCCTTTTACACCATAGTATAACTCATCTGAGGCAGGAATATATACAACGCCCATAATCGGAGCATGCCCGTCTAATAAAGCAATGTTTACCGTAAACTCTCCATTCCTTTTTATAAATTCCTTGGTGCCATCTAAGGGATCGACCACCCAACATTTAGTATACTCTTTTCGAGTATTGTATTCGATCAATTTATTTTCCTCCGAAATAATAGGTATCTCTGGCGTTAATTCAATTAAAGCGTCACAAATAATTTTATTGGCTGCGGTGTCAGCGATAGTTAAAGGCGAGCTGTCTTTTTTCTGTTCTACTTGGAATAGAGATTCGTCTTGATAAATCTCCATTATCTTTTTGCCGGCTTCAATGGCAATCTCATTTACTTTCTTTACTAATTCCATATTCTATTCATTAATACGGCCACAAAAATAATCTAATAGATATATATGTAATTTGTTAAAGAATTAAGTTGTTCAAAATTTATTTAGATATGAACCACTACTCTTAATATATTTTTTATATTTGAATCATAGTCATAGGGTGTCTGTAATTTCGTTGCCTTGTCGAAATGTCTGTTCGACAAGGTTTTTTTATGCCCATACTTTTCTTTACACACCTTTTTGACCCATCTCCAGTTAGGATAGTCTACATTCATTGTATTTGTTAATCCCATTTAAGACTAATAATGAGCTATTTATAAATTATGTTAAAGTTTAATATAATACATATTAGATTTTTTATTAATATGTATAATTTATAACTTTGTTCAGTCATCCCCGGCACAGTAAGCTTAGATATCGAATAATCAAGTAAGAAAACTATGTTTCAGAAGTACAGTGTATTTCTCTGTGTATCCCTTTTTCTATTTATAGGTTTTGAGATCAGTGCGCAGATTGAGTGTAATCAGAGTCAGGTAAATGTTACCTGCGCCGGAAATAATAATGGTGCGGCCAATGTCGATCCTACAGGAGGTATTGAGCCTTATATGTATGACTGGAGTCATAATGATAATGTAATGACACCCATGGCTTTTCCGATAGGGCCAGGTGATTATACTGTGACTATAACGGATGCTGTTGGCACATCACAGGTATGTAACTTTAATATTCCGCAACCGGCTACCATTACTATTGAAAGTATAACTGAAGTCAATCCATCTTGTGGATTGATGAATGGTAGCTTGGAGATATTTGCAACGCCTAAAGGTAATGACCCTAATAGTTCGAACTTAATGTACAGTATAGATGGTGGTATGACTTTCCAGCCGACCCCCCTTTTTGAAAACTTGGGGGCTGATGATTATTTGGTGATCGTACTCGATGGTGATTTTTGCTTTGCTAATGAAAGTCCACAACTTGTTGATACAGAGCCAATTGAAGTAATGTTGGTTCCTGAGTGTAATACAGTTGGTGGTAATATAAATATAGATTTGTTGGTCACTGGAGGCACACCCGATTATGATTACGAATGGGAAGGCCCAGGGGGTGCAATGTATATCACGCAAGACTTATTGAACGTACCACAAGGAGAGTACTTTGTTACCGTAACAGATAGAGTTGGCTGTAGCAATCAGACTAGTGTTTTATTAGAAAACTGCTGCGACAATGTTGATTTTTGTAATGGAACCGTAACTGATTCAGGTTGTGCTGGAGAAAACACGGGTGTGATCACTGTTAACCCAATAGGTGGTGTGGCACCATATTCATATTCTTGGAGTCATGACCTAGCGTTATCAAATAATGAGGCTACTGGTTTGGCTGGTGGCATGTACATGGTAACCATAACAGATGATAATGGCTGTATGAGTATTTGCGACTTTACCGTAGGTGAAGGTTCTGCAGATTTGATTGCAGATGTAAATGTAATAGACGCAGCTTGCGGAATAGCGAGTGGTAGTATAGAAGTATTACTTACCCCAGGAACAAGTTCTGGAACTTGTGATCTAAGTTTTAGTTTCGACGGTGGATTTACTTTTCAAGAAAGTAATGTGGCAACTAACTTAAGTGAGGGTAATTACCAAGTAGTAGTCAATTGTGACAATTGTAGCGAAGCAGCTTCTGTTGATATTGATAACTCTGCAGGTGTTAATATTATGAGCATGAATCCATATTGTATTATGGATGATATGATAAGTATAGATGTAAATGTTACAATGGGAACACCTCCATACAGCTATGCATGGACTGGCCCTAATGGATTTACAGCAGATACTGAGGATTTAATGGGTGTTGGCTTTGGCCAATATGAGCTTACAGTCCGAGATGTCAATGGATGTGAAGCTACACAACAAACTTCATTGTATGATCTAGAAATTCTGGATGTTATCGAGAGCGGGTTTACTTGTGATCGTAACGATGGTGTTCTTGAGATCATGGCAGGATTCCCTGATACAGGATCTGGCTCATGCGACTTCTTATTTAGTGTAAATGGAAGTGAATACCAAGAAAGCAACATCTTCTCTGGCTTAAATCCAGGCACCTTTGATATTAAAGTAAAAGCGTGTGATTTCTGCGAAGCAGAGACTACTTACGAGGTTGTGGGTCCTGACTGCTTTGGCTGGGTTGGAGATTTTGTTTGGAATGATTTAAATGGTAATGGCGTTCAAGATCCAGGTGAACCGGGTGTGCCAAATGTTAGAGTTGAATTACATGATGAAAATGGCTTCTTAATCGCTGTTGTCTATACAGATGAAGAGGGGCATTATCATATATATGACGTGCCAGTAGGGGATTATTACCTTCAGTTCTACTTCCCAAGTGATTACTTTGTTACAGATCCAAATGCAGGAGGTAATGATAACAATGATAGTGACGTTGGCTCATTTAACGGTCCAGGAACAACACAAATATTTACTGTTGAAGCCGGAGAGAACGTTGATAATTTTGACCTTGGATTATACCAATGTGTTGAGGTAGGGGAGTTAGTTTGGTTTGATACTAACAAGAATGATCTTAAAGATCCTTCTGAAAATGGTATAAATGGATTACGAGTTGAATTGTACAAGTTTGTTGATGGAACGGCCGTATTATGGGATTATGTGTATACAGGACATAAACCAGGAACCCCATCTGATGATGGTTATTACAAATTCTGCGTTCCTCCAGGAGACTATTATGTTGCCTTTGATATGACGATTCCTGGTTTGGTGAGAGCCGTTCCGGATGCAGGACCTGAAGATGTGGATAGTGATATTACAGGAGCTAATGGTCAAGGTAGCACCGCTACCTTCACTCTAACAGCAGGTAATCATAGATGTGATATTGCAGCTGGCTTTTATGCCATGGCATCTGTAGGAGATAGAGTTTGGGTAGATCAAGATGTGGACGGTGTTCGAGACCTAAATGAGCCAAGAGTGGCAGGTGTTAAAGTAGAAGTCGTGAACGTGGCTTCACAGAATGTTGTACGCACAGCCTACACAGATTCTAACGGAGAATATACCATTGATTATCTAGCAAAAGATGATTACTACGTAAGAGTAACACCACCTCCAGGTTACAATTTCACTGCTGCAAATATGGGAAGTGAAGATAAGGATAGTGATATTGACCACACAAATGGAGCGAATACTACACAAGTAATCAGCACAAAACCAGGAGAACATTTTCCAAATGTGGATGCTGGATTGACCTATTCAGTTTTACCATTAGTATTAGGAGAATTCCATGGTACACATGAAAACGGCATAAACAGATTGTTCTGGTCAGTAGATGATATAAGTGATATTTCAAACTTTGAGTTACTACGAATGACAGAAGAAAATGGAGCATTCGAATCCATTGCTTTAATTGAAGCAGCCAACGTTCTTAGCTATTCTTTTGATGATTTAGATGTGATTCCAGGTGGTAATTATTATTACCAGCTTAAATCAGAGAACCACAATGGGTCTGAAAGTTTGAGCCAAGTTATACATATTAGAGCGGAAGAGTCAGCTGTCAATGAAGCCATTAGTTTCGATATGCGTCCTAATCCAGCCGCCGAATTTATAATCATTGATAGCTATTTTGATGGCGCTCCTTACGATTTACATATACATGATGTTAATGGTAAAAGAGTTCGTTCAATGTCCTCTTTGATAGAAAATTCTATAAGCTTGGATATCAGTGAAATGGCAATTGGCATGTATCATGTCAAGCTAATTTCTGGAACTAATGAATCTGTTCAAAAATTAGTAGTGATTCGCTAATTAGAGTATAAAAAACTATAAAAGCCACTCTCTTTGAGTGGCTTTTTTTATATCTATTTCTACACTAAATTCGTTTTAACTTTGTGAAATTTGGCAGCTTACAATGTTTATTATTTTTGAGTCTTGTAGCCCTTTCAGTCACGTCATGTCATCGAAAGATCATGAATCCTTTTAATCAAGAATTTAAGGAACTATCAAACGGTTCTCAATCTGCAATGTCTGTTGATTTATCTATTGATAGATCGAATCTGCAGTATTACTTGGATGATCAATTACAACAGATTTTAGCTAAGCAAAATCGGTTTAAGGTCCAAGGTTTTGATTTGCTCTTGGAAAAGCAAGAAAAACCCATCCAATTTGGTTTAACTGGGAATACACTGACGACTACAATACCTATAGGCGTAGAAATAAAGAAGAATATAGTTATAGGACAATTAGTGGCGCAAGGTGTTATTGAAGTGGTCCTTAAAATGGACATTGGGATAACAGAAGATTGGACGCTTACAACAGAAACGTCACTAGTGGACCATAGTTGGGTAGAACCATTACGTTTAGTGTCTGGATTTGGCATTTCATTAGAAAGTATAGCCAATGATCTCATTGCTTCTAGTAAAGAAGATGTAGTAGATCAAATAGACAAAAATTTATCTGAAAACGTAGATTTGGCATCTTGGATGCGATCCAATATGCAAATTATTCAAGGACCCATAACCATACCTGCGCTAGAAAAGGAACAGTTATTATTAAACTGGGAAGGGATACTTGCTGGGCCGTTTATAAATAAGGATGGAAATATTACAACAACCTTAAAAGCTATTGGTGATTTGGAGCTGATAGAGAAATCCAAGGTACCTACCTTACGAAGACTACCTGCTTTATATTGGAATGAACCAACGCATAGTGAACAATCCTTTTTACAGCTAGATTTTGAAATGCCATTGGATAGTCTTCATAAAATAATAAATGATCAGTTGGGATCAGCGATTATAAGACCAGCTGGGAGACAAATAAGTATTGAGAAAATAGAACTGGATGAAGAGCACGAAAAATTGAATGTAAAGGCTTGGTTGTCAGGCGATTTTGTAGGGGTGGTTGATATTGTTACGGTTCCTGTTTATAATAACGAAACAAATTGCCTTCAGCTGAAAGAAACGCAGATGGACATTCAATCTGATCAAGTGATTAAGAAATTAGGTTTACAGTTGTTCCGAAAAAGAATCATTGAGGAAATTGAAAAAAGTGCAACGGTTGAAATTAATGAACAAAGAGATGCACTAAATAAGCAACTTGTTGACATTTATGATAGACTAGATGTAGAAAAAGGGATTGAGATTAGTACAGAAATCCACCAAATATGGTTAAATGATTTTAAGGTAAAGAATGGTAAGCTTCAAGCTATTCTTTGCGCGAATGCAAATATGGCTTTGCATATTAATTCCCTAGAGAAATTAACAACAAAAGCTGGCTTGGACCAATAAAAGGACATTTTACCCTTTCTATTCACTGTCCAAAATCCCAAATTAACCTATATACGCAGTCAGAAAGCGTAGTAAAAAAGCTATTTTTGCCGTGCTTTGAGCAAAAAGCAAATCGCTAAAACACACTGCTATGTTTCAAAATTTTTTAGGTAAAAGCCCAGCTTGGTATAAATGGACGATCATTTGTTTTTTGATTTTTAATGTTATATCCATTTTCACCTTAGGTCCCACCATTACTGCATGGATTATTATACTGGAATTTATTTTCACCTTAGCAATGGCATTGAAATGTTATCCATTGCAATCAGGTGGACTTATTGCTATTCAAGTGTTCTTACTTGGTCTGACACACCCAATGTATAAAACAGATCATGGAAAAGTGGTCTTGGATGAGTTAGGTAAACCCTTGAAAGGCGGCGTTTACTTGGAAATAGAGCATAATCTAGAAGTGATTTTGCTTCTAGTTTTTATGGTTGCAGGTATTTACTTTATGAAGCCTTTATTGATGTATATATTCAGTAAAGCGTTTACTAAAATTAAATCAAAGTTAGTACTATCTCTATTGTTTGTATTTCTAGCTGCATTCTTATCCGCTTTCTTAGATGCATTAACCGTAACAGCGGTTTTGATAAGCGTTGCTGTAGGTTTTTACGGCGTCTATCACAAAATTCATTCAAGTTCAGCTGATTATGATGGGAGTGGGGTATTAGATCGGAAAGAATTAAGTGGTGAAACGCTGGAGCAATTTAGATCCTTTCTTAGGAGTTTGGTCATGCATGGTGTAGTTGGTACGGCTTTAGGTGGCGTTTGTACAATAGTTGGAGAACCACAAAACTTGCTTATCGGCGAACGGATGGGATGGGATTTTATTGAGTTTTTTACTAGAATGGCCCCTATTACAATCCCTGTTTTACTTTGTGGATTGGTGACCACAGTTTTATTGGAATTGACGGGATGGTTTGGCTATGGCGCTAAATTGCCAGAGGTGGCTCGAAGGATTATAGAGCAATATACCGAAGAAGAAGATGCTAACCGCTCGGCAAAAGCTAAATATGGTTTAATAGTACAAGCTATCTCAGGCGTGTTACTTATTATTGGATTAGCACTGCATTTAGCACCTGTAGGCTTGATAGGTCTAGGACTCATTATAGTTCAAACGGCATTCATGGGAATCATTGATGAACATTCATTAGGTAAAGCCTTTGAAGAAGCGTTACCATTTACGGGACTCTTGGTTGTCTTTTTTGTAATCGTGGCTATGATTCATGATCAACATCTCTTTAGTCCTATTATTGAATGGGCCTTAGCTATGGATCCGAACCAACAACCTTCTGTCTTTTATTTGGCCAATGGTATACTCTCTATGATTAGTGATAATGTATTTGTGGCAACAGTCTATATTAATGAAGTTGTCCAAGCACATACCAATGGTATTATTGATAGATCTCAATTGGAAAAGTTGGCTATTGCCATAAACACGGGTACTAATTTGCCTAGTGTCGCAACACCAAATGGTCAAGCGGCTTTCTTATTCCTATTGACATCTGCATTAGCACCATTAATTAATTTGTCATACATGAAGATGGTTAAGATGGCTTTCCCTTACACATTAGTATTAGGTGGCTTTGGTCTTCTATTTTTAATATTGGCCTTCTAATCCCTCTTAGCAATGCGTGTGTAAAAGCCGTATTTTTGTAAGTGTATGATGAAGATAGCAGACATATCTTTAGGAGATTTCCCTTTATTGCTAGCTCCGATGGAGGACGTTAGTGATCCTCCTTTTCGAGCCTTGTGTAAAGCACAGGGTTGTGATATGATGTATACCGAGTTCATTTCGGTCGAAGGCCTTATTCGTGATGCTAGAAAGAGTGTAGAGAAACTAGATATTTATGACGAAGAGCGACCCATAGGCATTCAAATCTTTGGTGCAGAGATAGATTCTATGAAACGGGCTGCTGAAATCGTAGAGGAAGCGCAGCCAGAAGTTTTAGATATTAATTATGGTTGTCCTGTCAAAAAAGTAGTATGTAAAATGGCAGGTGCAGGTATTTTGCAGGATATCCCTCGAATGGTAAAACTTACTGAAGAAATCGTCAAGTCTACTAACTTACCTGTGACGGTGAAGACGAGGCTAGGTTGGGATGATAAGACAAAGCGGATTGAAGAAGTAGCTGAACGATTGCAAGATGTAGGTATCAAAGCATTGAGTATCCATGGCCGTACTCGAAAGCAGATGTATAAGGGAGAGGCCGATTGGACATTAATTGGAAAGATTAAAGAAAATCCGCGCGTACATATCCCAATCATTGGAAATGGTGATATTGATAGCCCTCAAAAGGCAGTCGAATATAAAAATAGATATGGGGTTGATGGTATCATGATTGGAAGAGCTTCAATAGGTTACCCTTGGATTTTTAGGGAGATAAAGCATTATGTGAAAACTGGGGAAATACTGGATCCACCCACCCTGGATGAACGGGTAGATACAGCGATTCAACATCTTAAACATTCATTAGAATGGAAGAATGAACGTTTAGGTCTGCTTGAAATGCGCCGTCATTACACAAATTATTTTAGAGGCTTACCCAACATAAAACATTATAGATCCAAATTAGTGAGTTCACTGGACCCCAATGAAGTCTTTGATACCTTAGAACTTATTAGACATGATTTTGCAGATTACTCTTACGCTGTTTAAATCTTATGATCTCATTTACTCCTAAAGAAAAAAACATCCTTTCTTTAATTGGTCAGTGTGCTGATGAATTGGGCATTGATTCGTATGTCATAGGTGGATATGTCAGAGATAAGCTTATAGGCCGTGCTTGTAAAGATATAGACATTGTGTGTATCGGGAGTGGTATCGAATTAGCCAGACAGGTTTCAAAAAAGCATGATGCAAAGCCCAAAGTAGCCGTTTTTCAAAATTTCGGTACTGCTCAGATTAAGATTGAGGATTTTGAAATTGAATTTGTGGGCGCTCGCAAAGAGTCATATCGTAAAGAATCCAGAAATCCTATTGTAGAAGATGGGACATTGGAAGATGACCAAAATAGAAGAGACTTCACCATCAATGCATTAGGGTATGGATTAAATGGTAAACATGCAGGCACAGTTCTAGATCCTTTTGATGGGATTGCCGATCTTAAAGCAGGTATTATTAAAACCCCACTAGATCCAGATATCACCTATTCTGATGATCCTTTGCGGATGATGAGAGCGATTCGTTTTGCTACTCAACTACAATTTGTGATCGACGATAAGAGCTTGGATAGCATTGCTAAAAATAAAGATCGTATTGCAATCATTAGTCAAGAGAGGATTACGGATGAATTAATTAAAATCATGAAGTCCGATAAACCTTCGATTGGCTTTACCTTACTTTTTGATACAGGATTACTTCCGATAATAATGCCTACTATTTATGCTTTACATGGGATTGAAACCAGGAATGGCATTGCACATAAAGACAACTTCTATCATACAATTCAGGTCTTAGATAATGTAGCTGAGCTTTCTGATAATATTTGGCTTCGATGGTCCGCCTTATATCATGATGTTGGCAAACCTCGATCTAAAAAGTTTGACGAAAAAATAGGTTGGACTTTTCATGGCCATGATGTGATAGGAGCACGTATGGTTAAGAAGATTTTTAAGCGCTTGAAATTGCCTTTGGATAATCGCTTACAATACGTACAGAAAATGGTTCGATTGCACTTGCGACCCATTTCGTTAACTAAGCATAATATTACAGACTCGGCAGTACGTAGGATGCTTTTTGAAGCGGGCGATGATGTAGAAGACCTTATGGTACTTTGTCGAGCCGATATAACCTCCAAAAATGAATTTAAGGTCAAAAAATACCAAAATAATTATGACCTTCTGACGCGCAAAATAATCGAACTGGAAGAGAAAGATCGTTTGCGTAATTGGCAACCGCCTATTGACGGTGAAGAGATCATGAAGACCTTCAATTTGACACCATCAAGAATGGTAGGTGATATTAAGTTATCGATCCGAGAAGCCATTCTAAATGGAGATATACCTAATGAATATGAAGCTGCTAAATCGTTTATGATGGCGGAAGGTCAAAAATTGGGCTTAGTACCCAATACATAACAAGCTTGTATCTAGCTGCTCCAGAACTTTAACATTAAACGTTACACTTTACCCTATTTAAGGGAAAAAAACAATACATATAATATTGTTTAATATGTAATTAATACATTATTAGTTTTATATGTTTGTATTGTTTTACTTAAACTTAGATATCATAAATCATCTACTTCAATGCATTATTGACAAATACGTACTTTTGCACCGAAGACGGTTTTCGATCAAGTTCCCAAAAAACCAAATGAATCAATAGTGACTCATAATGGTTTCCGTCTTCACTTTTCTGATCCCTTCCCATAATTTTTTTCTACCTTAACTCTATTCAAATCTAGTATAATGGGAATGCTGTCTTCTTTGGATTGGGGAATTATCATTGTTTGTCTTTTCTTGTCTTTAGGTATTGGTTTGTATGCCTCTAGAAAGGCAGGAGCTAATATGAAAGAATTCTTTCTTTCTGGTAATTCTATGCCCTGGTGGATGCTTGGTGTTTCTATGGTGGCTACCACCTTTTCCGCAGATACACCTAATTTGGTTACGGATATTGTAAGACAAAATGGAATTTCTGGAAACTGGGTATGGTGGGCTTTTCTACTAACGGGTATGTTAACTGTCTTTATCTATGCACGATTATGGAGAAGGGCAGGCGTATTAACGGATCTTGAGTTTTATGAATTACGATACAGTGGACGAGCTGCTGGGTTTTTGCGAGGCTTTCGTGCTTTTTATTTAGGGGTCGTCTTTAATGTTCTGGTGATGGCAACCGTATGTTTGGCCGCTATAAAGATAGGTTCTATCATGTTGGGTCTTTCAGCTTTAGATACTATTTTGATCACATCCTTCATCACTGTAATGTACTCTAGTCTTGGGGGACTACGGGGGATAATACTTACGGATATTTTTCAGTTTATTTTAGCTATGTTTGGTACCATAGCTGCTGCTATATTCATAGTACAGCTTCCAGAAATTAATGGGCTGGAAAATCTCTTTGCGCATCCAAATGTAAGTGATAGTTTGTCACTTGTCCCAGCAAATGGGGATACACAATTATGGCTATCCATCTTTATCATCCCGTTAGCAGTGCAGTGGTGGGCTAGTTACTATCCGGGCGCTGAACCCGGTGGGGGCGGATATATAGCCCAACGAATGCTTGCGGCAAAAAATGAAGATCATGCCATAGCCGCAACCTTTCTTTTTAATATCGCTCATTATGCGTTGCGACCTTGGCCATGGATTATTATCGCCTTAGGGTCTATGATTATATTTCCAGATATTGCCTCCATTCAAAACACTTTTTCACATGTGGATGAAGCTTTGATTAAAGATGATATAGCCTATCCTGCTATGTTGACTTTACTACCCAAAGGATTAATTGGTTTAGTATTAGCTTCTTTAATTGCCGCATTCATGTCTACCTTATCTACGCACTTAAATTGGGGTGCTTCATACTTGACGAGTGATCTTTATAAACGTTTCATAAATAGGGATGCTACCGATGCTCAACTTGTTCGATTTGGTCGTATTTCTACGGGCGTTCTAATGGCCTTGGCCATGGTGGTTGCCCTATTTCTAGAAAACGCTAAAGAAGCCTTTGACATCGTGATTTTAGTGGGTGCAGGCACAGGACTCATTTTCATTTTGAGGTGGTTCTGGTGGCGGATCAATGCCTTTAGTGAACTCGCAGCAATGGTTTCTTCATTTCTAATGGCCATGATATTAAAAGGGTATTTTGAAGAATATGCTCAGTGGCATCTATTAATAAATATCCTCATTACAACTATAGTTTGGTTAGCCGTTACATTTATGACTAGACCTACTGCACATGACACCCTGGCCCAATTCTGTGCTAAGATTAAACCCCACAGATCAGGTTGGGCACCCGTGTTAAAAGATGCTAGTATTGAATATAAGAGTTCGGGTGTCTTGGCTAATGGGATAGCTTGTATGATATTGGCTTCCGTATTAGTGTACGGGATCTTGTTTTTAGTGGGTTACCTTCTTATGGCTAAGTGGATGATGATGTTTATTTGGATCGGGATTTCAGGATTAGCAGGGGTCTTATTGGTAAACAGATGGCGCGCTCTTAGTCGAGGATAACAAGTATGCATATTTTACTCATTTTTTGGCAACTAAGTCAATGGATCGCAATAGGATTTGTATTTCTTGGCTTAAAAGTAATGAGACGCAGCTATACAATTACTCGTTTATTTAATACCTATGCAGTAGATGCAGGAATTAAGAAAGGGGCCTTTTCACTAGGTCCTTTTATTTTCGGTCCAATGTCATTTACAGCAGACGAAAAAAGTGCTTTTTTTATGCACGAATTTGGACACAGCTTACAATCACGATTGCTAGGTCCTTTTTACCTTCCGATCATAGGTTTACCAAGCTTGTTATCCGCAGCATTATTCCCTAAAGAGCATAATGAAAGATGGTTTGAAGTGTGGGCTAATAGGCTAGCCATATCCTTTTCCGATACATTGCAGCTTGATAATAATCGGAGTAAGCATGATAAACTAGATTACGGTTTGAATACGAAATCAAGCTTCTCTTGGAAAGATATAGTGCTTGTTACGCCTACTGTACTACTTGTCGTGTTACTATTCTGGATAACGGCTAATTAAGATAAGGCTTGACCTTCTCGATCATGATATTTGAAGGTAGTTGTTTCTGCGCGTAGTCTATCATTACTTGTATAAGGTCATCCGTCATTAATTCATTAAATCCCAATTTGAAACCTATCAATTTTGCTTTCTGAACTTCCTCATCTGTAATGACCTGGTCACTTCGGATCATGAATAGGATGTAATAAAATGTAATCATCCTGGGATATTCTTCCCTAGGTGGATCAAAAGGATAGGTCTTGTAATTAGCTTTCACTTCTTCTACCTCAGCTGGAATAAGTCCCAGTTCATTGGTCACATATTCTAGATAATCCTCTTCTCTTGGATGCCAATTATCATCTGAGGCAGCCACATGAAAAAGATAAGCGAGTATTTCTTTAGGATTCAACATATAATTCTTCTATTTCTTTAGCATAACGAGTAAGCCATGCTTGTCGTATAGGTTTAAGAGTCGCTGACAATAATCCGTTTTCCACACTTGGTTCCTCGGGTATTAAATAAAAATTACGCACACATTCGTGGGCCGCTAATTTATCATTTATAATTTTTATTTCCTCTGAGAGTAAGGTCTTAATCTTAATGTTCAAAATCATGTATTTATCATCAGTCCAATGGATGTTTTCTCTATTAGCCCAAGCTTTAAGATTGTCAAAGGATAAATATATCAATGCTACTAAGTACGAACGCTGAAAACCAACTATCATTATTTGATCAATAAACCTAGACTCCATAAACACACTAGAAAGTAAAGAAGGCGCAATGTACTTACCGCTAGAGGTTTTGAATAGATCTTTTTTTCGATCCGTAATTTGAAGGAAACGATTATTAATTAGCTTCCCTACATCACCGGTCTTAAACCAACCGTCACTTGTGATGACTTTGGCGGTCTCTTCTGCTTGGTTATAATAGCCTAGCATAACATTTGGGCCTTTGACATAGATCTCTCCAGCTCCAAATTCATCTTCGTTTACCAATTTGATTTTGACACCAGCAAGAGGTATACCTACCGTGCCAAAACGATTAAGACCCGGAGACATACGGTTTACAGTAACCACCGGGGAAGCTTCGGTTAATCCATAGCCTTCTCGGATATGCACACCAGCGGCAGAGAAAAGTCTTCCCAGGGCAGGATTGAGATGTGCTGCACCTACTATAATAACTTGTAATGAGTCACCTAATCGCTTCCTAAAACGTCTAAATATGATATGCCGTATTAGGAATAGTTTACCCCATAGTAACGGATTGTACTTAGAACGTGGTCGATATTTTTCACCTTGCGCAATAGCCCATTTCCATACTCGCTGCTGCAAGGTAGATCGGGTAGATAACTCCTGTTCGGCGCGCTGATACATTTTTTCTATAATGCGTGGTACCGCTGCAAATGCATGAGGATGAATATCTTCTAACGCGCTAGAGAAATAATTTCGATCGGTCAGAAAATATATCTGTGTTCCAGCAGCAAGGTAACTCAAAATAAGGGTTCGCTCAAAGGCATGGCTATACGGTAATAAACTTAGGACCCTGCTGGTATGATCTAGTGGCAGTAAAGGACACATAGCCGCGACATTAGCCAATATATTACCATGGCTTAACATCACTCCTTTAGGTCTGCCTGTGGTGCCTGAGGTATAGATAATGGTGGACAGTGTATCAGTATCTACGTCCTCTACTGGAATGAGTACGTCTTTTTTAGTTGAATGAAGAGGGTCAGCCGCATAGGCCAACTCATGGAATGTTACCGATGAATGAGAAGTAATAAATGCATCCTTTTGAACCGAAGAGGCTATGAAAACATGCTGAGCTTTTGTCTCATCTAAAATCTGATCCCATTGCTGCTGCTTGGTCGTTTTATGGACTAGTACACTCACCATGGCTAGGCTTTGGATAGCCATATCCAAAAAGAAACATCCAAAAGTGGCTCCATCTGGAATAATGATAATTAAATCTCCTTTCTGTAACTGTAATGACTGGAGGATGTGTCGAAAGTGGTGCAAACCACTATTAATTTGCTCCGTAGAAAGCGAAGCCCATCCATTACCTTGGAATTCGTGAAGCCTGTTTGAGTTACGGTCTATTGCTAATTGTTTGACCAAGATATCAGAGATATTGGTCAAACTCATGCGACTAATAAATTTTGAATGGAAGGCTCTGCAGAATGTGCTTCATCGAGCAGGTCATATAATATTTCATGATATTCAGGAAAGTCGGGTAAATTATTATGTCCGCCACCATCGATGGTAATGAGATCTATTTCTTCCTTAATTTCCGTCAATCGTACACTATGTGAGTAGGGTATGAGTCGATCCTTATTACCATGAATAATTTTTATCGGCGCCTCTACCTTTTTTATAAATTGATCCGTGCGAATTTGATATCGTAATAAGAAACGCAAAGGCATCCAAAATCCCCATCGCTTTATATTATGGTAAAACGAAAAATAAGGAGAATCTAGGATCAATAACTTAGGATTATTCCATGAAGCGATTCGCGTCGCAATACCAGAACCTAAGGAACGCCCATAGATAATAATATCGTCTTCGTCATATTGCTTTAATAACCATCGATACAGTTGTTGACTATCATCATATAGCCGTCGCTCCGATCGTTTACCTACCGATTTTCCAAAGCCTCTATAGTCCATCATGAAAATATCATATCCATTAGCCATAAAGTCCTTGGCGAATTTTGCCCAGCCTTTTATGGATCTTGAATTTCCTTTAAAGTAATATACAAGACCTCGACTATTAGGCACTTTGAAAAGGATGCTGTTTATTTGACCACCATCTTCCATTTCGAAAGTATTCTCTTCAAAGTCAAAAGGATATTGGAACGTAAAGGTAGAAGGTAGGATTTCCGGTCTAAAGAAATACCAATGTTGTGTGAAGTAAAAAAACACACATAAGAAAATGTAAACGGCTGCTATGATGAGTATAGATGTCAAAACTAATCTGGGCTGCTAGCAGTAAGATAACCATTAATTGCCAAATATTTGTCTGAGTTCTTTTTTGAAAGAATCAAAACTTTGTACGTTTCTATGGTTGGCTCCTTCAATTATGAAAAAGGCATCTTTCGCGCTTAGTAGTTTTTCTAATTTTTGGGCCTCTTCTATTGGCGTTACTCGATCCTTGGTTCCTTGGAAAATATATATCGGACTTTCTATGGATGATACATATTTGTGATTTTCAAAACTAGGGGAAGTATACAGTTTGCCAATAGCGGGTACAGTAGCCTGAATTAAATTTTTCATATCATAAAAGGTCGTTTCTAATATGATAGCTTCTGGCTTCGACCTTGAAGCAGTATGTAAGGCAACAGAACTGCCTAAAGATCGGCCGTAGATAAAGTATTGATCATAATCTTGTGAACGCAACCAATGCAAAACAGCTTCCCCAGTAGCATATAAATTCGCTTCATTGGCTTTACCCTCCGATTTGCCATAACCGGGATAATCAACCACTAAAACATCCATGCCATATTGCGTTAGAAATACAGCTTCCTTGCTCCATCTTTCAAGATTGTCAGAATTGCCATGAAAATAAAGAACCACCTTGTCTGATGGATCACTGCTTTGAAGTAAAATACTATTGATCTTTAGATTCTCATGCATGAGCCAGATCTCTTCATGAGCAATTCCTGGATCATAACTATGATCTATAGCCAAGCGTGCATTTCGATAAATAAATATATCTGCAAAAAGATCGATTAAGCTTGTCTTAGACACCGTGGGTAGTATTAATGGATGATTACAATTTCGTGATAACAACGTGATTAAAAGCCACTTGTTTTCACTAACTCATATAATTGTGTCTTACCGCCTATAATAAATAAAGCCTCCATGCCATCCGTAGCTTCTACAAGCGTTTTTGCTTTTTCTAAACCCATGACCATACATGCAGTGGCATAGGCGTCAGCGGACATACAATCGTTAGCTATAATGGATACGGATAATAAAGTGTTCTCACTAGGATAGCCTGTCTTTGGATCGATCTCATGACCATAACGCACACCATCCACTTCATGGAAATTCCGGTAATTTCCAGACGAAGCCAAGCTTTTATTTTTTAAAGAAACGATCTCTTCAAAGTCAGATAATGCAGCATAGGGATCAGGTGTGTTTATGCCTATTTTCCAATAATCACCTGAAGGACTTTTTCCATAACATCTGGTTTCTCCACCGATTTCTATCATATGATTTCTGGAACCATGTTCTAATAGCATTTCATGAATCAGATCGACGGCATAACCTTTCGCGATCGCACTAAAATCTAATTGGGATTTTGGGTCTTTCTTAGCAATGAACAAAGAATCTTTAAATGGGGTAGCTGTAATTTGTTCTAAACCTACATAGCCTAACATTTCCGTTATTTTTTGACTATCAACTTGTGTTATGGCTTTTTTTGCTTCATAACCAAATCCCCAATAATTTACCAAAGGCATACAAGTAGGGTCAAAGTAACCTGAGGTATTTTGATATACCTGAAATGAAGCTTCCAAATTAGTAAGCAAATGTTTACTTAAAAAAGGAGTGTCACCTTTTGGAGTGGTTGGGAAAGCCATCCCTTTATCAGATTGATTAAATAAGCTAATTTCAGAATCTTCAATATACGTAGACACAGATTGGTTGACCTCAATCAGTACCTTGTCAATGATGGCTTTATTCAAATCTTTGTCTAGTCCTTTCGCCTTAATGGTATAGGTGGTACCCATAGTTTGTCCATTAAAAGAAACATAAGACGCAGGTTTGTTATCACTTGATTCACAAGAGAATAATAGAAAGGAAAGTAAGATTAGGAAGGGAAGAATAGGTTTCATGGTATTCATTCGTATACCAAAAATACGCATCTAATCGCCAACTAGGAAATGGAAAATAAAAGAGGTAAGCCAGTTCGTGGCCTACCTGCTCTTTCCATTAGGAAAACAAAACCTCATTTTAATTTGAGTAAAGTCAAAACAACCGCTTCACTCTACATTGAATTAAAACATCAAACCTTAGAAAAAAATCGCTTTACTTGCTTTTGACACCACGAATGGGTCACCTTACAAGTAGTAGTGTCTTGATATTGAAAAAGGTAACCGTCATAAACGAAAAAAGGCCCGGAAAAAATCCGAGCCTTTATATTCTTTATAAGCTATGTATCTAATCAAATAAGCCTTCGTAATTATTATCTTCTAATTCACGCATTTGCTTATCCATCTGCTTGTCGTCCAATTCTAAAATGTCATCCGCTTGCTCTGAGCCCCCTAATAACATCAAGGTAGACTTCTTTTCATACTCTTCTAACATCTTAAGTCCTTTCTCTTCAAATACGCCATTCTGTAGGTCTATACTATTCATAAACTCAGAACTCATTTCCATAAATTGCTCCATTTCACCTACTTTATTGGCAACATCTTCCGCGATACCTTCCATAGCTTGATCAAATAAAGCCCGCTTGTCTGGATCACCCTTGATAACAGACATAGCTGATTTCATAGCAGAGTGAGAGGCACGCATAGCCTTACGCTCTTGTTCTTTTACTCGCACCTGATCTTTAGTATCTTCTAGTAATATCTCCGAATTAGAGTGCATTTTTGTGAGTACTCTATATAGTACACTCATCTTATTATGTAAGGCTACATATTTCCCATTAGACTCTTTTAGACGAGCGGCCTTTCTCGACGATAATATCAATTGTTTTTCGTCGCCCATCTTTTTAGCTTGACGAGCAATAGAGAGATTCTTTCCTATATCCTCGTTGTTCTTCGAAACGATATTCTTTAGCTGACGCATCTGCCCTTTTAAGCCGCCAATCTGTTTCGTCATTTTTCTCAAGTTATCCTCTAGATCTGAAACATAGTTTTTTAAGATTCCTATGGGATCCAAGGTTACGAATATTCCCGTGATCCATCGCATGACACTTTGGTACATGTACGATACTAGGGCTCTTGTCCGAGGACTGATTGCAATATATATTACTACAGCTAGCACACCTAATGCGGCAATTATGCCCGCTGTTGTAAATAAGAAGCTCATGATTGCGCCACCAAATGTAAATATTGCATAGGCTGCCGCAGCTAACCCCGCTATGAGGAAAAATGCGCCGGTCTTTCCTTCAGGTTTCTGCCAAAATGATTTTGGCTTTCCAGAATACTCTGCCATTTATTAAAATTTTATCTAATGTAATAATTCTTTTCAGCTACTCATAGCCTCAATTAACGAACCTATTAACTTTCACTATGGTTCCCCTCAACCTCAGTTCTTGGATAGACGTACTTCTTTTGCCGTTTATTGCGGTAATTATCCAGAAAAGAGTCGTTACACTTTTGATTTGGGCGATATCTAGCTCAGCCAGCGCCCAAAGGCTTGCCGAGCTAGATCCGCACTATTACAGGCTCCGTTATTCACTCGGTCCAGCTACTTTTTTAAAAAGTAGCCGGACGCGCTTCGCGCCCTTTCATATTACTATCGCAATTTTTATTATTTTAGATATTATAAAAATTTTACATATGAAGAAACTATACATTCTTTTCGTCTTACTATTTTCTGCGCAGTTCACATTTGCTCAGTTAGAAGGTAGTTGGACTATGGCATCTAAAGCCGGAGCACTAGCTGTAGGCCCAGCATTAGGAGACTTTAGTTGGTGGTCAAATACTGAAGATGATCTTACTATTCGAGATTGTTATTTTGATGATCTCTACGTATTTAATGAAGATGGAAGCTTTCAAAATATTTTAGATGGTAGTACTTGGATTGAGGAATGGCAAGGTGGAGCGCCTGAATGTGGGGCACCCGTAGCGCCTCATGATGGATCTACCGAGGCTACTTGGTCTTGGGATGAGAATGCAGGCACCTTGACTTTGTCAGGGACCGGTGCGTATCTAGGACTCCCTAAAGTGATTAATGGGTCTGAAATAGACAATCCAGCCAATGCGCCAGAAAGTGTTACTTATGACGTATCATTAAATGGGGATGACTTAGTATTGGATATTAACTTTGGTGCTGGATATTGGCATTTTGAATTGGTAAGAGCTACCACATCTAATACTACTGATATTGAGAATAGCAACTTTACAATTTATCCTAATCCAGCTAATCAAGAGTTAGTATTGGCGTTTACACAGAAGATGGATAAATTGATCATAGCAGATCTAACAGGTAAAGTAGTTCATCAACAATTAAATCCAGCTATAAATCAAAGCATAAATGTGGCTTCGTATATGCCAGGTCTTTACTTAGTAAATGCCTATGTTAATGGACAAAAGCAAGTGAAAAAACTGGTAGTAAAGTAAGTGTTACTGAAGATAAAGGGTACTGTGTACGCTAAATGAAAAGGCCATCCAGACTAAGTATAGTTGGATGGTCTTTTTTTCTGTAAGTCTTTCCATTATACTCTATCTCTCTATCTCTCTATCTCTCTATCTCTCTATCTCTCTATCTCTCTATCCCTCTACCTTTCCTCAGGCGCTATGTCTCTATATTTTAGACTATTTGCTTTGGCTACGGCCAAATCCTTTGGTTTAAAAACGCGAAGACTGGAAGCCGGATTATCAGCAATCTCCTTTTTAGGTCTGATTGGACGGGGCACAAAATTTCCTGAACAGCTAGGACATACATTGTCAAAAAGGTCAATGGCACAGGCTTTACAATAGGTGCATTCATAAGAGCAGATCATGGCATCTGTTGAATTATAAGGCAGGTCTTTATTACAATGTTCGCAATTAGGTCGTATGTCTAACATGGTGGTGCAGTTGTTTTACTTTCCAAATGTACTGGAATCGTATAAGTATCCTAGCGTATTTATGGATCGAAGATTTGCGATAGGGATAGGCAGATTTTATCCTGAGGGACCTCAGGACGAGCGAAATCAGCGAGATCGTAATAGCCCGACCTCCGACCAGAGCGTCGGGGGTATCGCCCTAGCTAAGTCATTAATTAACCACCTTTATTTGTGAGTAGCCTTGTGCATCTTTTTCTAACTGAACTTGCGTGTAAATCCGTTCTTTGAGGGCACTTACGTGAGAAATGACCCCCACTGTTTTTTGACTTTCGTCTTGTAGCTTTTCAAGAGTGCTCACCGCAATATCTAGGGTTTCCGGATCCAAAGTACCAAAACCCTCATCGATGAATAGGGAGTCTAATCGAACATTGCGCGAAGCCATATCGGACAGACTTAATGCCAGAGCCAAACTGAGAATGAAAATTTCACCGCCTGATAATGTAGAGACCGCTCTAGTAATATTTCCCTGATACAGATCTCGAATCATTATGGTGTCGCCCGTGGTGTCGCTATCGATAAGATATCTGTCGGAGAGAGATTGTAATCGTTGATTTGCATAGACAATTAGATTTCGAAGGGTTAGGCTTTGGGCAAAATTGGAGAAGGTATTACCAGTAGCATCTCCGATCATATCTTTCATCATGCTCCAGGTTTCGAATTCTTCTTTTTTATGGCCTAGGCTTTTTTCGATGCTGGCAATCCGTTCTCGATCTTTTTTATCTCGACTAATTTGCTCTTTATGAGCCCCCAATTGTTGGTTTAGGACAGTGAGCTCTTTTTCTAAGATGTCCAAGGTCGTTTGTAGACTGGCCAGTTCTTCGTGGTCCTTATACTGTGTTTCAAAGGCCGTAATTTTCGTTAGTAATGCTTCTTTTTGTTGTTCTAATGCGGCTTCCTTTTTTAGGAAGTTTTCCTGCTTTTCTTTAATAGCTTGGGCTTCGTCATGCGATAGGAGTAAAGCGGCAATAGATTCGAAGGAATCTTGAATGCCCAAATCTTTAAATGCTTTTTGTAGGGTCTCGTTGTTATTATTTTGCTCTTTGTTTAGGCTTTCTAATAGGGTATTGTTTTGCTGCAGTTTTTGTTGACATAATTCGATTTGTTGATTCGCTTTTGCAAAAGAATCTTGCAAGTCATTGCACACCTTCGAAATGGCTTCCCCTGTGTATAGAGCTTGTCGTTTTTTATTGACCGACACATATGTTGTCATGGTTTGTTGCAACTTAGTGTAGAGCGCAACCAAGCGGTCGATAGTGGCTAAGGTATCTTTTTTAATTAATGCAGCATCTAGGTCTTTCAGTTTTTGTTTACTGGTCTCCCATGATTTTTCGGCGGCTGCGCGGTCTGAAAGCTCTATGTTTTTCAATGATTTTAATACCGTATCCTGGGATAAAATATCCGCTTGTAAATCGGTGCACTGCTTTTCATCATTGACAATACTAGTATCCAGTGTGGCAATAGCAATGGTTATTTTTTGCAATCGATCCCGTTCTTGTTGTAAATCTTTCTTGGCTTTATTTAGTTTTTCTTCAATAGCTTTAATCTCATCGACATCGATTCCATGTTCACTGTACGGATGGTCCAGCGAACCACATAAAGGGCAGGGTTTTCCATTTTCTAAATCGGCTCTATGTGCTTCAAGGCTCGCAATTTTAACAGTATCGGACTTATGCTGATCGAGAAGAATTACATTTTCATCCAATGTATTAATAAGAGTATCTACGGTCTTTTTTTCGTTTTGAAGACGAGCATATTCTTGTTTATTCGGCTGAATGCGTGCCGTGATCAATCCTAGTTTTTCGTTCAGTTTGGATTTGATGCCTAGGATGTCCAGATAACTGCGCCATTCGTTTTCTATATCTTGAAGTTGGGTTCTTTTAAGGCGTAGGGTTTCTTTATCTTCTTCTATGAAATCGTAATTGGTTTTGATTTCGGTTGATAAGGTATGTAGTTGGTCCAATGCTCGTTCTGGTTGCCGATCCAATTGGATATCCATAGAGCTAGATAGCAGGAGTTCTCCAGCTTCTTCGCGTAGTCTAGCACCTTCTTTTTTTATTTCCTTGAGCTCGTTATCCAGATCTATGATTGTGCGTTCAAAGTTGGACATCTTTTCCCTAAAGTTAGATTCAGTTATATCTGCTCCGACAAGGGAACTCATGGAGGCCATGCTTTCAGCTTGGGTTTGCTGCGCTTGTTGTACTAATTTTCGATCTTGTTCGAGCTGTATCTGTAATAATTGTTGTTGCTGTTCATTTTTCTTGTAATTGTCCAGTGTGGATTGGAAGGGTAAAATCTTTGTATACTGTTCTAACCTTAGCAGATCTGATGCAAAAGCCTTTTTTTCAGAAAGTAATGTGGCCCATGCAGTTTGGTTTGCGTCTTGCTCCTTATACAACGCTTGGCCTGCCTGTATGTCTGTAATTTTTTTTCGTACTTGTTCGAGTTGTTTATTTTGAATGTCTTGCTTTTTACTTTGATCATCTACAAGTGTAGTCAATGCGGCTAGACTATCTTCATCTAAAACGGTAATGACTTCTATTTGCTTTTGAGCGTCCGCTAGTTCTTGTTTGAGTTCCCTAAATTTTTCAAAGGCTTTTTTCCCAATGTCCCGATAGATATAAGTACCCGTTATTTGTTCAAGTAATTGTCCTCGTTTATGTTTATCCGCTTTTAAGAACCTTGAGAAGTCACCCTGTGAAAGTAAAATAGATTGGACAAATTGTTCATAGGATAGGCCAATGATGGCTTCATTTTTAGCAGGGACTTCTGATCGTTTTAAGTCCAATGGCCTACCTTCTGCATCATATAAGGCCATTTCATATTCCCGTAAATTACCAGTCCTTGCTTTACTGATACTCCATGATGAACTATATCGTTTCCCATTCGCTTCATATTCTACTTTAGCATAGGAACTATCTGTGTGATGCGTGATGATGGATCCTAAATCAGCAATGTCCTTTTTGGATATGGCTTTAAAACGAGGGGTACGTTTGTATAAGGCTAAGGTAATGACATCAAGGAGTGTGGATTTACCAGAACCTGTAGGCCCTGTAATGGCAAAAATGCCCGCTTCGGAAAGCGGAGGACTATCGAATCGCAGACTGTGTTCGCCCTTTAAGTTGTTTATATTTTGGAAATGAATAGCTAGTATTTTCATTTCCGTTCTATTTGATGGATTTCGTCAATTATAGAGGCAAACGCTTGGCGCAGTCTATCTTTTTTATCGTCAGAAATATCTTGGCCTTCTAGACGTTTTTCAAAAACATCACTCGGATCTAAATCTTCAATTTGACTGCCTATAGTGAATAATTTAGCTGTGTCATCTATGGTGTCCAGAAATTCGATCTTGTGCTTCAGCACCAGATAGTTGTCCTCTTGATTCACCTTGCTTAATAGTTCATTGACTTCAGGGATTAGATCAGCGCGATATTGTGCTTCTTGGATAAGCAACTCAATAAAGGGTACTAAAGCAGTATCTTTTTTTATAGCCAGTAAGGCTTGACTTACTTCTTGAAAGGTCCCTTTTATCTTTTTAAGTTTACGCTGGCAAGGGATAAGATGGGATTGGATAGCAATATCCTTTTTGCCTTGAACATCTATGACAATTACCGTCTTCTTATCTTCTCTTTCTGAAAAGCTTAATGGTATAGGAGAACCTGAATACCGAACCCGTTCGTCCTTTCCTATTATTTGAGGTTTGTGGATATGGCCTAAGGCTACATAGTCAAAATAGGGATCGAATATTTTAGACTCTATCATTGCGGCATTGCCTAAGTGAATTTCGCGTTCACTTTCAGAAATTTGTGAGCCTCGTGCGTAGAGATGTCCCATAGCTATAGCTGGTATTAGGGGATATTTTTCTTTGGCTATGGCAGCTAATTCGGCATAATGATTTTCGATGCCGGCTTGTAAGGCTTTAGTTCGATCATTCTGATCCTCCGATCGCCCTTGCTTACGTACATCTCGATCACGCAAAAAAGGAACAGCGGCTATTATGATTGATTCTTTAGTACTCGCCTTGTCGATCTTGATAAGTTCGTCTTCTATGGTTTCTTTTGCACCACCTATCACCCTAATATTCATCATCTCAAGAAGATCTTTTGGTGCTTCAAGCATACCTACGGAATCGTGATTACCTCCGGTAATGACCACTTCAAGATCAAGTTTTGTAAAAGCTTTTAAGCAATCATAATACCTTCGCCTGACTTGGATTGATGGGTTAGCAATGTCAAAAATATCGCCACTGATTAATAGCACATCAATAGCTTCTTTTCGTATAAGCTGTATTAACCAATCAAAGAAAAGATCAAAGTCTTCCTTTAATTCTTGCTTGTGCAAAACTTTACCTAAATGCCAATCAGCGGTATGGAGGATTTTCATGTTAAAAAGCTACATCTTCTTCGACAGGGTAAAATACCAATTTATCTATAGCTTTTTCTAATGGATAGTTTTCATGAATGATATAGTAGATCATATTACTAATGTGAAGGGGCAATTTTAACTCACTAGAAATTAAATGAAGGACCTTTAGTGTATTAACACCTTCGGCAACTTCGCCAATACTTTCAATGGCTTCGTCAAGGCTTAACCCGCCTGCGATAAGCATGCCCAATCTAAAGTTTCTACTGTTTTCACTCGTAGATGTAGCGATGATATCCCCAATACCCGCAATGCCCAGGAATGCCGAACTATCTACATTAAACATCTGGCCAAGCATGATGATCTCATGTAGACCTCTGGTGATCAACATGGACTGAATATTTTTTCCATAGCCATGACCGGTCAATAAACCGGATCCAATGGCTAAGATATTTTTAAACGCACCTGCTAATTCTGTCCCGATAATATGACTGGATCCAAAGACTACAAATCGTTTGCTAGTCAGAAGGTCTTTCCCAATTTTAATAACTTCTTCGAATTCAGAAGCCACTACAGTACCTGCCGGTTGATTTTGTAAAATCTCTTTGGATAGGTTCGGTCCTGACATACAACCGATTCGCACACAGTTCGTCTCTTGGGAGAACACTTGACTCATCGTATGAATTTGTTTGATGGTAAGCTCATCAAATTTTCGATAGTCTAATCCCTTGATGCCATGGATAATATAATGGGACGGGTTAATGAAGGGACTCATTTGTTTTGCAAGGGCTCTTGAATTCTTGGCCGGGATCATAGGGAATATTACACGGCATCGATGGCATAACTCTTCTAGGTTATTGGTAACCTCAATCTCATAAAGGTCCACATCATCTTCCTTCGTGTCATGGATAATGCTAAGGTCTACCTTGCTTGGTGTCCGTACATAAAGGAGCACCTTAGAGTTTGCGGACAAAAGTTTAACTATGGTCTTTCCAAAAGAACCAAAGCCAATAACACCAACAAATTCAGATTGTAAAGCAGACGCTGCCAATTTTCAATAATTTAACTCGAAGTTAAATAATGAAATTGAGTTAGCCTTGACTACTTTCTTTTTTTCTTTCGTTGATTAGCAGCCTGTTGATTTCGTTTCTTTTGCACCTCTTGTTGTTGCTTCATCGCTTCTTCCAATCTTTGTTGGAATCCACTTTTCGCTTTTTTGGGTTTACTTTTTTCCGACATCAACTCGTTTCGAATTTTATCATTGTCAAAGACGAAGCGTTTGGTAACGATGGTTTGTGCTACATTGATCAAATTTGAGAAGAACATGTAACAAGTCAAACCCGACGCATAGTTGTTGAAAAATACCAAGAACATTACGGGCATTAAATACTGAACATATTTCATGGCAGGGTTAGCTGACATATCCATGTGCTTAGTATTGTAATACGTGTAAGCTATGGTGGACAAGGCCCAAAGAATAGTAAATAGACTTAAATGAGATCCGAAAGCCGGTATCTCAAAAGGCAAGTATGTGAGCACATCATACGAAGAAAGATCATTGGCCCACAAAAAAGGCTCTTGCCTAAATCGAATAGATGCAGGGAAAAATCGGAACAAGGCATACCAGATCGGCATTTGCAACAACATAGGCATACATCCTCCTAAGGGCGATGTGCCATATTCCCGATACATTTTCATGGTTTCGAGCTGCTGCTTTTGTGGATCATCAGAAAACTTCTTCTTGATCTCTTCAATTTCTGGTTTCAAAGCACCCATCTTCGCTTGTGATTTAAGCATACGAAACATGAGTGGATATAATAACATCTTTAAGATGAAAATAAGGACGATGATCACAACTCCTTTACTACCAATGAATCGAGAAAGAAAGTCAAAAGAAGGCCGTATAACCCATCGGTTGATTGAGCCAAATATGCTTCGTCCGAAAGGAATCACTTCTTCTAAACCAATATCATATGCATGGAGTGTATTAAACTCATTAGGTCCTATATACCATTGAAAAGCATAACTAGGATTAGCATTACCCGCTAATGGAAGCTCTACCGAACTTTTGACCAATTTTAGATCATCACTATCTTCTAACTGACGCGTTTCAAATTTGCCATTTTTCATATTGGCTTGCTTACTAATCAAGCTGGCATTGAAAAACTGATTCACATGAGATACCCAATGAATATTTTCTTTGTCTAATTCTTCTTCATCATCCGTTCGACAATTGCAATAATCTGAGTCATCGTCTTTCGCCTTAAAGTAAACAGACGAATAGAATTTCTCAAAGTTTGTATTGCTTTCTATTTTATCCAGATATTGATGCCAACGAAGTTCCATAGCTTCTGCCGTTGGATCCAATAATCGATTACCATCTTCAATAGTTACATCATAATCTACTAAATAGTCTTCCGTGATGGTATATCGTTGGATTATAGTAGAACCTGTATTTGTTTTTGCTTTGAACGTAATGCTGTTTTCAGCTGTCTGCGCATCAAAATATAGATCCTGAGTCGATACCTTTCCCTGTGATTTAGTAGGTAATAGAAATTCAAATCGGTTCTTGTCATCCTCCATTAAATGAAGCGGAGACTTAGTGGTGCTTTTATCTTCTTCTACTTCCCACTTTTCGTAGTCCTTTAGAATGGCATCCTTAATCAAGCCACCCTTTGATGAAAAGGTAAGTTTGATTTTGTCGTTTTCCAAGGTATACTCTTGTGCCACTTTTGGGGTTGGTGTGTTTGCTACAACTGAGCTGTCATTTTCTACCGTTTCTTGTGGAGCATCGACTTGTAGTGCTGATTCTGTTTGTATGGAAGAAACTTTTTCTTTGGTTTCTTCTTGTAAAGCAACTTGTTCAGTTTGTGCTAGTTTGATAGAGTCCTGTATCCGTTGTTGCCGTTCGATCTCTTCAGCACTAGGTGCCGTTACAAAATACCAACTGACTAAAATGGCAAATAATAAAAGGAATCCAATACCTTGCTGCCTATCCATTAAATACGTAAGATTGATTAAGGCCGCAAAGGTACATTTTTGTCAACTCTAAGTCCATATTTATCTATGAATAAGCTTATCAGAGGGATGAATCTAAAATTCAGCGCTTTGTAAATGGGATAAATTTATCTTTGAGTTATGGATTTATATAAGCAACTACATACACGAGACGATCAGTTTTTTCTAATCGCGGGCCCATGTGCTGTGGAATCTGAAGATACCTGTATGAGAATAGCAGAAACAGTTGCTGAATATTGCAGAAAACTAAATATACCGTACATTTTCAAGGCTTCCTATCGAAAGGCTAACCGATCCAGTGGGTCATCCTTTACGGGCATTGGGGATGAAAAAGCGTTGCGGATCATTGAAAATGTTTCAAAATCTTTCGACTTACCAACTACAACAGATATTCATACTGAAGAAGAAGCCGTCATGGCAGCACAGGTCGTAGATATTATTCAGATTCCCGCTTTTTTATGCCGTCAAACATCATTGCTAGAAGCGGCTGCGAATACAGGTAAGGTCGTCAATATCAAAAAAGGACAGTTTTTAAGTGCTGAAGCTATGCGTTTTGCTGCTGGTAAAGTTACTAACGCGGGCAATCAGTCTGTAATGTTAACGGAACGAGGCACTACATTTGGGTACCAGGACTTAGTGGTAGATTTTAGATCTATTCCGATTATGAAATCTTTGGGCTTTCCTGTAATTATGGATTGTACCCATTCTTTACAACAACCAAATCAACGTTCAGGGGTCACTGGTGGACGGCCTGCGTTAATTGAGACTATTGCTAAAGCAGGCATTGCAACAGGTGCTTCAGGATTATTCATTGAAACACATCCAAACCCTTCTCAAGCCAAAAGTGACGGTGCGAATATGTTAGATTTATCCCTGTTGAATGACTTGCTAGAAAAACTAGTACGCCTTAAAGCGGCTTTATAGCTATTGAAGAAAGATAAATAGTAATTGCGCGTAGATAATCTTAAGGATTAGTGCGAGAGGCATCATTAAGGTATACCCGATATTAGGCACTTTATTTTTCGTGATATTTAAATTGAAGTCCAAGATGGCCGGTTGATTAGAAACAAAACCTAGTAATATACTGAATGGTATTTTGACTAGTTTATAACCGACCACTAAAGCGAAAATCGTGGTAAAAATAGCTATGATGGCTGCTCCACCCATAATCTCTAAGGCCTCGATGCTTAAGTTTTGGACAAAGGTACTTCCAGAACTCACACCTATGGCTGCCAGAAGAAAACTGAGACCTATTTGCTGTATAGTAACGTTAGCCCCATAGGGTAGTGTCCATATAATAGGGCCAGTCCTCCGAAGCATACCTAAGATGAGTGCAACTACCAAAGGTCCCCCGGCTAAACCTAATTTAAAGCTTAAGCCACCTGGAAGCTGGATGGTTATCATGCCTAGGAGTAGGCCCAATGTAATCCCTATGCCAAAAGAGAATAAGTTGACCTGACTACTTGCAGTATACGAATCACCAAAAAACCGAGATAAGGCTTTTAATTCTTTTCGACTGGCAATAAATCGTATCCTGTCGCCTGACTGAAGAACTGTGTTACCATTGGCTAACATATCGGTATCACCCCGGCGAATTCTGGTAATGATGGCATTAAAACGTTTATCTAACTCGAGTTCGGATACCCGTTTTCCAATAACTTTTGGATTGCTAACAAAGATCCTTCGCACATCAAATAGTCTCCTATCCTTAGATAAGTTTACTTCCGAATAGCTGCCTAAAACATCCTTTACTTTTTCTATTTCATTTAGTTCGCCTACCACCATAATTTGATCTCCTGCTTTCAACTGATACGACCAGTGAGTGAGAGTCATGCCTTGTTTACGATCATTAACTTGCACGAATTTCACTTTCCATTTTTTACCTTTCAATAGATCTCTAAGTGTGACTCCATTCAAGTCTGTATTTTCAATATTTAGTGTTTTGGAAGTAAGGTTCTCGCCAAGAGGATAGTCATTTTTCAGACTGTTCATTTCTTTGTTAAAATCAACGTTAAAGATTCTTCGGACTATCCCTATAGCTAGCATGACACCTATAATGCCCATTGGGTAGGAATATGAATAACCAACCACCATGTCATTAGAAATCTGATCAGCATTGGAAAGACCCCGTTCCATGGCTAAATTAATGGCACCTGCTAATGCCGGTGTATTTGTAGTGGAACCTGAATAAATACCTGTAATAATACTCGCATCAAAGCCTAATAAAAAGCTAAGTAACAAGGCTAAGGCAAAAGAAAAAGTAAGCATGGCAATTATGAAAAGTAGATCTCGTACACCATTCCTACGAATTGATTCAAAGAAAGCGGGAGCTGAGGATAATCCAATAGCGTATATAAATAAGATTAATCCAATTTGAAAGATCTCATTAGGAAGCTTAAATGCTGGGTCGATGGCTCCAAAGACCAAACCAACGAATAGTACGGCTGCTACTCCCAAAGAACTATTCCCCAGCTTAATATTGCCAATGAGATATCCTAAAGCAGTAACTACAAACAGGAGTATAATAGGGTTTTCCTGAAGGATTTGGGTCATTAATTTCGAATTAAACCCCAAAGGTATGACTTATACATAATACCTAAACCTTATATGAAATAAATTAATTCTGAAGGGCGCGTTTGTGTCAATATTATCATATTTGTGTTTAATTCAATAAAAGCAATTATCTAAAGGGCGTGCCACTAAGTGTAGAAATAAATGTAAAGCCAGAAAAGATAAAGGATGAAGCCTTTATTGAAGAATTGCTGCACAAGAAAGCGAAGCTTAAGAAAAAGCAAAAGTGGAAATACCAATTGGTTAAAAAGTCCTTAGATGCGCGAGGTAATAAACCCAAATTTAGACTGCGATTTGATGTATATATTGATGAAGACCTTCCGAAACCAAATTCATATTTCAAATCATTAAAGCCAATTCACGGAAAGGAAAGTGTTATTGTAATCGGGGCGGGTCCAGCGGGTTATTTCGCGGCGCTTAAGTTGATAGAGCTAGGTTATAAACCTATTGTTTTAGATCGTGGAAAAGACGTAAGAGAGCGACGTAGAGATTTAAAAGCAATCCAACAAAAAGGTATAGTGAATCCAGATTCAAATTATTGCTTTGGAGAAGGAGGCGCAGGTACCTATTCCGACGGAAAGTTATATACCCGTTCACAGAAGCGAGGAAATATAGAAGAGATCTTGCAAATATTGGTAGAGCACGGAGCAAACAGTCGGATTATGTATGATGCACATCCACATATCGGCTCGAATAAACTACCCAATATAATTTCTGCGATAAGAGAAACCATCGAGAAGTTTGGTGGGGAGGTGAAATTCAACACCAAGGTCATTGATTTTATAAGTATCAAGAATAAGATTGTTGAGGTCATTGATGAGAAAGGACGCATTTTTAAAGGAAATGCATTTGTGCTGGCAACGGGGCACTCAGCACGGGATATATATGAACTATTATATAGGAAAAATATTAAAATTGAGGCTAAGCCTTTTGCTTTAGGTGTCCGAATTGAACACCCTCAAGGTTTAATTGATGAAATTCAATATAATCAAAAGAAGCGCGATCAAAATTTGCCTCCAGCAAGCTACAGTCTTAAGACACAGGTAGAAGGACATGGTGTCTTTTCGTTTTGTATGTGTCCTGGTGGACTTATTGTTCCTGCTGCCACAGCTCCAGGCGAAATAGTAGTAAATGGGATGAGTCTAAGTCGACGTGATTCACCTTTCGCTAACTCAGGATTTGTAACAGAAATATCGTTGGAAGATGTGGAAAGAATGGGGCAGAAAGGACCGCTAATGAATATTGAATTCCAACGAATAGTCGAGCAAAACATGTTTTTACCAGGTGATGGTACTCAACAAGCTCCTGCTGCAAGGATGACAGACTTTGTGGATGGGAAGCTGTCAAAGAAATTGAATAAATCATCGTATATACCCGGCATATATGTGTCACCACTTCATCAACTTCTTCCTAAATTTGTTTATGAACGATTGGTAGTAGGGATGAAAAAAATCGGTGAGCATGTCAAAGGGTTTTACACCAAAGAAGCTAATGTAGTGGGTGTGGAATCACGAACAAGCGCACCCGTTCGAATTCCTAGAAGTGAAGATACCTTAATGCATGAGCAATTAGAAGGACTCTTTCCATGTGGAGAAGGCGCAGGATATGCAGGCGGAATTTTATCAGCTTGTATGGATGGACAGCGAGTGGCTGTGGCCATTTCCAAATATTTAAATTAACATCTTAAATTATCGAATGAAATCTATTTTTGATTTAGTGGGTAGGATGATCATAGGCCTAGTAAGTATTTTCGAAGCCATTGATTCGATTGTGTTTTTTGAAGATACCAAAGAGACTTTAATGGCGTATAATCTAGACAAAAGTCTAAATTTCCTAATCGTAGGTTCCATTCTTCTTCTTCTATTGGGCGGACTTTTAGTCCTCATAGGTTACTATGCTGATATTGGTGGATTTCTATTGATGTTATATTGGATTCCATATGTATTTATTGTGTATAGCTTTTGGAATGATCCTGAGCAATTGCAGCGCGTAAACATGTTAAACTTCATGAGAATGCTAGCATATATTGGAGGACTCATGATCATCGTTGCCAATGGGGGAGGTAAATACTCAGTGAAGCGACTTATTCACGTAATGCGTTTACCAGGATGATTTGGAATCATTTTCAATCTATTTGGTTCGATCTGGATAATACCATTTTGGATTTTAGTAAAAGTGCAGAAGAAGCGTTTTTATACTTGATGTCTTCATATGGGCAGTCAAATGGCATTGAACTATACCCAATCTATAAGGAAATAAATCGACAAGTCTGGAAGGAATTGGAGCAAGGGATTATAGATCAAGATACCTTACGATCTAAACGGTGGTCCTTATTCTTTAGTGAAATTGGAATACAAAAAGATCCTCTTGCAGCAAATGTGGCTTTTCTCGAAAACTTATGTGAAAAAGATTACTTGGTTCCTAATGCCTTAGAACTTTTAAATGCCTTGAAAGGAAAGGTCGAACTTATATTGGTGACTAATGGATTAGCGGAAGTCCAACGTTCTAGAGTAGAACATCATAGTATTAAGGAGTATTTTTCCAGTATTGTAATATCTGATGAGATAAAAAAGGCTAAGCCAGATGTAGCATTTTTTGATTACACCTTTGAAAGAAGTGCGATAAATCAGCGAGATAAAATTTTGATGGTAGGGGATACTTTAGGTAGTGACATTCAAGGAGCAAATAATTTTGGTATTCGCTCGGTTTGGTATAATCCCAATGAAAAAAAATCAGAACAAGTTGATGTCGATTATGATGTCAAAAACCTTATGGAGATTCTTGATCTTCGAGTCTGATGTTTAATTCTTCGCCGCAGAATTTGCAAAATATAGCGTCTGTATCATGACCCTCTTTTGCGCAATGTCTACAGACTTGCGTTGAAACACCCTTACGTAAACGACGTCTTTTCTTTCGAGCATTTTGAAGTACCTCAGCGGATACAATGCCTGTAGGTACCGCTATGACAGCATAACCTAAGATCATGATAATAGCTGATAGGAATTGGCCCAAATTAGTTGTTGGGGAAATGTCACCATACCCCACGGTTGTTAAGGTTACAATCGCCCAATAGATACTCCTGGGAATACTATCAAATTTGGTATCTGGTTGGGTTCCTTCAATAAGGTACATTATAGATCCAAATATGGTTACAGCCAATAAAACGAAGAATACAAAGACAGTTAACTTTCGCCTGCTGGCAATTAAGGATTGTATGATCAAACTTCCTTGGTCGAGATAGTTAGCCAGTTTCAGGACACGAAATACCCTTAATAAACGCAATAACCGGATAACCATTAGAGAAGAAGAGCCGGTAATAAAAAAGCTAAGGTAAGTAGGCAATATGGATAAGAGGTCTACTACACCATAAAAGCTGGTGACATACTTTATGGGTTTTAATGTTACATATATTCGTAGCATATATTCTATGGTAAACACAATCGTGAAAAACCATTCTAATGCAATAAATAGATCATGAAACCTAAGGCTGTAACTGGGTACAGATTCAAGCATCACCACTAAAACACTCAGCAAAATAAGTACTAAAAGTGCAAGGTCGAAAAACTTACCGGCAGGTGTATCAGCTTCAAAAATAATTTCGTGAAGACGTTCCTTTACAGGATCATATTTTTGCTCCTCTGTCTTACTCATAAAGGTCAAAGCTACGGCTAATATTAATATGGTGCTGCAAAAAAAAGAAGGGATGAAATTCGAGCGAAGATTATGAAAGGTAAAAGAAAACCGTACTCAGACAATCAAAAAATTGATAAAGGTCTTTTTACCCATTCGGTTTTTGGAATGACCTCGTTAATTTTTCTAAGTACAGTTTTCAAGACCTTATTACAAATCAATTCTTCAATTGACAATACAAATATATTGTGAGTTCTTAACATATTATAATTTTTTTTAATATGTTTTTAAAATACCTATTTCTTAGTAGGTTTGTAAATGAAGCTTACGCACGTATTAATGCATAGCGAATCCCAACATTTACAGTCTGACTTTGCCTATTGAAAACCGTGCTTTGGAATAACGTTCCCAGCAGTTCTAGTTCAATGGTATCTGTAATAAAATATTTGTAGCCTACTCCTAATTGACCGAATCCACCAATGTTTGTATTTGTATTGCCGGATTGGGTGAATATACCTAGCTGAGGGCTGATACTGGCTATTCCGTACAATGTCATCCTTGGATATAAGAACCAATTTATTATCGCAACGTTATTACTAGTAATTTGAAAAAAAAGAGGGTCCTCTGTGAAAATATCCGGGTGAATATTCTCGAAAATGAATCCAAAATCAAAGAATATATTCAGATTGGGCCCTATATCTTTATCTCTCCATGTTTGAATAGTATATTGTAACCCATCCCAATCTAAGAATCCAAAAGTGCCATCCCCTTCTGCGTTTTGCACGGTTGGAAACAATAAGGTGTGTATGATTAAATGCCGTTTTTCCTTTTTAGATGTACGTTCATGCCTAAACTGTAAACCAGCTGCGGAGATGCCGGTTCGTGCATAAGCATTAAAAGTATTACCATCAATGTTGTTGTTTTGAAATCTTGTCGCATGAAAATAACGAGCGGTCGACAATGGTTCCAATTGTACTGATCTGAATCTGATCACGGGTCCAATGTTGAATCCTTTCTTTGTACCTTCTACATATTGAAGAGTATTAGTAAAAAAAGTATATCTAAGTTCATCTTCAGTATCAGAAACAGGTTCCTTTTGGGTGTAGTAATTAGAAAACAACTTGACTTCTCTGGCTCCTTTGGTATATAGTAAGGTAGGTTGATATCTGATTTGCTTCACGGCCTTATCTTCATTTAATCGCCAATCGTAGACTGCGTAAGAGAGGCTATAATCAGCAACTTCGATATCTAAATATTTTTTGATGCTCTCATCAATATATTTTCTGCCACCAAAATCGGCCGCATACCAATTGAATATTTTGGAAGCCTTTACGGATTGGTTTTCTTCATCAACTTTTATGAAATTTGAATTTTTAAAAAAGTTTTTCTCTGCAGTAGCTAACTGGTTCTTTAGGTTTTGCTCATTGATGAAAAATAAAGCAGGGCAAGATATGGCTCCACAAACTAAAGCAAAATGAAATCGAGGGTCTTCGCTTTCAGAAAGAATATATTGTTCCAGTTCATTCAAGCTAAGCGTAAGAGACCCTACTTTTTGAGGGTCTGTAAAAAATCCTGGAATAGCTTTCACAGATGCGATAGGATAGTTTTCGACTACCTTTTTTATTACAAGTAAATTGTATGTATTTGTGAGAAGTGCTACACGTTCTGGCTGTGTAAGATTTGAAAATTCAATGTTTTCTAAGTCCTCTACATGCTTTGCTAAATAAGCTAAGGTCTTATCATCGATATCTTTGTATTTGACCTTGCCATCTATGACATATTCAGCATAGAACTGCGACATATCTTTATTCCATTGGTCTACATCTTGTGCCTTGCTTTGTGTAGAAAGCAATAAAAGAAAGCTTGAAATGAATATGCTATGTAAAATTATTTCCTTAATCATGCAAAAGGAGACGATTACAACATTCCATTTAGTATTTATCCTTCCCTAACAAATAGCCATTTGTCATCTGTAGAACCATTCTCATCAAAATAGTACCCTTCAAGATCAAATGCTTTCAATTTTTCAGGGTTCTCAATTTGATTATCACAAATATACCTAGCCATCATACCCCTTGCTTTTTTTGCATTAAAGGAAACAGAAACAAGTTTGCCTTTACGCCACTCTTTAAAGTCAATGTGGATGACCGGAATAGTTCCTTTTATTTGCCCCAGAACTTTAAAATATTCTTGAGATGCCAGATTCAAAATAATGGGGTATTGGTGTCCTCGTAGCTCATTTTTGATTCTTTTGTATACACTGTCGTCCCAATACTTGTATAAATTTTTTCCCTTTGGGTTGTCCAATGTCGTTCCCATTTCTAAACGATACGCTTGCATTCTATCCATTGGCTTAAGTATGCCATAGAGCCCAGATAATATTCGAATGTGATTATCGGCAAATTGTAATGCTTTTTGATCTATTGTGTCTATATCAAATCCTCTATAAACATCGCCATTGAATGTGTAAATAGCAGCAGAACTATTTTTTGCTGTAAACGCAGATTTGAATCTGTGGTATCGCTCGTGATTTTGTAAAGCCAGTTTGTCACTTATTGACATCATTTTCTTAAGATCGGCTGGTGTTTTTTGCTTTAGGAGCTCAGTTAATTCCAAGGCCTCCTTTCTAAAATAAGGTGTGCTGGAACCTGATACAGGCGTTTCTTCATTTAAAGTCTTAGCTGGGGATAGTACGGCTATCATATATTTTTAATGTTACTACAAATAAAAAAACCCTTAGCATCGCTAAGGGTTTATAAAAATCGTGATTTTTCTTAATTAGTTTTCGCCTTCTTTCAACATACTTGGTGCACTTGTAGGCACACTCTCTGCATCTTCAGGCTTTAAAACTTTACCTACCACTTTTAATACATGGGGTTCTGTTCCCTCATTAGTGGTGATCTTGATAGTTTTATTGATATTTCCTAATCTGTTAGTAGCATATCTTACTTCAATAACATCACTTTCTCCTGGCATAATTGGCTCTTTTGGCCAAATTGGTACAGTACATCCGCAACTTCCTCTAGCATTTTTAATGATTAAAGGCTCATTACCTGTATTTGTGAATGTTACACTTCGTAAAGGTTCAGAATTTTGATCTATGGTTCCGTAGTCTACAGTTGTAGTTTCAAAATCCATAACAGGACCATCGGCATTTTCTTGATCTTGTGCGATCTCAACCACCTCTACTTCTTTCACCTCTTCTACCTGAGAAATAACGTACGAAGAAGTCAATGATAGCAAAAAGATTAAAAGGATATTTTTCATGCTTATTAAGTTAATTAGCACAAAGTTAAAACAGATAAGATTAATTCACACTAAACTAAGCGCTAATAATGTGTTAATGATTGTTTAAATTATTTCATAATATGTGAATAACTCCGTTCTAATCCCGCTATTCAAGCCCTAAAAATGGCTTACTTTTGTACTATGATAGAGCAAGAGACAACCCCCTGGAATGTATTTGAAGATATCATCCAAATCAGCAATGAAGAGACCTCAGATGAATCTACATATTTTAAGGCCATTCTAAAAGATCTTTGGATTTGTATGGTGAGTAGAGAAGCTAGTCTTTTAGCCAGAAAGGAGGTCTTAGGTGGTAAGGCTAAATTTGGAATAACCGGAGATGGTAAAGAGTTACCCCAAGTTGTGTTATCCAGATTTTTTAAGAAGGGTGACTTTAGATCAGGCTATTATAGAGACCAAACTCTAGCTATGGCTCAAGGCTTAAGTACAGTTCAACAGTTTTTTGCTCAATTATATGCTGACCCAGATAATGATCCTTTTTCAGGTGGTAGACAAATGAATAATCATTTCGCTAGTCCATTTATAGATGAAGAAGATGCATTCCTAGATCTCACAGAACGTTACAATCATAGCTCTGATATTTCACCTACTGGCGGGCAAATGGCAAGGGCATTAGGATTAGCACTTGCATCCAAAAAGTTTAGAACAAATCACAGCCTACATGCACATACAAAGCTCACAAGGAAGGGAGATGAAGTGGTGTATTGTACAATAGGGGATGCCTCCACTTCTGAAGGGGTTTTTTGGGAAACAATGAATGCGGCAGCTGTGCTTCAAGTGCCCCTAGTCGTTTCAGTGTGGGATGATGGATATGGGATTTCTGTACCTAAGGAACTACAAACTGCAAAAGGGTCCATTTCGAAAGCCTGTTCGGGATTCTTGAAAACGGATGAAGAAAACGGGATATACATCTATAATGTAAAAGGTTGGGATTATGTATCTCTAATTAATGTGTATGATGAAGCCAGCCGCTTAGCTAGGAAAGAACATGTTCCTATTTTAATACATGTAGAAGAATTAACCCAACCACAAGGACATTCTACGTCTGGTTCTCATGAGAGGTATAAGTCCGAAGATCGTTTGGCATGGGAAAAAGAATATGATTGCATAGAAAAGATGACGTCTTGGGTTGTCGAAACAGGTATAAGTTCAAATGATGAAATAGCCCTACTAAAGCAAGCTGCAAAAAACTTTGTAAAAGCAGCAAAAAGAGATGCATGGAAGTCATATTCTGAGCCAAATAAGATGCTCAAAAAGCAAATCATAGAAGAATTGCAAAGCTTGCCTGATGCGCAATCTTCTATTTTATCTAAACACATTGAGGACCTACAGAATAGTCTTGATCCTAGCTACAGTGAATTGCTTAGTATTTTAAGGCAATGCAAAATCGATCTTTTCACAGCCAAACAAGACATTCCTACCTTTATAAATGAGACTATTGAGCAAAGTGCAAAAAGAGCCAAGAAACAATATGAAAAACACTTGTATAGCGAGTCAGACAAAGCCGCTGTTAATCAAGCTATAATTTCAGCTGAATACGCAGAAGAGGCATCTATTGTTAATGGCTTTCAACTAATCAATAGTTACTTTGATCAATTATTTGAAAGAGACCCAAGAACCTATGCATTTGGCGAAGATGTAGGTCACATTGGTGATGTTAATCAGGGTTTTGCTGGATTGCAAGAGAAGTATGGTATAGACCGCATTTTTGATACAGGCATTCGGGAATGGACAATAATTGGTCAAGCGATTGGTATGTCCATGCGCGGTTTACGGCCCATTGCAGAAATACAATACTTGGATTACCTAATATATGCTTTATCACCGCTATCGGATGATTTGGCAACATTGCGATATAGAAGTAACGGAATTCAAATGGCGCCAGCCATCATACGAACTAGAGGCCATAGATTAGAAGGTATTTGGCATAGTGGTTCACACATGGGTATGGTAATCCATTCGTTGCGAGGCATGTGTATTTGTGTGCCTAGAAACTTTACTCAAGCAGCTGGTATGTACCAGACTTTAATGCAGAGCACAGATCCTGCCTTGGTGATAGAGCCATTGGCTGGATATAGATTAAAAGAAAGAATGCCATCAAATATTGGGGAATATACGGTACCATTAGGAGTGCCTGATATTTTAACAGAGGGTAATGATATAACAATAGTAAGTTATGGTACCACTCTTAGAATAGTTGAAAAAGCAGTCAATAAACTAGCCTCTATGGGTATTAATGCCGAATTGATTGATTTACAAACTTTTCTTCCTTTTGATCTTGAAAATGTGATTCGTGATTCGGTTGAAAAAACGAATCGACTACTAATAGTGGATGAAGATGTCCCGGGTGGAGGTTCTGGATTTATTTTACAACAACTGCTTGAAGAACGCGATGTGTATTATTTATTGGATTCACAACCAAGAACCTTAACGGCTAAAGACCATAGACCTCCATTCGGAGATACAGGCGATTATTTTAGCAAACCAAACGCAGAAGATGTAATAGAAACGGTTTTAGAAATGATTCTAGAGGCTGAGCCTGATAAACTTTAAAATAACTAAGTACATTTACGTTTCTCAAATACATGCTTTTGGAAAAGGTCTTAGTCATAATCCCCACCTACAACGAAATAGGTAATATAGATGCTATCACAGAAGCAGTACTAGCATTAGGCCCTGCTTACCATATACTTATCGTAGATGATAACTCTCCAGATGGTACAGGTCAACGAGTAAAAGAGCTCGACGGGTACAATGACCGTCTTTTCTTGATGGAAAGAGAAGGTAAATTAGGACTAGGTACAGCTTATATTGCCGGGTTTAAATATGGTCTTGAGAAAGAATTTGAGTACATAATGGAAATGGATGCCGACTTCAGCCATAGCCCTCAATCTGTCCCAAAGTTAGTAAAGCGCTGTACAGAAGGAGCAGACTTATGTGTTGGATCCCGATATGTAAAAGGGGGAGGTATCAAGAACTGGTCTCCATATAGATTAATGTTATCCTATGGCGCTTCACTATATGTAAGGCTTTTAACAAGACTTTCCGTCAAAGATGCTACAGCTGGTTTTATTTGTTATAGGCGAAAAGTATTAGAAACCATTGATCTTGATAAGATCACATTTGTGGGATATGCTTTCCAAATCGAAATGAAGTATGCGGCACATTCTTTAGGCTTCAGTATTGCTGAAGAGCCGATTACTTTTAAAGATAGAGAGGTAGGTACTTCTAAAATGAACACAAGCATTGTAAAGGAAGCTATGCTAGGTGTCCTGAGAATGCGGAGTAAAAGCTACGCTAAATAGCATTTCGGACAAATTCTTTCCCACTCCAAGTATTATATAATTATGTAATGTATAAACATGTAATTAGCAATTAATTACATGTTTACAGTGTTATTGGCTCATTTTCACACAATGTAGCTCTTCAATTTACCACATCACCAGTTTTTCATTTATTTATATAACTATTTGATTATCAGTACTTATTAAAGTGTATATACTTTTAATGTGTAAGTATTTGACTTATATACTTTAATGAATAGTATATATTTTAATATTATTTAAGGCAAAAAGTGGGAAAATGTGTGATATTTGATTTTGGCTAGATATATTTGAAGTAGAAATCAGAAATGATGCATCAACTGACTGGAGAATACCATTGCAAAGTGGATACCAAGGGTAGGTTAAAGTTGCCTTCCGGGTTGATCCGGCAATTGGACGGTCAGATGCTGAATTTCACCATTAACCGAGGTTTTGAGAGACATTTGATTTTGTATCCTCAAGATGTTTGGGATAAAAAGACGAAGGAGTTTAGCCAACTCAGTATTTATAACAAAAAGAATAGACAAGCCATAAGGTACTTCTATAGGGGAGCATCGCTTATCAATTGCGATTCTTCGGATAGGATTTTAATTCCGAAGTTGCTTATGGATTATGCGGGAATCGAGCGCGAAGTAGTGTTGTTTGCTTATCAAGAGCAGATTGAAATTTGGGATAAACATGCTTACGAATCCTTGCTCGATGAAGAACCAGAAGATTTTTCAGATTTGGCGGAAGAGGTGTTAGGTAATCTCTCAATAGATGAATAAGGAATATCATGTTCCTGTCTTATTGCAAGCTTCGGTAGAGGGCTTGATTACGGATAGGGATGGAGTGTATATCGATTTGACATTTGGCGGCGGAGGACACGCCATGACTATTTTAAACCAGCTAAATGACAATGGTCATTTAATAGCTTTTGATCAGGATGAAGATGCTATCGATAATGCCTTTACAGACAAGAGGTTGACGTTGATACGATCAAATTTCAAGTATTTCTGGCGCTTTCTTCGCTTTATGAATATTGAAAAAGTAGATGGAATTCTTGTTGATCTAGGTGTTTCATCCTGGCAATTTGACTCAGATGAAAGGGGGTTTTCGTTTCGATTTGATCAAGCATTGGACATGCGAATGAATCAAATGGCTGTACATACGGCAGCTGATGTGCTTAATAAATATAGTGAAAGTGATCTTGTTCGGATGTTTAGTGAGTTGGGGGAAGTTCGAAACTCGAAATCATTGGCTAAGGCGGTAGTGGGTGAAAGGCTGAAACGAAGGTGGGAATCCACTAGTCAGTTAAATGCATTGTTGTCAAAGCTCAGAATGGGGGAGGAAAAACGCTACTTCTCTCAGGTGTATCAAGCCTTGCGAATGGAGGTGAATGATGAGTTGGGTGTGATCAAAGAAATGTTAGAGTATGTTCCTAGGTTTTTGAGGAAAGGGGGTCGGTTTGTGGTGTTGAGTTATCATTCTGTGGAAGATAGGCTGGTTAAGCGCTTTCTGAAAAACGGCTCTTTTGATAAGGAGCCTATTAAAGATGAATTTGGAAACTTTCAAAGGAGTTTTAAGAAGGTGGGAAAAAATGTAATCGAGGCAAATGGTGATGAAGTCAAGGAGAATCCGAGGTCAAGAAGCGCAAAATTGAGAATAGTAGAACGAATTTAAAAATGAGTAAGAAAGATAAAAAAGAATCTAATGTAACACCAGTCAGTTTTTTGCTGAGGAATGCAACGTTTGTTTGCTTTCTGGCCCTCCTTGGGTTGGTGTACATTTTCAATGCTCACCATTCTGAAAAGAAAATTCGACATATCAATAAGCTAAAGTTGGAAGTGCGAGATGCGCATGATAAATACATGAAAATTAAAAAAGATGTAATGCTTGAAAGTACTGCATCGGAGTTAGAGAAAGCATTGGAGAGGAAAGGGTTGAAAAATCAAAAACGAATACCAACTGTAATCGGAGAAGGGTAATAATGGATCGGAAAAACGAATTATTAATCAGAGTTTACCTAGTGTTTGGGATGTTTGTCCTCTTTGCCTTGGTAATCATCGGGCGGGTAGCTAAAATCAGTCTGGTTGAAGGGCAGAAGTGGCGTGACAAAGGAGGTACAAGCATGAAGTGGCAGGAGTTGGAGCCAGAGCGCGGGGATATCTATGATGTAAATGGAAATTTGTTAGCTACCAGCTTGCCATACTTCGAAATTAGGATGGATTTGCTTTCTCCGAAGCAAGATGATTTTGATAATGCCATTGATTCTTTGGCTATTTGTTTGGCAAAGTACCCTGGTAAGCAGACGGCAGCTGATTGGCGAAAAGAGTTGAGAGATACAAGAAAATTAGGACAGCAAGGAAAGAAGCGAGGCACTAGGTATCATTTTGTAGCAAAGGATATTCCCTTGGAAGGTATCGAAGTCTTAGAGAGTTATCCGCTATTTCGATTGGGAAGGCATAAAGGAGGATTTATTAAAATCAGAGACAATCGTAGATTTCATCCATATAAATCTTTGGCTTCTAGAACGATTGGAATTGATCGAGAAAATGCGTCGAATGTTGGATTGGAAGCTTCATATGATCCTATTCTGAAGGGGGATGTAAAGAAGATGTTGATGGAGAAAATTGGCCCAGGTCTTTGGGTGCCAGTGGCTGACCCGACAGAAATTCATGCTCAAAAAGGTAAAGACCTGGTATCAACATTAAATGTGCATATGCAAGATGTTGTTCATCATGGATTAGAAAAAGCTTTGATAGATAACAAGGCTAGGGCAGGTTGTGCGATTCTGATGGAGGTTAAGACGGGAGCTATACGGGCTATGGCAAATCTGGATGTCGGTACTGATAGTTCTTATGTTGAAAAATTGAATCATGCGATAACGACCAGGACAGAGCCAGGTTCGACTTTTAAACTTGCTTCTTCCTTAGTGTATTTGAACAAAGGTCTGGTTGATGAAGAAACAAGAGTGGATCTCCATGGTGGTAAAAAGCGATTTTATGATATCACGATGTATGATTCCAGAATGCATGGGAAAAGAGAAGTGCCGTTTTCTGAGGTGTTCTTCAACTCTTCGAATGTAGGAATGGCAATTGTGGCTCAAGAGAATTTTGGAAGAAAATCAGAATGGGAGAGCTTTTATAATGCTTTTGACGAAATAGGGATGATCGCAAAAACAGAAGTTGACCTTCTGGGAGAGCCGGATCCGATTGTAAAACATCCTTTGAAAAACAGGAACGAATGGTATGGGACTACAGTGCCATGGATGGCACATGGGTATGAATTAATGACCACGCCATTGCAAATGTTGAACCTGTATAATGCAGTAGCTAATGATGGTCGATTGATGAAGCCTTATCTGATTGAAAAAATTCTATCTGAAGGTAATGTTGATAAAGTCTTTAGGCCTAGGGCGTTACATGAGTCGATAGCGGAGCCAGTGAATATTCAAAAGATGCAAGATCTCCTTCGAGCGGTTGTTAAAGAGGGAACTGGAAGAACATTACAGTCAAATATTGTGGATATAGCTGGTAAAACAGGCACTACAAGAGTGAATTATTCAAGACCGGATATGCCTAAAGAGTACAATGCGTCATTCGCCGGGTATTTTCCAGCTGAAAACCCTAAATATAGTCTGATCGTTTGTGTCTATGCTCCACAAAACGGGAAGTACTACGGTGGGGCAGTGGCAGGCCCTGTTTTTAAAGAGATTGCGGAGCATATTATCGGAATAGATGAAGAGCTGATGAAAAATGAAAATCATTTAGCTGCCGCTGAAACTATTGCCTCATCATATGCGGGGTACTCTAATGATTATGAAGAGGTGTTTGCCTATATCGGAGTAAAGCCCGTAAAGAAGACGCAAAGTAATTGGGTCTCTGTGTCGCCGAATGAACAAGGAATTCTTGTAGATAAGAAAAAGATATATAAAAAGCGGGTGCCAAATGTGAATGGCATGGGCTTACGAGATGCGACCTATGTTTTGGAAAGCTTAGGGCTTACCGTTAAGAGCTTTGGTGCGGGAAAAGTGTATAAGCAGTCAGTGGCGCCAGGGACTGATATTGAAGGAAATGATATTGAAATATATCTAAACTAGTTTGTCAAAAGTGATAAACCGAATTAATTGAAAAGGTTGGCAGACATATTAGAGAATGTAAACTGTGACATGCAAGGTCATGAGGATCTTCAGATCAGCGGTCTAAGTTTAGATTCTAGAAAGATAGAAAAGGACTATATATTCTTTGCACTAAAAGGCGAAGTGTTTGATGGGCATGACTTTATTGAAGCAGCCATATTAAATGGAGCTAGTGTGGTCATTGGACAAAAAGATATAAAGCTTGATCATCCATATATAATGGTCAATGATCCTAAAGAAGCTTTGGCAACCATTGCAGATGCCTTCTTTGAAAGTCCTTCTTCCAAAGTTCAGTTAGTGGGTATAACGGGTACCAATGGCAAAACGACCGTTTCAACACTCCTTTATAATCTCTGCATGAGAAAGGGAATAGGGGTTGGATTGATCAGCACCATTGATTATAGGATTAATGATTCGATTTTTCCTTCTACTCACACGACGCCAGATATCATAAGATTAAATGAGTTGTTGAGTAAAATGGCTGATGCTAATTGCAAGTATGTTTTTATGGAGGTTAGCTCTCATGCAATAGATCAAGGTCGAATTGAAGGGTTGGAATTTAGTGTGGGTTTATTTACAAACATAACCCATGATCACTTGGACTATCATGGTAGTTTTCGAAATTACTTAGATACCAAGAAACAGTTTTTTGATACGCTAAGTGAGGATGCTATTGCGATTGTAAATAATGATGATAAGCATGGGAGGTACATGCTTCAAAATTGTAAAAGTGTTACAAAAACGGTTGCTCTTAAAACGGTAGCAGACTATAAAGGTAGGTTGTTGTCCAATGATCTTTATGGTTTACATATGAAGATCAACGAAGTGGAATTGTTTTTTAAACTGACAGGTCGTTTTAATGCATACAATCTCCTTTCTGTATATGCGGTAGCGGATTCACTGGATATTGTCGAGGAACAAGAATTGGTTGTCTTAATGTCCAGTTTAGAACCCATTGAAGGAAGAATGCAATTGGTGCCGGTGAAAAGCAAGTCTGCCATAGCCGTTGTTGACTATGCACATACACCTGATGCAGTGAAGAATATACTTGAAAGTATAGGAGAAGTGAAAAAGAATAAGGTAGTAACCATCATTGGATGCGGTGGAGACAGAGATCGAGCTAAACGACCCATAATGGCGAAGATAGCTGTGCAAAAAAGTGATCTAGTGATTCTTACTTCTGATAACCCAAGAAACGAGGATCCAGAGTCCATTATCGAAGAGATGGAAGGTGGATTAGACATGGAAGAAAAGAAAAAAGTACTAAAGGTAGTCGACAGAGAACAGGCTATTAAAATTGGAATTCAAATGCTTAGTAAGGATGACGTTTTATTAGTGGCTGGAAAAGGGCATGAGAAATACCAAGAAGTCAAAGGAGTAAAGTCTCCATTTGATGATAAAGAAAAAATATTGACGCATAGTCAATGAATGAAATATAGGAGTAGGTTCTATTATCATTCTCAGGTTGGTTTTAACGGTTGCGGCAATCAGCTCGCTTTTTGCCCAACTGTTCTTTTAGCAAGTAAACGCACAAGAACGTGCTTTAAAATAAAGCGATAGCCGAAGGGTTATTGCGAGAAATAATGGTAACTGAAATACCAAAAGATTAGGTTCTATTATCATTCTCAGGTTGGTTTTAACAGTTTCGGTGAGGTGAAACGGGATAATGATTTACGCCATTTTACCGGGCTGTTCTTTTAGCAAGTAGATGCACAAGAAGGTGCTTTAAAATATAGCGATAGCCGAAGGGTTATTGCGAGAAATAATGGTAACTGAAATACCAAAAGATTAGGTTCTATTATCATTCTCAGGTTGGTTTTAACAGTTTCGGTGAGGTGAAACGGGATAATGATTTACGCCATTTTACCGGGCTGTTCTTTTAGCAAGTAGATGCACAAGAAGGTGCTTTAAAATATAGCGATAGCCGAAGGGTTATTGCGAGAAATAATGGTAACTGAAATACCAAAAGATTAGGTTCTATTATCATTCTCAGGTTGGTTTTAACAGTTGCGGTAGGGTGAAACGGGATAATGATTTACGCCATTTTGCTGCACTGTTCTTTTTAAAATAAATACACTAAAAAGTGTAAAGAAAATATAGTAGTGATCGCAAGATCATTACGAGAAATAATGGTAACTGAAATACCAAAAGATTAGGTTCTATTATCATTCTCAG
>JAHDDO010000015.1:0-34493 GCA_020629315.1 Saprospiraceae bacterium | reverse complement strand
GTTTTAACAGTTGCGGTAGGGTGAAACGGGATAATGATTTACGCCATTTTGCTGCGCTGTTCTTTTAAAAGAGTAACAGTACAAATGCTATACGAATTGTTTAAATATCTGGAAAATGACCTTGGCCTTCCTGGTGCAGGTTTGTTTCAGTTTTTAAGTTTCAGAGCTAGTTTTGCTTTGATACTAGCACTGTTCTTTAGCATCATTATCGGAAATGTTATTATCCGAAAATTGCAAAAAATGCAGATTGGTGAGTCGATTAGGGAACTTGGGTTGGCTGGTCAAAACCAAAAAGCAGGGACACCCACAATGGGTGGGTTAATTGTCATTTTGGCTATTGTTATTCCTTGTTTACTAATTGCTAATCTCTCTAACATTTATATCATCTTAATGCTCATCACTACCATTTGGTTGGGCTTAATCGGGTTTGCAGATGACTATATCAAAGTATTTAAAAAAGACAAATCAGGTCTTCAAGGAAAATTTAAGGTATTTGGTCAGGTAGGATTGGGCATTATCATAGGATCAACAATGCTCATGCATGATGAGGTAGTAGTACGAATGCCGCTATTTGATGCAATGACAGGCGGATATGAAATAGTGGACCAATTTCAAGTTGAAGAAGCTTTGCCAGGTGGGGTTACTATTAAAAAGGAAGTGGCATATGTTAAGTCTACCCTGACAAATGTTCCTTTCTTTAAAGGCAATGTTTTAGACTATAAAGACTTCTTTTGGTTTTTAAAGGAAAATGCTCAAAAATGGGTTTGGCTAGTGTTTATAACAATGGTGATTTTTGTAGTCACTAGTGTTTCTAATGGAGCCAATCTTACGGACGGATTGGATGGGCTTTTGGCGGGTACGTCAGCTATTATTGCTGTGCCTTTATTAATATTCTCATATGTATCTGGTAACTCATTATTAGCAGACTATTTGAATATCCTGTATATACCATTGTCAGGAGAATTAGTGGTTTTTGCTGCCTGCCTAATAGGCGCCTGCATTGGATTTTTGTGGTTTAATGCATTTCCTGCCAAAGTCTTTATGGGTGATACTGGAAGTTTGGCACTGGGTGGAATTATAGCTTCAATGGCCATCTTACTACGCAAAGAATTGTTGATTCCATTACTATGCGGAATTTTCCTTGTAGAGACATTGTCAGTCATTCTGCAAGTCGGATATTTCAAATACACAAAGAGAAAATATGGAGAAGGTCAACGGATCTTCCTAATGTCCCCTATACATCATCACTATCAAAAGAAGGGTATGCATGAAGTAAAAATTGTTACTCGATTTTGGATAGTGTGTTTGTTTTTAGCTGTATTAAGCATCATCACCTTAAAAATGAGATAACGTGAAAGTGAGCATTATAGGAGGTGGCGAAAGTGGCGTTTGGGCTGCAATATTGGCTAAAGAAAAAGGCTGTGAGGTATTTCTTTCAGATAGTGCAAGTATCAGTGAAGAGCGTAAAGATCTACTAAATAAAAGTAAGATAGAGTTCGAAGAAGGAAAGCACAGCATGGAAATTCTGGAAGCTTCGCATGTAATTGTAAAAAGTCCTGGAATTCCAAATGAATCAGTAGTCATAAAAGAGCTGAAATCCAGACGCAAACGGGTGGTAGGTGAGATTGAATTTGCGTTTGATTTTTTTGATGGTAGAATCATTGGGGTGACAGGCTCTAATGGAAAATCCACAGTGAGTTCATTAATTCACCATTGCATGACTATGGCTGGATTGCCAGTTGGATTAGGTGGAAATATTGGGGAGAGTTTCTCTTCTGTAATTGCTTGGGGGAAAAAGTATACATGGATGGTACTGGAATTGAGCAGTTTTCAATTGGAAGATATCGATCAATTTAGACCAGATATAGCTATTCAATTGAATATTACTGCAGACCATTTGGATAGATACGAAGGTTCCATTGAAAAATATGCAGCGGCCAAATTTAGGTTGCATATGAATCAGAAAGAGAATGACATTTTGATTTATAATGAGGATAATGATATGCTAAAATATGCTTGTGCACTTTGTGTCGCTAATAAGTCTGCTGTTCCTTTCTGGGATGCAAAAACGATGTTGAAAGATAAGTTCGAAATAGAACCACATCAGTTAAAAATTCAAGGGGAACACAATGTCTTTAATGCTTTGATTTCTGGCATTGCTTGTGAAAAGGCAGGATTGGAAAAGGAAAAAATTAAGCAAGGCTTACTCAGTTTTGAAGCTATTCCACATAGATTGGAAAGCGTGGTAGTGAGGAATGGAATTGAGTATATAAATGATAGCAAAGGAACAAATGTGGATGCGGTTAGATTCGCATTTTCGGCCATGAAAAATCCAACGATTTGGATTGTAGGTGGAGTTGATAAGGGCAATGACTATAGTATGTTAGATCAAGATGTAAAAGAAAAAGTAAAGGCATTCGTATTTCTAGGAACAGACAACCAAAAGTTGATTAATTATTTCGGAGACACTGGAAAACCTTGGAAAGAAGCAAACAGTATGCGTGAAGCGATTGAATCAGCAGAATCCTTTGCAGAAGTGGGGGACGTCATATTGCTATCACCGGCTTGCGCCAGTTTTGATCTATTTAAAAATTACATAGATCGAGGAAATCAATTTAAAGAATTACTGACATAAACGAATCACATTGAAAGCTATTACAACAGTGTATAATAATTTAAAAGGAGATAAAGTCGTCTGGCTTATTGTTCTTCTTTTGGGAATTTGTTCGCTTTTAGCAGTGTACAGTTCTATTGGAAGTATTGCTTATCGTCATAGAGGAGGTAATACAGAATATTATTTGATTCAACAATTCGTATTTCTTCTAATTGGTGCTTTTTTGATGTATAGATGTTATAAACTCAACTATTTCTATTATTCAAAATTAGCCCCGTTCTTATTCTTAATTACCATTCCCTTATTAATGTATACAGTCATATGGGGTAATGAGATAAATGAAGCCAGACGTTGGTTAACTATACCATGGTTAGATATGTCTTTTCAAACGTCAGATTTTGCAAAAATTACATTGATCATTTACGTCGCAAGGTCTTTGGCAAAGAAACAAGAAGAAATTAAAGATTTTAAAAATGCTTTTATCCCAATCATTATTCCAGTGATTTTGATTTGTGGTTTGATTGCGCCAGCCGACTTAAGTACGGCAGCATTGTTATTTACTACATGTCTGCTGATGATGATTATAGGTAGAGTATCGCTCAAGTATATCCTACTATTAATAATGCTTGGTGCATTTGTATTTATGTTTATTTATTTTCTAGGAAGTATGTTTCCTGACTTTATTCGGGTAGAAACCTGGAATACTCGGATTACAGAGTTTATGACTAATACGGATGGAGGTTGGCAAATTCAACAATCAAAGATTGCGATTGCAGAAGGGGGGGTATTTGGGGAAGGACCAGGAAATAGTACACAACGAAATTTTTTACCATATCCATATGCAGATTTTATATACGCAATTATTTGTGAAGAGTACGGACTCATTGGAGGGGTTGTAATAATCTGTTTGTACTTGGCAGTTCTTTTTAGATGTATAACCTTAGTGACAAGGTGTCCAATGACATTTGGAGCTATTTTGGCCTTGGGTCTTTGTCTCAATATTGTAATTCATGCATTTGCCAATATTGCGGTATCTGTTCATCTAGTTCCTGTAACAGGATTGACTTTACCTATGATAAGTATGGGTGGGACATCATTAGTGTTTACATGTATTTCCTTTGGCATTATCCTTAGTGTTAGTAGATATGTTGAAGATTTTTATAAAAAACAAAATACGGCCACCGTGCCAACAAAGTGATGAAAGTCTTGATAAGTGCAGGGGGTACTGGTGGACATATATATCCAGCTATAGCTGTAGCTGATGCCTTAACGGAGGCAGTGAAAAATATTGAAATATTATTTGTGGGTGCGAGTGACCGGATGGAAATGGAGAAAGTACCGAAGGCAGGATACGTAATAAAGGGATTATGGATTAGTGGACTTCAGCGAAAATTAAGTATCAAGAATTTGCTTTTTCCTATTAAGCTGATAGTCAGTTTATGGAGAAGTAGACAAATCATTAAAGACTTTAAGCCGGATATTGCAATTGGATTCGGTGGTTACGCAAGTGGTCCAGCGCTGCGGATGGCTGCATTTATGAATGTGCCTTGTTTATTGCAAGAGCAAAATTCGTATCCTGGCATAACCAACAAGTGGTTGTCTAGATTTGTGAATAAGATTTGTGTGGCTTATCCATTGATGGATCGTTTTTTTGCTCCGGAAAAGATAGTGCTTACGGGCAATCCAGTTAGAAAAGACTTGCTGTCCTTAACTGATAAAAGGAGCCTTGCTTTAGATCATTTTGGATTAGACTCAAAAAAGACAACCGTTCTTTTAGTAGGCGGTAGTTTGGGTGCCAGAACGATAAATGGGTTCATGGCTTCTAAAACGAAGGAGATTGAAGAGTCTGCACATTTACAATTTGTATGGCAGATGGGGAGTGGGTATTCGGATACGTTTAGCAAAAGTGAAACAGCACAATTATCATCTGTAAAAGCTAAGACATTTATTGAGAAAATGGATTTGGCTTATGCAGCGGCTGATATCGTTGTATGCAGAGCAGGAGCTTTGACTATTTCGGAATTAGGTTTGGTAGGGAAAGCGGTGGTGTTAATTCCATCACCGTATGTAGCAGAAGATCACCAAACAAAAAATGCACAATCATTAGTAGATGGTGAAGCAGCCATTATGGTGCAGGATAAAGAAGTTGACAAAGCACTTTGGGAATGTATTCTGCAATTATCCAATAATGAGGAGCAAAGGAAATCCCTTAGTGATAAAATATTGGCCTTTGGAAAGCCAGACGCAGCCAATGTGATTGCAAAGATTTTAATAGATGAAGTCAATGGAAATAGCTGATATTAAAAATGCTTATTTCCTAGGAATCGGCGGAATCGGTATGAGTGCGATCGCAAGATATTTTAATGAATTAGGTATCCGTGTTAGCGGGTATGATTTACATAAATCAAGCTTGACTGAAACGTTAGTCAGCGAAGGAATGAAAATACATTATCAAGAAGATGTGTCTTTAATTCCTAAAGATATTGACATAGTGGTGTACACGCCAGCCATTCCTGAGTCCAATAAAGAATGGAAGTACCTCAAAACCGTATCGGTTCCAATTGTGAAAAGGAGCCAAGTTTTGGGATTGATTTCAAATGCTGCTAAAACTATTGCAGTAGCAGGGACTCATGGAAAAACTAGTACAACGACATTGCTCGCATTTTTGATGCATCATTTAGGGATGAACCCAGTTTGTTTTCTGGGGGGTATTGCTAAGAATTTTGATTCGAATTATGTAAGCGGAGAAGAATGGACCATAGTAGAGGCAGATGAGTTTGATAGGTCTTTTCATTACCTATCACCAGATATAGCTTTGATAACATCTATGGATCCAGATCACTTAGATGTGTATGGAAGTTATGAGTCTATGAAAAATGGGTTCTGGACGTTTGTAAGAAAATTAAAACCAGGAGGGACTTTATTAATTCATGATTCTTTAGAAAGTGAGCTGCCTAAAGATGTGAAAAGTGAGTTAGAGGATAAAAATGTTCAAGTATTGAGCTATGGCCCTAAGGGCAAAAATGGGCGGTATAACATAGGAGTGACTAAGCCTTGGTTATCTAATTGGAGTTTTGAAACAGATGACATGAGCACTGATATTTCATGGGCATTCCCGGGCGTTCATAATGTAGAAAATGCAACAGCCGCGTTTTTAATATTGAAAGTGCTTGGTCTAGATTTGACGGTAGCGTCAAAGTTAATGAGCAATTATAAAGGAGTCCGGAGAAGGTTTGAGTTGGTTGCAAAAAGTGATACATGTGTTTTGATAGATGATTATGCACATCATCCAGAAGAATTGAATGCATGTATAAATGGAGTGAAAGCTATGTACCCCCAAGAACGGATAACCGGTATTTTTCAGCCTCACTTATTTAGTAGGACACTAGACCATTATTTAGGTTTTGCTAAAGCACTAAATGCACTAGATGAGGCAATAGTATTGCCCATATATCCAGCAAGAGAAGAACCCATCAAAGGCGTAAATTCAGCCATGATTGTTGAAGCGATGGAAGAAGGCAAAGGTATAGTTGTAAACCACGATGAATTAAAGAAAGTGTTAGAAAAAACACCAAAAGAAGTGATAATAACATTGGGAGCTGGCAATTTAGAAAAACACCATCCCATGATCGAACAATTATTTTTTGAATGATTAAAAAGCAAACATATAAGCACATGCTCAGTAGTGATAAAACATGGGTCAATATATTGATCTTAGGTATTATCACAGTAGTTCTAGCTTTGGCCATTTGGACCCAAAAAAGAGCAAGTATAGCCCAAGTCAATGTCAACATTGAAAGTATTTCTTCTGGTAAATATTTAATAACCGAAAAGGAAGTGCTCTATTTATTTAGGCAGCGAATAGGTTTTGATTTGGATAGAAGTGTAATAGGCGAGTTAGATATTATGGGGCTCGAACAGTTTCTAGAGCAAGATGAACGTATTGAGGATTGTGAAATATATGTAGATAAACGATATAACATCCATATAGACATTGATCAGCGTGTACCTGTCCTTCGTATCGAACCGGCTGATGGCCGATCCTATTATTTGGATGCAAAAGGTAACCATATAAAAACTCGATTACATGCATCTATTCGAGTACCTGTAGCAACTGGATATATTCAGCAATATAGGGATGATTTTATGGACTTGGAAAGACACAATTTAAAGGACTTGCTTGCTGTCGCAAATCATATAAATCAAGATGATTTTCTGGAAGCGCTGGTGGAGCAAATTGATATAAAAGAATCAGGCGAAATTCAGATCATTCCCAAAATGGGAAGGCAACGAATTTTGATTGGATCTGTCGAAAATATGGAAGACAAATTCTACAATTTGAAGGTCTATTACAAAAAAGTGGTTTCAAAACAAGGATTGGATAGATTTCCAGAGCTGAATTTGAAATATGAGGGCAGAATATTCGGAATAAGTGAAGAAAGTTAGTGATTTATACATATTAATTAATTTTAATGTGTAACTTAGTATAGCGAAATTTTTTAAGGCAAAACTCTAAGATTATGCTAGAAAGCGTACGTCCAAATCCAATGGATGATGCACGGCCTACATCTGATATTGTAGTGGCTGTAGACATCGGAACGACAAAAATTTGTGCCATAGCTGGTGTCAGAAATGAGTACGAAAAAATTGAAATCCTAGGTATGGGAACTGTTAAGTCCCTAGGAGTTTCTAGAGGTGTTGTTGCTAACATTGATAAGACGGTAAAAGCCATTCAGACAGCTGTGGAAATGGCGGAAAAAACAGCTAAGAAAAAGTTCAAGAAAGTACATGTTGGTATTGCTGGACAGCATATAAAAAGTATCCATCATCACGGACTTCTAGTAAGGAGTGATGCATATTCAGAAATTAGTCAAGACGATGTAAACAAACTGATAGATGATATGCATAAGATTGTTCTTCCGCCAGGAGATAAAATCTTGCACGTTTTCCCCCAAGAGTTTACAGTGGATGATGAGTCTGAAATAATGGATCCGATTGGTATGTCTGGGGTTAGATTAGAAGCTAATTTCCACATTATCACTGGCCAAATGACAGCCTCAAGAAATATTTTGCGTTGCGTTGAAAAGGTAGGCTTGGAAGTCAAATCAATGACATTGGAACCTATAGCGAGCGCTAAATCTGTACTTACGGATGAAGAAAAAGAAGCGGGTGTCGCCTTAGTAGATATTGGTGGTGGTACTACGGATATAACGATTTTCCATGAAGGAATTATTAGACATACAGCAGTGATACCTTTCGGAGGAAACGTCATTACAAACGATATTAAGCAAGGTTGCACTGTGATGCCCGATCAAGCAGAAAAACTTAAAGTAAAATTTGGTTCCGCGCTGGCACAAGAAGTATATGATAATCGAGTGATTACCATTCCAGGTATAAAAGGAAGAGACCCAAAAGAAATATCAGAAAGAAATCTGGCTAGGATTATTCAAGCAAGATTGGAAGAAATCCTAGACTATATCCGGTGGGAGATTAAGCGTAGTGGATACGAGAAGAAATTAATTGCCGGTATAGTACTTACAGGTGGAGGTTCGATGCTTAAAAATATCAACCTTTTAACAGAGTATCATACAGGACTAAATGCTAGGATTGGGATACCTGTAGATCACCTGGCTCATGGTTATAGTAGCCAATTAGCTAGCCCTATTTATGCGACTGCATTGGGTCTGTTAATGATAGCCTTAGAGCAAAATCAATACAACGAGAAAGAGGTTATTGATATTGATGACCATGCTTCAGCGGAATTAGAAGGTACAGCATTCGATGACGTTGACGAAGGGAAATCAAAATGGTATGAAAAGATATTTACATACACAAGAGAATTTTTTGAAGCGAGCCCTGACTCGGAATTTTAATGACTATGTTGGATAATAATAATCAAACAGAAATGAGTTTTCCTAACCCTAATGCATCGATTATCAAGGTAATAGGTGTAGGTGGAGGCGGTAGCAATGCCGTTGCTCACATGTTCGAAAAAGGAATTACAGGTGTAGATTTTGCAGTTTGTAATACAGATATTCAAGCCTTAGAAGCAAGCCCTATAGAAAATAAAATTCAGTTGGGTCCATCCCTTACTTCAGGTATGGGAGCCGGGAACAAACCTGAAATGGGTAAGCAATCTTGTATTGAATCTATTGATGAGGTTAGACGTTTTTTGGACAGTGGAACGAAGATGTTATTTGTAACCGCGGGTATGGGCGGTGGCACTGGTACAGGTGCAGCTCCGATAATAGCGAAAGCGGCTAAGGAAATGGATATCCTTACGGTAGGTATCGTAACTATTCCATTTGGTTTTGAAGGTCTAAAAAGAAAACGTCAGGCACTTGAAGGTTTAAAGCAATTAAAGGAAAGTGTTGATTCTGTACTGATCATTTCTAATGATAGATTAGGAGAGATTTATGGCGATCTGCCTTTATCTGAGGCTTTTGGAAAGGCAGACGATATTCTAACCATTGCAGCAAAAGGAATCGCAGAGATAATAACACTAGCTGGAAAGATAAATGTGGATTTTGAAGATGTTAACACCGTCATGAAAAATAGTGGTGTATCATTAATGGGTTCCGCAGTCGCTGAAGGAGAAGATAGAGCAAGAAGAGCTGTAGAAAGTGTGTTAAACTCACCTCTTTTAGAAGATAATGACATTAGAGGCGCTAATCAGATATTATTGAATATTTCATCGTCCCATGGCGCGAAAGAAATGACTATGTCAGAAATGAGAACCATTACTGATTATATCATGGAAGAAGCTGGCCAAAACATTGACGTTATTTGGGGTCATGGTTACGACGAAAGCTTAGGCGACAAAATATCGATTACCTTAATAGCTACCGGTTTTGATAAAACTAAAACATTTTCAGAACCAAAGAAGCCGCAAAGTATTCGAGTAGGAATCGATGATGGTGATAATGAAGATCAAATTATCCCTACCAATACCACTACATCAGATAATGCAGTCGTGATTGATCTAGATACAGATGATGTTAGAACTACTATAGAACAATATCGTCCTGCAACAGAGCAGGATGCGATTATAAAAATTGAATCAGCTGACACGGATGTGAAGTCACAACGGATGGAAGCTGAGAAGCAACGGTTAAGAGATGAGTATGTGCGTAAAGCACAATCAAGACCGTTGGATGATCCACACACCATTTCGGAAATGGAAAAGAGACCAGCATTTGAAAGAAATAATGTGCAGTTAGATGATGTAAGTATATCTGAGGATGCAGGGTTCTCCAATATCAGAATCTCAGTAGATGAGGATTTTGATCCCGATAATATCAAGAGGGGAAATGCTTTCCTTCATGATAATGTGGACTAATAATTTTGGATTTCGTCTTTTTATTATACGCTTTTCTAAATTGAGATTGGTTTATTGACTTTAGCCCCGTTTCTCAGACGGGGCTATTTTTTTCAATAGATCTCCGATATAAGCATTTCTCTTTCGTTCCAGATAAAGGAATCTCCCTTTTTACATTGAATCATCTGTTTGACTATTGGGGCCTCAGTTGAGATAAACCAAATCGGGATAGTATTATATAGAATCTTACCTAGGGCCGGACCTATAAAATACCAGTTACCATTAATACAACTTAAGGCACCTTCTTTAATTTGTTCCAATGCGTCACCTCTAAGTTGAATGAGCTTCCTTTTGTGCTGTAATAGTTGATTATATCTTGATTGTTGTGCATTCAATTCCTGAGTTAATCGCTCTCTTCCCGTTTCAAATTTATCCCCAGCACTGGATTTCCCATCTTGATTTATTTGTTCATTGATTTCTAAAATCATGTTAGTAAGCTGTTCTTCCCTTGCATCAATCACTGTTAAAGCATGTTTTATAACTGCTTGTTTATCAATATTTTGCATTTTGTTAGATGGCTGTTAATTCGTTAAATATGAGAAATTTTCAGGGATTAATTAGCGATAATTGTCATATAAGTAACCAATCCAAAAATTGGTTTTGACAATCAGCCCTGAGAAAGTCTCAGGGCTGATCTTATATTTGGAGATATCTTAGTAATCTAATTCGCTATGTTCAAATACTCCTTGCTTCTCGTTTTATTTCCACTTCTTTATTCTTGTACAAACGCTAAAATTTCGTCCGTTCCCAATAGACCCAATATTGTTCTTATGATTGGTGACGATCATGGCTATCCATATTTTGGTTTTATGGGATCAGATAAAGTAATTACTCCACATTTAGACAAATTAGCTTCAAGCGGGTTTTTGTTTACAAATGGATACGTGTCAGCAAATCATTGCAGACCCTCATTGCAAAGCTTAATGACTGGGATGTTACCTATCCGATATGATAAACGTGTAGACAGTATGTTATTTGCAAACACGTCACGCATGCGATTTAGGAGTGCCATTGAGAAAGAAAATTACGAACGTGACTTTAGACATAATGCTATGTCTCATTTTTCTACCCTAGTCTCTTCGTTGGATTCCATAGGGTATCGATCGTTTCAAGCGGGAAAATGGTGGGAGTTTCACTATGAAAATGGAGGTTTTAGTCATGGGATGACAACAGGATGGTCTCCAGAAGATAAAGAGGATGGCGCTACATGGTTTTCTAAATTTATGGGAGGAGAAGGCTTGAGCATAGGAAAAAAAACGATGAAACCTGTATTTGACTTCATAGAGGAGGAAGAAGCGCCTTTCTTTCTCTGGTTTGCCCCTGAATTACCACATTATCCTTTCGACGCCCCCGATTCATTGGTCAATTTGTACCCACTCGATACGTACACAATTTCCGCAAGTGAATATTATGCAAATTGCACCAGATTTGATAAAACAATAGGACTATTAGTAGACAAGCTGGTACAGGCAAATAAATTTGAAAACACATTATTTATTTACGTGAATGATAATGGATGGGAGCAAGATTATGATCAAGAATTTAGACATGATTCACTACGCTGGCACAATGGCGGCGATAAAGGAAAACTATCAGTATTTGATCCTTCATTTAGGACACCGATTTTTTTTAGTTGGTCCAATGTTATTTCTGAAGGCAAAAACGACCTTTCAATTGTAGAATCTGTTGATATCCCTACAACGATCTTGGATGTAGTAGGTCTTAATTATTCATTTTGTAAAGATGGTTCTTCATTGGCGCCTTTACTCTTTGGAGAAGAGAGTGCTGTAAAGCATAATCGAGCAATTGGTAGGGTAGGCAAAGTAAGAGATTCAGTAGACATGATGGGTAGAGATGTTGAAGGCTTTTGGCTTAGAGACAAGGACTGGTTTTTTCAATGGATCCGTTCAGAAAACATCTATCAATTATTCGATATGAATGTAGACCCAATGAATGACATTGACCTGTCCACCACCCATCCAGATCTTGTGGATAGCTTACAAAATAAAATTATCGAATGGGAAAGTAGTTTTTAAATTAAGGCATTAAACGCAATGAAACTACGGGCCCATCATTACAACTACTAATCAAGTACTTTTGATTGTCGATGGTGAGCACTTCGAGATCTCGACTATCACAATCTATGTATATACCTGACTCATTTGGAGGAATGAATTGGAACTGGCCTAGGCCATTGCCAAGCATCAATCCACCTTTACCAGCATCATATCGCACAGTTTCAACCTCGGCAGGATAGTGATTTCCGGCGAAAATAAAATCCAAATGACCATCATTATTAAAATCATCACAAACGAAATCTTTAATGGGTGATAGTTGAGCTTGAATTGGTAAAGTACTTACTTTAAAGCTGGCATCGCCATTGTTTTCCAAGTATATCGATTGAAATGAATGAATAGAATATTGATCCGAATTTGATAATTTTTCTTCAGGAATAATTTGTACCAAACTAGCTTTGGCAAAGGATTCAAAATCTTCAAATTTCTCACTTACAAAAGGCATCTCTTCGGTCGAACATTCCCTACCTCGAACAGGATAAAGCTCGTCATCTATAGTTTTAGCTAATACAACATCATGATCACCATTTTCATCAAAATCTCCAGAATAAACCTTAAAAGGTTTCTTTTCTGAGGGCTTGAACTTGTTATTTAGACCAAGACTACCGGATAAAATATCTAAGTCACCATCATTATCAAAATCACCTGTGCTGCATGACCACCACCAAGATGTTCCCGCTAAACCGTCTAATGACTTTTTAGTGTACGTTCCATTTTCTTGCAAGAAAAGTGTCACAGGCATCCATTCACCTACCATAACTAAATCTTGATCTCCATCATTATCAAAGTCACCAGATTGGATATCAGTGACCAAACCCAACTCATGTAATTCAGGAATAAAAGTAGAGGTACCATCTTCTAGCACACCATTCTCATTTATGAGAAGTATAGAGCTTGCTTTCTTAGGGTACGCATTAGGAATCAATCGCCCCCCTACAATAATATCTTGATCATTATCATTGTCAATATCTAAAGCAATAACGCTTTCGCCATCAAATTGGGTCATCGACAAATTTCCTGTATAAGCGCTGAAATCACCTTTCCCATTATTAATAAAAACATTGTCTTCTAATGCAGGGGAATTCGGTTCGAATTGATTACCACCATTTACAATGTAAACGTCTAAATCACCATCTCCTTCAAGGTCAAACCAAGCTTGGCCCATAGATTCTTTTTCAGCTAGTTTTGGGAAACTTGTTGCGTCAGCAAATGAACTATTAGACTGACGAAACAAAGTAGGTGATTGACCAGCACTAGCGCCTATTAATATATCATCTTTTCCATCTTTATCAATATCCGCTTTCGAAAGTAACGGACCGTTTTGAGATAGCTTATGAGGCAATAACACTTGAGTCTTATAGTCATCGTTTGCATTTTCTAGGTGCTCATGTGCAATGATATTTTGGTTACTAGCTAAAACGCCATTTGGAGCAAGTGGCTTAGCAAATCGAGTTTGCTTATAAGAGATATTTACCGTTGTGTTTATACTTGGATTTTTTACGACACTTTTATTTACATGATCCCAATACACCACTATGGAATCCACTTTGCTTGAGTTGGATAAACCATAATGCAAAAGACATTGGGAACTAGACATGTAGCCTCTAACATTGGTCATGGTTCCCATTTCACGTTTTCCGTCATAGAACACCTCTACATTAGCACCTAAGCCTTTGGGGTTCATTATTTTACCTTCCAATGTTACATTGATATAATTGTGCGATTTTGGAGGTTTTACTTTAAATACAGACGCTTCACCATTACTATTATTAAGGACTAAATCAGGGTTGCCATCATTATCGAGATCACCAAAGGCCATGCCTGATGTAAAGCCTAAATCATCGAAACCTGCTTCTTTTGTTACGTTAGTAAACTTCAATTCACCTCCATTTTGAAACATAAAATTTGAAATGGGAGTAGACGGTGCATTTTGCTTCACATAATCTACAATTTGGTCTGGACTGATCTGATTGTTTGATTTCATTTTATTGATAAAATCATTGTTCCTTAAATCATGGATCAAGCCATTGGATATAACCAGATCTTTAAATCCATCATTATCCAAATCCATAAATAAAGGTGACCAACTCCAATCTGTATTAGAAACACCAGCTAGATGCCCAATTTCACTAAAGTATCCATAGCCATTATTTAACTGAAGATTGTTGACAGCATATTGATAATGATGACCGGCATCCACTAAGGTCCAAAATCTATCAGGACGCATAGATTCCATATTGGTTTTAGAACGGAAATGACTTGGATAGGCCATGTCAAGACTAATAAAATCTAACCAGCCATCTTGATTTATATCCGCTACATCAGCACCCATTGAGTAGAAAGAGGTATGGTCTACTCGTTCTTTCAGTTCATCTCTAAACTTTAATTTACCTTGATTTATATAGAAATTATCTCCGTGGTAATAATCGTTACACAAATAGATATCTGTGCGCCCATCATTAGTAAAATCAGCTACAGAAGCATTTAAGCCAAATACTTTATTTTGAAAATTGAGAGCGTCTGTTTTATCAACATATTTACCATTCTCGTTTATATACAGTTTGTCAGAATATGGTAAGGCGGCCACCGTTTCAGGTCGAGCCAATTTTGCCGCATATTCATCCATGGGCTGATTAACTAAATAAAGATCGAGGTCACCATCATTTTCAGCATCAAAGAATGATGCTTGTACAGAAAAGCCAGTATCTCCCAAGCCATATTTATCGGCACTTTCGGTAAATGTATTATCACCATTGTTGATAAACAGTTTATTCTTTCGTACACTTTCTTGCAAAAGGAAAAAGTTCTTACATACATAGATGTCAAGTAAACCATCGGCATTCACATCTACCATATTTACACCTGTTGACCAAAGTTTATCAACTATACCGGCTTCTTTGCTAATATCTTCAAATTCCCAATTTCCTTTGTTTAGATATAATTTGTCAGAGACCATATTTCCAGCTAAGTAAATATCTTGTAAGCCATCGTTATTGATATCACCTATGGCGACACCAGCACCAGAGTAGATAAAATTCCAATTGAAGTAATGGACCAGTTTAGTTTCCTTAATATCATTGGAAAAGCTAATACCGGTTTTACTTGATGGAATTTTCTCAACGCTTATTTCAGATGGGCCTTCAGAAGAATCCTTTGAGGATGGTGATTCATCCGCATTACAAGCGGCAAGTAATAAACATATAATGGTAACAATAAATAGGGTAGTACATTTAGATAGAAAGGTAGAAAAGTTCTGATTCATAGTATATCTAGCTATAACAATCGACAGAATAATGTAAAGAAGGTGAAAATTACACCAACTCTAATAAGTTTTCAATTAGTATTGGGTAAAAAAAAAGCCTGATCATATGATCAGGCTTTTTTTATGTTGTATCCAATTTACTTTTGGATCATAATATTCTGAACACTTACTTTACCATTTTGGCCAGTTACAGTAGCAATATAGCTACCGTTTTCTAGATTTAGTTGGATAGTGTTAGATGATGCTTGTAAAACATCTTTTACCACTAGCTGTCCTAATTGATTTACCATAGTAAAGCTTGCTGGAAGAGTCATATCCTCACTCACTTCAACAGTAATTTGATTACTCGCAGGGTTTGGATACATTTCACTTGCAACAATGTCTTTTTCATCAACACTAGAAACACTAGCTGCAAAATAATCTGCGCTTGCTTCAGCTCCGAAATTTGATTCGTCCATTAGGACTTCACCATTGCTTGTTTCTACATATACTGATCCGCCTGATAGACCATCACCAAATAAAGGATCATAGATTCTAAATGAATAGCAATCTACTTCATCCACATATACCTTTAAATCTAAAGATTCGTCTTTAGCGACATCTGCACCATAATAAACAGATCCGTCACTTCTTAAAATCTCCCAATTGGTTCCATCAAGATCTGCCGTACCATCACCTTCAATAACCACTCTTACGAAAAGATCTGTATTTAAGGCAGCAGCTATACTTCCTGTTACTGAAGTAGCTTCTGAACCTTCTGGAGTGATCACTAACTCTACCTCTACGTCTTCACCTGTAGGTAGATTATTGATTGGGATCTCTACATCTGAAACCGATAGAGAAGAAACACTCATAGGATAATCAGCATTATCTACTTCTTGACCATCTACCAAAACTTGAACATTAGCTGTTCCTGGATCTGTGTCACCAAAGTTGATAAACTTGATAGTAGCCATTGATGAACCACAAGCTGGAGAAGCAAAACTAGACTCCAAAGCAAAAAGGTCTACACCAGGCTTTGGATCAAGATTGTTCAGTACTTGTTGTGTCCATGAGTCTGTAGTTGAAGGCACTACTCCATACATATTACTGTATTCTCTATCAGGCGTAACCATCATAATGGTAGGGTAGGCATTTACACCGTAAGACATAGGAACAGCAGTGTCCTCAAGATCAATGTACGGATATGTGGATCCATCTAACCAATTACCCGCAGTATTAGGGCCTGTTCCTTGAAGATCAGCAAGTGTAGTACTTGGATCGCATTCGATTGCCATAGCCATCATGATATCTGCACCATCAGGCCCATATAGGCTATACACGTCTTCTAGCACGTGTGTTTGGTGAAGACTCCAACATGGGCCACACCATGTAGTAAAGAAATCTATAATGACCGGTTTTCCATCATCCAAATAGCTATACATATGATGTTCATTACCATCAATATCTGTAAGCATGAAATCAGGAGCATCTTGACCTTGAAGCTGAAGAGCCATCACAGTCATCATGCACGTGAAAATCATAGAGAGTAAAGTTCTTTTCATAATTCTAATTTGAAAGTGTTATTTGTCTTTGTATTGTAGTAAAAATATCATAAATGTGACAGAATAAGAAATTTAATATGCTATCTAGAGGACACTTGTGTAACTATGTATCAAATCAAAGGAAATAATGAGTCTTTTGTTCTATTTTCAGATTAAAACCATTAATTTTCTGCTTGTATTTGCACATTTGATCAAACAAACTAAAACATATGAAAAAAGCTTTACAAATTTTACTAGTACTTGTGGTTGCCAGCACAATGGTACAAGCCCAATACTATACTACCAGTTTTGAAGAATTTAATACAGGCGATGGAATTGTAAGTACCGCCGGTCATCCATGGCAACTTTGGCCAGGGAGCAGCGTTGATGCTCTAGTTACAGATGCCCAAGCAGCTTCAGGTTCAAATGCTCTAGAAATTGTGGGTACTAATGCAATGGGAGGACCTCTTGATATTGTCATAGATTTTGACGGTTGTCATAGCACAGGTCTTTTTGAGGTTGCATTAAACATGTATGTACCTAGTGCCAACGATGCGTATTTTAATTTCCAAGGAACGGCAAACCCAGGCAGTATTTGGACATTAAATGGGTTTTTTGTAGAAGGTGGCGTATCCATTACAGATGGAACAAACACGGAAATCCTAACATTCGATTATACTCCTGATGCATGGTTTAATCTTAAAATTGCTTTTCGTTTCGATGCACAAGCGGTGGCTTTCTTTATGGATGATGAGTTAGTTGGAAATGTGCCTGACTTTGTAGGTACCATATGTTCTATGAATCAATATCCTACATCTGCGTCTACTTGGTATTTAGATGATGTTACCTATTCTGTTAACGGTGCTACAGCTGACGATTGGGATGCTGATGGGTTTACATCTGATGTAGATTGTGATGATATGAATCCTGACATTAATCCGGATGCAGTAGAAATTCCTAATAATGGTATCGATGAAGATTGTGACGGAGAAGATTTAGTATCTTCAGTGTATGATGAAATTTTAAATGAAATGAGCATCATCCCTAACCCGACCGATGGATTAACGAGTATCAACTTAGATTTACGAAAAGGTGCCTTGGTTCAAGTTGGCATTTTCTCTATTACGGGTCAACAAGTGCATAGTGTGAATTTTGGGAATCAAACAGGCAAAGCTGTATTACCCCTAGATCTACAACATTTAAATAGTGGACTTTACTTGACTAGAGTACAATTAGATGATCAGATAATTACTCAGAAATTGTCCGTAGAATAATTGTTTTACATAAATTATATAAAGCCACTCATTATGGGTGGCTTTTTTTATTATGCCTAGTAAGTATCTTATTATTGGACAGGGATTAGCCGGAACCTTATTATCCTTTTTTTTAAGGAAGGAAGGTATTGAACATGATATTATTGATAAAGGTCATGTAGGTAGTGCTACTATGGCAGCTGCTGGAATTGTAAATCCTATAACAGGGAGATACTTCACAAAGAGTTGGATGTTCGATACCTTGTTGAGTGCTTTAGATTCATGTTATACTGAACTGTCTGAGCTGTTAGATATCTCCATACTAGAAGAAAAAACCATTTATAGAAGGCTAGGAAGTCCGTTGGCCGAAAACCAATGGAGTTCACGTCTTGTCCATGAGGAATATAAAGCTCACGATGGTGGCATGTCTCAAATAAACGAAATTGAACCTGCCTTTGATAATGAGTATTATGCCGGCATAAAAAATGGACGTAAAGTAAATATTGCATTACTGGTTTCTACGTACAGAAAGTTATTAAAAAGAGAAGGGTGTCTTATTGAATCAACATTTGACTCAAGTGATGTAGATTTCCAATCAGATTATATTCGCTATAATGATGAATCATACCAGGCAGTCATTTATTGCAATGGAGCAGCCATCGAGCATGATTCATTATGGTCAAGCATTCCTATGCGCCCTGCTCAAGGACAATCCCTCCAAGTATCATTAGACATAAGTCCAGGATGGATCGTAAAGAATAAATACTTTTTAGCGGGTAATCCTGATGGTACGTATTGGACTGGCGGTGGATACCATTGGAAAGAAAGATCTACTCAGGTTAGTGAAACATTCATTGAAGAGCAAAAAAAATGGTTGAACCAATGGTTAGGGAAGTGGCCTACTATTTTAGATAAAAGAGCAGGCATCCGACCATGTACGCCTGATCGGAAACCTATCTTGGGTAAGCATAAGCAGTATGATAATATCTACATATTCAATGGATTAGGGACAAAAGGGACATCCTTAGGTCCACACTTTGCTAGGATAATGGCCAATGTAATTCTTAAAGGGAAGCCCATCCCTGAAGAAGTAGATGTTTTAAGATTTTATTAATATCCTCTCTTTCAGACCCTATTTAGAAACTATACGCATCTAAATAGAAGTTTAGTTAAGTGTAATACGTATTGATATGTTATTAAAATTGTCAAGTGTAAGTCTAATGGCATTAGCAATCTTCTTTATGAGCATGATTTCATCTTCAGATTTTGACTACGAGAAAGCCTGGAAAGAGGTGGGTGAGTTTCAAGAGAAAGGACTTCCCGCATCCGCACTAGAAGTGGTCGAAAAAATCTATCAAGCGGCAAAGAAAGAACAACGAAGTGATCAATGGATTAAGTCATCCATTTTTAAAGCTAATCTCAGCTTTGAGTTAGAGGATGTGCAAAGCACTGAAAAAATCAGGCAGATAGAAGAAGAAATCAGTAACTGTGAAATTCCAGAAGTAAGAGCCGTTTTACATCATCTTTTAGCTGTGTATTATCAGCAGTATGCTCGTAATAATTTGTACAGATTATCTGAAAGAACAAACACACTTGATGAATCTTCAAAATCCATTGAAGAATGGAGCGTAGAAAAACTTCAATCCGAATCTCTTTTTAACCTAGAATCATCCTTGGCGATAGATGGACTTAGCGAGATACAACTGGAAGAAATACCAGCTATACTAGACGGAAGTTCTCTACAGCAAATGGATCTCGAAGAGTTTTTATTGGTCAATGCCATTCGTTATTTCTCAAACAGTGGACACCAAATAAAACCAAATGGTTTACCAGAGTTTATTAAGAGTGATCATGCGTTTTTAGACACAGACTCTTTTCTTGATTTAGCATTACCTGTAAGTGAAAGTAATACCCACAAAGCGCAGTACTATTATAAAATTTTACATCAAAAAATTGCGGCAAAAGAAAGGCAATCTGTATTAGTGAAATATATGCGTTGGGCCTTTGATTACAACAAAAGTAATGATCCAGAGAAGACGCAAAAATACAATGCAGTACTCCGTTCGACCTACTTGTCCGCAAAGGGGTATGATAAAGAATTAGCAGGATTACAATTAGTGAAAAGTTTAGTTACTTCTCAAGAGGACATTGGACCGCAGAAAAAACCATATGTAGAGGCTATGTCCATTATTGAGGAACTTAGCAAGAATGGTCAGGATAAAGAGCTTGTATCAAAATTAAAGAGGTATAAGGATCAAATTGAAATCTCAAACCTCAGAATAAAAACTGAAGCCGTCTTACTACCAAAACAAGAGTTTGAAGCTAGAGTGAATTTTAGAAATGTGGAGAAATTGCATTTTGAAATTATGCCTTATGAGAGTGCCGCATGGTCGAGAGATAGAAAGTACGATGAAGCTTTACGAAAAGAGTTGAAGACCCTCAATGTACAAAATAGCTGGACAGAAGATGTAAGTGATATTCAAGATTATGAAGAGCATACAGCAAACGTTATAGTTCCTGCCTTGACTACAGGTGCTTACATTCTAGTTGTGTCGGAGAAGGGCATGGCCAATACACGAAAAGATGAGCTGTTTGCGGTGAGTTATTTTCAAGTTTCTAAGCTTGCCCTATTTTCTTACAATTCTATAGATGGTCAACATCTCGTAGCGGTAGATAGAGCCACTGGCGAACCCTTGCAAAATGTATCGGTAAACCTATATGCAGGCAATTACGATCGCGTAAAACGGAAACAGATCTTCGATAAAATAGATACGCATACAACAGATGCTAATGGTCTGTGTAAGCTGGGTATAGATGCTAAAGCCAGGAATATTTTGATAGAGCTGACTACCGAAAATGATCGCTTTATCGTTAACGAACATTTCTACTTGCAAGCCTATCAAGACAATCGAAATAGAAGTAGAAGTATGGCTTACTTTATGACAGATCGTTCGATATACCGACCGGGTCAAAGAGTATTCTACAAAGGAGTAATCTATACACTAGCAAACCAAAGACCGCAACTACAAACCAATGCTACTTATGAAATAGTCTGCTATAACCAAAATCGAGAAATTGTTTACAGCAAGGAAGTTACCTCGGACGCCTACGGATCAGTGCAAGGTGATTTTATTGTTCCAGAGGGAGATTTACTTGGAAATTATCAGATACAAATACAAGGTACCCAAACGCAATTGAACAGTGGTTCATACCATTTCAAAGTGGAAGAGTATAAGAGGCCTACCATTAAACATGCCTTCGACACTATCAAAAGAGATTACGTAATAGGAGATGCCATTACATTTTCTGGGAAGGTATCCAGTATGACCGACTTTCCAGTAGAAGGCGCGGATCTGAAATATGCTATCTATCGTTCAAATACCATCCAATCCCCGTATTGGGAGTTCAGAGGATATCCCCAAAGACAACAACCGTTCATAGTGGACCAAGGAATAGTGGGAACAGATGGCGAAGGTCGCTATCAAATAGATTTTGAAGACCCTGTCAAAGAAGGTGAAAATCTAACATCTGTTTTTTACGAAGTTCGACTCACCGTGTCCGATAGAACAGGCGAAAGTCTTGAAGCTAACAAAGGTATTTCCTTAACTAATAAGCCATTTAAGATAGAGGACAACCTGGCACAAGAATATGTAAAAGGTGGACCCTTAGAAATCACATTTAAAACAACAAATATTGAAGGACAAGCTATAGATGCTACGGTGAAGAGCACATTAGTTCAATTGAGTCCTCCCAAACCCAATTATTCACAACGTTATTGGTCAAATGAGGTAGATTACTACTTCTATGAACGATCAGAATTCGAAAGACGATTACCTAATGTTATTTATAATGAAGATGATGTAAACCCGTCAAAATGGCCAAGGAACAATAATTTTTCATCTGTAGAATATAATGGGCATCAATTTACACTTGGAGATTTGAGTAGTGGATTTTATCAATTAAGCACTGTTGCAACAAATGCTAAAGGAGATGTTCAAGAACAAACCCGATACTTTCAATTTACAGATACCCATTTACAAGGGAGCTCCCTTCTTCAATTAATAGCCTCTGATAAAGTATCAAGTCTTAGTGATGTAATCGATTATAAAGTATTGGCTAAATCAGGTGTCAATCATATATTATTACAGAAGTGGAAAGGAGGAAAACTAGTACGTTCTGATTGGAAACGAGCGAGTGAAGTAGCAGAAGAAATAGAAAAAGTGTCTATTGATGAAGTAGGTGGATTCAGTATCAGCGCCCTAACAGTTTTGGATAATAAAGTAGGTCGCGTAGATCGATACTTTCCAGTCGAGTTTCCGGAAGAACAATTTAGTATTAAGGCACTTGAAATAGACGAAAAGGTGGAGCCTGGAAAACCCTATTCCTGGAACTTTGCCATTGAGGGCGATATAAAAGCAACAACTGAAGTTATTGTAAATGCCTGCTTATATGATGCCTCATTGGATGAGATATATCCGCACAATTGGTATCATACATTTTATAATCCTACGGCTCATTTACAATTACTTAGGCCACATGGTTTTATGGTAGGTCAAAATCAGAATTTTAATATGTCATATCCAAGGGGGAATACACACTATCCCTTAGATAGATATCCTTATTTTAACTGGTTTAGTTTTATGAATGACTACTACCGGGGTGGTGTCATCATGGAGCAAAGAGGAGGTATAATGAAACGTCAAATGATGAAGGAGAAAGGTATGATGAATGAAGGCGAAATGGCCATGGATGCTGCTATGCCTGCCGCTCAAGTGACCGCTTTTTCTGCTGACGAAAATAGTGCTGTAATTGCAAAACCTAAAACCCCCGAAATACGGAAAGAGCTAGGAGAGACAGTTTTCTTTTATAATAATATAAACGTAGATGGAAAGGGGAATTTTGATATTGATTTTACGATGAATGACGGCGTCTCTACCTATAAACTCTTGATTTTTGCCCATTCTAAAGAACTAGAATATACATTCTTTACGCAGAGTGTAGTGAGCCGCAAAGAGGTCATAGTAAGCCCTAATTTTCCAAGAATTCTGGCTAGCGGAGATAAAATCAAAATCCCTGTAAAGGTAGAAAATGGCTCAGAAAAAGATATTACAGGGACACTGCGTTTGGAAGCCAATGCAGTGTTGGATGGATTTGCTAATGCTGTAGGCATTGAAGAAGATGAATTGGCAATACGTATTCCAGCGGGCACAAGTCGTACGAGTTTCTTTACCCTTGAAACGAATGAAGACGCCATCAGTCCACTGGCTTTAACAGCCTCATTTTCAAGTCCAGGATCTACTGATGCTGTGCGGCAGGTTGTACCAATCATTTCTAATCAAACCTTGGTGCGAGATAGCAAACCATTATGGATTAAAAGTGGTGAAACAAAAGAAATAGATCTTAGTAAATTAGGAATTCTGAGCACGTCTGATTTACACAAACTGAGTTTTGAAGTGGCGGCAAATCCCATGCATCTAGTGCTCCAATCCATGCCATCACTGCATGATGAACCTTTGCGGTATTCGGCCAAATTATTAGACAACATAAGAATCTTAGCATTGCTTGATAAAATAATAACAAATGAACCTCTATTAGCGGACCAATTGCTTTTAGAAGCAGTAGAAAATGAACGTAGCCCTTTACTGCGAAATGAAGATTTGAAAGTAGAGACTTTAGCAAATACACCTTGGATTAGACAAGCTAAAGATGAAGAAGAACGAAAGTTTTTGCTAAGCAAATATGTAGATAGCAATTATAGGCAACAACAACTGCAGGCATATATGAAATCATTGTCTAGATTTCAACACCCAAGCGGAGGTATGTTATGGTCTAAAGAGGGGAGGCCTTCATTAAGCGTCAGTTTGCTTTTTGCAGAAAAGATAGCCCGGCTGAGTTCATTAGGAACTATCGCAAAGTTTGAGAATTATATTGACCTTGAGAACTTGATGCGATACATTCATGAGCAAGTCCAAAAAGATAAAAATTACTTTTTAACGACAACAAAAACAGTAACGCCTAATATGATTAGATATGCGTATGTGTCGAGCGTCTTAGAAAAAGGTTCGGCATTTCGATCTAATAAAATATATGATCATTGTATTTCAATGGCCCAAAAGTTTTGGACACAGTTAGACGTATACCATCAATCCATGGCAGGACTGACTTTTTTAATAGTAGCTAAACAAGAAACGGCCCAAGATATTGTAGCGAGTTTGAAGGAACGTGCCATTAGAAAAGAAGACCAAGGCATTTTTTGGAAGGAAACAAACCATTTTTACGAATATGGAAACGATATCTTATCAGTTGCATATGCCATGGAATTCCTAAATGAAATGAAGGTTTCGTCGGAATGGTTAGATGGACTCAAACAATGGATAGTGGCTAATAAGCGGGTTAATCAATGGCAACAACAAGCTAATACCGCGGAAGTATTGTATTCATTTATGAAGCTTGATCAAACTTGGATGCAGAAACAATCCAGAGTGGACATTGTATTTGACAAAGAGGCTCAGAATATAAATAGGGAGTTGAATTATCAAAACTTTAGTTGGGACAAAAATTCTATGAAGAAAGTTCCTAAAACAATTACAGTAACGAATAGTAATCCTTTCCCGATTTTTGGTTTGGTCCAATCCCAGCAGTTTAGACCTAAGTCTGAGGTGACAAAAAGCGAAGGTAATCTTCCGCTGCATATAGGTAAGGAACTGTATGTGCAGAAAATAACAGATAAAGAAGTTTCGTGGATAAAGTGGGATGGACAAGAGATCCGAAAAGGGGATCGCTTGCGGATGAAACTCCATATTGTTAATGATCGTAGAATGCAATTTGTCAGTATCATTGATAACCGAGCAGCGGGTATTGAACCAACAGAATCATTAAGCGGATATCAGTACAAAGATGGTGTCTTCTTTTATCAAACGATTCGAGACGATGGCCAGCACTTTTTTATAGAGACCTTACCGAAAGGAGATTTTGTTTTAGAATATGATGTGTTGGTTGTTCATCCTGGAAAATACCAACAAGGGTTTGCAGAAATACAATCATATTACGCACCCGAATTTGGAGCACACTCTGAAGGTGCATGGATCAATGTCCTTGATTGAGCGGAAGGTAGTCGATTAAATTAAAGCCTTTGTCGGATGAAGGAACTCCGTAATGGTCTTTAGAGTTAATCTTAGTAAATAACAGTATACCATGATTAAAACAAAATCAGAAAAATCGAACCGAATTATAAAAAATCATATGTGGCTTTCTATGGGGGCAGGTGCCATTCCTATTCCAATTGTAGACTTTGTAGCCGTAAGTGCCATCCAAATGGATATGATTCGTCAGTTGAGCAATCAATACAATATTGAATTTGAAGAGAATCAAGGAAAAGCCATTATCTCTGCTTTGACGGGAGCGGGAATGGCTAGGTTAGGTGCGGGTATGATCAAAGTTATTCCGGTGGTAGGTTCAGTACTGGGAGGAATCACCTTTGCCGTTATTTCAGGGGCATCTACGTACGCCGTTGGGGAGGTATTCAAAAAACACTTTGAGTCGGGCGGAGATTTCCTTTCGTTTAATGTAGATAGTTTTAGAACCTACTATAAAGAAAAATTCGAACAAGGGAAAGATATGGCGAAAGAAATGGAGAAGGAAAAGGCAGAGCCAGAAGAAGCGGCAGTTGTAGAGGAGATGCCTATGGAAGAAGAGGTATCTTCGTCAAAGTTGGATCAGCTTGAAAAGTTGGCTAAACTTAGAAAAGATAAAGCCATTACCGAAGCGGAATTTAAGAAAATGAAGAAAGAAATTATTGGTTAAACCGTAATCTTGGATTAGCTGTAACTCGCTGATCTGTAAACTCGGAGGCCAAATACTTAAAGTGGGCAACCACAGCAATCATTCCAGCATTATCAGTACAATATTGAAATGCTGGAATGTAGGTTTTCCAGCCTCTTTCTTTTCCAATGGCCTCAAAGGTTTTTCGCAATCCACTATTGGCTGAGACCCCACCTGCAATTGCCATTTCTTTTATTCCCGTTTGTTCACTAGCTTTTATCATCTTATCCATTAGAATTTGTATGATAGTTTCTTGCACAGAGGCACAAATATTGGCTAACTCCCTCTCAACAAAAGCAGGGTCTTTTTTTACTTGATCTTGCAAGAAATAGAGAATAGCTGTTTTTAATCCACTGAAGCTGAAGTCAAGGTTTTCAACCTTGGGTTTGGTAAATGTAAAGCAAGCGGTTCCTTGCGTAGCTAACCGATCAATATGAGGTCCAGCGGGATAAGGTAAACCTAATATCTTGCCGGTTTTGTCAAATGCTTCTCCCGCTGCATCGTCTATGGTGTTTCCTAATACTTCCATTTGTAAGGGGCTCTTCACCTTTACGATTTGAGTATGACCACCGGAAACGGTTAAACATAAAAATGGGAAAGAAGGCTTGGGGTCTTCCGCAAAATGAGCTAAAACATGGGCTTGCATATGATCTACTTCTAGCAAAGGAATGCCTAGCGCAAGACCTAATGATTTGGCAAAGCCGACACCTACTAATAAACTACCTAATAAGCCAGGACCTCTAGTAAATGCGATGGCATCCAAATCTTTTTGTGTTATGCCTGCTCGTTTTAAAGCGGTATCCACTACGGGAATAATATGCAATTGATGCTTACGTGAGGCTAACTCCGGAACGACGCCACCATATTCTGCATGAATTTTTTGATTGGCCGTCACATTGGATAGTATTTCTCCATTTTTTATCACGGCTGCGGACGTATCATCACAGCTCGATTCTATGGCTAATATCACTGGCTTTTTCACGTATTTTATCTTTTTTAAAGATTGATACACCAAAATTATTCAATTTAGCATCTATTATTACATTCATTAAATGATAATAAAGCATAGAATTCTGTCGCTATCACATTAGGTGATTATTTTTAGTTTTATTAATTTTCAATCCGATTAGTAGAATCGAGAGACCAAAAATCAAAACCAAACTGCATGAAGTACATAATTGGCATTGCATTACTCCTATTAAATCTGTTCTTAGTTTACTTGCTTTATAGCAATATAAAAGAGCCAATTGCTTTTCAAACTGAAAAGAATAAACGCAAAACAGCGGTAGTTGACAAATTAATGGACATTAGAGACGCCCAAGAGATGTATCGAAGAATTACGGGTGAGTTCGCTTCTGATTTCGATACCTTGGTTATGGTTTTGGAAAGAGACTCTATTGTCGATATCAAAGAAATTGGTGACGCTGATGCTGGCGAAGAAGTGGTACGAACTGAGATAAAGCATTCTGCCATTGATTCTCTTACTAGTATGGGAATAGATCTGAATGGCTTAAATGAAGTACCATATACGGAAGGAACCACCTTTACATTTGCTGCTGATACACTTACCTACCAATCCACATTGGTGAGTGTAGTAGAAGTGGGAACGCGCTATAAGACCTTTATGGGAAGATACAGTGACCCGAAATATGCAAAGTATGATAATTCATATGATCCAAATAAATTGTTGAAATTTGGAGATATGACTAAACCAAATATTGCTGGAAATTGGGAAAATTAACAAGCTTCTTCGATATAACTAAAGAAGGTTCTCCTTCAAGAGATATAAGTGCTATCCTCAGCGATAGCACTTTTAGTTTTGGTGTATGGGATACTAGGTCCTATGTACATAAGGCAGGTTATATTTCTGAATGGGACCTTTCTGATTTGACATCCTTCTTTGAAGAGAATAAGGGTATACGGGTAAAAATGTTGTTGTTAACCACACCCTATATGTTGGTCGAACAAAATGACATTGGTAATAATGAATTATCAAACTTCTTTTCACACATTGACCCTTTGTATACGTCAAAATTATCTTTTGGTAAAAGTGTTGTCGATATTCAAGATCAGAAGTTTATTCATGGAATCAACAAAGATGTACTTGAGATACTAAATACATATGGTGTTTCATACGATGCCTTTATTCCAAATGCTTACAAAGAACTAACCAAGCATCAGAATAATTCAATTCTGATGCATGTAGAAGAAAATAATCTAACGCTTATTGCAGATCATGAGGGGCAGCAAATGATAAATAGTTACACCTGTCGTACTCATGAAGACTATCTATACTATGCAGAATTGTTTAGACAGCAGTTAGGGATAGATAAAAAGGATGCAGCCGTATTCTTTACAGGACGCATCTCAAAAAATGGAGCTATAATTCGTTTGCTAAAACAGTACTATTACAAAGTAGAACCATGGATGATTATGAAGGCTATCAGCAGTAACGCTGAAGTCGATGCTACACTTTTTCAAGACTTGTACCTCGCAAAAAAATGCGGATAATCTCAGGAAAGTTTAAAGGTTTTAGATTTACGCCACCCGCAAAAAATTGGCCTACACGACCCACGACGGATATTTCAAAAGAAGGCTTATATAATATCCTTCAAAATAGGATAGATTTTGAAGAGGTGCGTTTTTTAGACCTTTTTGGGGGGACAGGAAATCATTGCTATGAATTTATTTCAAGAGGTTGTAGTAGTGCCGTTTATGTAGATCGCTATTTTCCAGCTATTCAGTTTGTGAAAAATATGAGCGAAAAACTTGAGATTTCTGATGAATTAGAAATCGTGCGAGCTGATGTTTTCAAATTTATAGAGCATTGTGAACGAAACTTTGATGTCATTTTCGCAGGGCCTCCATATGCTTTGAAAACCATCGATACTATACCTTCACGTATTATAAATAGGGGTTTATTAGCTTCCAAAGGGCTACTCATTTTGGAACACAATCCTAATGTCTCTTTTTCTGGTCATACTCATTTAGTAGAACAACGAAATTACGGAAAGACCATTTTTAGTTTTTTCAGCATAGACTAAGCCACAATTCCGCTACTTTTGCACAAATTTTCTACGTTGAATTTTATAAAGGAAATACAAAATACGGTTAGTACATTTCTGGCAGATAGCTATGATCATGTAGTTGAACCAGATAAGGTAATTGTAAATACGACCTCAAAAGACTTTGATGGGGATTATACAGTTGTTCTCTTTCCTTTTGTGAAAGCATTGAAAAAATCACCAAATGAACTAGGAGAGGAGCTAGGTAAAGCCATTGTATCGTCATCCAATTCTTTGTGTAAAGGATTCAATATTATTAAAGGGTTTTTAAATCTTGAGCTGAGCAATGAAAGCTGGAAAACCCTACTCAAGCATGTATTCGAAACAAAGGATTCTCTAGGGAAAGATCAAATGCCTGAGCAAATAAGTTTGGTAGAGTTTTCTTCGCCGAACACTAATAAACCTTTGCATCTAGGGCATATTAGAAACATACTTTTGGGCTGGTCCTGTTCGATGATATTGAAGGAGGTGGGTCAAAAAGTAATAAATACCCAAATTGTTAACGATAGAGGTGTCGCTATATGTAAGAGCATGCTCGCTTGGGAAAAGGCAGGCGCTAATGAAACCCCGGAAAACACAGGAATAAAGGGCGATCATTTAGTGGGTAAATATTACGTTGCTTTTGATAAATTATTTAATCAAGAGTATAAAGATTGGCAATCAACAGAGGATGCTCAAAATCTGTACGTTGAAAAAAAGAAAGAAGATCAAAGTCAAGAAGGATTCTTTAAAGGGTATAAGAATCAATACTTTAATAATCAATCGAAAATAGGATCTGAGACTAGAGAAATGCTTCTTAAGTGGGAAGATCAAGATGCCGCAGTAAGATCTCTATGGGAACAAATGAATGCTTGGGTATATGACGGATTTGATAAGACCTATGAGGCATTGCGTGTATCTTTTGATAAAATTTATTACGAATCAGAAACCTATAAACTCGGTAAAAGTATAATCGAACAATACCTTCAAAAAGGATTGTTTTTTAAGAAAGAAGATGGGAGTATCTGGGTGGATTTAGAGGATGTGGGCTTAGATAAAAAATTATTGTTGCGGAGTGACGGAACGTCAGTGTACATAACCCAGGACATTGGAACAGCACAGAAAAGGTATGAAGACTTCAGCATGGATAAAATGGTCTATGTAGTAGGTAACGAGCAAGATTATCATTTCCAAGCCTTGTTTGAGACCTTAAAAAAGATGGGTGCAAGTTATGCTGATTCACTCTACCATTTGTCTTACGGGATGGTAGATTTACCCTCGGGTAAAATGAAATCTAGAGAAGGCACGGTTGTAGATGCAGATGATCTGATTGCAGAAGTGATTGCCGAGGCTCGGGCGTCCGCTCAAGAGTTTGGAAACCTTGAATCACTTACGGAAGCAGAAAAAGAAGAAATATTTACTAGAATAGGATTAGGGGCCCTTAAATACTTTATAATTAAAGTTCATCCCAAAAAGAGAATGACCTTCGATCCAAAACAATCTGTGGATATGCAAGGGCAAACAGGACCATATATTCAAAATGCCTTCGTAAGAGTCCAGTCCATTTTACGTAAATCTGATGGAACGAACGGAAGCTTTGCAGCGTATGAGTCTGTTGAAGAAGCTGAAAAACAACTTTTGGTTTTGATAGCTTCTTTTCCTACGGTCCTTTTGGAGGCTGCTGTGGAATTAGATCCTTCAAAAGTAGCTAACTTTGCTTACGCCTTAGCGAAAGAGTTTCATCGGTTCTATCACGATGTTCGCATTCTAAATGCACCTGATGAAGCCCGAAACTTTAGAATAACTTTAATAGAGACAGTGGCCACTATACTAGAAAGAAGTATGCGTCTTCTAGGAATAGACATGCCCGCAAGAATGTAGCGAATGACAGACGAAAAAGTACGATCAAAACACTTCATAGAGGAAATCATTGAAGAGGATTTAGCCTCTGGAAAACACGGAAGTATACATACGAGGTTTCCTCCTGAACCCAATGGTTATTTACACATTGGGCATGCTAAAGCAATTTGGATAAATTTTTCCCTAGCACAAAAGTATGGAGGAAAGACAAACTTACGCTTCGATGATACGAACCCTGAAAAAGAAGAAACAGAATATGTAGAATCGATCCAAAGAGATATTAAGTGGTTAGGATATAATTGGAATGATGTTGCCTACTTTGCTTCTGATTATTTTGGAACGCTATATGATTACGCGGTTCAGCTGATTAAGCAAGGAGATGCGTATGTAGATGAATCTACGGCAGAAGAAATTGCAGAGCAAAAAGGTATACCTACTAAAGCGGGCACTGAAAGTCCATTTAGAAATAGACCTGTGGAAGAATCTTTGTCCTTGTTTGCAGGGATGAAAAATGGAGACTTTGAAGATGGCGCAATGGTACTTCGGGCAAAAGTGGATATGACATCGCCAAACATGCATTTACGGGACCCGATCATTTATAGAATTAAGCGGGCACATCACCATAGAACAGGTGATGATTGGTGCATCTACCCAATGTATGATTTTGCACATGGCCAGTCGGATTCTATTGAGAACATTACCCACTCCTTATGCTCACTTGAGTTTAGACACCATAGGCCATTGTACAATTGGTTTATAGAGAAGTTGGGTATTTTCCCAAGTCGTCAAATTGAGTTTGCTAGGATGAATGTCGCTTTCATGATTACCTCTAAGCGACGATTGCTAAAACTTGTAAATGAAGGTTTGGTCAGTGGATGGGATGATCCTAGAATGCCCACCCTTAGCGGCATGCGAAGAAGGGGATACCCACCTGAGGCTATCCTGCGTTTTTGTGAGAAAACCGGAGTGGCGAAACGAGATAATTTAGTGGAAGTAGAATTATTGGAAAGTTGTGTGAGGGATCGTTTGAATGAGGTGGCCATTCGTGCCATGGTGGTCACGAATCCTTTAAAAGTAGTGATCACTAATTTTGATAAAGACTTAGAAATCATTTCCGCAGTAAACAATCCAGAAGATGAAGCGGCTGGCAGACACGATGTAATTTTACGTAAAGAGATTTACATTGAGAAAGAAGACTTCATGATAGACCCTCCTAAAAAGTATTTTAGGATGGCTCCAGATAAGGATGTTAGGCTTAAAAGTGGATTCATTTTACATTGTGATTCATATACACAAGATGATAACGGAGAGGTAATCGAAGTTCAATGTAGCTACTATCCAAACAGTAAAAGTGGCGAAGATGTGTCAGGAGTAAAAGCGAAAGGTACACTGCATTGGGTTTCTGCACAGGATGCAGTAGAGGTGAGCTTACGCAATTATGATAGATTATTTACAGATCCTGCACCTTTGTCTCATGATGATAAAGACTTTATGGAATTCTTTAATCATGATTCACTCCATGTTAATGATCGAGCCTTAGCAGAGCCATTCATTAAAGAAGCTAAAGCTAATGTCTCTTACCAGTTTATGCGAAAAGGGTATTATATTCTGGACGAATCATCAACGGAAGATACATTGATATTCAACAAGTCAGTGGGTTTACGAGATTCTTGGAGTAAAAAGAAATAGTGCATGTTAGAGAGCCTCTTACAGATCGATAAACAACTGTTTATTTGGATTAATAGTGGCTTGTCCAATGACATTTTTGATCTCATTCTCCCTTGGATAAGAGATAAATATAACTGGATTCCTTTGTATGCATTAGTGCTTGCTTGGATAGTTTATAAGAAGGGAAAACGTTCTTGGGTCTTTATATTAGGGGCCGTAATTACTATAGGCATCGTAGACGGACTCAGTTCCAAGATTATCAAACCCGTTGTTGAACGGCCTAGACCCTGTCACAATCCGGAAAATTTCGAAACCTTCCATTTGCGAGTAGATTGTGGTTCTGGGTACAGCTTCACTTCATCACATGCAACAAATCACTTTGCTATTGCCAGTTATTTTTTATCCATACTGATCTTCATGGGCCGTATGTGGAAGATTTTTTGGATAGTGTGGGCCTGTAGCATTTGTTTAGCACAGGTCTATGTAGGTGTGCATTATCCATTCGATGTTTTCGTGGGTGGGCTTTTAGGAGCCAGTATCGGATGGGTGGTAGCTAGACTCTGCATTAGATCAGATAAATATTTCTTTCAGAGAGATCGGCAACTGGCCTAGAGAAAGATCCTGCGCCAAGATTTTAATACGGTAATTTTGCCATAAATTCTATGGTCTCTCTATTTAATTTGCCCAAGGGCAAACCGTGATACATTTGGAATTCCCAAAGAGCGTTTTGAGTAACTACTTTGTTTTTTGGATCGAATTTGTCTTTATTCAACATTTAATTCTTGCCTCTCGACCAAAAAGTCAAAGGTCAATTCCGATAGGCCTTTTCCATCAACTACTCCGTTCCACGCACCATGCCCAGCAGGTTCTCCATTAGGTAGCAATAGGGTAGCTAGTTCATGGTGAATACCGAGTGAGTCATAGATACTTTGTAACTCAAGTGCTTCTTGATATGGGGTAACGGGGTCCTCTGCCGTACCATGTGCCATGAATAACTCAGGGTCATTAGAGTCATATCTATCATATTGATCCAAGTTATAGGCAGCCTCAAATACATCTAATTTTATGTTTGAACCCCAGAAATAAACCATACTTTTTACGGTATAGGTCTCATTTACATTTGCTGTGGCAAGAGTGGGATCCTCCGTGATTGAAATTTCATCTCTAAAATCTTCTGGATTTGAAATGCCTAAGGCAATAGTAGTAATTGATCCTGCCGAAGCTCCCCCCACGGTAATATAGTCTGTGTTTATATCATAGGTACCAGCATTAGCTACAATCCAGCGAAGGGCAGCTTTTGCGTCTCTTTGAGCGAGATACATGGCCGTCGCTTGCTGAACTTGCCCTGCATTTTCTGCTCCTTCCAAAGCATTCTCAATCCATTCTGGTGGCGCCATGCCTTTATAATAATTGATCAATTCTTCTGGCGTCATTCCTTCTATAACACCTAACTCTTCAGTCGTTCTATAATCTATGGACACAAAAACCCACCCCCTAGATGCAAAATAATTGGCCATATCTACTATTTCTGGTTTATGCTTTATGCCTCCTGTAAACCCACCCCCGTGAATAAACATGAAGACGGGTCTATTCATTGAGGTATTATCAGGATAATAGATATCCAAAAATTGGGGTATACTAAATGAACTAGTACTACCAGCAGAATGCCCAAGACCTTCAGCATAAGAGATGTCTTCGTCACTTAATACCATGTATGTGGATGCTGTATGGACTACTGGAATAGTATTATCCGTGCTATTAGGTTCTTCTTTGCAAGCTATAAATACTAAGATTGTGAAAAGGATTAGATAAACGTTCTTTAACATGTCGATTTTTTGCGTATTAACTTTTGAATTTTGGCATAAATGATTAACTCACTATTTGATGTTTGAGTTGATCAACAAATTGCACGTATTGGTTTTGCGTATGGGTTACAACTGAATTCTTATCCAAATGTATCGTTTCTGAATAATTCATTTTAGGATGATATTCTCT
>JAHDDO010000086.1 GCA_020629315.1 Saprospiraceae bacterium | reverse complement strand
TTCATCGTCGGGTCAAAAGACCTCCGCCATTCATCGTCGGGTCAAAAGACCTCCGACATTTATCGTCGGGTATTAGACCTCCGACATTTATCGTCGGGTATTAGACCTCCGACATTTATCGTCGGGTATTAGACCTCCGACATTTATCGTCGGGGGGCCATATGGATTATCCAAACCAATATGGGGTAGGTCTTGATAAATAAATGGGATCCCTTGTTGTTGGATAAAGGCTATGTCTTCATCAAAGGTCTGAGCCCGTGCTAACATAGTTAAATGAATTTTGATAAGTTGTCGAGCAGGTCTTAGGGGAAAGGAAAAACCGAGAGCGTGCGCTTTTTCTTGGTGTAAGGGCGTCGTGAACGCTATCCTACGAATGGATTCTAGTAAATGTCGGAGCATACAATAATACGCAGGTTGTTCATTTAGTAAAGTAAGGAATTGTTGCGCGGCATGAAACACCATTTCAAAGCCATCATGGTCCAATGCTTTGCCTAGTGATTTTCTATACGCTTTCGTATTCAGTATGGTAATGCCATGAGCGAAGGCAATATGATTAGGATAGGTATCTTGAAATTCAGGCGTTTGACTCATATCAATAAATTCTGCCTTGATAAAGGGTATTCCTTTTTCTTGCCATTCATTTCCTTTTCTATCAAATAGGCCACTACCTAGACAGGCCCATTTCTCATATCTGATGAGTTGTTTTGAAAAGGGTGTACTGGCCTCATTTGTCAATGAGGCATAGAGGGGTAAACGCGTTGTATTTATACGTATAGCGTCTTCTAGATGTTTACGGAGTTCATTCATCTAATAATTCAACGAACTACGTAAAAATAGTATATACTTGTAGCAAAAGTTAGGGTAAAAATAAATGAAGGTGTATCTAGAATACACGACCCAATGAAAGTATGCCAAAATTTAGAACAAGATATATTCCGTTTTCAATGCTGTTACTAGCAGTACTTTTCAACTCTTGCAGAGATCGCGAAGATTTATTTTCTGGGCCAGATTTTGAAGTGGAAACGATTATACCCACAGGAGATGAGGCCTACCTTAACAGAGACTCTGATTACCTCTTTGATCAAGATAAGCTAGCCACTTTCGAATTGAATATCCCGGGTTCTTCCTTATCAAAAATCAATGATGATCCTGCAGCTGAAGAATATGTTGAGGCTAGTCTCACCTTTGAAGGGGAGACTATAAGTCCTGTTGGTGTCCGATATAAAGGTTCGTTAGGATCTTTTTCAGGCTGTCTATCAGGCATTAATTTCTTCAACCCTAGCGGCCATAAGACCTGTACGAAGTTAAATATGAAGATTAAGATTAACTGGGAGGGCAGAGAGGATAAGTTCTATGGTGTAAAAAAGCTGCAGTTCCATGCGATGAACAATGACCCAAGTCAAATGCGGGAGCGAATGGGCTATTGGTTTTATAGAGAAATGGGTGTTCCCGCCCCAAGATGTGTGCATGCCAGATTACTGATCAATGGCCAATTTGCCGGGGTTTTTGCCTTAGTGGAACAGATTGATGGTCGCTTTGCACGGTACAATTTTGAAGACGGAGAGGGTAATGTATATAAAGAATTATGGCCATTGGATCACAATGGTCAGCTACGACCTGAATCAGACTTTTTAGAGGCGCTTAAAACCAATGAGGATGATAATCCTTCTGTGGATCTTCTTCGTTCTTTTGGCGAAGAAATTCAATCTCAACCTATTGCCATGCACCAGGATATTGTCAGGGCGTATATGGATGTCGATAAAATTATTAGCTATGCGGTTGTAGATCGAGCCATTAAAAATGATGATGGTGTATTTAAATGGTATTGCTTTGGTGGGATTGAATGTAGTAATCATAATTTTTATTGGTATGAGGAAACCCAACGGGCTAAAGTCCATTTAATTCCTTGGGATCTAGATATTGCTTTCCAGAACTGGTCACACACCGAGAGTTCTTTTGGTATTCAGGAGTCTTGGGGCGAAATCATCAATGACTGCGAACCGTATAAGAATGGTCTCTTGGATTTTAGCCAACGATCAGCGGCTTGTGATTTGATCATTAGGGCTTGGACAAAATTTGAGGATGAGTTTGCTGATAAGATGCTGACATTTAAACAAGGGCCTTTTTCACTGCCAGAAACCGAAGCTAATTTTGAAGCTTGGTCAGAACAAATTCGTCTATCCACTGAAGATGCTGCATTAGAATTTGACGACGCAATCTCGATAGATAGATGGGAAAACGGAATGGATGAGTTGCGTAATCAAATAGCTAAGGCAAGAGAGGCATTCTAGTTTTTTGGCGCCCCTCTTCACTTCGTTACGAGCCGAGCCATTCCGGTATCGCTATTCGCTCTTCCTTGAGCCAGCATGGCTGGCGTCAGGACTAAAGACCTCCATGTCTCTGGTCGGAGAAATCAGATTTTCAAAATAGATTCCTGAGTGATTCCATGATCATGAATTATAATAAGGTGATAAAGTCCAGGGGCAAATGATCCCATGTCAATGAAAGAACGCCTTGGTTTTTTGGTCCACCTACGACCTTGGCTATCTACAATTATGATAGATGTTACTGGATATGCTGAAGATATACTGAAACGATCTTTTATAGGATTAGGATAAATCCGAACGCCTTTTTCTTGATCTGTATTTGTGTTTGATGAAATACAAGAAGCTTCTACAGTATCATAACTTTCACAAGGCTCATTATTGCCAAAGTATGAAATAGCAAAACCTTGGTTGATGTAGTCACAGAAGTTGGGGAGATTACAAATACTTAAGTTTGGATTGTTCTCAATGCTGATAGTGTTATTGACAAAACCAGAAAGATCTAGGTTTTCTAATCCTTCAAGACTGGTTAAAATGCTGTTTTGTCTAATGTTTAAAAAGCCCCCATTTGCATCGGTCAAATTATCCAGGGCAAGAATGTTTTCTAAACTTGTATTTTCTAAAATGGACAAACCACCTACACCTATATTGCTTAAATTTTCAAGGCCAGATAGATCTTTTAAATTAGGATTCATCACAAATTGAACGCCAATGCTTACGGTTTCCAAAGAGCTAAAAATCCGAGAATCACTGATTGCTATTGATTGGACGATTAGACCACCTTCAATTTGGATCAGATTTTCTAAAGGATTTATGTCACTTAAGTTAGGGTTGTTAATTAGCACAAAACTTCCAATTACATGCTCCAGTTTATAAAAAGCTGAAATCAATTGTACGGATTCGTTATTTAGAATATTTAGATTACCGATAGTAATTATATTATCAAAGCCTTCAATACTTACCAAAGAAGGAAGACTACTGATTAGAAATACATCAGCAATGATTTCCAAATTTTCAAAAGCGGAAATACTTTCCAGTTGTTGATTATTACTAATAACAAGATCATCCACTATGGTGTGAAGGCTGCCAAACCCTGTCAATGAAACTATATTGGGACAGTTAGCTACTTGGAGGATTCGAATACTTTCTAAATGATTTAATCCATCAAAGTTTACAATGTCCTCTCCACTTAAAATTAGAGGTTCATCTATAACTACCCAACCCGGATAATTGATGGAAAAACTATCAATGTCCGCTTGTGTATCAATTATCAAAGAATAGCAAGGTGTTGAAAAAAGTAACATTAATCCTAACAAAAGGAATAATGGAAGTCTAATGATTCTGTTCATGATTGTAGAAAATTATTTTTTCAGTTTTATAAATTCGCTTACTTCATCCTTTATCAG
>JAHDDO010000046.1 GCA_020629315.1 Saprospiraceae bacterium | reverse complement strand
AGGGAACTTTTTGGCTGAAATTTTTATTAGTATCTTTGTATTGTAATAGTCAGATCTGTTTAAAAGTCGGGCCCTACGATTATTTGTGTCGACCTTTCCATTTACTTTCTATTAATTAACAAGGTGCGTCCTAGTTGGACGCCAAAGAACTAATGAATGACGTTTGAAGAATTGGGTTTTATAGAGCCCATAAATAAGGCTTTAAAAGATATGGGGTACGTAGAGCCTACGGATATCCAACATCAAGCTATTCCTTTAGTACTACAACGGAAGGATGTGCTAGGTTGCGCACAGACGGGTACAGGGAAGACTGCCGCTTTTGCTTTACCCATCATTCAAATGATACATCAAAAGGAGATTGCTACAAAGCGCCGAACCACCTTGCGTGCGCTTATTGTGACCCCTACGAGAGAATTGGCTTTACAGATTGATGAAAATATAGAGGCCTACAGCAAGTATATGCCATTAAAGCATGCCGTTATTTTTGGAGGCGTCAAGAAGCCAGCTCAAATTCGAGCACTTAAAGGTGGCGTGCATATACTCACGGCCACACCTGGACGATTGCTAGATTTAATGAGCGAAGGGTATATTTCGTTGGATGATATAAAACTCTTTGTACTGGATGAAGCCGACCGAATGTTGGATATGGGCTTTATTAGGGATATAGAAAAGATATTGAAAGCATTGCCTAAGAAAAAACAATCTTTATTTTTCTCAGCAACAATGCCTCCTAATATAGTCAAGCTTTCACAGCAGATATTATATAAGCCGATCAAGGTAGAAGCTGCCCGAGTTTCTTCAGCAGCAGAAACGGTTCGTCAGTATGTGTACTTCACGAACCGGACAAGCAAAAAGGCGCTCTTGCAGCATATCATTAAAGAGTCAGAGTTATCTCAAGTCTTGTTATTTGCAAGAACCAAGCATGGAGCCGACCGCATATGTAGAGATCTAAAGAAGGTAGGAATGAAAGCCATGGCTATACATGGCAACAAGTCTCAACCCCAAAGACAAAAAGCATTGAAGTCGTTCAAAGATGGCAAAACACCCATCTTGGTAGCTACCGATATTGCATCAAGAGGGATAGATATTGATGATTTGAGTTATGTCATTAACTATGATATTCCTAACGAACCGGAAACCTATGTGCATAGGATTGGACGGACCGGAAGAGCCGGAAAAAAAGGTAGAGCCATTTCTATTTGTGAACCGGAAGAAAACCAATATGTTAAGGATATTGAACGTTTAATGGGTAAATCCATAACGCGGATCGATGACCATCCATACCCACAAACAGATAAGCCCATGACAGCGGCTGAAAAAAAGGAATGGAATAAAGAAAAACAATTGCGAAAGCAACAGTATTTTGAGAGTCGGAGAAAAAGTAGAGGCCGGAGGCCAGCTAGAAGTAAATAATTAACTGTAAAATATTTTAATGAGTAAATCACAACAAACCTTTAACAAAAGAGAAAGAGAAAAAAAACGCGCAAAAAAGAAAAAGGACAAGGCTGAAAAAAGAGAAGCAAGAAAACTAGCTAAGGCCGAAAGAGGCGAATCAGGTACTGAAATCGAATTCATGTACGTCGACGAAAATGGTAACCTGACTGCTGAGAAGCCAGATCCTACTAAAAAGATTGAAATTAAAGCTGAGGATATCGAATTAGGTGTCCCTAGGAATTCATCCGAACCAATGGATTTCGTAAGAAGAGGTAAGGTTAAATTCTATGCCGAAGATAAAGGCTATGGCTTTATTACAGATAAGGCTACAAAAGACTCGATCTTCTTCCATATAAACGATGTTTATGATGGGATTAAAGAAAATCATATCGTAACCTACGAGATAGGCAAAGGGCCAAAAGGCAATAAAGCCATTAAGGTCGAGCAAGTAAAGAATTAATGTAAATAAAGATTATTGTTCCTTGATCCTGGAGATCGGGGGACATTCTAATCTGCCAAAGTATCGCATGATACTGATACCCACAAAGTGATATGAATCATTATTGGTCGTATCACCCCTTTGCGTGCCGGCTGCTCCAAAATCTTCCATGTCAGAACGATTAGCTAAAAGTACAGCAACATCTCCTCTGTCTGCTCGTAGCTGATTATATTCTGGATAGACATTACTGACATCATCCAAATAGTCGGTAAATAATCGTCGAGAGCTAGCAAAGATGTTAATGCTCCATAGTCTATTGATATCCCATTTCCAACCCACGCCATAAGCTAAACCAAAGCTGAAAAAATTATATTCCTGTCCAGGTAATTGACCTTCAGTACCCATCTCCCTTAATTCATATACAGTGCCATTTAATTCAGCTTTAGGATTGAATCTGAAAAAATTAAAGCCACCAAAAATATAGGGCGTGTAATACTCTAATTCACTACCATGGAAATAAGGAAAGAAATTAAACTCCGCTACCGCACTTACATCATAGACGTCTGAGTAAAAATGAAGATTTCGATTTCGTTGAAACGAATTATTTGAACGCGCATCGTCACCTCTCACACGACCGTAATTACCTGCCGCCGTGACCGAAATTCGGTGATTAAAATTATATCGAGCGATGAGTCCACCGGCACCACCGGGTAGGCCGAGGTCATATTCTGTATTTAGATCACCTAAGTACCAACTGGAACCTAACCAGCCACCTAATTCTACTCCTTTCTGAGCCTGTAAATGGATAGCTAGAAAACAAAAAATAAGTATGATGGATATGCTACTCTTATTCATTACGCAACATTGAACGATAAAGCAAGGGATACAAGTATAGGAAAATGGGTTTTCTTCTTCTGCTTTGGGATTGCAAAGCTACAAATTATTGTCGCGGAGATTGCCTATTTTATGGGATAACTTATGGCTATACTATCAGCTATTTAGTAAGCCAATCAAAAGTTTCTACATTTACCGATGCAAAAGTCAAGAAAATGCAGATAAAGTTTTGTGGAGCAGCTCGAGAAGTAACGGGTAGTGCTCATCTGATAACCTTAGAAGATGGATTTAGAATCCTTTTGGATTGTGGTTTAAACCAAGGTAAAGGACGGCATGTCTGGGACTTTAATAATAGCTGGCAATTTGAACCATCAAATGTGGATGTGGTAGTGCTTTCTCATGCCCATATAGATCACACTGGGCGAATTCCACAGCTGGTAAAAGAAGGCTTTAAAGGTGAAATTCATAGTACACATGCCACTCGTTCACTATGCTCAATTATGTTATTAGATAGTGCCAAAATACAGGAACGCGATGTAGAATGGCATAATAGAAAACTATTAAAAAAAGGTCGAAAGCAAGGCGACAAGCGGCCACGAGTACCTTTGTATACAAGTGCGGATGTAGCACCGGCTATGGCTCGGTACATAGGTCATGGATATAACAAGTGGTTCAAAATAAGTAGGAATGTAGAAGTCATGTATCAGGATATGGGCCATATACTTGGTTCGGCTTCCGTCCAATTACGATTTAAGGAAGGAAAAAAATGGATGCATGTAGGCTTCACAGGGGACATTGGACGACCCGATAGACCTATATTGAGAGACCCTCAACCCATGGATCCAATGGATTATCTAATTTGTGAATCCACCTATGGGAATCGGGATCATGAGTCTGCCCCCGAACAGTCTGAACAATTACTAGAAATCATAAAAGAAACCTGTCTTGAAAAGAAGGGCAAACTGATCATACCTGCTTTTTCTGTCGGTCGGACCCAGGAAATCATTTATATGATGGATAAGATGGAAAATGCTGGACTGTTACCTAGAATACCTGTTTTTGTAGATAGTCCACTAGCGGTTAATGCAACCACTGTTTTTGGCGTACACCCAGAATGTTATGATGATAACTTGAACGAATATTTGTTGCAAGATGAAGATCCATTCGGCTTTAACCGTCTAACGTATATTCGGGAAGTAGCAGATAGTAAAGCCTTGAACGCAAGAAAGGATCCGGCGATAATTATCAGTTCATCGGGTATGATGAATGCCGGAAGAGTAAAGCATCACTTATTTAATAGCATCGAGGATCCAAAAAATACCATTTTAATTGTGGGATATTGTTCACCTGAGACGCCGGGAGGACAATTAAGAGCAGGGCGCAAAAAACTAACTATATTTGGAGAGCGTTTAGAAGTCAGAGCTGATATAAAGGTCATGGATTCTTTTTCAGCTCATGCGGATCGACAGGAAATGCGCACACTGCTCCAAAATCAAAAAGAAAGCCTGAATAAACTATTTCTGGTTCATGGTGAATATGAATCCCAGAAAGCCTTTAAGGAATACTTGGAGGAAGACGGATTTAAGGATGTCCAGATACCAGAATTAGGTCAGGAGTATATACTTTGATCAAGAATTATGAAAAGACGAAATCAATTATGGATTTTCCTTAGTATCGCACTAGTGACAGCCTGTTCTAAACCCAAGGAAGTCACTTGGAACTTGGATGGTCAACGATACATAGTCCCATTGGTTAATACCTCTGTAGGTTTACTTGATGCGGGCGAGAACCCCACAGATAATGTAAGTGTAGAGATGGATGAAGAAGGGCTAGTCACCGTGAATTATGAAGGAGAAGTGCTGTATGAAGACACGGGCGATATTTTCTTTCCATTTCCAATTCTAAGCTACTTCCCTTTGACGGACACTGTAGCGCCATTACTTTTTCCTGTACCTGATGAGGTAGTGATCGAGAAAGCAGTCTTTGCAGACTTTGCAGATATAAGCTTTAAATTTCAACATCAGGAAAAGGAAGATATAGATGTAGATATAGTCATCGAGGATTTTACAAAAGATGGTGAACCATTCAGAACGAGTACGACCATTCCATATGATGGGGCGGAAACTACGATATTCGAAACCCCGTTTAGCAATTTGGATGATTGGGTTTATGATGGAGATAACAATAGTTTCATAGTAAATTATGACGCTAGAAATGGAGCAGGTGAACGATTAAAGTTGGATTCAGTACATATGTATGTGCAAGCCATTCATTTCAAATTTGGGCAAGGTTTTTTCGGTCGCCGAACCTACAATATTAAGAAGGATATTATTGATGTCGGTATATTCAATAAGTGGCTAAGCGGCGGTTTTACTTTCCTAGAACCGAAGGTAACTATGCTGATTGAAAACTCGTTCGGTTTTCCGGTTACAGCTATATTCAATACTATCGAACTTACCTCCATTAATGATAATGTATTCTTCCTTGAAAGCGATATCTTAAGTGAAGGGATAGATTTTGGCTACCCCACCTTGGATGAAATGGGTGAGATAAAATACACGTCTTTCGATTTTACTAATGATAATTCCAATATCACCGAAATCTTTAACGAGAAAACGAAAAACGTATATTACGATCTAGAAGCCTCCACCAATCCGCAAGAAGAAAATATAATAGGATTTTATAACGAAGATTCGTACTACAAAGTGGACATAGCTGTCGAAGTACCATTAGTGTTAGAGGCGGATGAGTTAATTTTAACAGATACAGTAGGGTTTGATATAGGAAATCAATTTGATGAAATCGAAGATGCACTACTTTGGCTTAAGGTTAAAAATGAATTTCCTGTTGATATTCGATTCTTAGCCAAAATACTAGATGAAGATGGACATACATTGGCCCTAATTCCTGCAGTGGATATGATAGACATACCTGGATATAACATAGAACGTGAGATAATTTTGGATTTGACTGATGCTCAATTAGAAAGTTTGCGTTCAGGGTCTTCCATTGCATTTTTGGGTAGGTTTAACACGGCTGGTACAGCATCTTTAAAGGCAGACCAACGGATGGATGTTCAATTAGGAATAGAAGTAGCATATTAATATGAGGCAATTATTGATAGTACTGTATTGTATAGCTGGTTCTATGTTCTTGCATGGACAAGGCTATTATTCTTTGGCTCAATACTCCTTAGATTCGAATGCCCATCAGATACATGTTGTCTTACCGGGTATTACATTGAACACACAACATGGACCTAGTTCTTTACATAGTTGGTTACAGAGTAGTAGAGATCGCTTAGAGATAGATTTATCTAGTATTCCTAAGATCGAGGAAACGTTTAGCATGCATACTTGGGCTCAATTTCAAACATTAGGTGTACGATATAATAGCGGACATTGGACCTTCGGCATAGACCATAAACAACACATAGAATCTCATGCTTTTTTGGCTCCCAATATTTTTGATCTTCTTCGACTAGGCAATACCTCAAGTCTTGGCATTCCTCAAGATATTTCTATGGACCTAGAAATTTATAATTATCAAAGCTATAATCTCAGTGCTAGTTACAAGGGTAACGATTGGGTGGTATTTGGTTCTTTAGGATATCTAGTGGGCCGATCATCTATTTTTGCTCGATCCAATGACCTTGCTTTAGAAACAGCACCGTTAGCTGAAGAAGTAAATCTATCTGGGCGATTTGCACTCTTGACTAATAGCATTGAAAATCTAAGCTCTTTACAAAATCTTTCTCTGCAATTTCCTGGGTTTGAAAGGCCATATTTTAATACAGATAATCCAGGTTTTTCAGTTTCATTAGGTCTAGAAAAACAAATGAATGATCGATGGAACTATCGATTCTTTGTTCAGGATCTAGGGTATATACTTTGGCGGGAAGACATGAGACTGTATACTCGAGAAGGAAGTGAACAGTTCCAAGGTTTTGATTTAAAAGAAATATTGATTCAGGAGCAAGAAGTATCTGTTGTTGACTCGTTGAAAGGATTGCTGGCCTTATCAGAGGATACCACTCAACAATGGAGACCCATTGCATCTAGCATTCATTATTTACTACGATATAAACAAAATGATCAACTGAGTTTTTATGGGCATAGCTTTCTTAAATTAGGCTACGAAGACCTCATTTTTAGGATTGGTGCTGGCGCAGAATATGCCTTTAGTCAACGACTAGTAGCAAATGTGGGCTATTCTTTTGATGCAAGCTTTCCGTTTGTTGTAGATATAGGATTCCGTTATGAACACCCCAGGATTTCCATATATGGAGGTGTTACAAATCCATTTTTCATTTCGCAAGGTTTATTAGCCAGACAACTCAGTTTCAATTTGCAAAGTTGTCTCCATTTCTAATGTATAGTTTTAAAAGGTAAGGACCAGTCATGCCTTACGGAAAGGTAGCGAATAAGAAAGACTAGACCCATTGATACGATCATGTGTATTTGTTCGAATGGACTGATATACCCAAGGCCTACATAACACACTGCACCGGCTAAACAGGCTGTAGCATAAATTTCTTTTCTAAATATTAAGGGAATCTCATTGGTCAAGACATCACGTAAAACCCCGCCAAAAACAGCGGAAACTATACCTAAGAGAATAGCATATGGCGTTGAAATACCGAACGAAAGTCCAATTTGAGTGCCCATTATACTGAATAAGCCAATACCAAGACTGTCAAAAAAGAACATGCTTTTACGCAATTTTTGAATGTGTACTCTGAATAGAAAACATAGTAAGACAGCAACAAGAATAACCAACAGATAATGGATATCCTTTAACCAACCCACGGGCGTTCTTCCTAACAGAAGATCCCGAATGGTCCCTCCGCCAAGTGCTGTGACAAAACCAATAATTGCGGCTCCTACTAAGTCAAACTTCTTTTCCACAGCCGTCAGGACACCACTGATCGCAAATACCAGTGTTCCAAAGAGATCAAAAGCATAGACCCAACTCATAGTATAATTTACTCGTCAAATGTATGAGAAATAAGCATGGAGTATAATAATGTAAGCCCTATTTTAGGGTTTGAAAATCACAAAGAATTGAGCACAAATTTTCAACCATTTGCACTTTCTTATTCAGCGGCGTTTCCTGAAATATTGCATAAGCTAAACGCAACCCTGGCTATCAGCACATATCAAGCTGGAAAAGTCATTTTTTTAAGTGCCTTACATGAGGCAAAATTGATTCAGTTACCTCGATCTTTCAAAAAGGCAATGGGTATTGCTGTGGAAGATGAAAAGATGTTAGTCGCTTGTCTAGACGAAGTAATCCTTCTTAAAAATTCTCGGGAATTGGCTTTCCATTATCCTAAAAAGCCAAAAACCTACGATAGTATGTTTTTGCCACGGTTGACGTTTCACACAGGTGCCATAGATGTACATGATATTGACTTTGCAGAAGGAGGAATCTGTGCGGTTAACACTAATTTCAGCTGCATCATTAGAATTGATGAAGAGTTTAGCTTTACTCCGATTTGGAAACCTGATTTCATTTCTAAAATAACAGCTGGAGATCGGTGCCATCTAAATGGTATGGCCGTGGAAAATGGGAAAATCAAATATGTAAGTGCGTTCTCACAAACGGATGAACCCAGAGCATGGAAAGCGAATATTCTAGAATCAGGGGTATTGATAAATTACGAAACAAAAGAGGTAGAATGGGAAGGACTGTCTATGCCTCACTCGCCAAGAGTATATAATAATAAACTGTATGTGCTTACCTCTGGAGATGGTGGTTTGCTCGAGATCGATCCGGTAAGTAAAGAAAAGAAGACCATCATAAAGCTAGATGCATTTGTACGAGGCTTGACGATCCATGAAGGATTGGCCTTTATTGGAACAAGTAAATTAAGAGAAAACTCGTCCACTTTTGCCCATCTACCGATAGCTAAGAAGGCTTTAAAAGCAGGAGTGAGCGTAGTGCATATTGAAAGTGGAACTGTAATAGCTAATTTGCATTACAATAATTCGGTAGACGAGATTTATGATGTCCAATTAATTACTGAAAAACGAAGACCTTCCATCCTTAATACTATTACAGATGACCACAAAATGGGCTTGTCAACACCGGATAATACATTCTGGGGTAGGAAGAAGGAATCTTGAAAATATTATTAATTTCTAAATACGTATTTTGCTTTCGAAATACAAAAAACTTCATTATGAGAATAAACATTAATTCCAGAAAATCGGGATTACTCAAGTTGAGGTACTATTTGAAATTGTTGCGAGAAAAAGGCGTCACATTGACCCTAGAAAAGCAACAAGAAATAAAGGAAAAAGTACTGATCTTGTTCAAAAGACTTTCAAAGTCCATGGGTATGCCTCAATTACGGCATGCATTAGGTACTGTCTTATTGGCTAGTTTGGCCCTAGGTGCACAAGCACAAAATTTTGCGGCTCCAGTTGATACCTTTGCTTCAAACTTTCAAGGGGTTTTAATTCCAGGTTTGGGCGATATGGATAATGATGGTGACTTAGATGTAATCGGTCTAGGGGTTGATTATGGATTGCAGGACTTCAGTATTATGTACGCTGAAAATGTAGGAGATCCTCAGAATCCAGATTTTGCTGTACCCCAGTTTGATCCGTTCAATATCAATATTGATTTCGTGCAATCAATCTATACGATAGCTTGGGATCCTGCAGATATAGATGGGGATGGTGATTTAGATTTAATATCACTAGGTCTTAGCTATGATTACAATACGTATACCTACGCAGGTAGAATGGCTTTCATTGAAAATACGGGTACACCCGAAACACCTGAATTTGCAAATGCGGAATTTTTTGATGTTGACTTATTAAATCATCTATCAAGAGAAATGACAATCTCGGATTTTGATGGGGATGGTGATATGGATTTCTTAGCGCTGGGTGGCTTCTATAATGAAACGGATTATTCCATTGAGGCGAATGTGTTATACATGGAGAACATCACAGAAGCCGGAGGGGAGTTTACCCTGGCTGAGACAGTGATGAATCCTTTAGGTGCAAGCACCATTCCAGTAAAAGAAGCTTTTGAAGAAGCCTTTTATTACTTCAGCTCTGTCGATGCTGCTGATTTTGATAATGATGGTGACATAGACATGATCATGCATCTCAATTCATATTATCAAGAATATGGTACGAACGTGCTATTTGCTGAAAATGTAGATGGTGCATTTCTTTCATGGGAAGAAATAGAATCGGCAAAATTCCCTTTTGAAGGGGACGGTTTTATTCTTTCTGAAGTAGGCGATCTTGATAGTGATGGTGATATGGATATATTATGGTGGATGGCTGGAGACAATTATGATGGCGACACACAAACTAATTTTGTGTTTGTCGAAAATTTGGCGGATCCATCAAATGTACAGGATCAAGTACGTAATCCATTTAGCATATATCCTACGGTGACGACAGGCGATTTACAAATTCAATTTGATAGGGAAGGCACGTCCAGTATGACTATCATTGATGTAAATGGTAAGCAAGTACGTTCAGAACAAAATTTCATCTGGTCAGACCAACAAAGCATGGATGTTTCTGATCTGGAAAGAGGTACGTATTTCCTCCGACTAAATGATGGTGAACAAGCATACACAGCTACGTTCTTCAAGAAGTAAGAAAGTAGTTACTAAATAAGTAAAGCTCAGACCATTTCGTCTGGGCTTTTTTTATTTCTATTTGTTTATATCAATGTTATTCCCTAACTTTTGTCTACCCTATAACTTACGATTTATTCCTTTGGCGAAAATGATAACACCATCATGCCTTATTATGCTTATGTACATACATGGCATAAAGCCCTTGTGCTTTATGGTCTAGTACTGGGTCTTTTCTTGGGACTTAGGGTTTATGTGTATGGACAATGTTCAGGTAGTAGTACTTGCCAGCTCTGTGATATAGAAGCTACCGTTACCAATGTAACGAATGCCACCATTGTGGATGGCACATCTACTATTGGAACATTAACTGGAGGTGCAGATCCATATTCCTCGGGGACAGGAACTGATATAGTATTGGAGGCGACGGGTTGTGGTGAAATCACCTTTGATCTAGAACTTGAATTTACTTGGGATCAAGGTACCTCGATTTCTTGGATTCATGGTGTCTCTTTTAGTTCGACCACAGGATGGTCTTCGGCTGCTGGCGTTCCACCTGGAGGCGGCTGGGATTTTTATAATTCAGTCACGGGTATTTGTTCTGGCAATACATACACTGATGGATATTTCTTTGATGATACCGGTGATGATGATTCTAGTTATGATTGGTTTTTTGACGATTGTTTAGGTATACCCATCTTTGGTATAACCGAAGCAGATGGAGATCCTGGAGATAATTGGGGTGTCGATTGTGAAACGGATTGTCCTTCCTTCGAATTCGAATTGACATTTTGCCCGGATGAAGCAGGAGACTTTAGTGAGACGGTAAGCTTTTTTATAACAGAAGATGGGGAGTCTGGCGGTTGGGTAGATTCCGACTTTTGTAACTACGAGCTTAATTTTCCAGTGATGATAACGGCCGCTGGTGTCCAAATCCCAGAAGAAACATTAGGACCAGATTGCCCAGGTACTTGTTTTACATTGGATGCAGGTGCTGGCTGTGACGGCTATCTATGGAGTACTATGGAGACCACTCAAAGTATTGAAGTGTGCCCCACTGAAGATGCCTCCTATCAAGTTACCGTTAGCATAGATTGTGGCAATGATATCATGGGTGAATACATGATAGATATTGAGGACTGCTGCGATGCAGAGGCAGGCGTCATAAGTGCAACGCCAAATCCAGTTTGTCCAGGTGATATGATTTCCGTTAGTATCAGCGGATTTAATAATGACCCAGACTATACAGAAGTATATATAATAGTGGGTCCTGACGGAACCATAATAGAAACGGGTCCAGTAAGTGGTGATTTTAGTTTTGTTCCTATGGAGTGTGGTAGCTTCACCTTTGTTTCCTATAATTATTTGACTTCCGGCTCAGCTAGTGTTCCTATGATAGGTGATGTATATGCCAGCCTTCAATGTGATTTTGATACTAATTGCTGTGACGCTGAAGAAGTGATTATTAGTGCTGAAGATAACGAAGCACCCATCATTAGTCTGCCCGCTACACCTACGCCAACTTGTTATCAAGATTGGTTAGATAACTTTGTGATTGAGGATGCCACATTTACAGATAATTGTTTAGCTGATGGCACTATCACTGGCGTAGATGTTACATCTATGATGCCTACTGTTTGTGATGGAGGTACTATTATGATAGAATATAGCATTACTGATGATTGTGGAAACATCAACAGCCAAACCTTGTCAATTGATATACCCCCACTGATGGTCGCTGATTGGGTACTTCCGTTACCTGAGTTATCTATAGATATCAATTGTGGTGATCCAGTGCCGCCTGCTAATGATATGCTTTTTGACAATGGAACACCTAGCCCATGTCAATTATCGGGCGGTCCGGTAGTCCCTGTGGAATCAGGTAATAATCCGCCAGATAATTGCGGTGACGTACTGATCAGAACGTGGGATGCGACAGATGATTGTGGTAATGTATTAACTACACTTACACAAACTATTACGGTTGTCGATACTGAATTGCCCCTATTCGATGCATTGCCTACAATGCTGACTGACCTAATGTGTGATGAGAACTTACCCGTACAAGAAACCCTTACAGGTACAGATAATTGTGGGCAAGCAACAGTAAGCCCAAGTGCGAGTTTTACTGAGGACCTATGCAATGGCTACACCGTTACCTACGAATGGCTAATCGAAGATGGTTGTGGTAATATGGATCTAGCGAATATAAGTTTTGAAGTCTTAGGTGATAGTGAACCACCTACTTTTGATGATATGCCTGTTGCTATACCCGATCAAGTATGTGGTTCCACTTTGCCCAATCAAGAACAGCTTTCTGCCAGCGATAATTGTTCTATGGTGGACATTACAACTGAACAGATTTTCACTGAAGATATTTGTAATGGTTATCCAGTTACCTATGCTTGGACCGCAACTGACGATTGTGATAATGTTAGTACAGAGATGATTGTGTTCAATGTCCTTCCTGACACCGAAGCACCTATTTTTGAAACAAGTCCAATCATGATTGCTGATATAGCTTGTGATGCCACATTCCCAGAGCAAGAAATGTTAGTAGCGAGTGATAATTGTACAGCGGTCAGTATCGTAATGTCTCAAGACTTTACAGAGGATATTTGTAATGGCTATACGGTGAGCTATTCTTGGTCAGCTATGGATGAATGTAACAATGAAGCTATTGAGATGCTTATGTTCAATGTCCTTCCAGATAGTGAACCTCCCGTATTTGATATGGAGCCTACACCATTGACGGATATTCCTTGTAATGGAAGTTTGCCGCCGTTCGAGACATTAAGCGCCACGGATAATTGTAGTGCCGTAAGCATTACTACAAGTATGGATGACCCTACTATTGACCTGTGTAATGGGTATACGGTAGTATATACTTGGACTGCTGAAGATGCTTGCTCGAATGTATCAATGGTCTCTACGTCTATTTCTATTCTTCCTGACATTGAAGCCCCTCAATTGACAATACCTGCAGATATTACGGTAGGTTGTAATGATGTACCAAGCGTGGGTGTAGCCACAGCTACAGATAATTGTACGGAAGACATAAATGTCATCATTGAATATATAGGAGAAGAAATGATGGTGAATGGTCCATGTGATATTCAAATAATTCGGACATGGCAAGCTTATGATGATTGCGATAATATGACCAGCGAATCGCAGGTAATTACCTTGGAAGTGATGGATCCAGTTTGGATAAGTGCTTTACCTAATGATGTTACGATCCAGTGTGGTATTGATGTTGAACCTACGTATGAAGTTTTGGAATATTCTAATAACGAAGCTAGTCCCGAGTGTATAGACGAAGGCATGGTAAACCCGATAGAGACTGGCGAGCTTATAAATTGTGGTGATGAAAAAATAGTCTCTTGGGAATATACAAGTCCCTGCGGCATTGATGTAACGCATAGTATTACCGTTTCTTTAATTGATGTCCAAGATCCTGAATGGGTCGTCTTACCTCCAGCTAGTCTTACAGTTACTTGTCTTGATGAATTGCCTGTCTCAGATGAGTTGGAAGCAAGTGATAATTGCCATGCTAATGTATTAGTGCCATTTGTAGATAGTGGTACTGTAGATCCGTGTGAAGGAGGATCCATTATTCGAACTTGGGAATTTACAGATGAGTGTGGTAATGGACCCATTACGGCATCGACCGTGTACACCGTATTACCACCATTGATGTCTAGTTGCGATGACTTGGACCCATGTACATTTAACGATGAGGGTATTGTAGATTGCTTTGGTCAAGTGTGCGATTGTGTAGGTATACCTAAACCTGAGATTAATATTTTGGGTGGTCTCTCTGTTTGTTTGGGAAGTTCTACTCAACTATCGACGGATGGTGTTGGGGATCACGAATGGAGTACAGGGGAATCCACGGTAAGCATTACAGTATCTTTTCCTGGAACCTATTCTGTAACCGTCATAGATGATGATGGATGCGAAAAAGAAGCCTCTGTAGATGTAATAGAAGATAATGTATTATCACCTGTAATCGTGGGTCCAACAGAAATTTGTGAAGGCGAATTGGCGACCTTAGATGTGGGGACAGGATTTGATGATTATGAATGGTCCAATGGTGGATTCTCAAATAGTATTGAAGTAGGAGGAGGAATGTATACAGTTACGGTCACAGATGCTGGTGGATGTGTTGGCACCAGTGCTGTTACTGTTACAGAAATTCCATCACCCACACCCATGATTGAGGGGGCTCTTCAGATTTGTCAAGGAGCATCAACAACCCTTCAATTGGATGAAATGTATGACATGTACGAATGGTCTAATGGACTCACTTCTCCAAGTATTATTGTTAATGAAGCTGGAGAATATATGGTTACAGTAACAGATGAAACAGGGTGCTCAAGTTCCTCTTCTGTAACGGTTATAATTACAGAAAGTATAAGCATCGATATAACGGGTGATCCTGTGATTTGTGAAGGCCAAACTACAGAGCTAGATGCGGGGTCCTGGATGGAATACCTTTGGAATACAGGTGATACTGATGGAAGTATTATTGTGTCGGATGGTGGCGTATATAGTGTGACCGTAACAGATGATCAAGGTTGTACCGGAAGCCAACTCATTCAGGTAACAGAACAATTAAACCCGGCACCCACCATTATTGGTTCGACTAGCTTTTGTGAAGGTGGATTTGCACAACTTAGTGTTTCTCAAATGTTTGAGACTTATGCTTGGTCAGATGGCACAGCAGCCATGGATTTGCAAACGAATATGGCAGGAGTGTATACTGTAACTGTAAGTGATGTGAATGGATGTACGGGTACCTCCTCAGTAGAAGTAACATTGGAAGAAAACCTTCAAGTTATTATTACGGGGGCATTAACGTTTTGTGAAGGAGGAAGTACGATCTTAGATGCAGGGGAGAATTTTGAGACCTATCTATGGAATCAAGGAGATGAGACAAGTAGTATCGAGGTAGATATGGAAGGTCAGTACTCAGTGACAGTCAGTGATGTATTTGGTTGTACCGGTAGCTCGACAGTGGACGTATACTATGCAGATGAGTTAACAGTAGAAATAACAGGCCCATTAGCTATTTGTGATGGTGACCAAATCACCTTGCAAGCTACTGAAGGTTTCGCAAATTATTCGTGGAGTGATGGTAGTTCAATGTCCTTTTTGGATGTAAATATGGCGGGTATATATGCACTAACGGTAACTGATAATTCAGGTTTCTGTACGGGAGAAGCTGCGTATGAAGTCAGTCTTTCTCCTGACCCGAGCGTTGAAATTATTGGAGATCCTTTTGTTTGTGAGGGTGAAAGTGCCACACTCACTGTGAACGGAGATTTTACAAATGTGATTTGGTCGACGGGTGAAACGACTAGTGAGATTTCGGCAATGGCTGGAACATACGAAATTACAGTCAGCAACGAGGCGGGATGCAATAGTACCCGTTTTTTTACAGTAGAATCAGTCGATGACCCTTTCATTCAGATATCTGATATTGAATGTGATGATGACTTACAGACATATACGATTCAGTTTGGATCTGATGGGAATGAATTTGAAAATAACCTAGAACTTCCTTTCTTTTTGGACCAAGATGGATTTCAGCATATCGCAGGTATTCCTATCGAACAATCTATCACGATAATAGCTTCGGTGGAACCTTACGGATGTATGTCTACGATCGTGATCGATCCGCCTAATTGTGATTGTACAGCTAACGCTGATGCTGGAGAAAATCAAACTATTGATTGCGATAACACGGTTGCTTTTCTAGGCGGTAGTAATTCAAGCACTGGGCCTAATTATAGCTTTGAGTGGTATGACGAAGAGGGTATATTGGTTTCCACCGAAGAAAATTTTAATACCTCTTCTTCCGGAGTTTTTACACTCATAGTTACTGATCTGGATTTAGATTGTACGGATACGGATGCCGTATTTGTTGACGATGTAAGCAATGAGCCTTTGGTCTCTATAATCCCTGATCCAAGCTCAGTAATAGACTGCGAAATCGAATCCATTACGCTTTCTAATGGTGTATTGGAGCCGAACATAAGCTATCAATGGCTTATTGGAAATGATACTATCTATACTACGAGTATTACTGTTTCAGATTCAGGTTCAGTTACACTCATAGCATTGGATACCATCACGGGATGTTTCCAAGAAGAAACTATCGGTATTGATGCTTTGATAGATTATCCATTTATAGACATTCAGACGCCAGATACGCTGAACTGTTTGGTACAAAGTGTTGTCATAGATGGCAGTAATTCCCAAAGTGGAGACCATATTTTATATGAATGGATTGACCCAACAGGCAGTTTAATTATAGGTGATACCAGCAATGTTATCACGGTTGTTCAAGAGGGACAATATATTTTATTTAGTACCGACACATTGAATGGTTGTATGAACTCGGATACGATAGTAGTGGTGTCAAATATGGCATTTCCAGCATTGGAAGTGAGCCCCGTATCTGAATTATTTTGTGGAAATGATGAGGCAAGTATAGAGGCCATTGGACCGACAAATCAAGATAACTATACTATCATTTGGTCAAGCAATGAAGGAAGTATACTCAGTGGACAAAATACCTTGAGTATAGATGTCGAAGGAGCCGGTTGGTATTATATTTCTATAGAAGATCCGCAAAACTCATGTGTAAGTGTAGACAGCGTATTTGTAAATGTTAACGAAAATTATCCCACAGATTTGTCTTTCGAATTGATGGACCCATTATGTTTTGGCGATGAAAATGGTTTGGTGGATATTGCTCAAGTAATAGGGGGAACTGAGCCCATTGAATATTACCTGGATGGTGAAGTAAGTACAGATGGTGTTTTCGAAGACTTAGGTCCTGGAAATTATCAATTGTCAATTATTGATGCCAATGGTTGCGAGATAGATACTAGTTTCGAAATAATAGCTCCTGGTCCTGTTGAAATAAGTAATCCTGAGTTAACATATGAGCTAGAAGAAGGGAGCAGTATTCAAGTGTCTTTGCTTACTAATCTAGAAGAACAAGAAATTGCTGATATTATTTGGGAGCCCGAATTGCCTATAGAGTGCGGCTTGTGTTTAACGTTTACTTGGGAAAATGTAGCTTCGAGTGAAGCGTACTTAATCACGGTAATAAATCAAAATGGGTGCATTGATACCACAAGTTTACAGATCATTTTACTGGAAAGCACCATTGACATTTACATTCCTAATGTAATATCTCCTAGTGCTTCGGGCCCTAATTCTAGTTTCTTCCCACAAACCTCCAAAGGGGCTCAAGAAATCGAATTGATGGAAATTTATGATAGATGGGGTGAACGTATTTTTATGAATAGCCAATTTTTATCCAATAATGCCCAAGAAGGCTGGTTTGCCGACTTTAATGATGCTGATGTAGTGGCTGGGGTTTATGTATACAAAATTGTTTGGGGGAATAGGGTATTTCACGGAGACGTTACGGTAATTAGATAATCCTAATAGAATTATCTGAATTCAGTCTAAATAACAGCCAATTTAGGTCCTCCAAGAGGACAATTATTTAGGTTTTATTTGGTTAGCTTTGCAGCGTTTTGCCTACTTATCGTAATATTATATAGTAGAGGTTCTACTTGACTTCCATTACATTACCAAAAGCCCTACAATTTGAAAAAAATCATTTTCATCTTTACTTTATGTGCATTCTTGTATCCTATTGAAAATAGGGCACAAGCACCTGAACCGTGTGGACCAGAAGGAGAAATGCAACCCTTCTGCGAGCAAGCTTGTATCATTTGTGATATTGATGGTTTCTCAGGTATCAATGATGAAAATGAAAATGGGGTTGCGCCTCCTGATTTTTGTACTACTTTCCAGCATAATATTCAATGGATAGCTTTTATTGCAGGCAGTGAAGACCTACGCTTAAAGATTACAGTTGGAGATTGTAGCTGGCAAGGGGGTAGTCTTGAAATTGGTATTTATGAAGGTATAGATTGTGACAATTACATGCAGGTTTCTGACTGCAATACGAATATTGATGCAGGCAGTTCATGGACCTTTCAAAATACTGTGCCTTTAGTGGTCGGGCAATATTATTTTTTAATCATGGATGGTTCTGGTGGTTCCGTTTGTGAATACTTAATTGAAGTGGAAGAGGGTAGTACGAATGTGCAAGCTCTTGAGCCTACTAAGCCCATAGAGGTGCCGGACCTTATTTGTGCCAATCAACCATTCTCACTTTCTTTTGAGCCTCAAGTAGGTGCTACGATATATGAGTGGACAGTGGACGGAGTATTGACTAGCCTTAGCCAAGTTTGTGATCTAACATTGGAAGATGCAGGCAGCTACAATGTGTGTGTATTGGAATCCAATGCCTGTGATGAAGCCGAGCAATCATGCACAACCATTGAGGTTTCTCCTCAAGTAGCCATACAGAAAGATTCTGTGATTTGTGAAGGAGATACTATAGTATATAAAGGTGTAGAATATTGGGAGCCAGGAATTTATTCAGATATATTAATACCTGCCCAAGAAGGCTGTGATTCAGTATTTACATTAAATCTTGAATTTGGCGCCATCTTCGAAGGGGATGACTTCTATAATATTTGTGATGGGGATACGCTTTTTCTCAATGGGCAAGAACATTTTGAAACGGGTGTTTATGATCATTGGTTATTGACAGAGAAAGGGTGTGACAGTATAGTACATGTAAATTTGCTTGCGGTAATCTGCAATATGGAAGGGACCATAGCGCCTACACATTTGCTGTGTCACGGCGACGGAGATGTCGGCGAGATCAGCTTCAGGATAGATGCTGGGACGCCTCCATTTACCTATGATTATGTAAAAGTGCTAGATCCTGATGTGAATGGGATAGGTGTGCTTTTGTCAGATAATGAAGATCTGGTATTGACTGGTTTACCTTCGGGTACATACATTATTAATGTGTATGACACCTTTGGTAATTTTACAATACTTACTGCTGAAATATTGGAACCATCACCCATAGAAAGTGAGATTCTTGTCAGTAATTATAACGGGTATAACGTGTCTTGTTTCAATGGCGCAAACGCTACTGCCGAGAGCATAGCCAATGGAGGTACGCCTGGATACGATCATTATTGGATTACTAATGGTGAGAATAATCCAATGGTAGATGGTCTTTCTGCAGGTATGGAGATCGTAAAAATTACAGATGCGAATGGATGCGAGCATCATGACACCATTTTTATAACACAACCTGATTCTTTACAATTCAGTCTTGACATTTTCGATCCTAACTGTGAGGGTCCGAATACGGGCAGTATAGAAGTGGTCGGTATACAAGGCGGTGTAGCAGACTATCTAAGTGCTTACGAAAATGAACCCTTTACTGCTACAGGACTTACAGAATCATTATCTGAAGGATCTCATTTGATTAGTGTACAAGATGCCAATGGTTGTATTGTAGAACAAACCGCCTCACTAGTAGCAGCTGAAATTCCTGACATCCAATTTCCTGACGATCTTACGGTATGCTTGGGAGACAGTATCCAAATTATCCCAGATATTAATGATATAAATATCGCAAGCTATACTTGGACGAGCGAAGAATATCTTTCCTGTTTGGATTGTCGAGAGCCTTTTGCTTTTCCGCTTTTCTTCGATCAGTTTATATTATCCGTTACTTCTTTGGATGGATGTACCCGGGAAAATGCGATTAATATATACGTAGATAAAGACCGAAAAATTTATGAACCCAATATTTTTAGTCCATCACTAAATGGGGCTAATGGATATTTCCATATAACAGGTGGCAAGCAATTAAAAACAATTGCAAGCCTTGAAGTGTATGATAGATGGGGAAATCGAGTATTTCAAGGTAAGGAACTCGATCCAAATGTACCCAGTCAAGGCTGGGATGGAAGCTTTAATGGTCACCCATTGAATCCAGGTGTTTTCACTTGGCGAGCAGAGGTCCATTTTCTAGATGATCATATAGAAGTTTTTGCAGGTAACATCACATTAGTAAACTAAGGAAACATGACGAAGAGAATACTACCATCCATTATATGCACCTTAATCGCTATCCAGAGTTTTGCTCAATTGCCAGACCCTTGTGGTCCGGAAGGGATGATGGCCCCATGGTGCGAAGAAGCTTGTGTCATTTGTGATATTGATGGGTTTTTAGGTAGAAATGATGGTCCTTCTTCTACATGGGCACCGGATGAATTTTGTTCATTTGGTGATCAAAAAGTCACATGGATTGCTTTTATCGCAGGAACTGAAACCTTAGAATTGACCATGGAGGTTTCTAATTGTACCACGAATTTGGGACTACAAGTGGGTATTTTCCGCACGGATGACTGTATGAATTTTGAACGGGCCACTAATTGTGAAAATCCAATTACTGTCGGGAATCCTGGTTTCTTTAGCAATGTAGGGCCGGAGTACGATCCCTTAGTAGTGGGTCAACATTATTACATAATTATGGATGGAAATGACGGTGATGAGTGTGATTACTTGGTTACCGTTACGGAAGGATCCACCTTTGTCGACCAACTGCAAGAAACAAATCCAATTGTAGTGCCTGAATTGATCTGTGCCAATCAGCCTTTTTCTTTATCCTTTGATCCACAAGTAGGTGCATCCAGTCGTAGATGGACGGTAGATGGCGTACTTAATGGATTGGGTGAAAGCCTAGATCTTACTATTGAAGAGGCTGGTCAATATGAAATCTGTATCGATGAATCGAATGCTTGTGATGACCCAGCACCCTATTGCACACTCATCGATGTTATGCCTCAGATTGAAGAGACGCGAAATTTTGTTATTTGTGAAGGCGACACCATCACATTTAAAGGCGTAGAATATTGGGTGCCTGGTACCTATGAAGATATTTTGGTTCCGGCCGCTGAAGGATGTGACTCTTTATTGGATTTAGTGTTAGAATTTGGTGCCATCTTCGAAGGGGATGACTTCTATAATATTTGTGAAGGCGATACCTTATTCTTGAATGACCTAGAGCATTTCGAGACAGGCGTGTATGATCATTTTTTACTGACCGAAAAAGGATGTGACAGTATAGTACATGTTAATCTATTTTTAGTGATTTGTAATATGGTGGGCTCCGCTGATCCAGTAGATCTTTTATGTTTTGATGATGGCGCCGTGGGATCATTTAGCTTTAGAATTGAAGATGGGACACCACCTTTTGAATATGAGTATGTCAAGGTATTGGATCCAGATGTAAATGGATCTGGAACGATAGCTAATGCCAATGAAGATGTTACGATCAATGATCTCCCAGCTGGCTCTTACATCATTACCGTCAACGATACTTTTGGCAATTTTACCATTATAAATACGGAAATTGAGGAGCCTGATCCGGTAACGAATGAAGCTAGTGTAAGTGATTATAATGGATTTAATATTTCTTGTAATTCCATTCCTGACGGTTCGATCTCGTTAACATCTACTGGAGGCACCCCTGGCTATAGTTACGCTTGGAATATAAGCGATTCGCAGTCTGCTTTTGCAGACAATCTCCCCTCAGCTTGGCATGTGGTTACGGTGACGGATGATCACGGGTGTGAATTTGTAGACAGTTTTTTCTTGGACCAACCTGCAGATATCGAAGGGGAATTTATTTTGACAGATCCTAATTGTGATGGTTTGGAAACAGGTGCAGTATCAATCTTTAACACAACAGGCGGTGTGCCGGGTTACAGCTATAGTTTGAATGGTGGCCCATTTTCTAGTACTACTGAGTTTTCGAATTTACCAGAAGGAACCCATACGATAGTAATTAAGGATATAAATGATTGTGAGGATGATTCGGACATTGAGTTAGATGGTGCCGACATTCCCGTTATCACAGTAGAGGATATAACGGTTACCTTGGGTGATAGCATCAATGTAGCTCCGGGTATAAATGAAATTAGTATTTCTAAAACAGAATGGACAACAGAAGAATTTTTAGATTGCTACGATTGTTTTGATCCGTATGCCTTTCCACTATTTAATAATGCATACAATGTAAGTATTACCTCTACGGATGGTTGCGAACGAAGTGCCAGTTTCAATATTTTTGTTGAAAAAGACCGAACGGTTTATAAACCCAATATCTTCTCTCCAACCTTAGGGGATGACAATGGATTCTTTTTAGTTAGTGGTGGTCAGCAAATAAAGCATATCCTTTCGATGCACATTTATGATCGTTGGGGTAATGAAGTATATGAAGGGGCCATGATCGATCATCGTGATTTCACTCAAGGCTGGGATGGCACATTTCAGGGCAAAGAACTTATGAATGGCGTATATGCTTGGGTCGCGCAGGTAGAGTTCTTAGATGGATTTGTTGAGACCTTAGCCGGTGATATTACCTTGATTAAATAAGATATGTAGCTGTTTTTAACGAGCTTCATTTGGGCGAGACCCAGATGTACATCTGGGTCGTTACGTTCCACGACTCATTATCATTCGGCCCGGCGCGTTGCT
>JAHDDO010000014.1:64079-94770 GCA_020629315.1 Saprospiraceae bacterium | reverse complement strand
CCAAAAGGGGCTTTCCAAATAGAATCAGGGGTTCAGGCCAATTACGATGATAACTTCGATCTTAATAAAGCTACTTTTCTGTTACCTACTAACTTGCTTCGTATTGGCTTACATCATGCTTTTGAGCTACGAGTGGTGAGTCAACTCGAACGAATATCTAACCCATCTATTAATGCAGATTTTTCAGGGATTTCTGACTTGCAGATAGGCACAAAGATTCAATTATTGCGCGCGGAAGAAAGGAATATTGAAATGGCGATTCTTTCTCATCTGGTTCTACCCACGGGGAGCCAAGGCTTTCGGGGAGATGGTATAGGGACCATCAACAAATTAGCCATTTCACATACTTTACATGATCGATTAGGCATCGGCTATAATCTCGGCTATAATTATCAGCAAGTTGGCAATGGAGATGTGACGTATTCTGTCGCTTTAGGATATAGTCTCAATGAGAAAATTGGCGTATACATAGAGCCGTTTGGAGAACTTAGTAATTTACAAACCCATCAAATGTTTGCGGATGGAGGAGCTACCTATTTGCTTAAAGAAAATGTGCAATTTGACTTCTCTTTTGGAACAGGTATTACACGTAGATCTAATTATATCGCTTTTGGTTGTAGCTGGTTATTGCTATAGTTAATCACAAAGAGAATGTAATTCTTCCCAAGAATGAACCGTAATAAGAGCATCAACATTCTCTTTAGCCACTTGGATGGGCCACACATACGTCCAATCAGCTACAGTATCTGGATGGTCTGTATACCATTGTTCTATCTGTTCAAACAATGCTGATTCTCCATCTGCAGAAAGGATGGTTCCATCTGGCATTTCTACACGTAATGGATAGACGAAGTCAAAGCAATCAAAATTGGGGCTATCTTCATCTTCCTCCTCATGATCATGATCATCATCAATGTCATCCTCATGGTTATGATCATCGTCAATATCGTCATGATGGTTGTGATCGAGCTCATGATCGATATCATTTTCATCATCCAATTGTTCTTGACTCTCATTATCTTCAAGTACATCAGTGTCAACACAACGAACCATACAGAACGATACTGATAAGCAGAATAACAAAAGGTATATCTTGGATACTTTCATTAGCTGGATTTTTCTAAAAATACGAAATAAGGGATAGACTGTCTCATTAGGAAAACGGTTACAGTCGTCTAATGGCTAAGACTAAGCATGCTAAGGATAAACACTCTATACCTACTCTGCCCCAGTGCCAATAGCTCCATCTAGCTAATTCTTCAGCTAAAGGCTGGGATGAATACGCCGCATTCAAGAATGCTTCATTGGCCCCTTTGAAATACACATAAAAAGCAGCAATGAATAATAAGGCAAAGAAAAATGAAAGGGCGGCAAATCTAAAAGACACTCGATTTCGATTCCAACTATACATCATTACAAAAAGAGGCAGTAAAGCAGCGGTTATTGTAAGCACTGTAAAATAGCGTCCGATGGCCGGTCCAAATTTGCCATAATACGAATAAAAATCAGCCGCATTCATGGATTTCCAATGAGGCACCATAAGCACACCTTCCGTTATTTGAGCACCCAAAAAAATGGAAAACAAAAGGATGCTAACATAGCTAATAATATCTCTCATAATTCGCGTAATGAGTACCTTAAAAAGCCTTTACAGCTCGCACATGTACAAATGAAGAAGTAGCACCCAAAGCATCGAAACGATTACCCGTATTTAATGCCCAGAAAAAGCCTGCTGATGATTCGGTAGACGTCCAATAGTAATCGAAATCACTGAACAATGCTAATTCGTTCGGCAGGCGGATATCTATTAAATAGATTTCTTCCATAGATGGCAAAAACCAACCTTCGCCTACGTTGCGACAACGTGTAGCAGCCCCTTCTTCCAAAATACCACAGGCATCTAATATAGCGGATGTATTATTTTCTCCTTGACCTAATACCCCACTGGATTGAAAAACACCTGGATTTGTATTAGAGTAACTAGCATTTTCAATAGCCGTTACATCCTCCGATTGGCATTCAATTTCTGCATCATTAGATACGTCTGACATCGATACGACCATGCCATCCGCATCCACTAACTGGTCATCAACATCAATATAAAAAATAAGACCTCCAGCAAAACGCAATCCATAAAGCTCATCTATGGCTACCCCTTCTGCCACTAAGTCTAGTGGGCTGCGTATTCCTTCATCCAAAAGAAATTGAAGTTGATTTACATCAATTTCTTCACAATTTTCACCCGTAAAACCAGTAGGACATTGGCAGGCTCCATTTTCACAAACGCCTCCATTAAAGCATTCTATACTTTCAGTTATACATAGGTCTTCCGAATCACAATTAGGCCCGGAAAATCCATCCAAACATGCACAAGTGCCGTCCACACATGTGCCGCCATTGTTACAAATAATGCCATCACAGGGGTTTTCGGAAGTGCATGAAAGTAACTGAATACAAAGGCATACCATTACAATTTTACCGACGATCTTCATTATACTGTTCTTTGAACATGCAAGCTATACATTCTCATTGTGCCTTATTATTTTTCGCAGGGCTTATTTCATTATTTAACAATGAAGATGTAATGACTTTTTGATTTACGGATCCACATCCACGATCACCTGAATCCCTGATAATCCAGGCAATTTCCGCATCTCTACTTTTGTATGAAGGACCCAGGCTTTGATCTTGGCTACGACAGTACGGTCCTTCTCAGACTTGATCATAATTTGTTGAATATACTTTCCTCTTATCCTGGCTATTCCGGGCGTAGCAGGACCCATAACTCGATTACCTAATTGTCCTTTTAAGCGCTTGACAAATTCTAAGGCTACCGCTTCTAACTTCTTCACATCCTTATGTTTTAATGTGACTCTAATCAATCGAAAGAAGGGCGGATATAAAAAGTGTTCTCTTTCCTTGGTCTCCCTAGCATAGAATCTATCGTATTTCAATCCCAAGGTTTCTTCAATGACTGGATGGCTAGGATTAAAGGTTTGGATAAGTACTTTACCGCGTTTCTTCCGACGTCCTGCCCTACCAGCCACTTGCGTAAATAGCTGGAAGGCCCGTTCATTGGCCCTGAAATCAGGATAATACATGATTTTATCAGCCAATAGTATCCCCACCAATCCTATATTTTCAAAATCCAATCCTTTAGTGATCATTTGTGTGCCTACCAATACATCAGTGTTGCCGCGTTCAAAATCCGAAAGGATATCCTCATACTGCCGCTTGGTTCGAGCCGTATCATAATCTAATCGTTGGATGTGTTTCTCTGGAAACAGATTCCGTAATGCTTCTGCTATCTTCTCTGTGCCAAAACCTAATTCAACCAAGTGTGTATTTCCACATTGTGGACATTGTTTAGGTTTAGGAGCGTGAAACCCACAGTAGTGACATTGGACCTGATCAAAATACTTGTGGGTAGTCAAGGTTACATCACAATTAGGACAATCAGAATGCCAATTACAAAGAGTACATTGCAAGGTCGGTGAGTAGCCTCGTCTATTTTGAAACAACAACACTTGCTCCCCTTTCTCGAATGAGGTCCGAATGGCTGCTAACAATGTATCCGAGAACATCTCTTTCATCAAACCCTTCTTATATTTCTCTCTCAGATCCACCACTTCTATCTTAGGCAAACTCGCTTCTCCAAATCGCTCGTGCAGCACCACCATGCCATACTTTTTTTCATTTGCATTTTGGAAGGACTCAATGCTTGGCGTCGCACTGCCCAATATCACATTTGCCTTGTACCCTTTAGCAAGGACCAAGGCTGCATCTCTACCTTGGTATCTAGGATTAGGCTCCGATTGCTTATAAGATGGATCATGCTCCTCATCAACTATTACCAATCCCAGATCCTGAAAAGGCAGAAAAATACTCGATCGTGCACCCACAAATATGGACTTCCCTTTCAAAGCGCTAGCATACAATTCCACTCGACGAGCACTATTCAGCCTGGAATGATATACGCCAACATCATCACCAAATACAGCTTGGAGACGTTGGACTAATTGGGTGGTCAATGCGATTTCTGGAATTAAAAAAAGGACCTGCCGGCCTTGCGCCAAGCACTCTTGCATAAACTCCATATATATTCGCGTCTTTCCACTTCCTGTGACACCAAACAATACAGATGGTTTACCTTCATCAAAAATCTGTCGAATATGTTGACAAGCTTCCTCCTGACCCGCTGACATCACCGGTAACCCACGAATTTCTCCTTTGTAATTAATAATGCGACTCACTGCTTTCTTCTCAATCTCAAAAATTCCTTTCTTTTCTAAAGCCTTACAACTACTTTGATCAGACCCTATATTTTTAAACAGATCAAGCTTATTAGCCCAGTCAAATTCTGGAAAACGTTCGACATATCCCAATAGCAAATGTTGTTGCTTGACACTTCTTTTGGTTTGCTCCAATGCTAATTCTAAGTCAGGATCACCTTCAAGCCATGCAGGCGAAATGCGAACGTAGTCCTCTACTTTTGCTTTGTACTTTTCCTTCAAGCGCTCTTCTGGATAAAGCGCTTCCTTTTCCATTAATGACTTTATAACTGGATAGACCGTTTTTTTGCCCAAAATCTTTTGTAGACTCGTTACTTCTAAAGATTCATTATTCAATAAGGCCTCAGCAACCATGGCTTCATCGCCCTCCAACTCATACAACATTTCCTCTAATCGAGAGCCCGGATGAAGACTGGTTTCACTACTCAATTTTAGTCCAGACGGTAGTGCTACATTCATTACTTCTCCCAATGTGCAGCAATAATATCGGGATATCCATTGCCAAAAGTGCAATTGATGGTGTGTGATTACAGCTGCGGTATCCAAAACGGCAAGGATCGGTTTTACTTTTATCTCCGACTGTGGCGCCACCTCCGTATCGATGATTATCCCAGCATAGCGCTTCCTGTTTAATGACACTTCTACTCGAATCCCAAACTGGATGGCGGAACGAAAGGCTTCTGGAACTGAATAGCTATACACCTCTCCTACCGCCAATGGCAATAATACAGCAACCCAGCTTTGAGAAGTATCATTCATGCGATGTAAGGTAGTTAGATATATAAAAATGTCAATAGTAAATAATCGGCAAATGAAGAATGTTCATCGTTCTCGATTGTCTCTTACGCGATACAGTGGGATTATACCTATCATCTTATCCAATCTTGCCTTAGTTTTCAGTATCATTATATATGCAAAAGATTACGTGGGTAGTCTTATTTATTACCCTAATTATAAGCTATGCTTGCGAGGATCCTGGTCCTGTGCTAGAGGTCCCTGAGGACACCTCAATAGAGGTACGGCTATTACAGTCGGTAAGCGAAGGGGTCTGTTTGGGAGATCCCGTCCGGCTAGAAATTATAATGAAATCTAAAGATCGCATTGGACTCCAATCCTTACGCATTCTAAAGGAAAATAATACGATCCTACAGTTTAATAGTCTAGACCCCGTTCATGAGTTAGAATATATATATGAAACCTTAGAAGAAGATCTAGACGAAGGCGTTCTTTTGGAATTTGAACTTACGGACGATAACGGTACTATCGTCAGCGATACAGAAGGTTTTTTGGTGGTAGAAGATATGCAATATATCAGCTGGCCATTTTCTTTCACAGGTGGTTTTAATCTAAAGCACAATGAATCAGTAGACCCCGATGACCCAATGGCCGATATTAGTATTGTAAGCTATACCGAATCTTGTGGAAACAATTGTACACGATACCGCCATGATATTACCGCCTTACATGGGGTGAAGATGTACTCTTTTCCAGAGGACTTTAATTATAATGTAGACAATAGAAACACCAAAGCATCCCGCTTGCATGATGAAATGCAAGCCTTGGAACCTCTTGAAACAGTGATTGCCTATACAGCCTTGGAGTCTGACTTAATGGAGAATGAGTTATACATCAGCAATTCACCATTGGTCCTATTAATAGGCGAAAAAGAAGATGTTGTACTTTTTCAAATTGCCGACCCAGCTGGATTATGGCGATACAAAAAGAAGTCGGAAACTAGTGGTCAGTAAAATATCTCTGCCGCCATTCGGTACGTATTCGCATGTGCCTCTACAATATCTTTGATGTGTACTGAATAGCCTCCGCCCATGCTTACAGTTACAGGAATTTTTCGTTTTTCACACTCTTGGAACACAAACGCATCTCGTGTGCGACAACCCTCTTTTGTCAACGCTAGTCGCCCTAATTTATCACTGGCCAAAACATCGACACCCGATAGATAAAAAACAATATCAGGCTCTTCTCTATCTAGCAGGCCGGGCAAAGTTTCAAACAGTGTCTGCAAATAAGCGTCGTCCCTAGTGCCGTCTGGCAGGCCAATATCTAAATCCGAGGCCTCTTTTCTAACAGGATAATTTTTGGCGCCATGCATCGAAAAAGTAAACACTCTGTCTTCATTTCGAAAAATGGAGGCCGTCCCGTTTCCTTGATGCACATCCAGATCCACAATTAAAATTTTATCTACTTGCTTTCTGTGAAGTAATAGATTCGAAGCAATTGCAAAATCATTCAAAATGCAGAATCCTTCTCCTCGATCTTTAAAACTGTGATGGGTGCCGCCGGCTATATTTAGTCCAATGTTATTTTCTAATGCATATAAAGCACATTGGTAAGTTCCCATACTTATGTGCCTACCCCTTTCGATCAGTTCGGCTCGGATAGGAAAACCAATAGCCCGTGCTTCTTTATAGCTCAGTGTATCGGTCATAAGTTTATGCAAGTACGCCTCACTATGTGTTAACAGGATCTCGTCATCAGATAAACGATCTGGGTGAAAAAATTGATCCTTGCTCAATGTGCCTTCATAAATCAGCTGTTCAGGTATCAACTCATACTTGATCATAGGAAATCGATGGCCCTCTGGCAAATCGTATTTATATATCGGTGAGTAGGCTACTTTCATGGACTTTCAAAAATAATGCTCTTTAAAAGACATCGCAGAAAAGAGAATTTCTCATTTTTGCATCTTAATTATATTTTATGAGTCGTCAACTAAGCGAACAAGAACAAATCAGACGTGATAATCTTCAAAAGATGATCGATGCCGGGGTAAATCCATTTCCTAGTGAAACCTACCCTGTCAATGTTACTGTCAATGAAATAAGAGAAAATTTCAAAGAAGGTTCAACAGATTATCAAGAAGTATGCCTAGCCGGAAGATTGATGAGCCGAAGGATTATGGGTAAAGCTTCCTTTGCAGAAATTATGGATGCTTCCGGTCGAATGCAGATTTATGTAAATAGAGATGAGATATGCCCTGAAGATGATAAAACGCTCTATAATACAGTATTCAAAAAGTTAGTGGATCTTGGCGATTTTATAGGTATTAAAGGATATGCCTTCTTTACACAAATGGGAGAAATGACTATTCATGTAAAAGAGCTAACCGTACTTAGCAAATCACTTAGACCCCTTCCAGTCGTCAAAACAGACGCCGAAGGGAATGTTCATGATGCCGTTACTGATCCTGAATTAAGATATCGCCAACGATATGTAGACCTGGTAGTAAATCCAGAGGTCAGAGAAGTGTTCAGACAACGGACACAGATATACAGCTCAATGAGAGAGTATCTAAATGAGAAAGGGTACCTCGAAGTAGAGACCCCAATTTTACAGCCTTTATATGGTGGTGCGGCTGCAAGACCTTTTAAGACACACCATAATACCTTGGACATGACCCTTTATATGAGGATCGCCAATGAACTATATCTCAAGCGCTTAATTGTGGGCGGATATGAAGGAGTTTATGAATTTTCTAAAGATTTTAGGAATGAAGGCATGAGCCGTTTTCACAATCCTGAGTTTACTCAAATTGAATTATATGTAGCTTACAAAGACTATGAGTGGATGATGAATACAGTAGAAGAAATGGTTGAAAAAGTGGCTATGGATTTACATGGTACCACCCTTGTTACTGTAGGTGACAATGAGATTAATTTCAAACGCCCTTGGAAGCGTTTCACTATGTTCGAAGCCATTGAGCACTTTACAGGTATTGACATTAGTGAAATGGATGAAGAAGCCTTAAGAAAAACAGCTAAGGAGCTGCACGTTCCTGTGGATAATAGCATGGGCAAAGGAAAGTTAATAGATGAGATCTTTGGAGAAAAATGTGAAGCTCAGCTAATCCAACCTACATTCATTACCGATTATCCAGTAGAAATGTCACCATTAGCTAAAAAACATAGGAGCAAAGAAGGTTTAGTAGAGCGTTTCGAAGCTATTTGTAATGGTAAGGAAATCTGCAATGCTTTTTCGGAATTAAATGACCCGATTGACCAAAGAGCCCGATTCGAAGAACAATTAGAATTAGGAAAACGGGGTGATGATGAAGCGATGGTGCTTGATGAAGACTTTTTACGAGCACTAGAATATGGTATGCCACCAACGGCAGGACTAGGTATCGGAATGGATAGATTGGCTATGATCATGACGAATTCAGCATCCATTCAGGATGTGTTGTTCTTTCCGCAGATGAAACCAGAAAAAAATTGAAAAAAAATTGAAAAAAATGTGACCTGTGACTGTGACCTCCGTCAAAAGGGTGTATTTCTTGAGAGCCAATCGCGAAATACACCTATAAATGAGAAGAAAAAATGCCACTCGCCAGAGCGGCTTTTTTTTTGTACATACCTCAGTTCAAGCTACATTTGCCATAAATTATATTCATTTGGGTTATCTATTGGCCATTTTTCGAGCTATTCTTATCATAATCATAATGACGTTTATGGTGCTCGCCTATTTACTGACTACCGTATTCATCAAGAACACAGATGAACGGGCATTCTGGCTAAGGCGGACATTCTGTAAAATCTGTCTTGTAATTCTAAATATGAAATATGAGATTGAAGGCCAACCGGCTAGTACACCCGCTTTATATGTCTGTAATCATCGCTCTTTCTCAGATCCAGTGCTATTATCAAAGTATCTAAATGCATTTGTAGTGGCTAAGGCTGAAGTAGCCAATATGCCTGTCATAAATAAAGGGGCTTCCATTACAGGTATTATCTATGTGAAAAGAGAGAATAGTGATTCGAGGAAAGCTACTCGGCAAGCGCTAGTCGATAACTTAAAAAAAGGACGAAATATACTAGTATATCCAGAAGGTACCACTAATGACCAAAAATATGTCATGCCTTATAAGCATGGTACGTTTAATGAAGCTGCAAATAATAATTTTCCTATAGTGCCTATTACCATGGAATATAGACATGCAAGGGATATCTGGAAAGATCGAGGAATGATTTCACAGTTCTTCAGACAATGCTCTAAATGGCGAACAGATATAAAATTAAAAATTGGAACAGCTCAAACTTGGGAAAACGGTGAGTCTGGCAGGATCAATGCCATGAGTTGGACTAATCAAACTATTTATGACATGCATTCCGGCTGGGAGAGTGTTTTTGATGATACACTAAAACCACCTACTCTTTCACAAACTTGATAGATAAGGAATTTACGCAATGACGGGTATTCTTTTCCGTAAATCGTTCGCCTTCAAATACATGACCTAAGTGTCCATCACAATTAGAACAAATGATTTCTACTCGCCGTCCATCTGCATCTGGCACTCGAGTTACATTGGCATCCACCTGATCATCAAAGGAAGGCCAACCACAGCCTGATTCAAATTTATCATCAGAAGTATAAAGCACATTTTCGCATTGGCGGCATACATACTTTCCTTTGGCTTTATGATTATTATACTCTCCGGAGAAAGGCGGTTCTGTGCCTTTATGTAATAGAACAAAAGCCTCTTTGTGGTCAAGATGATTATAATGCTCTTTCGATTTCATACTCATTACTTTAAAAGATGCGCATATTGCTGGCGTAACTTGGTCACCTTTGGATTAATAACGATTCTACAGTACCCTTGTTCACTATTGTTTACATAATACGATTGATGATAATCTTCTGCAGGGTAAAATATTTCTAAAGGCAAGATCTCAGTAACGATTGGATTTCGCCACAATGTTTTTGCTCGTTCAAATGCCGCTTTACTTTCTTCTTCTTGACTTGCGTTGGCAAAGTAAATGCCAGAACGGTACTGGGTGCCCACGTCATTCCCTTGCCTATTCAAAGTAGTAGGATCATGAAAGACAAAAAACAAATCAAGAATGGAGGATAAAGGAATAGTATCTGGGTCGAATTCTATTCGTACTACTTCATTATGACCGGTCAGTCCGCTACACACTTCCCGGTATGTCGGGTTTTTGATCGTGCCACCAGTATACCCCGATGTAACGGCACTCACCCCTTTTAAGGTCTCAAAGACAGCCTCAAGGCACCAAAAGCATCCACCACCAAGGACTATCGAATTTGTAATTTTATCACTCACATTTGGATAAACAAAAAAGGTCAGAATCTGTTCGATTCTGACCTTCATTATTTATAGAAAATTGAAGATTAACCCGGATTCTTACCTCCTTGCAAGAAATCTTGATATTCTTCTAATTCATCGAATTTGCCATCAGCCGCTAATTCAGCTTGCTTTGGCCACGTGGTTGGATCCGCTAATTGATATCTATCGCCGGCAGCAGCTAAAATTTCTTTTAGTCGAGATACGCTTGTTCCAGCCAGTCCTCTCCAAGTAGTTATACCTGCATTATTCAATAATCCTTCGATTTTAGGACCAATGCCTTCCACAGCTTTAAGATCATTTTCTTTCCAAGCTTTTAAAATACCTAGCTTGACCATAACCTTTTCTGCTTTAGAGTCTGAACCATCTTGCTTTTGGTAAGCAATCAATCCATCCCAATCCGCTTTATTAGCTAAAGCAGCTTGCGCTGGCCATTCTGCAGGATCTATGATTCTATACTTATCACCATACTTGTCCAGTATACCTTTCAGATCTGAATGGGATTTCCCTGCCAAAACAGCCCATGATGAAATGCCATTCTCATGAAGCACAGACTCCATTTTTGGACCTATACCTTCAATTATTTGAAGATTATCTTCTTTCAGTTTAGCAAATTTGCCTGATTTGGCAGTCGGTGCTGGAGCTGGGTCTGGTGTAGCCGCTATAGCTGCAACTGCTGGTGTAGGGTCTGGAGCTGGTGGCGGAGGCGGCGGTGTAACCGCTGGTGCTTCCACTTTAGCTGCACTTTCTAAGTCAGCATTTAGTTGCAATATTTGTGCATCTTTTTCACGTATACGATTGTTAAGCATTCCTATCTCACTTTCTAATGAAGCTCTTTTGCTTAAGCAGGCTTCTAGGTCCTCTTCTGTCTTCCTCAATTTAGCTTTTAATGAGTTGTGCTCATCCATAAGCTCATTATACTTTCTTTGCCATCTTCCCCAAATCAACCAACCTAGTAGCAAACCTAAAAGGAAAGGCAACAACCAGGCTAACCACCACCAGTTACAGAAGTCTGTGAATATTGATAAATGTATCATTTGTCTATTAGTTTTTAGTGTTATTTAATGATTTGGAGTTCAGTTCTACGATTCTTGGCTCTACCTGAATCTGTGTCGTTGCTAGCGATCGGTTTAGATTCACCTTTTGAGCTTACGAGTACTTTGCTAGGGTTTACACCCTTTCTGACTAGGTAATTTTTAATCACATTGGCTCGTGCTGTACCTAGCCTCATGTTAGGGCCATCGCCTCCTACATTATCTGTGTGACCCACAAGGCTCACCTTTTCGCCAGAAGCCACAACTCGTTTAGCTACCTGATCTAAGTACGACTCCACCTCAGAATCATTAAGTTTATTTGTAGAGTTAAATGGGAAATAGATAGTTGTACGTGTTTGAACGTTATTATTCTCATCTACTACAGTTTCTTCTTTAACATTCTTACTATCTACTAATGCCTTAAACCGAACGGACTCAAACGCATTGTCACGATCTAATTGTGAAGAGGCAACTAGACGAGAATTTAGACGCACCTCATCTGGATTTACATTCATTTTTTGCCGAGCCATATCTGCTCTTGCTAAACCTAAGTTTTCAAAGTCAGTTGGGTTTTCTTCATCCCGACTATACAGGCCTGTGATTTCTAGGATTTGATTTTCTTTGACATTGGAGACTATTGAATCTCGGTACGCATTAAATCTAGAACCGAGAATTGGTGTGCCATCCGACCAATTATACGTAAGTGGCCTGTCACCGATAACTTTTGTTGCGCCATCACTGGTCGCTGGTGCAGCCGTTTGGGTTACAGCATCCTTAACACTGTCAGTACCCGCATTACAACATTGATTCTGGCAATACCAATAGAAAATCCCCAAGAGAATCCAAAGAATAAAAATTAGTACTCTCATAGAATTTTTATTTGGTTTTGTTTTGAAATTGAGATATAGAATTCCTTTAATATAGCCAAAAAGTGACTAAAGTTATAGTCTGAAAGGATTATCAGTATATTATATGGACGCGCTATTTTCCGATTGGTAACAATATTTTATATATTTAAATCAATCATTTAGAACAACATCATGCGCAAATCTACTTTTTGTGTGCTGCTAGCTTGTTATGCCTTAGGTATAGTACTAGCCAAGTACAATCTTTTCCCTTTACCAATTCATCACTTTACAGGGTTTAGCATTTATACCCTCTTTACCATAGGAATCTGTATTTCATTATGGTCAGCCAGATCTATTTTTATTGGGGTCGCAGCCCTGCTTTTTATCTTGATTGGGGGACATTCTTTTACACTTCATAAAAGGCTCATAAAGGAAATCCTCTCCTTTGAAACCCAAGAAAAAGTCCCATTACTTGCAACTATAGACAAATCAGTAAAAAAGACACGTTCCGGTTTTACGGCTTCGCTCCAGCTACACTCTTTAACCGCAGAAGTACTACTTAAGGCTAATGTCTTTACAGCCGACTCATGTTTTGCAGAGTTACAAAAGGGAGATACTATACGTTGCTCTGTGCCTCTATCGAGCATAAGATCGCCCGCTAATCCCTACCAATTTAATTATAAAGATTTTGCAATGGGACAAGCCATCTATTTTCAAATATTCCTTAAAGAAGATCAATGGAGTTTAATCAGTGCACCGATTAAATCGACACAAAAAAGAGTGGAGATTTATAAAAAACGATGTACGGATTTTCTGAAACATAACATCACAAAAAAGGACGCATTTGGACTAGTAAAAGCTATGATTCTGGGTGACAAGAGTTCGCTGGATCCACTTATAAAAGATCAATTTAGAGACACAGGTGCCATTCATGTCTTAGCTGTTTCAGGATTGCATGTAGGTATTGTTCTTGCCTTGCTCATCTTTTTCCTAGGGCTTTTGCCCTTACCATTTCGCATAAAGAAATGGTCAGTAACCCTAATCCCTCTAGTGCTTATTTGGTGCTTTGCTGTTTTGACCGGAAGCAGCCCTAGCGTCATTCGAGCCTGTACCATGGTCAGCTTTTTTTTGTGTGCAAAGCTTTTAAATAAACATGGAGACATTTTTTACATCGTATTACTAACAGGGTTTTTCATCCTCGTTTGGGATCCTAATATGCTGTTTAATCTAAGCTTTCAATTTTCATTCTTGGCTATTTTAGGTATTGTACTTTTCATGCCAATCCTCGACGAATTAATGCAAGCAAGAAGCCCCGTATTACGTTTTTTCACTGCTTCAATAAAAGTCAGCATAGCGGCTCAAGTCCCCCTTTTTCTTTTAATGATTCATTATTTTAATCAATTCCCTCTTTACTTTATTCCTAGTTCATTACTAGCCATTCCGCTAGCCACAATTATCATTTGGTTAGGCGTCCTTTCTATCTTTTTTTCTTTTATTCCAATGGCCAATATGATCGCCAAGCTCCTCCTAAAAGGCTCAGAAAAAACAAGTGAATTATTGCTTTTCTGTATAGACCATTTGTCCCAGTTGCCTATGACAACATGGAATGAATTATACTTACATTCATCATCTTTGATCATTGGGTACGCTGGTATTCTAGCTTTGATTCTTGCGTACTACCTGAGCAATAAAAAACTTCTGCTAGCTGGAGGTTTTTGCTTTATTGGCCTATCTATAAACCACAACCTTAACATAGCCAATTCTCACCAAGAGTTAACAACCACTATTTACCACATTAAGAATAAAAGCCTTGTTGAGATTTACGACAAAGGGGTAAGCTACATAATAAACCCTGACCGTCTGACAAATGAGGAAATTCTGAAATGGACGCATAAGAACAACTTGGCACATTACATTAAAGAGAGACATATCCTGCCATATTCCTCAAGTATTAATCAATACCCATTGAACCAATCTACCCTTTGGATTTTTGAAGAACCACCTGAAAACATCTGGGATCTTGTTCAAGAATCAGATATTGTGCTCATACGAAACGCCCGTCAAGATCAAATACCTGATAAAAAGAAAGGGACGATTATTTTGGATGGAAGTTCACCTTTCTATATACCCAACACATATAATACTAGGCAGTTCGCATTCATAAAAAAAATCGACGATTGTGAATAATAAAATGAAACTTACCCAACGGGAAAAAGCTATTAGCCTGAGTATTATTGTTGTGATTGGTTGTTTGCAATTATATAAAATGCATCAAATAGAAAATGTCAACATTGATCACCAACGTTTCATAAGCAACTATGACATTGGGATACCGGAAGAAAAAAAGGAAAAACCAATCGTTCAAAAGAACAAGAGTATTACATATAAAGAAAAGGGAACCGTACAAGAAAATAGAAACGAACGATCACAGCTACCTGTCAAAAAACAAGGGGATAAAAAACAGAAATCGTTGTTTTCCTTTGATCCTAATTCAGCAGATAAAGGTACCTTACTATCACTGGGTTTCTATGAAGAAGTTGCCAACCGCTTACTAAAATATCGAGAGGCGGGTGGCCGATTTAGGTCTAAGGCTGACCTTAAAAAAGTGTATGGATTATCGGATCCTTTTTACAAAAGACTAGAGCCTTATATCAGCATTAAAGCAGAATTCAACACAAAGACCAAACCCTTGAGTGACTCTTTTCTTGAGCTTTCTTTGAATCATGCCAGTTTTGGTCAATTAATAAAATTACCAAACATGGACCATAAAATAGCTGGTAGAATTCTTAAGTATAGAGATATCTTAGGCGGTTATGCTGATCTAAATCAACTATATAATGTATACGAAATAGATACTACAAAAATCAGCGATTGGAAAAAGCACTTACGCATAGATGCCCATTCCTGGCAACAATATAAAGTGAATCAAATGACTGAGGCAGAGCTTAGAGATCTTCCTTTTTTTGACAAGAAACAAGCTAGTCAACTTATTAATTACAAAAACCATCATGGGCCATTTTCTTCGTTTGATGAGCTTCAAAAAGCCTTGGCCATTGAACCTAAAAACAAACAAATTTTAAAATCATATTTATTATTTACTGAACCAAAATCATAGCTAGATTGTCCCATTAAAGAAATGTACATTTGTAACAAAGACACCAAACATTGAAGCACCTCTTTAGTCTTAATAAATATTTTGCAAAATATAAATGGCACTTACTGCTAGGAATTGTATTCGTATCGATCTATAGATATTGTAGTATTCTAATTCCGCAGACATTACGAGAGGCCTTAGACTTTGTTTTTGATAAAGTAGAGGCGAGTAAATCAGCGGATCCAAGTGAGATGGGAGACTTTCTTAGCCTACATGGTGGTGATATTTTGAAGTATGCAGGGATGATGATGGGCTTTGCGTTAGTGATGGGGGTATTTATGTACTTTATGCGGCAGACCATTATTGTTATGTCACGATTAGTGGAATATGATCTGAGAAAGGAAATTTTTAGTCATTATCAAAGTTTGGATACGGCTTTCTACAAGCGGAATAAGACCGGGGATTTAATGTCGAGGATCACAGAAGATGTATCAAAAGTAAGAATGTACCTAGGTCCGGCTTTACTATACGGGATTAACATGTTAGCTCTTTTTATAATTGTGATCTTTGCCATGTTTCAAGTCAGCCCCACCCTAAGTATGTACACCTTACTGCCCCTGCCTTTTCTTTCGGTGAGTATCTATTATGTGAGTAGGATAATAAACAAAAAGAGTGAATTGATACAAGAACAGCTATCAAAGTTGACGTCCATTTCACAAGAGGTTTATTCTGGTATACGAGTAGTAAAGTCGTATGTAAAATCAAATCAATTTGGGAGTTTCTTTGATGAAGAATCTGAAATATTTAAGCAAAAGTCTTTAGACCTAGCCAGAGTCAATGCGTTATTCATTCCACTTATGATTGTGCTCATTGGATTAAGTACTCTTCTAACCATCTATATTGGTGGTGTTTTAGTATCAAAAGGAGAAATAACCAATGGGAATATTGCAGAATTTATCATTTATGTAAATTATCTCACTTGGCCATTTACCTCTATCGGTTGGATTGCGTCACTCATCCAACAAGCAGATGCTTCCCAAAAAAGAATCAATGAATTTTTAGATGAAAAGCCAAGCATTGGTAATACAGGCAACAAAACAGAAATTGTAAACGGAGAGATCGTTTTTGATAATGTAAACTTCACGTACCCCGATACTGGGATTGTGGCTTTAAAAAATGTGTCATTCAAAATACCAGGCGGCGAGAAATTAGGTATAGTGGGTCTGACGGCATCAGGCAAAACCACGATTGCCGAATTACTGCTGCGAACTTATGATATAGATTCCGGTGATATCCGAATTGATGGAACCTCTATACAAGATTTTAATCTTAAAGAACTGAGAGAAGCTATTGGATATGTCCCTCAGGATGTGTTTCTATTTAGCGACACTATAAGCAATAATATTCTTTTTGGAACAAGCGGACCTCTAGATAAAAGTGTAGAAGATATGGCAAGACATGTAGCTGTCCATGATGATATAGTTCACTTTCCCCAGCAATATGAAACGATGGTTGGTGAGCGAGGTGTTTCCTTGTCAGGAGGTCAAAAGCAACGGATTTCGATAGCTCGAGCTCTAATTAAAGATCCAAATATTGTCATCCTCGATGATTGTTTATCAGCTGTGGATACAGAAACTGAACAAAAGATTGCAAGCTTCCTTGACACGGAACTAGCTGGTAGAACCTCTATTCTCATCACACATAGATTGAGTTCTCTTCAGAATTATAAGCACATAATTGTCTTAGATGAAGGTAAAGTTGTAGAAGAAGGATCTCATGCTCAATTGGTGCAAAGAGGCGGACAATATGCCCAAATGTTGGAGAAACAAATGTATGAATATGAGCACTAAACCTACTGAATTGCTGATGGTTATAGATTTTTAACTTGGGTAATACTTGTGGATTAAAAATTATATAAAAACACGTATTTGCTAAAAAAATTCATAGTTTAGTATGGAATTCAGATCAAAATCAAAACGTGATGGAAGACAATAAGCGATTTGAAAGCGTTTACTCAAACAAGGTTAGAGCAGGAAAACGCAGAACATACTTCTTTGATGTAAAGCAAACGAAGGGCGGAGATTATTACATAACGCTAACAGAAAGTACACGTAAGTTTACTGGAGATGGTTATGAACGACACAAGATTTTCTTGTATAAAGAAGATTTCAATCGGTTTGTAAAAGGCTTAAATGATGTTGTTGACCATGTCAAAACTGAACTTATGCCTGAATACGACTACGAGATTTTTGAAAAGAGGCAAGAAGAGTGGGAAGCACAACAGGCAGAAGAACGAGCTAATGCAGAGGCTTCTGGTGGAGGCGACACAGCAGCAGCTGAGCCTAAAAGCGAAGAAACTACGGAAGAAGATATAAGCTGGTAAGCAATAAAATAAAAAAAAGCGAGCATCATTTCGATGTTCGCTTTTTTTATGTCTTTTCTATAAGTAGTTTATCCTTTGAGACCTGCTACTTGTTTAGTCAACTTACTTTTTAAGTTGTTTGCTTTATTCTTATGCCAAGTATTCTTTTTAGCCAGTTTATCAATCATGCTAATAACTTTAGGCAAAAAAGCCGAAGCCTCTTTGTGATCTTCCATTTCGCGCAACTTAGCAATAGCTGTCCTAGCTGACTTTTTATAATACCTATTTTGAAGACGTTTCTTACTATCTTGTCTTACTCTTTTTAATGCTGACTTATGATGTGCCATAAATACTTGATTTACAATTGGGTCGCAAAAATAGAAGCTTTTCATTAATAATGCAGCTTTTCGCCCAATAATTTATTGAGATACTTGATAACAATTATCAATATATAACCCTATACTTGTGATTTCAATTTTTTGCAAGGCAAATTGTACTATAAACCCATGAAAGATCTATCATACATATTCAATGCGGACCCCGGTTTTATCGATGCCCTTTATAATAAGTACCATACTGACCCAGCACAAGTGGATCAAAATTGGCGATTGTTCTTTGAGGGATTTGAATTTGGTAGCCAAAATGGTAATGGCGCTTCTACTGGAATAAGCACTCCAAAAGATTTTGGAATACTGAATTTAATTCACGGATTTAGACTACGTGGTCATTTATTATCGACTACTAACCCAATCCAAAAAAGAAGAGATCGAAAGCCTCATTTAGATTTAGCGGATTATGGCCTAGACGATTCAGATCTGGATACAGTTTTTGAAGCTGGAAAATTTATTGGTCTTGCAAATGCTACACTAAGAGATATTATTGACAAACTAAAGAAGATATATGCATCCAATATAGGCATCGAGTTTGCTCATATTGAGAATCGAGAAAGACGGGAGTGGTTACAAAAGCGAATTGAGGGTCGATCTTTGAATGCAGATTTTGGTCTTACAATAGAAACGAAAAAAAGAATATTAGAAAAGTTGAACGGAGCCAGCATATTTGAAAAATTTCTTCATACAAAATATGTGGGTCAAAAAAGGTTTTCACTTGAAGGGGGTGAAACTACCATTCCAGCCATTTTCGAAGCCATTAATACAGGAGCAAGCCTAGGTCTAGAAGAAGTTATTATAGGTATGGCCCATAGAGGACGATTAAATGTGTTAGCTAACATTATGGGAAAAACCTATGAGCAAATCTTTAACGAGTTCGAAGGTACATCCCTACCCGACCAAAGTTTTGGCGACGGCGATGTTAAATATCACCTCGGTTTTTCTTCTAGTTTGAAGACGACTAGTGGTAAGAAAGTAAACTTAAAATTAGCGCCTAACCCTTCTCACCTTGAGGCAGTCAATACAGTCGTTCAAGGTATGGCTCGAGCAAGTGCAGATCTTTTGTACAAAAGCGATTATGATAAAATACTACCCGTTTTAATTCATGGTGATGCAGCTATAGCTGGCCAAGGAATAGCGTATGAAACGGTTCAGATGAGTAAACTGGATGGATATTATACTGGAGGTACGCTTCATTTTGTGATAAACAATCAAATTGGATTTACAACAGACTTTGATGATGCTAGATCATCTACCTATTGTACAGCAGCAGCCTCTCTTGTGCAAGCGCCAGTATTCCATGTAAACGGTGATGATCCTGAGGCAGTCGTTTTTGCCGCACAATTAGCTATGGAATTCAGACAGGAATTTAACAGTGATGTCTTCATAGATATGGTTTGTTATCGTAGACATGGTCATAATGAAGGAGATGACCCAAAGTTTACCCAGCCTAGAATGTATGACATCATAAAAAATCACAAAAACCCTAGAGAACTTTATGTTGACGCGTTGATCAATAGAGGAGATATAGAAAAAGATCTGGCTACGAAGTTGGAAAAGAACTTTTGGAATGATCTTCAGGATCGATTAAATAATGTAAAAGAAAAACCACTTCCATATTTATATCAAGCGCCAGAAAAAGCTTGGCAAAATCTACGATTTACTAGTAACAAGAAAGATTTTGAATCATCTCCAAAAACCGGTGTTTCAAAAGCGAAGATTGAGAAAATTCTGACTCATCTAGGTAATATACCACATAACTTTACACCTTTATCAAAGGTGAATCGCTTACAAAAAGGGACACAAAAACTTATTGATGCCAAAAATCTAGATTGGGCATTGGCTGAACTCTGTGCCTACGGAACCATATTATTAGAAAATAAAGACGTTAGAATTAGTGGTCAAGATGTAAAAAGAGGAACCTTCTCACATAGACATGCAGTCTTCACTGATACGGCTACATTCGAAGAATATAACCGATTAAATTCTATTCAAAAGAGACAAGGGTCGTTCAGAATTTTTAATTCTCTATTATCCGAGTTTGGTGTGTTAGGATTTGAGTATGGCTATTCTCTTATGAGCCCAGACAACTTAGTTTTATGGGAAGCTCAATTTGGTGATTTTTACAATGGTGCACAAACTATTGTAGACCAATTTATTTCAGCTGCTGAAAGCAAATGGCAAAGAATGAGTGGTCTAGTGATGTTACTACCTCATGGTTTAGAAGGTCAAGGACCTGAGCACTCCAGTGCTAGACTTGAACGATTTTTGCAACTCTGTGCAGAATGCAATATGACTGTGGCAAATATTACTACACCTGCAAACTTCTTTCATGCTTTACGACGTCAGATTTCAAGACCGTTTAGAAAACCACTTATTGTGATGTCTCCTAAGTCTTTACTGAGGCATCCTAAATGCGTTTCTTCTATAGACGACTTTACCAGTAATCACGGATTTCAAGAACTAATTGCGGACGATACCGTGACTGCTAGCAAAGTTACCAGACACTTAATTTGTTCTGGTAAAATATATTATGACCTATTAAAATTCAGAGAAGAAAATCCAAAATTTGCTAACGTTGCCATTACTAGGTTGGAGCAGTTATACCCGCTACCTGAAAAACAATTAGCCGCTCAATTTAGAAGATATAAAAATGCCAAAACATATTGGGTACAGGAAGAAAACGAAAATATGGGAAGTTGGACCTATCTATTACCATATTGGAGACATAAAGAAATAGATGTTATTGCTCGAGATCCTGCTGCGTCTCCTGCAACTGGCTTTAAAAAGATACATGATAAACAACAAGCTGCATTGGTAAAATCTGCGTTCACTAAAAAATAAGCCGGAGCAGCCATTATATTAATGAACCTTGTTCAAAAACATTTTGATAATCTACGGAAGGCTATTGAGGCAGAACGTGTTAATGAAGAATCGTATTATCAAAAGCTACAGTCTTCCAAGTCGTTATCACAACGAATCGAATCAGGAGTTCTATGGAGTCCAGCCCTTATTACGAAGGTACACTACACCTTAGGCGAACTTATTGAAGTGCACTTTGAACAAGTAAAGCATTTCAATAATGCGCATAAATTTAGAGCAGGTGCTGGTGTCCGGGTTTACGAGAATAAAACGGACGAATATAAGTTTGAAAGTACAGGCACTATTTCTTATTTAAGAAACCGTAAAATGCGGGTGATTCTTTCTAGACAAGATATCACTCGAAGCCAAATACTACATTGTAAATATTTGAATATAGAGCTTAGATATGACGAACGTCCATATCAAGTAATGAAAGATGCTGTTTCCCAAGTCATGGCTAGCTCTGAGCCGTTTATCAAAGATTTACGTAACACGATTGTAAAGAATAATTTTGAAGAGTTTGGTTCAATGCCCTTCGAAATAAAAGAAACTCCTGTATTTAAACTTTTAAATCATTCCCAAAAAGAGGCTATTAAACAAGCTCTTCAAAAGGAAGGTGTTTTTGTGATACACGGACCGCCTGGTACAGGAAAAACTACCAGTCTTACAGGGCTCATAGAACAACTAGCCATTAACAAAAACAAAATCTTGGTGTGCGCACCTAGTAACAATGCAGCTGATCTATTAGCCCAAAAAGCAGATCAAATAGGATTAGAAACGGTACGTCTTGGCAATATTTCAAGAATTTCTGACAGTTTGGGTCACTTAACCCTGGCCGAAAAAGCCAGGAATCACAAAGACTGGCAACACATCAAAAAAGTACGAATAGAAGCAGAAGAAGCTAAGAGAGTCGCCGAAAAATACAAACGAAATTTTGGTAGAGAAGAACGAGCAGAGCGAAAAATGATGCGGCAAGAATCCAGAGCATTGCGGGATTGGGCAAATGAATTGGAACAAAGATTGGTTGATGAAATTTTGGACTCTTGTCAGGTCTTTGTTAGTACGCTTGTAAGCGCAGCAAATAAGTCTCTTACTGATCGTTTATTTGATGTAGCTATTATAGATGAAGCATCTCAAGCTCTTGAACCTGAGTGTTATGTACCCATTCTAAAGTCAAAAAAAGTGATACTCGCTGGAGATCATTTTCAGCTTCCGCCAACTATTAGCTCTAAGGAAGCAAAGGCATTGGGCTTAGAAACAACCTTACTGGATCGCTTATCCACGAACCCTAGCGTCAGTGCTTTACTTGCCGTTCAATATCGAATGGATCCAAAAATATTGGCCTTTTCAAATGCGCAATTTTATCAAGATCGACTTCGAACAGATGACAGTGTTCTACAGCGAAAAAATCACATTGGAACTAACCCAATAAAATTTATAGATACCGCAGGAACTGGCTTTGAAGAAGCCATGAATAAACAACATCGCAGCTATTTTAATGAAGGTGAGTTTTTCATTATCAGAGAATATTTGTTGCAAGCTAAAGAACGTTTAGAAGGGCGATCCATAGGCATTATTTCTCCATACTCCGAACAAGTACGCTTTATTCAACGAAGTGTAAAAGATAGTCCAGAGTTATCCTCATTGCAGCTTGAAATTAACTCCATTGACGGATTTCAAGGTCAGGAAAGAGATCTTATCATTATATCTTTAGTTAGATCAAATGACATAGGAAACATTGGCTTTCTGATGGATCAACGACGGCTGAATGTGGCCATGACAAGAGCTAAGTATCAATTGATAATCATAGGTGACTCAGCGACCATCTGCCAGCATCGCTTGTTTGATGAATTGTACCAACATATTGAGAAAGAGGGCGAAATCCAATCGGCTTGGATGTATATGAACTATTAATTTACTTTTTGGGAGGAATGGGTGATCCGTGTGGATCCTGTTCGGGATATCCTAGCTTTCTCTCCACTTCACCTAAAATATCATCATCCAAATGGTGCTCTAGATCATCGGCCTCCAGATGTACCATATCTGGGTCTATCCCCATTGTATTGTGCTGGTATGTCTCCCACAATCTATGTGCTCGTTGTAAATTATTTGCCTTTATAACACCCCGCTCAGATAAAGCAATTTCTTCTGAACTGATGGTTATCAACTTCCTATTAGCTAATCCATTGATAACTTGAGATAAGGTGAAATTAGAAACCCCTATATTTTCATACACTTCAGACTTAGTTACTACATTACCTGGAAATTTGTCCACAAAACGAATGATATCTTCAGACAAAATTCTTCGGGTCTCCCTTCTTCTAACCCAGAACTTGCTCCATATTCCAGTTTCTGGTGCGAATATGGCTACTAAGAAATATATGATTGTCGCGACAACACACATAGCAGGTCCAGGTGTAGTACCAAAATAAACTGCCAAAACAAAGCCTAAGACAGCGGATAAGACTCCAAAAAAACCAGCTAAGACTAATACACGTTTCAACTTAGGTGACAACAAAAGTGCTGTAGCAGCTGGAGTAATAAGCATGGCTACTACTAATATTACGCCCACCGTGCGTATAGAGGCTACCACTGTGAAGGATAAAATCATCATAAGGAAATAATGAATCGACTTCACTGAAATGCCCATTGATTCAGCGATTTTAGGCTGAAAAGTAGTGATGAACAATAGGCGGTATAAGAGAATAATGGCGATAATGGAATAAACCAAAACGAAGCCTGTTAACAGCAAATCCTCATTTGAAACCCCTAATACATTTCCAAAAAGAAAATCCTTTAAATCAAGATGGGCTCCTTCACTTGTATTTAACCAAGAAATACCGATCACACCCAATGAAAACATAGCCGTGAAGATGATACCAATAGCTGCATCATTTTTTGTTTGGATATTTTGCTGAATCCATGAAATAATTAAAGCCGCTATTAATCCAGCTAAGGAAGAGCCAAGGAAAAACCCAATAGTGCTATACCCAAAAAAGTAAAACGAAACAAAGATTCCTGGTAAGATAGCATGAGATAAGGCATCGCCTAGTAGCGACATATTTCTTAACACAATAAAGCACCCTAAAACGCCACATAATAAGCCGACCATTACTGAAGCAAGTAATGCACGTTGAGCCCAAGGTTCTAAGAGAATTTCCCACATAACAAGACAAAGATACGCCTTATTTCAATGAATTAAAAACAATTTTTAGGCTTGTCTAAAAATTAACTCTCGGCTATAATTCCTTCCTTGAGGGCATAGGGAGAAACAAGGACTTCTTCAATGTTTAATTTGGCCAATATAAATCGGACTAAGTGAAGAGCAACTACAATGTAATTAGCCCTTTCTTCAGGTATCGTATTTAATTTCCGTCTTTCTTTTTCATCTAAAGGAAGTACTATTTCATAAAGTGTATTAACATAAGATCTATCTACTGTAAGTAATGTTCGTTTGTTTGTATCAATGCGACTAGATAATACATCGAAAGTACCCGATGCTCCAATCAAGCTAATGGCATCCGACCCTACCATCGCAAACATATCTTTTAAAATCTCAGATAAATAGTGGTCCATTTTTAACCCTGCCTCTCGCGTAAATGGATCTTCTTTTTGAAATTGGCTATGCAAAACAGATATCCCAATTGGATAGGATTTACTCCAAAAAACGGCCGATGATTTGACTAGGATAAACTCTACACTTCCTCCTCCAATATCCATAATTAAATGGTCTTGTACGTCTTTTGTTAACAGGCCTACTCCTTTAGAAATGAGTGTCGCTTCACGCTGCCCATCAATGATTTCAATAGCAATGCATGTTTCTTCTTTCACTTTCTGAACGAAAGCCAAACCATTCTCTTTTCTGCGCAAAGCTTCAGTACCGATTGCACGAACTATCCCTACTTTATACCTTTCAATAATAGCGGCAAAATGCTTCATAGCTGCGATACCCCTTTCAAAGCTTTCTTGAATAATGGAAGGGCCATTGGTTTTACCTAGAAAGACGTACATTCTTTCTTTGTATATGACACTTCCTTGATCTAGAAAGGAAGCCTTATCCACGATCAAAAGATGAAAGGTATTGGTACCTAAATCAATTATAGCCAGTCTATTGTCCACCTGGAGGCCCTTGCTGAGCGGTCTTTAATGCATTAACTAGAATCCGATTAAAAAACTGATCCCCTGCCTCTGACATGCTGTTTGCATACATAGGTTTGCTACCATCTACAAACACAAAGTATTTACATTTATCAGCATAGTACAGATCTACTTCTTGAACAATTTCGCCGTTGATCTGGTAAAAAATTCTAGCCATTGGTTTACAATCGCCAGGAAAGTTCTTCACTGGATCCGGAGCAAAGTGAGTAAAGTGACCTTTTACAGCAGCAGGCTCCGTCTGAGACATACTGAAAGGAAAATTGTGAAAAATAAAGTCTATAGCTGACGCATTATTAAACAAATTAGACAGCAATTCATTAGGCGCTGTCGGCAATTGAGTGTATTGTTTTGTAGAGGGAGCTTGAACAGCTTGTGGTGATGGTTTTTCGCCAGCTTCTGCTGTTTTGCTTTCATTACAGGACATTGAAAAGAAGCAAAAAAATACTAAAACAAAAATATATCCGAATCCAATTCTCATAATGGTAACTTATGGAGTAAATGTACTAAAAGTTATATTCTAACCTTACGCTCCAGTAGTAATTCAAAAAGCCACCCGTGTTTACAAATTCGCTCTTGTAGAATTTTGTTAATGATCTGCTATACCTAGCATTGAATCCAATTCTTTGGGTAAAATTAAAATGACCACCGATAACAAATAATAATTCATAATCGGAGAAAGAACCAGCATCTATCAGGTCTTCATTCAAGTCGGTCAAACTACTATCTGCAGTCAATAAAAAAGCATTACTTAATCCTACGTGCCCGGCAAGTTTGTAATAATCATCTCGCTCTTGATACCACTCATTAATTTGAATGACGACTGGCAGTTCAAAACTGCTGATATGGGTCCGTCTTATATTTTGGGGTACATCAAAAAGTAATTCAGCTCTACTCCCTTTTTCACTGTACAAGACTTCAACACCCACATCCCAAATTTCTCCCACTGGATAATATACACCTACACCTCCTGTCATTCCTATTTTATCATAGCCAGCAAGTAAGTCACCTTGGATTTGAGCAGCTGTCATCCCATAGAATGCTTTCCCTTTAAAAACACCTTGCGAAGCCAAATCTGTATTGAACAAAAAGAAGATAGAAATGCAAAAGCAAAGGAATCGTATATTTCTCAAGATGTACAAATGAATGATTTATATAATATATTTGAAATGCAAATGTAGTATTCCAGTTGTGCAAAAGAACGAATATTACAAGGGAAAACGTTTATTCAACGTGTCCGATAAACTATAAAATGAAATTTAATAATTCGACTCTCCAAAAATTCGAGAAAATATTCCAGCTATCTGGGTACAAAGTACGGTATGAAAAAGGCAACTTTAAGAGTGGCTCTTGTGTGGTATGGGATCGTAAAATGATAATTATACCCAAGTTTTACCCAACACCGGAAAAAATAAAAGTCCTAATGGAGCTAATCAGAGAAGGGCAAATAGAATTGGCACCGCTAGAAGATGAGCTTCAAGCGCTAGTAACAACAAGTAAACAAACGGAAATTTTTAGCTAATGGCTCAATTCCAATTTCTTGGAACCGGCACATCAGTTGGGGTGCCTATGCTAGCTTGTAGCTGTGACGTATGCACCTCTGAAAATCCAAAAGATCGACGCACTAGAAGCAGTGCCTTCATCCGTATTAATGATGTCAAGCTCTTAATTGATGCTGGCCCAGACATTCGTGCCCAATTATTAGCCCATAATATTGTTGACTTAGACGGGGTACTTTTAACCCACGAACATAACGACCATGTGGTTGGCTTAGATGACCTGCGGCCTATCTGTTATCTACAAAACAAGCAAATACCCGTTTATGCTGAACCAAGAACGCTTGAAAATGTAAATCAACGTTTTCCTTATTTATTTACTCAAAATAGTTTCGGCACCACTGTTCTTTCCCCTTTGCCGATTGCTGAAGGGCTATTGTCTTTACATGGCCTCAATGTTGAAGCTATACGCATAGATCATGGAAATATGCCTATCCTAGGTTTTAGGTTTGGCAGCTTAGCGTATATTACAGATGCCAAATTTATCTCTGCCGCCTCTTTGGAAAAATTACAGGATCTTGATGTGCTTATTATTAATGCTTTACAAGTGGGCCCTCATTTTAAACATCTCAATCTCGAGGAGGCCTTACATTATATCGCATTATTAAAACCAAAACAGACATATTTGACCCATCTAAGTCATCGAATAGGTCTCCATGATAGGGTTAATACTATTATCCCTCAAAATGTCAAACTGGCATACGATGGTCTAATAGTTGAGTTTAGCTCTTGATATAGTTGTCAATAGACCTTACTTTAGGGTTGTGAAAAGAATCCTGTTCATTTGTTTTTGTTTGTGGTCCAATGTTATTTTATGGGCGCAGCAAACACCTACGTATTCAATGAAAGCTTTGAACCTTTTCCAATCTAATCCTGCCTTTGCGGGTGTTTCAGATCAATTAAATGTTTTTGCCATTTATCGTTCGCAATGGCAAGATCATATAGGCTCACCAAAACAGTTTGCTGTAAATGCTTCATTACCCTTTTATAAGTTTAATGGAGGACTAGGTGTTCAAATCCAATCTAGCAATCATGGACCAGAGCAATTTTCAGAAATTGATCTTGGGTATTCATACCATTTACCTTTAGGAACTCAATTCTTATCGATTGGTGCGTCTGTAGGGCTTGCCCAACTAACTTTGGATGGTAGTGAATTAATAACACCAGATGGCAGCTATATTGGTGGTATCAATCATAATGACCCTATTTTAAATGCCTTGTTAAATCGGAGCTTTTATATTAATTACTCCATTTCTGCTTTCTATGCTAACGATCTTTTCGATGCTGGATTAACTATCAAAAATCCATTTACCACCGATTTGGACATTGGACAAGACAGTAGATATGGTGTATCTCCAAATGTGACGGCATTTTTTAAATATTATATGCCGTTTTACGACGGCTGGCAATGGGAACCTTATTTGCATATAAATACCAATTTTAATCAATTTCAAATTGAATTCCTTAACTTGGTAAAATATGGCAATATTTTTGGAGGAATAGGTAGCAGAGGTTATAGTTCGAATAGTTTTGAATCCCTGATTTTTCTCGGTGGTTTAAAATTTAACAACTCGTATACAATATCGTACAGTTTTGACGTTAGTGTTAATAAGTTAAGAACTACTTCCGACGGATCTCACGAGATCATGTTCAGATATGACTTGAATCGTGAGGTAAACACTGGGCGACCCCCCAAGACTATCTACAATCCAAGAAATCTCTAATCTTGAAAATTGGTGTAGATAGATTCCCATATGAAACCAAAAATTCTGGTCAAATACCAAACTTATGTGTATTGGTATGTTTGATTTGTTTAAATGAAGAATTTAATTTTTAATAATTAGATAACAGGATTATATTTACGTCCGCTTTAGGAAAATTGCTTTTGACAAACACTTATTGAAATGAAGAAAACAGTAAATCTATTTGCAGTGTTGGCTGTGGCTGGAATTCTACTAAGCTCATGTGGCGGTGAAGGTACTGGAGAATTAGTAGGAGTACAGGACAGACCATCCTGGAATGGTCTTAACCCCTATGGAATGGTGTACGTGCCATCAGGTACTTTAACCATTGGCGCGAGTGATCAAGAAGTCTTCTCTACCTACCAACAAAATCCAAAATCTATATCAATTCAAGGGTTCTTCATGGATGACACGGAGATTACCAATAATGAATACAGACAATTTATTCATTATGTGCGTGATTCTATCGCTCATTCCATTATGGGAGATTTCACTGAAGATGATTATGGAAATGAGATCTTAGATTGGGATTATGAACTAGATTATGCTGATGAGACACTGGATGAAATGTATTACTCCGGTGATATGATGATTAATAATAAAAGAGAAATCGACACGCGGCAGTATGTATACCAGTATGACTGGGTAAATGCAAAAAGAGCTGCTGGTGCTGGTCCTGATGTAGTTCGGTCTTCATTGATCGAAAAAGATGAAGTATCTGTATTCCCAGATACACTAGCATGGATACGCGATTTTTCATATTCATACAATGAGCCAATGACCAGAAATTATTTCTGGCACCCTGCCTTTGATGACTACCCTGTAGTGGGTGTAAATTGGAAGCAGGCAAAAGCATTTTGTCACTGGAGAACTAAACTCTGGAATGAAGGTAAAGGTGATGAGCCAAATACAGAGACCTTCAGACTACCAACAGAGTCAGAGTGGGAATATGCGGCAAGAGGTGGACGAGACCTAGCCCCTTACCCTTGGGGTGGTTATTACATAAGAAACGCTAAAGGTTGTTTGTTAGCTAACTTCAAGCCTGGTAGAGGTAACTATCCTGAAGATGGAGGTTTTTACACGGTAAGAGCTGATGCCTACTTTGCGAATGATTATGGATTATATAACATGGCTGGTAACGTTGCTGAGTGGACAGAGTCTGCGTATCACCCTAATGCCTATGCAGCTGTGCATGATTTGAATCCAGATCTTAAATATGATGCTAACGATGAGGATCACAAATCCCTTAAGAGAAAAGTAATAAGAGGTGGATCTTGGAAAGACATAGCGTACTACTGTCAAACAGGAACCAGAGCATGGGAATATCAGGATACATCGAAGTCTTATATTGGATTTAGATGTGCACTTACTTTCTTAGGAAGATCTATTGGAGATTTCTAAGTCAGCACATATTCACAACATACCCGATACCACATTTAACCAAAGAAAAATTAATTCTCTAATCAGAATACTAAAATTGTATTTGACAATTTATTATTAATCAATTTAAACAAAAAACAAAATGAGTTTTATTAAGTCTAAAGGTTTCAAATACTTTAAAAACTTTGTGATCGGAGTTGGTGCTGCAGTAGTAATGCTTGGAGCCCTAATGAAAATTACAAGTCACCCTCTAGGTAACATTATGATTACAGCGGGGCTTTTAACAGAAGCATTCCTGTTCTTAATGTTAGGTATTTTACCGCCTGAAAAAGATTACTACTGGGAAAAATTATATCCTGGACTAGATTCATATAACGCTAATGTATCCCCTTTAACTGCAGGTGGAGGTTCTAAAGCTTCAAGAGTTTTAGATGCTGATGTTGTAGAAGGTAGATTAGGTGGTATGTTGGACGAACTTCAAGGAATGTCTAAGTCATTGGGTTCACTTAAGGCACTTCAAGAAGTAGATTTCTCTCAGACTTCAGATCAGATCAAGTCTATGGGTAATTTCTACTCAAAATTGAATGAAGCAATGACAACGTTGAACGATACAATAGACGATACTAAGTTGTACAAAGAAAATGTTTCTTCTCTAAATCAAAATTTATCTTCTTTGAATTCAGTATACGGTAACGTATTGAATGCATTCAAAGGGTAATTAGGAATCATATTTACTAACTTTTAAAAACAAGAACTAAATGGCTATTCCTAAGGAACCCAGGCAGCTGATGATCAACATCATGTATTTGGTATTGACCGCTCTTCTTGCCTTGAATGTTTCTGCCGAGGTATTTAATGCCTTCAAAATGGTAGACAAAGG
>JAHDDO010000014.1:39152-63979 GCA_020629315.1 Saprospiraceae bacterium | reverse complement strand
TTGCCTTGAATGTTTCTGCCGAGGTATTTAATGCCTTCAAAATGGTAGACAAAGGATTAATTAAATCTAACGCCGCACTTGATAAAGCAAATGGATCTCTTCCTGAAGCTATTAAATCAGGAGCTAAAAAGAAAGCCTCATTAGCAAAGTATGCAGAATTGGTTGATCCAGGTCGGCAGTTATCTAGTGATATGAATGATTATATCCAAAGCATTTTAGATACTATGATTAAAACTCCTGAAGAAGGAGGTGCTGGTAAAGGATACGTTTTTGATGAAGAGAATCAGATTTATACTGATGAATTAAAAGCGAAAAAAGATTATGATATCACAACACGACTATTAGTAGATGGTCCAAATGCAGATGGTAATGGTATTGGAGAAAAGCTTAAAGCTAAACTTTATAAGTATAAGTCTGATATATTGGAGTTAGTAGATGAAGAGGACAGAGAAGCATTTGAGAAACAAATTGCTGTGAAAATTGATGAAGATTCATGGGAAAAGAAAGGTAAACCAAGCTGGTCTCACTTTAACTTTAGTCACATGCCTCTTCAGGCCGTACTACCTATCTTCAGTAAATTCCAAAATGATGTAAAGTCTACGGAATCTGCTTTCCTTAACTATTTAGCAGGAAAAGTGGGTACGACTACGGATGTAGTTTTGGACAAATTTACGGTTGTTTCTGCTCCTGAGAAATCATACATCATTAAAGGAGAGAAGTATAAAGCAGACTTATTCTTAAGTGCCTTCGCTGGTGCGGATTCAAAAACAGGTATTTCCATATCTGTGAATGGAAGAAGACTAAATACCAACAAAGAAGGTATTGCTACTTTCGAAGAAACAGCGAATCAATTAGGTGTAAGAAAATATAACGCAAGTGCCTCGATTACTAACCCTGTAACGGGAGAAACTCAGACTTTTAAGAAGGAGTTTTCTTACGAAGTTGGTGAACGATCGGTAGCTATATCTGCTGCAAAGATGAATGTATTCTACATAGGTGTGGACAACCCTGTTGAGGTTTCTGCTGCCGGTGTACCGTCTAACCAGATTAAGGTTAGCATGGGTGGCGGTGGAGGTGGTACCATCAATAAAAATGGTGATGGTACATACACTGTTAGAGTAACATCTCCTACCCCTAAAGGTCAAGAAGCAAAAGTAAACGTTTCTGCCCCAGGTATGAATGCTAGCAAAGATTTTAGAGCTAAACGTATTCCTGATCCAGTACCAAAACTTTCAAAAAGTAGAGGTGGAGGAATGGGATCAGGCGAGTTTAAAGTACAGCCAGGTGTATTCCCTGTACTTGAAAACTTTGACTTTGATGCTAAATGTAATGTTGTTGGATTCCGACTAGTACGTGTAGCTAAGAGACAAGATCCACAGTTTGCTGTTAACAGAGGTGGAAAATATAGCCCAGAGGCAGCCTCATTAGTTAAAAAAGCAACACCAGGTGATAAGTACTTCTATGAAGATATCAAGTGTAAGTGTCCAGGTGATCCTGCACCGAGAGATATCGGACAGATGGTATTTAACATCAGATAAGAATAGATAAGATTCTAAACTAAAATATTATGACTATTAAAAATCTAATTTTCCTTTTTGTCGCGTTGAGCTTTTGCAACTTAAGTTACGCTCAGATTGACGTAAATGACAAAGAAATGACTGAATCGAGTGAAGTATTCGATCAAGGTCAATATGTCGATGATATCGTTTCAAGAGAATTGGTTGAACAAGGTATGGTCTTAGAATATGAGCCTATCAGAGAAGCCGATATACCTTGGGAAAAAAGGATTTGGCGAGTAATTGATACCAGAGAAAAAATGAACTTACCTTTCCGGTATCCAAATGAGCCATTTTTCAACATCCTACGTGAAATTGCTGAAACAGGTGATATTACCATATTTAGAGATGAAGAGTTTACTGAGCCCCTTACTATTGAAGAGGTTAATGCATCTTTAAATAAAATTGATACGGTAGTAACATTTGATTATGACACGTATGAAGAAAAAATCCAAATTGTTGAAAATATTCTTAACTGGGAGGACATAAACCAGTTCAGAGTAAAAGAAATGTGGTTCTTTGATAAAGAAGCTTCTAGAATGGATGTAAGAATCTTAGGTATTGCACCTATTAAAGATGAAATTGATCCAGATACTGGAGAGCTTAAGTATTCAGGGCCATTATTTTGGTTGTATTACCCAGAGCTTAGAGAGCCGCTTTCTAAGAAGAGAGTGTACAATGAGAATAATGATATCGCGCCATTGTCATGGTATGATCTGTTTGAGCAGAGGTTCTTTTCAAGTTATATCACGAAAAGATCAAATGCTTTAGACCTACGTATCAAAGATATGTTTGATGGATACGAGAGAGCTGGAATAGATCGATTGTTGGAGTCTGAAAAAATAAAAGCGGAATTGTTCAACTTTGAACATGACCTTTGGACATACTAATATTTAGTTTAAGATAACTCATAAAGCCTCTTCTTTTGAAGGGGCTTTTTTTTATCCTATTACCTTAACTTTTCATAAATCAAATTGGATAAATATTGGTTTGACTAATAACTATTAATCCACTACATTTACGCTTTATTACTTATCAAGAAAGGTGGAGGGAATGGCCCGATGAAACCTTGGCAACCAGCAACCTTGTATGGTGCCAATTCCATCCCGAAAGGGAAAGATAAGCGAAGAGATTTCATCTCCTTCATTTACTACGCTTTTCTTGATTCATACTTTATACATGAATGTAACTGACATTGCTTCATCTAGAATATTGGTATTAGACGGTGCCATGGGTACCATGATCCAACGATATAAACTAGGAGAAGAAGATTATAGAGGCAAGCGATTTAAGAATATTGATATTCTCATTAAAGGGAACAATGATATACTAAATCTAACTCAGCCGCACATCATTGCTGAAATACACAAAGAGTATTTAGATGCAGGTGCAGATATCATTGAAACAAACACCTTTAATGCCAATGCCATTTCTTTAGAAGATTATAAAATGGTTGAACTCAGTTACGAGATTAATCGAGAGGCCGCGAGAATCGCTAAAGAACAAGCAACACTAAAAAGTAAGGAAAATCCGAATAAACCTAGATTTGTTGCCGGAGCCATTGGGCCGACTAACAAAACCGCGTCATTGTCACCGGATGTAAATGATCCAAGTTATAGAGCTGTTACATTTAAAGAGCTTCAAGACGCCTATTATACACAAATCGAAGGTCTAGTAGATGGAGGTAGTGATATCCTTTTGATTGAAACCATCTTTGATACTCTAAATGCAAAGGCTGCTTTATTTGCTATACAGCAATATTTTGAAGATCATAATAGAACGATACCTGTAATGATCTCTGGCACAATAACAGATGCAAGTGGGAGAACGCTCTCAGGACAAACAGCAGATGCCTTTCTTACTTCATTATCTCATTTTCCATTATTCAGTCTTGGCTTTAATTGTGCATTGGGTGCAGAACAATTAAAACCATATGTACAGCAAATTGCTCGAAATTCACCGTTCAATGTATCCGTATATCCGAATGCCGGATTACCCAACGAGTTTGGTGAGTATGATCAAACAGGGCAAGAAATGGCAGCTCTTTTAACTTCCTTTATTGACGAAGGGCTAATTAACATAGTTGGAGGTTGTTGTGGAACTACACCAGACCACATACGTCATCTTGCTAAATTAGTCGAAGGTCAGAAACCCCGACAAAAGCAGATCCAATCAACAGATCTAAAGCTGTCAGGATTAGAATCCATTCAATATTTCGAAGGATCTAATTTGGTAAATGTAGGCGAACGAACCAATGTAGCCGGTTCAAGAAAATTTCTACGCTTAATAAAGGAAGGAGCCTTTGAAGAAGCGATATATATAGCTCGAGAACAGGTAGAAGGGGGTGCACAAATTATAGACGTAAACATGGATGATGGTTTGATTGATGGTGTAGAAAGCATGTCAACTTTTCTAAATCTGATTGCAGCTGAACCGGACATTGCCAAAGTGCCTATAATGATTGACTCATCTAAATGGGAAATAATACAAGCTGGGCTGCAAAGAGTTCAAGGCAAATGCATAGTTAATTCAATTAGCCTTAAAGAAGGGGAAGAAGTGTTTATTTCCCAAGCTAAAGAAATAATGAAATATGGAGCTGCTGTAATCGTCATGGCCTTTGATGAGAAAGGTCAAGCAGACAGTTTTCAAAGGCGTATAGAGATTTGTGAACGCAGTTATAACATACTGATAGAATTAGGTTTTCCGCCACAAGACATAATATTCGATCCAAATATTTTTCCGGTTGCAACGGGCATGGAGGAACATAAACGTAACGCGCTAGACTTCTTCGAAGCAACAGAGTGGATAAAAAAGAACTTAGCGTATGCAAAAGTCAGCGGCGGTGTAAGTAATGTTTCGTTTTCGTTTCGCGGTAATAATACAGTTAGAGAAGCCATGCATGCCGCTTTCCTTTACCATGGCGTAAAAGCTGGAATGGACCTAGCTATAGTAAATCCATCACAATTAGAAGTGTATGAAGAAATAGACCCTGAGCTTAAAGATCTTGTCAATAGAGTCCTCCTCTATAAGGATGATCAGGCTGAAGAAGCGCTAATAACATATGCTGAAAATTTAAAAGGAACCAGTACTACTAGCAAAGAAAAGGTATTAGAATGGCGCACGTTTGATCTTAAAAAACGATTAGAAGTTTCTTTAGTAAAGGGATATACAGAATTTATTGAGGAAGATATCGAGGAAGCCAGACAGCAATACAGCTCTCCACTGCACATTATCGAAGGACCCCTTATGGATGGAATGAATGTGGTCGGAGATCTATTCGGTAGTGGAAAAATGTTTCTGCCTCAAGTAGTTAAAAGCGCCAGGGTTATGAAAAAAGCTGTGGCTTATCTACAACCGTTTCTAGAAGCTCAAAAATCAGGATCTTTGAGTGCTGGTAAGATCTTGATGGCAACAGTAAAAGGTGATGTGCATGATATTGGCAAAAATATAGTCAGCGTGGTTTTAGCTTGTAATAATTTTGAGATTATTGACTTAGGAGTTATGGTCCCAGCTCATGAAATCTTAAAGAAAGCGAAAGAACATTCTGTAGATATTATTGGATTAAGTGGTCTTATAACACCCTCTTTAGATGAAATGGTGTATGTGGCGCAACAAATGGAAGCGGAGGGCTTTGATGTACCTTTATTGATAGGAGGTGCTACTACCTCCAAAGTTCACACTGCGGTAAAGATTGACGAACAATACTCAGGCCCTGTCATTCATGTCTTAGATGCATCAAAGAGTGTTCCTGTAGCTGCTCAATTATTGAATAATAGTAAGTCTCAGCTAATCAACGAAGTGAGAGAAAGTTATACTCATTTGCGGGAGAATTATTTAGGCAGGAAAAAAGTGAAAGAATTATTACCCTTAATTGAGGCTAATCGAAATGCCTTTAGTACCAGTATAGATTTGCACACCTCTCCCCCATTGTTTACTGGCACAAAAACGTTTAAAGACTTTCCATTAGAAGAGATAGAGAAATTTATTGATTGGACGCCTTTCTTTAAAACTTGGATGCTAAAAGGAAAATATCCTCAAATATTTGATGACAAGGTAGTCGGAGAAGAGGCAAAAAAATTATTTGAAGATGCACAAGACATGCTTCAAGCAATCAAAAAAGACAAAACATTATGTGCTAATGGTGTTATCAGCATTTTGCCTGTGGAAAAAGAAGGTAATACGCTTAAAATAAAGAACGAAAAGAACGCATTTACTTTAAGCTTTCCAAGACAACAAGGAAAAAAGGCCGAAGGTGTTCCCAACTATTGTTTATCAGATTTTGTGCGCCCAAGTGGTGACTATATAGGTTTCTTCGCTGTCACTACCGGACTAGGTATTGAAAAACTTCTTGAGGAATATGAAGCAGAAAACGATGACTATTCAAAGATACTTGTGAAGGCCATTGCCGATCGATTAGCTGAAGCATTTGCTGAATGTTTACACTATAAATTACGAACTGAAATTTGGGGCTATCAAAAAAATGAATCCTTTAATGTGGGTGCATTTATAAAAGAAGAATATCAAGGTATTAGGCCGGCATTTGGCTATCCGGCATGCCCTGATCACAGCAATAAAAAAATTCTTTTTGAAATTACGGAAGCGGAAAAGCTAGGCATGCGATTGACTGAGTCATGTGCCATGTATCCAGCTGCATCTGTTTCAGGATGCTACTTTACTCATCCAGAAAGCAAATACTTTAATGTAGGCAAAATTGCCGAAGATCAAATTAGTGAATTAGCCTCCAAAAAAGGCATTGAAAAAGAGGAGCAAGAAAAATGGCTTCAATCAAATTTATCGTATAAGATTTAAATTATGAAGGTTACCGACCATATAAATCAAGCAAAAAATACGCTTTATAGCTTTGAAATTTTACCTCCTTTAAAAGGACAAAATATCCAATCCATATACGATGCGATTGATCCATTAATGGAATTCAACCCACCTTTTATTGATGTCACGTATCATCGTGAAGAATATGTGTATAAGAAACTATCAAATGGACTACACAAAAGACAATCCATCCGGAAAAGACCAGGTACTGTAGCCATTTGTGCCGCCATAATGAATAAATACCAAGTAGATGCAATTCCACACATCATATGTGGTGGGTTCTCACAGGATGATACGGAAAATGCACTAATAGATCTACAATTCCTAGGCGTTGAAAATGTTCTTGCGCTACGGGGCGATAAAGTAAAAACCGAATCGAGTTTTACACCAGAGCCAGATGGTCACCAGTACACTACAGATCTCATCACCCAAATCGCCAAAATGAACCAAGGTGTATACCTAGATGAAGCTTTACAAAATGTGGCTAAATCCAATTTTTGCATTGGAGTAGCTGGTTATCCTGAAAAGCATTTTGAGGCACCAAATATGAAAACTGACTTAAAATATTTGAAACAAAAAGTTGACGCGGGAGCAGACTATATTGTAACCCAAATGTTTTTTGATAATAAAAAGTATTTTGAATTTGTAGATCAATGTAGGGAAATCGGAATTACAGTGCCGATTGTTCCTGGGTTAAAGCCGATTACAGCTAAATCTCAAATAACCAATCTTCCAAGAAATTTTCATATAGATTTACCTACAGAATTAGTAGAAGCCGTAGAAGCAGCAAACTCTAAAGATGCTGTAAAACAGGTGGGTATAGAATGGGGCATACAACAAACTAAGGAGCTGACAAAAGCAGGTGTACCTTGTATTCATTTCTATACGATGTCAAGGCATAGTTCAACATACAAAATACTTAAAGGCGTACTATAAAAAATAAACCAGCGATTTCACATCGCCGGTTTATCCTGACTAAATTAATCATTAAAAACAGCTTAGATATCTGCTTTTAGGAATTCTTCTTTAGAACGAATTTGAATAGGATCTTGCTGCCTAGACTCCAATCCTTCATTGATTTCTTGTAAGACTTGTACATATGCATCAAGCTTTGACGTTTGTGCATTCAATATTTCTATCAAATAACTATGTCGTTCCACTTGAGCACGAGTAGGCTTACCTGGGAAGCCTGCCACATCCGCGTACAAACCAGCAATTTTCTCTCGCAATCTTGGCTCAACCTGACCCACATAATTATCGCCTTCTAGAATTACTAATTCTTCTTTCATAGCATTTAGATCCGTCACCAATTTATCCGCAATTGACTTTTCCTTAGTGTCTAAATCTTCAGATACAGCACTCAAACCACTTAACATATTATCTATTTGATCAATAGAATATGCTAGATCCTGATTCATATTATATAGGGAAAGAGCTAGGCTGTGCTGTTCTTTTAGGTCTTCACTTGAATGGGAAGACCATGTATCAGAAACAAGATTAATTTCTTGCTCGTAGGTTTCTTTACCTTTAGTTACTTTAATTAGGTACTTTCCTGCAGGAATATTAGGAGTCGTAAATCCTCCAAAAGTGAGTGTTTTAGCACTCGCTATTTTGGGCATTGGATATCTTGGAATCCATTCAATTATATTAAGACCTTTTCCTTTGCCAGGCGCTAAAGAAGTGACAAAATCACCGGCACTATTATAAACATCCATAGACATTTTGCCAAAGGTGTGACGGCTTTTCATAAAGTAAGCTATTTGGACGGCGTCACTTGGATTTTCTCCTACAAACATACCATTGGACGAATAATTACCTAATCCACTACTTTCACTAATCTGATGAGGTCCTAAATCAAGGAACGCAAATTTTTCATCAAATATATTTGTGTTTAATTGGCGTAATGGTCGTACATCATCAATTACAATTATACCTCTACCATGTGTGCCCATCACTAGGGTATGATCACGTTGATGAAGCTCAAGGTGATGGATAGCAACTGCAGGCATATTATTAGAAAACTTTGACCAGTTTTCACCACCATCAATGGTTATAAATAAGCCGAACTCGGTTCCTAAATATAAAAGACCCGATTGTTCATAATCTTCTTGAATACTGCGTGCGAAACCATCTATTTTTTTATTGATAATATCCACCCAGGTTTTACCACCATCACTGGTTTTCATGACATAGCAATTCTTATCATTTGACGTGTGTCCATCAAAAACAGCATAGGCCGTCTTTTCATCATGATGACTTGGTTCAATATGATACACCCATGTGTTATCAGGAATATCTTCTATATTATCCGTTACATTTTTCCACTTCTTTCCCCCATTAAAACTCACTTGAATATTACCATCATCAGTGCCAACCCAAAGAATATCTTTATTTAAAGGCGATTCTGCAATAGTAAAAATGGTACAATGATTTTCAGCTCCTGAGTTATCCTTGCTAATCCCGCCGCTTTCTTCTTGATCTTGTTTTTTAGGGTCATTAGTTGTTAGATCTGGAGATATCTTTTTCCATGATTCACCCATGTCAGGCGAATAATGTACAAATTGCGAACCTATATATAATCCATCTGGATTGTGGAAGCTGGTTGTAATAGGTGCATTCCAATTGAACCTAAGTTTTTCTTCTCCTTCAGGATAAGGCTTAATAGTTTTCATTTGTTTTCGTTCCGTATCCACTCGCCACACATTCTCTGCTCCTTGCATTTCAGAATAAACAATAGTTGAGTTTTCAGGGTGTGGATAGACTCGGAACCCATCTCCATAACCGAGTCTGTCCCAGTCTCTATCTTCAATGCCACCTTCAGATTTAGATGGACCTACCCAAGATCCATTGTCTTGCAATCCACCATAAATATTAAAGGGCTCTTCATTATCTAATGCGATGTGATAATATTGGGACACAGGTAAGTCCCTTACCATATCCCAAGAGCTTCCTCCATCCCATGATCTATAAACACCACCATCAGTGGCCAAGTACATTCGTTCTGAATCATTAGGGTCAAAAGAGAAATCATGAATATCAGGATGTTGCCCACTTTGTATTACACTAAATGTACTGCCACCGTCTTTACTTATAGAACCAAATAGACCCGCCTTACAGACTTTTTCCGGATCTGTGGGGCTGACTACTAATCTGCTAAAATAAAATGGACGTACAGCCAGTTCGAAATCTTTGTTCTTGTGGATCCAGGTCTTTCCACCATCATCAGAGCGGTATAATCCTTTGCCTTCTTGTTCTTCCGACTCAATAACTGAATACAAAATATCAGGATTTGATGGTGCTAAAGCAACAGCAATTCTTCCTAATGCACCTGCAGGAAAACCTGTATGGATTTTAGCCCATGTTTTTCCACCATCCGTAGATTTAAACAAACCACTATTTTCGCCGCCTGAGTTAAAAGACCAAGCCGTTCTTCTAAACTCCCAAAAGCAAGCATACAAAATATTAGGATTTGTAGGGTCCATAATCAAATCAGAGCATCCCGTCTTTTGATCGATATATTTAATCTTGTTCCAGCTTTCTCCTCCATCTTCAGTCTTATAGATGCCTCTTTCTTCTGAATCACCCCAGAGGTTTCCTAAAACACCTACCCAAATTTGATTAGCATCTTCTGGATGGATGAGAATACTGCTGATGCGTTCAGAATTCTTAAGACCCACATTTTTCCAACTTTTCCCTCCATCTTCAGTCTTATAGATGCCATCCCCTACACTTACACTATTTCTTGTCCAGGTTTCTCCAGTGCCTACCCAAACTGTATTATCTGGATCGGATGGATCCACTGCTACTGTTCCAATACTTTGGCAATAGTCATCAAAAATAGAGCTGAACGTTATTCCTCCGTTGGTGCTTTTCCAAACCCCGCCTCCTGCAGTTCCGGCATATAAAATATCACTATCAGTAGGGTGATTAGCTAAATCACTAATTCGTCCACTCATGATAGCAGGTCCAATATGTCGGGCTCTCATATTACCAAAAAGAACATCCCCAGTCCAACTAGGATCGCTTTGGGCATAATCAAGAATAGGCATAGTAAGGGCTATAGCGAAAAGTAAAAATTGACGCAGCATGTTATTAATTTTAATATTGAGAAATTTTATTGACCGCCTTTTCCTGGATCTCCTCCAGATTTTCCTTCCGCGGGTTGAGACACAGGTTCTATCACTTTTTCATCTGTGTCCATCGACTCAGCAGGTTTTGTAGGTTTTACTACATCGTCTGGAGTTGCGAATAAGCCTTCATCGATTTCAGGATTTACACTTATTTCTGAAATAACCATGTCAAACATGGGTTGGCCATTCATCTTTTGTGATAAAGCATACGGGAAATAAATGCCATCTACTTCTTGATAATCACTGAAGTACATTTGAGTACTACCCCCTGCCATAGGTCCTTTGTGCATATATTCCTCTTGCATAATCGGCACCATAGTCTCCTTATCAAAGTAATAATGCGTATAATTTTCTACTTCTTTTCCATCTATGCTCAATGGGCTTTTAGTAAGCTTCAATTTAAAGCATTCTGTTCCATCTATTGTTTCTTCCCCATCCAAAGCAATAGAATATCCCTTCTTCTCATAATTCAAAAAAGCATCAGGAAACTCCATTTGGTGTTTCATATTATCACTATCCTCCTGTTCCCAAAGTTCAGCTTGTTGTGTCATGAAGTTGGTACTCCACCCTACTTCACCATCAAAACACATTTGTGTGATCTCCTGTCCTTGGAAGATCATGTCCATGCGTTGCATATTGGGCGCTGCTTGATACATCATAATAGGAATATCCATCCCTTGAAATTTACTATCTGCCTTTATGGTCATTGTTTTTAGGCCGCTAAGTGCCTCTTCTCCTCCGATTGTTTCTAGGTAAGTGGAAACAATTTCTTCTGCCGTTTGGCTTTGAAGAGAAAATCCAGAAGCTACAAATACTACTAATAAAAGTATGCTAGAAAATTTTGAAATCATGTGCAAGTTGTTTTGTAAATGAAAGGTAAGACTTTGGGTATAAAATGCCGTTATTTTTCGACAGACAATCTATTTCAGTATCCAAGAATGACATTGGACCATCCATCAAGCTTAAAAAAAAATATACATTATAATTATTTATAAACTATTAAACCTTGCATAACAGCTATATATATGAATAAATAATATTTAATATATTAACATATAACAATTTTATTTAATATCAATTTCATAGTAAACAACTTTATATATATACTATTTATTAATATGTATAGTATTGTTTTTGTGTATAATAGAGCAACTTTTTAACCATTCAAAGACAGCAAAACTGCATTCATCGTTTGGAGATATCATAAAAAAAGTAAAATTTAACCCATTGACGTGGGGGTGAAACCTAGCTTTCTGCGTCTTGTATATGAATTTTCCAATTTCCGCCCTTACACGCAGCATTAAGTATCAAAATCAGCCCATAATGAAAACTATTCGTATAGGGATATTTTCCTTATTGGCCCTTATCACGATTATAGGGTGTTATAAGGAGAAAACTACAGCATTGGATGAACTGCTATTGGATGTTCTTGAATCAGTCTCAGCTGATGGAAGTTTAGATTATTTTAAACTACCCCATTTTTCCGATTTAAGTAGTTTACCACAAGATCCTAAAAATCCACTTACAGAAGCTAAGGTCCAACTAGGTCGCATGCTATTTCATGAAACTGGAATTGCATCAAACAGTCATGCAGAAGATTTTATGATGACATACTCATGTGCATCATGTCATTCACCAGGCGAAGGTTTTAGTTCACCTATTGCTCAATCCATCGGGGACGGTGGTACTGGAATGGGTTTACACAGAAATCTAGACGAAAGAACTTCGACTGAACAAGCTGATATCAGCCAAATAAGAACACCTTCACTCATTAATTCCGCTTTCCAAACTAATATGAATTGGAATGGAGAATTTGGTGCGACAGGTAGCAATTATGGTACAGAGTATAAATGGAAGAATGGTACAAAGCACTTTATAAATCAAAAAGGATTCGAAGGACTAGAGTCACAAGCCATCATGGCTTTAGAAATGCATAGAATGAATGTTAACGACCAACTTATGCAAGAGTATGGTTATAAAGAACATTTTGACGAGGCATTTCCAGAGGTTTACAAACCCTTACGCTATTCACCTGAACAAGCGGGAAAAGCCATAGCTGCCTATGAAAGAACATTGACTGCGTACAATGCCCCTTTTCAAAAATGGTTGCGAGGTGAATATGATGAGATGTTAGAAGTAGAAAAGAAAGGTGCTATTTTATTCTTTGGCAAAGCTGGTTGTGTCTCATGTCACACAGGCCCAGCACTTAATTCCATGGAGTATCATGCATTGGGGATGAAAGATCTCGCACAATGTGATGAAGACATTCTAGTGAAAAATCCAGACCACGAAGTGAATCTAGGCAGGGGCGGTTTTACAGGTAATGAAGAAGACAATTTCAAGTTTAAAGTTCCTCAATTATATAACCTAAGAGATATGACGCATTTTGGTCACGGCGCAAGCTTCAAGAGTATTGAAGACGTTGTAGACTATAAAAATGAAGGCGTTTCTGAAAATGCAAATGTACCTCAAGACCAAGTCTCTCATCAGTTTTTAAAAATTGGCTTGACAGACGAAGAGAAAGCAAACCTAGCCTATTTCATCAAATATGCATTATATGATGAAACGGTTAAAGACCGTAAAGCAAATTATATATTAAGCGATTTCTGCTTTCCAAATAACGATCAAGAATCGAAAGATTTACTAGGATGTGAATAGTTTTTTTGATACTGATATGCGAAGGCTGTCCTTTTGAGAAGGACAGCTTTTTTTTATTTATGGAGCCAGCCTACTAAATAAGGGTCATCAATGCGCCAGCGCCCATTTACATTCGTAAGTCGATATGTACCTCTGCTTTTATTACCAATTCCTGGATTTTGTTGAACGATCTCAACAAAGTCATGTCCAACATCTGAAATAATGGCCACGTGCCCAAACTTATTAAATGGAGCAGCACCAAAGACGATTATCGCATCTTTTTTAGGCTTATGAGCCCCTCCATTTTTAAATTGGTACAATCCTCTTCCTTTGTTAAAGCCTCCATCAGCAACGGACGGGTCAAACATTTCTTTCGCATGACCATATGCATTAGGCATTTTGTGCCTTTTATTTTCGTAATAGAATCTCTTTACAAATTCTACACATTGATATTTTAATCCGATATTATATCCATCTGCAGAAACGGAGCGTCCATATACATTACTGGTTTTGCCATTATAAAATACAGAAACACCTTTGTAGCTATCAATTACTTTAGGAGAATGATCAATCTCTACCCTTTCTACCGACGCCATCGTTACTTTTTTGTCATCCTTTTTTTTCCAAGCTTCTAAAAAAGAAAAAGAAGGCTTTTTAATCCTAACTGATGGCAAGTCCACTACACCTGGAAATGCAAAGTAAACAAGGGTGAATCCAAATACCATTGTTATCAAGAAGGCTATGATCTTGGAGCTACTCATTAAGGTCAAAATTGCGGCAGGGCAAAAATGCAAATATTCTTCTAATCAGGGATAGAAATGGAACGATTGCAATGTTAAATTTCTTATCTCCGACAAAGAATCTTCATAATATTTTTCTAAAATATGTTTTGAGGTATTCTGAAACCCAATTCTTTCGTTCCTTTGATATGTAAAATGTAAAAAGATCAATTATGAAGAAATTACTCATCCTATTAGTGAGCTGCTTTATTGCGCTCAATGCGTATTCTCAAAATAACCGAGCCAAGCTTGGTTTATTTGGCTTAACGTACAAAAACATAAATCTAAAGTACGAACGTGTATTAGCGCCGAATGCTACCGTTCAAGTAAACCTTGGCTTTAGACCATCATCTAGATTACGGGCTTTCGAATCTTTTCAGATAGAAGGGACGGAAAGTATAGACATTGATGTGCAACACAATACATTTACCTTTATTCCTGAATTCAGATATTATCTAAATAAAAAGGATAATGCGAAAGGTGTATATGTGGGCGCTAATTTTGACTATATGCGTTTAGGTTTATTAGGTAACCATGAATCCGAATTTAGTTATAATGGAGATATCACCTTAAATTACATTGGTGGTGGTTTAAACTTTGGCACTCAATGGATTTTAGATAATGGTTTTACCATTGATTGGCATATTTTAGGTCTAGGGTATGGTTCTAGTAGAGTTCGATTTGGCTTCGAGTCAGATGATCCGGCGATCTCTTTTTCTCAAATATTAGATGATGCAAATGAGCGACTTGAAGGAATTCCAGGGCTTGAAGATCTAATCGATGCAGTGTTTGATGATACGAGTTTATCTGCTGTCACTCCACCGTTCGGACTACCTCGATTTAGAACAGGTATCAGTCTAGGCTATGCCTTTTAATCCATTACATTAAATCATTATAGAACACCTTTTCCGTTAGTTTCGACCAATCATTAATTTCTTTTCTGAAATTATGTAAATGAGTAAATACTTTTTTAGAAAGAGCGTCTGTTTCTATTAGCTCCTCAATTACTTCATTAGTGTATACTCTTAGTTTTGACAAAACATCTGTTGGGTAATCTAGTACCTGCACCTCACTTTCTTCTTTGATCTTTTTTAAATACCGTCCATTTTTAGCATCGAACTCTGCTAATACCCAAGCTTGTGCTCGCATAGTAGCTGTTTCAATTATGATCTGCAAGTCTTTCGGTAAATTTTCAAATAAGGTTTTATTCGCAAAAAATTCTAACTGAGATCCGGTTTCATGCCAACCTGGTGTGTAGTAATATTTAGCAATTTTATGAAAACCCATTTTATAATCATGGTAAGGACCGATCCATTCTGTGGCGTCAATGACCCCTCTCTCTAAACTTGTGTAAATCTCGCCCCCTGCTACCAGTACGGCAGCACCTCCTGCTCTATTTAGCACTTTACCTCCCATACCTGGGATTCGCATTTTCAATCCCTTCAAGTCATCTATACTATCAATACGTTTATTAAACCATCCTCCCATTTGCACTCCTGTATTTCCTCCAGCAAAAGGGATCAAATCAAAAGGAGCATACACTTCGTTCCAAAGATCCATTCCTCCCGCCCCTATCAACCATGCTGCCATTTGTTGGGCATTCATTCCAAACGGAATCGTTGTAAAAAATTGAGAAGCTGGCACCTTCCCTACCCAATAGTAAGAAGCACCACAACCCATCTCCGCCGCACCTATGGAAACAGCATCGAAACTTTCAAGTGCTGGGACCAGCTCTCCACCACCATACACTTCAATTTTCATCCTTCCGCCTGACATAGTATAAATCCACTCTGACATCAGATTTGCAATTTCGCCTACAACTGGGAAATTAGGTGGCCACGTAGTTACCATTTTCCATTTGTACTTCTTATTACTTATGATAGCTGGCGCCTTATCTTCTATATTCGATCCACAACTGGTCAAAATTGCAGAGCCAGCTATTCCGCCCAAGGCCGCCTTTTTTAAAAAGTCTTTTCGTTTCATAGAACATACAATATTGAAGGGAAGATCAGGATAAGGGAAATAAAAATTAATTGAATAATAATAAAAGGAATAATGCCTTTGTAAAGATCTCTCGTGCTTATTTCCGGGGGCGCGACTCCCTTTAAATAGAACAAGGAGAAGCCAAATGGAGGCGTCAAAAATGACGTTTGTAAATTTAGAGCAATCAGAATTCCCACCCAAAGAAGATCCATTTCAAGTGCTGCAAAAATGGGTGTTACTACTGGAACCACTATGAATATAATCTCAATAAAATCGATGAAAAATCCAGCAATGAAAATAACGACCATGACTACGGCTAGAAACACCATTGGTGACAAATTAGCATTTGTAATTAAGGCTACTAAATATGCATCTCCATGAAGACTCCTGAAGATAAGTGTAAACGTAGTGGCACCCAGTAAGATCATAAATACCATGCTTGTCAAATGTGTGGTTTGTTCCATCACATCTTTCAAAACAGACCACTTCATTCTGCCTTGTAGTACAGTCAATAGTATTGATCCAAACGCACCAACAGCAGCCGCCTCGGTAGGTGAAGCAATTCCTGAAAATATAGAACCTAAAACCGCCACAATTAATAATAGCGGCATTACAAATGCTTTTATCAACTTTACTATATATCCTGGGCCTCTCATTTCGTTAATCTCCGCTTTAGAAAATGCTGGAGCCTTCTCGGGATTTCTCAACGCAAAAATTAGAATATAAACTACGTAAAAGACCACCAAGAGCACACCCGGAAATAACGCTGCTTTAAACATTGACCCTACATCTATGGAAGCTTGGCCTGATGAGCTACTCATTGTATCTGCTAATAATACAAGAACAATAGACGGAGGAATAATTTGTCCCAGGGTACCCGAAGCAGCAATGGTACCTGTAGCCAATCCTTTATCATAATTCCTGGATAACATCGTCGGCAGACTTATGAGCCCCATAGTGACCACGGTTGCCCCAACTATTCCCGTAGATGCTGCTAACAAGGCACCCACTATTACAACAGATATACTGAGTCCACCAGGTATATTACCAAAAAGGCTGGCCATGGTTTCCAGCAAAGATTCCGCAAGTCCAGATTTTTCTAGCATGATTCCCATAAATATGAATAATGGGACAGCAATAAGAACATAGTTATTCACCACACCCATTATCCTGAAAGGCAACAACTTTAGATCAGAAAAAGACATATACTCTGGAAAAAGAAAAATTATGCCCAACGCAAACAGTATAGAAACACCACCTAAAGTAAAAGCAACAGGATATCCTCTTAATATTAAGAGGAAGATGAGGAAAAATAATATGATAGCCAGTATACCCAAATCCTTATTCCACAGATTTATTCAGCAAGACCAAAATTGATTTTATTGAACTGGCAAGACATTGGACCACCAAAACTAAAAAACCAAAGAACACCAAAGACTTTAATACGAATAGATACGGTAAGCCACCAGGTTGAGGACTAGCCTCATTTATTAAAAAAGAAAATCTAACATATTGGAAACTAACTAGGAGCACGGTTATCGTCCAAGGTAGTAGGAACAAGATATTACCTAATAGGTCTGTTCGATGTTTTTTAGTAGGACTAAATTTGGAATAAAATACATCGACTCTAACATGTTTATCTTTTTGAAATGCATAACCGGCCCCAAGTAAAAAAATGAGTGCAAAGTAATACGTCTCGAGTTCAACAACCCAGATAAAAGTGGTGTTAAAGGTATATCGTAGAATGACGTCCATAACAATAGTTATGACTAGGAGCAAAGTAAAATAACCTGCAAAAACACCTGCCAATTTTACCAGCTTTTCGAGTCCATGAATAAGTGAATTCATACTTTCAAATAGTATGGGTAAGTTAAAAAGAATAGGTGAGTCTTAGGTCAGCTCGCGTAAAAATCAAAGTTTATATTTATTTATATGTTTAAGTCCTTGTCTTTGAATGATTAAAGGGGCTACTTTTGTATTTGTCAATTATCCGACATTGCTTAACTTTGCAACGCACCGATATACGAAATTACTATGCGACGCTTAAAAAACACGTTGATTATACTTGCTGCCGCAATGCTGTTCCCAATCTTCGGGAACGCTCAGCATTCATTAGCAAGAGAATGGAATGAACTTCTTTTGGAGTCTATCCGGAATGATTTTGCCAGGCCAACCGTGCATGCCAGAAACTTATATCATAGCTCTACTATCATGTACGATATATGGGCTGTCTATAACGGGGGCAACACGCATTTTCTAGGACAAAATTTCCATGGATATGAGGTTGCTTTTGATGGTATTCCAATGTCCTCTAATCCTGAAGAAGATATCCGTATTGCTATTAATCATGCCATGTACCGATTCCTGACCTTCCGCTTTGGAAATTCCCCTGGCTATGATGAATTGCAAAGTGAGTATATTGGAAAAATGCTTGAGGAAGGCCTGAGTGTTACATTTATAGATGAAGATTACCAGGACGGAGACGCTAGAGCACTTGGAAACTATATAGCCAATCAAATGAGGCTTTTTGGTTTACAAGATGGTTCAAATGAATTGGGAAATTATGAAAATGAATGGTATGAGCCACTAAATGAACCAATGGCTCCTGAACTACCCGGTAATCCTGAAATAGAATATTATAATAACTGGCAACCCCTTGCTTTTGAAAGTTTTGTAGATCAGTCTGGCCAACCTTTCGGTGGAACCATACCCGAATTTCTGGGTGCTGAATGGGGAAAGGTAAGGCCCTTTGCATTATCAGAGGATGACCTGAATATTTATCAAGATGACAATGGTAATCCATATTATGTATATCACGAACCAGAAGCCCCTCCCTACATCAATACTACTGATGGCTTAGCGCTTGATGACAATTATAAATGGGGCTTTGCTCTTGTTGCCTTTTGGTCTTCCCATTTGGATAAAGACAATCCTGTGATGTGGGATATTTCGCCTGGAGCAGCGGGTAATTTCCCAGCTGAAGACTTGCCAACCACTTATGATGATCATAGATCTTTTTATGACCTATTCAATGGAGGTGATCCAAGTACAGGGCACGATGTAAATCCATTTACAGGTCAACCCTATGAGCCTAATGTGGTAGCTCGTGGAGATTATGCTAGGGTATTAGCAGAATTTTGGGCGGATGGGCCTGATTCAGAAACCCCTCCAGGTCACTGGTTTACCATTTTGAATTATGTCAATGATCAACCAGAATTAGAAAAGCGTTTTGCTGGTCAAGGTGAAGTATTATCAGATCTTGAATGGGATATAAAATCGTATTTGTTGCTAGGTGGAGCTATGCATGATTGTGCCATAACAGCCTGGGGCATTAAAGGGTATTTTGACTACATACGCCCTATTTCAGCGATCCGTTTAATGGCTGAGTTAGGTCAATCTACAGATCCTGCTTTAGATAATTATCATCCAGGTGGGTTCCCATTAGTTCCTGGGTTTTCTGAATTAGTTGAAGCCGGTGATCCGCTGCAAGGTGCTGGCGGTGATAATATTGGGAAAGTAAAGGTCTTCTCTTGGAGAGGGCCTGATTATATTGATGAGCCCGAAACCGACGAAGCAGGTGTAGGTTGGATTTTGGCCGAAAATTGGTGGCCCTATCAAAGGCCGACTTTCGTTACTCCTAATTTCGCAGGTTTTGTAAGTGGCCATTCTACGTACTCAAGAGCGGCCGCTGAGATACTTACGGCATTAACAGGTGATCCTTACTTTCCTGGGGGGATTGGCCGCTTTCTGGCGCCTCAAGATGAGTTTTTAGTTTTTGAAGAGGGACCAAGCATGGATATAGAATTGCAATGGGCTACGTATAGAGATGCTTCAGATCAAACAAGTTTAAGCAGAATCTGGGGCGGCATTCACCCACCAGCAGACGATATCCCTGGAAGACTTATAGGAATACAAATTGCTGAAGACGCATTTAGGTTAGGGACAGACATATTTTTTGCTGATGCTGATGGAGATGGTGTAAACGCATTTTTTGATTGTGATGATACAGATCCCGAAGTCAATCCTGAGTTATCAGAACTATGTGATGACAAAGACAATGATTGCAATGGTGAAATAGATGAAGATCTACCGCTAATAAGTTACTATTTAGATAATGATGGAGACGGTTTTGGTCAATCGAGCATGATTATCAATGTATGCGATTTAATCGCGCCGACGGGCTACGCTGCTGTAGACGGGGATTGTAACGACAATGATCCAAATATTAACCCAGATGCTGAAGAAGCGTGTGATGATATAGATAACAATTGCAATGGAGTCGTAAATGAAGGTGTACCCCTAATTACTTACTTTATAGATAACGATGGGGATGGATTTGGGAGTGATGCCAGTACTGTGGACACTTGCATTGTGGTAGCGCCTACTGGTTTTGTGGCAAACGCCGATGACTGTAATGATAATGATGCTTCGATTAATCCTTCTGCTCAAGAAATTTGTGACAATATAGATAATAACTGTAATGGTCTTCTGAATGATGGGCTTATATACAATACTTATTTTCAGGATAATGATGGAGATGGTTTTGGAAATCTTGCCGTTGCTTTAGATACTTGTTTGGCGGCCGCTCCAGCTGGTTTCGTAGCAAATAGTGCGGATTGTGATGACCTAGATGCGGCTGTTAACCCGAATGCTGCTGAAACTTGCGATGCCATCGATAATAATTGCGATGGCTTGATAAATGAAGGTCTAACATACTTTACATATTTTATCGATGCCGACGATGATGGATTTGGTGTATCATTAGTGGCGATTGATACTTGCTTAGATGTTGCTCCTTTAGGTTTCGTTGCCAACACAGATGACTGTGACGATGAAAATGCATTTATCAATCCAGATAGTGAAGATATCCCAGACAATGGTATTGACGAAGACTGCTCAGGGGTTGATTACTATGCTGAGACTAAAATATTCCCTAATCCGGTCTTTGAAAGCATATTTGTTAGACACGATTTCGATGGAGAATTAGAAATGAGTTTGTTCGATCTTGCAGGAAGACTTATTCAACAAGAGACAATACCTCTTGTGAATAATCAGTTAGAAATGTCATTGGCAGGCACACCGGAAGGTCTATATCTACTATACGTGAAGGCCGTTGATGCCAACTATAACGAAATGTTTAAAATAATGAAATCAGATAGGTAATTACCCTGACTAATAATCAATACTTACCCTTATCTGTATATCAAAATGACTCTGTACCTTTGTGTTAAATTCTTAATATGATGAATTCAATTTTGCGTCTATTTATATTCATGCTGCTTACTATTGGACTTGGTAGTTGTGTGAGTAAAAAGAAAATGGTTTCTGTTCAAACTGAATTAGAAGCAGCCAATCAACAATTAGGTCAATGCGGGGAAGATCTCAATAAATACATGGACCTGTTGGCTGAATGTAAACAAAAAAACGAATTACTTGAATCTGAGGTTCGGAATTCTGAGGGAAACATGGATATTCGTGCAGAGCAAATCAAAGATCTGAAAGCACAAATCAAAGATCTCAAGAAAGCTAGAGATCAACAAGTAGAACAAGTAGGTGACCTTACTGTATTATCTAAATCAGCTAATGATAATATAAAAGAAACACTTGGTCAGTTAGAAAGGAAAGATGAATATATTCAATATATCCAAGCTGCTAAATCAAAAACGGATTCCATAAATCTAGCATTAGCGGTAAACTTAAAGAGTGTACTGCAAGAAGGTATAGCAGATCAAGACGTGAATGTCGAAGTAGATAAAACTGTGGTCTTTATCAATTTAAGCGATAAAATGTTGTTCCAGCCAGGAAGCACATTGATATCTCCAAGGGCTAATGAAGTGTTATCTAAAATTGCAGAAATTGTGGCCTCTAGACCTGATCTTGAAGTCATGGTAGAAGGCTACACAGATAACCAACCCATATCAAGGCAATGTATTAAGGATAATTGGGACTTGAGTGTATTACGTTCTACTGCCGTAGTTAAAAAACTACAAAACGAGTATAACATTGATCCTAATAAGCTTATTGCAGCTGGTAGAGGCGAGTTCAATACTCTTGCAGATAATAGTACAATGGAAGGTCGAAGTATCAATAGAAGAACCCGAATTATACTTCTACCTAAAATTGACCAGTTTTACGACTTATTGGACCCTAACAGAATTCCTGAATAAACTACTTTCTTATAGTTTTTGTATAGATGTTTATCCAATCGTCTAAGGATTGTTTTGATAACAGTTCAGCGATCAACGGATAAGGTATATCGTCCATATACTTAAATCGCACACAAGACTTTCCCATATTAAGCTTACGCTTAGCATGATCTGGATAGTTATTTGTGAACCACTCAAGTAAATCAGGGTCGGCATATAGACCCATATGGTACAAGGCAATAAAATTTTTCTGGTTAGCTATGTTAATATATGGAAGTGGTAATTCTGGTTGGCAGTGATAACCATCAGGAAAAATACGCTTAGGAACAACATACCCTATCATCTTATAAATGTATGCTTCTTCAAATCGCGAATCTATGTTTTCGACAATCGTTTGTCTCAGCTTATTGAAAGGCGCCTTTCTTTCTTCGGGTATTTCTAGAAGATAATTCTCTACTGACATATAATAAATATTAAAAATATTTTACTTTCAAACTAATTAGCATGAGGGTTTACCCCTACGATTTTTGTCTTATATAAAAGAGGAAGAATGATTCACGAGTTTACTCAATTCCAAGATCTACAAAATTACGTAAATAGACTTCAAATTGGCGAACAAAGATCCGGTGTACTCTTTATAGGTGCCGATTTTCAATTCGAAGAGAAGGCCTTTGATGACATGCTAAATAATTGCCAATACCCAATTGTAGGCGGCATATTTCCCGAAGTGATTTTTAAGGGAAATAGAAGCAGTACTAGTGCCGTTCTCCTAGAACTTGACTGCAACATGGATATACTTTGTGTTGACGATTTCGAAGAAAGTCATATCCAAGAAAAAGTAGAGTCAAAGTTTTCTAATGATGTTTCCAGCGATACAAGCTTCTTAATATTCATAGATGCATTGTTACGTAATAAGCCTATGTTATTTGATATTATGTACAACATGTACGGATCACTCCCTAATTATTTAGGAGGGGGTACCGGGAAATTAGATTTTTTACAACACGCTTCAACCTTCTGCAACAAAGGACTAAAAACAGGTGCTGCCTTTATTGCTAAAATTGAAAAACCATTAACTATCGGAGTATCTCATGGTTGGGAAGCCATTAAAGGGCCTTTTAAAGTTACCGAAGCAAACGGAAATGAAATAATCAGTTTAGATTGGAAACCAGCCTTTGAAGTGTATAAAGAAATTATTGAAGAACATGCAAACGTTGCCTTTAACATGGATGATTTTTTTGGTTCCACTAAAAGTTATCCTTTTGGCATAAAAAAGCTTAATAATGATACTATTGTTAGAGATCCGTTTAAAACCGAAAATGGGAAAATATACCTCTTGGATGATGTGGATGAAGGATCATTTGTAAGTATTCTATTTGGCAATATTGACCAACTATTAGGTGGTGCTAAAATGGCCAAGCAAAAAACACAAATGGGTAATCACAACGAGGAGCAAAATATAATTATTGATTGTATATCAAGAGTTCTATTTATGGGTGATGACTTCAAAAAAGAAATGGAAATTCTAGATCCTAATGAAAATGCAATCGGTGCTCTTACCTTAGGAGAGATAGCCAATGATGGAAATTCATATTTAGAAATCTACAATAAAACAGTGGTAGTCGCAACTCTTAATGGGTAATCAGAAACAAATATTAACTGAAGTACTCCTTGAATTAACCCTGGCCATTGGTCAATGTGAAAGGGTTAATGATATTTATAAGCAAGCAATGCCTTTAATGCTAAAAAGGTTAGACTGCAATGTTATAGGCAAATTATATAAAAAAGAAAAAGTAACATTTGATTGGATAAGGCCACTGATTTTCCCGACAACCAATGAAGGAAAAGGTTTACTTTTTCAATTGAATCAAAACAAAGAGTTTACAAACCTAGAAACTCTTGTCATGGGTGAAGAAGTATATTACTTTTTTACTATGGACAGAAATACTAGTATTTTTTTACGGCGTAAATCACCATTTACTAATAATGAAGAAAAAGATATCAAGCCGATAATCCTTTTCTTAAATAACACAATAGAAAACTTAAACGAAAAGCAAAAAAGAGTTACTGCAGAGAAAAAACTGGCAGAAGATAGAATTTTGTTAAAAACTATGATCGACCATATTCCTGAAGCCATATATCTGAAAGATATGGACCGAAGGAAATTAATTACCAACAAAAAGGATCTCAGCAATATTGGTTTTGAAAATGAAGAGGATGTACTCGGGAAACGGGATGAAGATATCTTCACAAAAATGACATGGGATAATGTGGAAGATGAATTACATCTACTTCAGAGCGGAGAACCTATTTTAAATCAAGAAGAATTTATCAGAAATGAGAAAGGCGAAGAATCATGGATACTTACATCTAAATATCCATTAAAAGATTCTGATAATAAAATTATAGGACTGGTTGGTGTAGGTACAGATATAACAGAAAAAAGAGAGATTGAAAAACGCTTACGTAGATTGAGTTTAGTGGCAAGTCAAAGCACGAATGGTGTAATAATTACAGACAATGAAGCGAGAATTGAATGGGTAAATGAAGGATTTACAAAATTGACAGGATTCACCTTTGAGGAAATAAAAGGAAAGGTACCTGGCGATTTCTTACAAGGCCCACTGACCTCAACTGACACTATCGAGATCATGCGAGATGCTATAAAAAAGCAAAAAGCATTTGAAGTCGAATTAATAAATTACAAAAAAGATGGAAGCCCATATTGGATTAAAATTACGTGCAACCCTCTTAAAGATGAGCACG
>JAHDDO010000014.1:0-39052 GCA_020629315.1 Saprospiraceae bacterium | reverse complement strand
GATGGAAGCCCATATTGGATTAAAATTACGTGCAACCCTCTTAAAGATGAGCACGGTGTTAATCAAGGATTTATGGCTATCGAGTCAGATATTTCTTTACAAAAGGACTACGAAAAACAAATTCTAGAAGCAAAACTTGCAGCCGAAAATGCACAAAAAGCTGAAGAGATGTTTCTAGCTAACATGAGTCATGAAATTAGAACCCCACTAAATGCTGTGGTCGGAATGACAAGTCTTTTGTATACAACAAACCCTTCTGTAGAACAAAAAGAGTATTTAGATACGCTTGATCATTCAGCTAAATTCTTAATAGGTTTAATTTCAAACATCTTAGACCTTAGTAAAATCCAAGCTGGAAAAATCGATGTTAAAAATGAATCGATTGACTTAGCAAAACTACTTCAATCAATATATATCACGTACAAGAATAGGCTACGTTTGAAGCCCGTAACTTTAGTGCTGAACAATGCACTGGAAGAAAACGCCAGAATGGTGGCTGACCCAATTCTTTTGCAACAGGTGCTAAACAATGTCCTCAGTAACGCAGAAAAATTTACTGATGAAGGTAGTATAGAGCTTAATGTAAATAAACAAGGTGAAATGCTACATTTTGAAATAAAAGATACCGGTAAAGGGATAAAGGAAGAAGAACAAAAAGACATCTTTACCAAATTCAAACAGTTAGATGCCAAAAGTTCAAAAATTAAAGGAACAGGACTAGGTCTCGCTATCACAAAACGACTGGTTGAACTGATGGAAGGGTACGTTACTGTAACTAGCACCTATGGACAAGGAACCTCCTTTCATATCTTTCTACCTTTTCAAACAGATCATTCTGAATATATAGCCACTCCAAAAAGAGAACAAAATTCTAATGTGGTAATACCTGAAGCCGTGAAAATTTTAGTTGTAGAAGATAACCTAATAAACCAAAAGTATATAAGCAGATTACTAGAGAAAAATGACATTGAATTTGTGATGGCAGAAAATGGTCATGAAACTCTTAAGAAAATCCATGAAGACACCTATGATTTTATCTTAATGGATATACATCTGCCCGATCAAAATGGATACGAATTAACGAAAGCTATAAGAAAAACAGAAAACCCAAATTCGAATTCTAGGATTATAGCCTTAACCGCCTCAGCCATGTCCGATGAAAAGCATCTTTCGTTTGAAGCAGGAATGGATGACTTCTTGGCTAAGCCATTTACCCCCCAAGATTTATTCGAAAAACTCTTTGATTAATGTTTTTCAAGCAGTAAATCAAACTGTTCAAAGTGATGATGAAAGTGTTTTCTATTTATTAAATCCCACATTTCTTTATCTAATAGACCAAAGACTGGATTAATATGCTGAGCATCTGGATGTTCCTTGTAGTAGATCTCATATTTATCCACATATTCTAAAAGGGCTGTCTTTGCATCTTCAAATGAATCGAAAATAAGATCTTCAGTTTCTCCTTTCTTTAATAATGGATGGTCAAAGTTTTTAGGGGTCGGAACGTAATTGTATAGTGTTTCTTGATAACGTTCTATTTTATCTTCTTTAGTGGTAATAATAGGCTCCTTTTCACCCAATGACCATTGATACATTAATATTAAGTGTTCCAGTAAATGCTGTGCACTCATCCTCCCCCATTTAGGTTTGGATGTTTCGCTTAACTTGTTCAAAGATGCTTTCACATTTGCCGTCGAAAATTCTTGGAAAGGACATTTCTTTTGGACTAAAGTCAAAATGGTAGCAAAAGCTGCCAACTCATCTTCTTGATCAAACACCTCAACATACCACTTCACAACCCCTGCAGGAAATTCTTTGCCCTTCGCATCTCTATCTACCTTTTCTTTGCATGTTAGGCGAACTTGAATGGTATCATTATGATATAGCGGCTTAATAAACCTACATTCTTCCAAGCCATAATTAGCCGCAACTGGGCCTTTATTAGGATATACAAATAAGCCAGCAGCGGCAGACAAAATGAAATAGCCGTGTGCTACTCTACGTTCGAATATAGTTCCGCCAAGCGATGTAATATCTGTATGAGCATAAAAATGATCCCAACTTACATTTGCAAAATTAATGGTATCAGTATCCGTTATAGTCCTTTTGTGTGTTAGCAAGGACATACCTGGTTGTATATCTTCCCAATGATATGAAAAAGGGTGTGCTGGACTTTCTTTATATCTAGCATTGGCTTGATAAATACCCGTAATTTCTGAAATAGTGCTAGGCGTTCCCTGAATGGCACACCTTTGTAAATAGTGCTTGATGCCACGCATACCCCCCATCTCTTCTCCTCCACCAGCTCTGCCCGGACCTCCGTGAACCAAGGTGGGCAAGGGAGAGCCATGGCCCGTGCTCTGTTTTGCATTTTCGCGATTCAAAACCAAAATCCGACCATGATGACTGGCCGCCTCCACAACAAAGTTTCGCGCAATGGTATCATCAAAAGTTGATATCGAACAAACTAACGAGCCTTTACCCAATTGGGCTAATGAAACAGCTTCATCAAGATCTTTATATGGCATCAATGTAGCCACTGGACCAAAGGCCTCAATATCATGCACGGCTGTATTTTTAAGAGGATCATTTTCTAGAAGTAGTACGGGTGATAAAAAAGCACCTTTATCCGCATCTGCATTAATTAGATCAATGTTATCCAAAGATCCATATACAATATCCGCTGTTTTATTGATATCTGCTACACGCTCTCGCACCTCGGCTACTTGAGACCGACTAGCTAATGCACCCATTCTCACTTCCTTCATACTTGGGTCGCCTATAGTTACTTTTGAGAGTGCCTTCCCTAAAGCTATTTGAACATCTTCTATCAAATTTTCCGGAACAAAAATTCGACGGATTGCCGTACATTTTTGGCCGCATTTTACCGTCATTTCCCTTCTCACTTCTTTTATAAATAGATCAAATTCTGGTGTCCCAGGCACCGCATCCTCACCTAAAACTGAACAATTCAAGGAGTCTGCTTCCATATTAAATGGAACGGCTTGATCTATAATTCTCGGATTACTTTTTAACAACTTACCGGTTGAAGCCGAACCGGTAAACGTAACCACATCTTGAGACTCTACAGTATCCAAAATACTTCTGGCCGATCCGCAAACTAATTGCAATGAGCCTTCTGGCAAAATTCCAGAAGCAATTATATCTTTTACCACCGCTTCTGTCAGAAAAGAAGTAGATGTTGCAGGCTTTACTAAGGCTGGCACCCCTGCCATCCAGTTAACAGCACACTTCTCTAACATACCCCATATAGGAAAATTATATGCATTTATATGAACCGCTATACCGCGCTTAGGGACCATAATATGATGCCCCATAAAACTACCTCCACGGGATAAGTCTATGGCTTCACCATCAACATGAAATGCTTGATTGGGAAATATTTTTCGCAATGAAGCATTAGCAAAAAGATTACCAAAACCACCTTCAATATCTATCCATGAGTCTGATCGCGTGGCACCTGTCTTATAACTTATATCGTAGTACGTCTCCTTATGTTTCAATAAATAAAGAGCCAACTTCTTGAGCATATTACCACGTTCTTGAAACGTCATTTTTCGTAAAGCAGGATTACCAACACGCCGTCCATAGGCTAAGATTGCCTCAAAGTCCAGACCTTTGGCAGTGGCCGTAGCTACCAGTTCTCCATTCACTGCATTATAAAGAGGATTTCCTTCTCCATCACCGTGCATCCATTTTCCTAAAACGTAATTTCCTAATTTCATACTCATGACTACTATTTTTATACTCGCTCAATAACACATGCATATCCTTGACCCACACCTACACATAAGCTTACTAAAGCGTATTTTTTATTTTGAAGCTGTAATTCCATTGCTGCACTATGCATAATTCTAGTGCCTGTCATTCCTAATGGATGACCAATTGCAATGGCACCACCATTAGGGTTTATTCTAGGGTCGTCATCTGAAAGACCCATTGCTCGAATACAAGCTAAAGATTGAGCAGCAAACGCCTCATTTAATTCTATAACATCCATATCAGCTAATTGTAAACCAGCTTTGCTAAGCGCTTTCTCGCTAGCATATACAGGTCCAATGCCCATAATTCTAGGTTCCACACCCACTACAGCAGAAGATACTATTCGCACCATTGGGCTAAGTCCATATGCTTCTACGGCTGAAGAAGAACAAACAAAACAAGCTGCAGCCCCGTCATTTAATCCAGAAGAATTACCAGCCGTTACACTACCCCCTTCTTTTTTAAAGGCAGGCCGGAGCTTTGCCAAAATGTCTGTGCTGGTATTCGGTTTTATAAATTCATCCTTCGAAAAATGAAGAGGATCTTGCTTCCTTCGTGGTATATCGATAGGTACTATTTCCTTTGCCAATCGTCCAGACTCCTGCGCCCTTGCAGCTTTCATTTGAGAATTATAAGCAAAAGCATCTTGATCTTCTCTGCTTATATCATATTTCTCCACTAAGTTTTCTGCCGTCGTTCCCATTCCATCTGTACCATATAATGCCTGCATTTTGGGATTTATAAATCGCCAACCAAAACTACTGTCATGCATCTTTGCATCTCTGCCAAACGCTTTTGAAACTTTTGAAATCACCCAAGGGCCCCGAGTCATATTTTCTACGCCCCCCGCAATAAAAACATCTCCATCACCTGCTTGTATAGCTCTGTGTGCATGAATGATCGCAGACATCCCACTAGAACATAATCTATTTACTGTTTCCCCAGGCACGGACCAAGGTAAACCTGCAAGTAAGCTACACATCCTAGCCACATTCCTGTTATCTTCTCCAGCTTGGTTAGCACAACCTAAAATGACATCATCAATTTTATCTACAGGTATGGATGTATTCCTTGCCACCAGTTCGGCAATAACATGAGCGCCTAGATCATCTGTTCTAACCGTGGACAAACTTCCTGTGAAGTTGCCAATCGGAGTCCGTACGCCATCTATTAAAAAGCTATCTTTTTTCATTTTCTTAATTATGTGTCAAGCACTGATTGACTCTTTCTGTATACCGTTCCTCTAAAAAAATAAAGGGGTTCACTAGAATGAGCCAACGTGACCATTACATCAAAGTCTGCCTTCTTATGAGACAATGACAATAATGTAGCCTCGGCTATTAATTCATCATTTAATGTAGCTGAACCAGCATATTGCATACTACCATTTATGCTCACTGCTACCCTACCATAAGAGTTTGAGGCAAATGCAAAAGCGCTATCCGCAAACGCAAAAGCAATCCCGCCATGGAGAATACCATATCCATTCAACATCTCCTGCTTTACCGTCATTTTTAATTTGCAATGCCCTTCTTCAATTAATAAAGGAGAAATGCCCATCCATTGACTGCAATAGTCCTTATCCATCATTTTATCATATACCTTACGAGCCAATGTTAGTTCTGACATATTGCAATTTTTTATAATATATTACGCATAAAAGGATTTACCTTCCTTGAGCATGTTTCGCAACAATGGACTACATCTATATCTCTCTTCATGATAATGATCAAATAAGGAATCTAAGCCATGGACTACCTTTTCTAACCCCATGTCATCAGCCCATTGCAAAAGTCCTTTAGGGTAATTGACTCCTTTTGTCATGGCTAAATCAATGTCCTGAATACTCGCAATTCGATAATAGGCTGCGTCAGCGGCTTCATTTATCAGCATTAATACTACCCTGTGAGCCACTGTCTCTGCCAGTTGTTCATCTGGTTTATTAGATGTTAAATCACCATCTGTATAATTGTAAAAACCTTTACCAGACTTTCTGCCGAGCCATCCGGCTTCGACTAATCGTTGTTGTGTAAATGATGGCTTATACCTTGGTTCTTGATGGTAACTATTATACATACTTTCAGTAACCGCATAATTCACATCATGACCTATAAAGTCCATTAACTCAAAAGGACCCATTCGAAAATTCGCCACATGCTTCATAGCCCAATCGATGCCTTCTTTATCGCAAATACCTTCTTCGTAGATTCTAAGGGATTCCGAATAAAAAGGTCTTGCCACTCGATTCACAATAAACCCTGGAGTATCCTTTACAGATACTGCTAATTTTCCCCAAGATTCTATAATAGCAATGCTTTGAGAAACTATATCATTAGATGTATGTAAGGCTGGAATGATTTCAACTAGTTTCATCAAAGGAGCTGGATTGAAAAAATGCAGACCTATACAACGCTCAGGGGAAGAAAGTACAGCAGCCAAACTAGTTATAGATAAAGATGATGTATTACTGGCAATTATGCAATTTTCATTTACTTTGGATTCTACCTCTCTAAATAGATGCTGCTTGATCTCAAGATTCTCAACAATAGCTTCGATAACTAAGTCTGCATCGGAGATACCATCCATATTGGTTTGGTATTCAATATTACCTTGTATCTCTCGCTTTGTATTTTCATCGATTCGTCCTTTTTCGATTAAGCGAGATAAGATTTTTTCCAACTTGTCTTTACTCCGTTTAAGTACTTCTTCATGTTGATCCACTAAGACTACCCCACTTCCATGGCTAGCTGCTATTTGGGCAATCCCACTGCCCATAGTACCGGCACCAATTACTACTGTTTTCATTACTTATGGCATTTAAAATAATCGAATGGTTCCATACAATCTTCACATTGAAACAAAGACTTACATGCAGTAGAACCAAACTGGCTTATCATTTTTGAATTGGTAGAATTACATCGAGGACATGGTACCAATCGTTCTCCATCATATAGTACACGCTTATCTTTTTCAGTGGATAAAGGAGGAGCCACTCCGTAATCCTTTAGTTTTTGCAAACCAACGTCACTAATAAAGTCAGTGGTCCATGCTGGATCTAAGACCAAGTTTACCAAACATGAATATCCATATTGTTCTAAAGTGTACCTTATTTCCATGGAGATACTATCCATGGCAGGGCACCCCGTATAGGTGGGTGTAATGTCGATCTCCACATGCTTACCTTCAAGCGTAACTTTTTGAACAATACCTAAGTCGATGATCGAAAGTGCGGGAATTTCTGGATCGCTAATCTTATACAGAATAGTATACAACCTTGCGTCTATGTCCTTAGCCGTTCTTACCATTGCATATTTGGATAAGTCCGTTGCATGTATTGTAACTCGGCTAAAATAAATCCAAGATGCTCTGTATGTATACCTTCTTTTCCTCCTTTATGAAAGAAGTTTTCTTCGGGTTTCTGCAAGCCCGTTTTATTAAATACTGTATGTATTTGATCATAGTAGTGTTGTCCAATGTCCTTTAGGTCTGGACCAATACCTGCTTCATGCATTTCCACCTCTATGGCATTAGCAACTATGAGTTCTTGGGTATATGGGTACAGAAAAGTCGTGGCATCTTGAATCCTCTTAAATGATTCGCTGGTGCCTCCGGCTAATCGCTGAACCCATGTTTCCGAAAACCGATGATGATATTTTACTTCCTTAATGGCTTTATTAGCTATGGCATTAATACGCTCATCTTTACTTGAACATAATGATTCGAGTATTAGCAAGTACCAATGATCAAATAAGAATTGACGCATAATTATGTACGCAAAATCTGTATTCTTTTGCTCTACTAAAAGACAATTCACATATTGTCTTTCTTTTCGCAAGAAAGCAATACTATCTTCTGAACCACCTTCAAGTTCGGCAGCATATTGAAAATAGTTTCTAACTTGACCGAAATAATCCAAGGACATATTGGTCAAGGCTATATCAGTCTCTAAGCTTGGCCCATGCCCACATAACTCAGACAATCTATGTCCTAACACTAACGCATTATCACCTAGAAGCAATATATATTTATAAAGAGCACGTTGCATTATATGTGTTTAAGTTCGTCAGGAAGGTCATAGAAGGTGGGGTGTCGATAGACTTTATCTTCAGCAGGTGCAAAAAGCTCCCCATTGTTTTCTGGATTTGAAGCAGTAATTTCAGATGAAGGCACTACCCAAATAGAAACACCTTCCTGTCTTCTAGTATAAACATCCCTGGCATTTTCCATAGCCATCACAGCATCAGCTGCATGAAGGCTCCCCATGTGTCTGTGCTCTAAACCATTTTTACTTCGTATAAATATTTCGAACAAAGGCCATTCGTTATTCATGATCTCTATATTGCTTTTTGAATACTATCTTTCTTTTCTGCATAAGCTAAAGCCGCTTCTCGCACCCACGCTCCTTCATCCCATGCCTTAACTCTTGCATTTATTCTTTCTTTATTACAAGGTCCATAGCCCTTGACCACCTGCCAAAACTCATCCCAATTTATTTCGCCAAAATCATAATGGCCTCGTTCTTCATTCCATTGTAATGCTGGATCTGGAATTTTAAGGCCTAGAAACTCGGCTTGTGGAGCAGTAATATCTATGAATTGTTGTCTGAGCTCATCGTTAGTCTTACGCTTGATTTTCCATTTCATAGATTGCTCTGTATGAGTCGAAGCTGCATCTGTTGGACCAAACATCATCAAGGATGGCCACCACCATCTATCCAATGCGTCTTGCGCCATTTCCTTTTGTTCAGCTGTTCCTTTCGAAAGGGTAAGCATTATCTCAAACCCCTGTCGTTGGTGAAAAGATTCTTCTTTGCATATACGAACCATGGCCCTAGCATATGGCCCATAAGATGTACGCGTAAGCATTACCTGATTAATAATCGCCGCTCCATCGACTAACCATCCAATGGCTCCCATATCTGCCCACGTCACAGCAGGATAATTAAATATGCTTGAATACTTCGCTTTACCAGTATGCAATTGGTTAAAAAGTTCATCTCGGCTAATACCCAATGTCTCGGCAGCGCTATATAGATATAGACCATGACCAGCCTCATCTTGAACCTTAGCTAACAAGGCCACCTTTCGTCGCAAACTAGGTGCTCTGGTTATCCAATTACCCTCAGGCAACATACCCACAATTTCCGAATGAGCATGTTGTGATATTTGTCGGATATGTGTTTTTCTGTACTTTTCAGGCATCCAGTCTTTTGGTTCAATGTTATCACCAGCATCGATCCTGTCCTGGAATTGTTTTTCCAAATTTTCTAAGCTAAGATTCATAATTCATAGATTTATTGGTCAAAGTCAACCACAATTTTATCGGATAATGGAATAGATTGGCACGTCAATATATAACCAGCCTCAACTTCCTCTTCTTCCAAGGCATAGTTTGTAAGCATATCCACCTTGCCTTCAACTAATTTTGCTCGGCATGTACAACATACCCCTCCTTTACATGCATAAGGCAAATCTGCCTGATTGGCTAGGGCTGCATCTAAAATATTCTGACTCCCTTGGTCTATACTGAAAGTAAAGCTTTTTCCACCATCTAAAATGGTGATGTCTGCTAAATTTCCAGCTACCTCGCTGTAATCTTTGGTCTTCTTTGCTTGTCCACTTGTTGATGCAGTAAATAACTCAAAGTGAATTTTATCAGCAGCAATTCCTGTAGAAGTCAAGAAGTCCTTGGTCATAAAAATCATTTCTTCGGGTCCACACAAAAAGAAGTGATCAACGGCTTCCATATTAATAAAGCTTTCAGACAGAGTCTGCAACTTTTCTATATTTAACCTTCCATCAAAAAGCGGTACATTCCTATACTCTTTGGTAAGAAAGTAAAATATTTCCAACCGTTCCATATAGATATTTTTTAAGGCTTCTATCTCTTCCTTAAGGATTATAGCACTAACACTTCTATTAACATAACATAAGGTAAAATGAGCATTTGGCTCCGCCTCCAAGTGCGCCTTAATAATAGATAATATGGGAGTGATACCACTACCGGCTGCGAAGCAAACATAATTCCGACTTGAATCTTCCGATATGGGGACGAAAAATCGGCCGTCTGGCGGCATGACTCGAAGAATATCACCTTTCTTCAATACCTCATTAGCATAACTTGAAAATAAACCAGATGGCACTTGTTTAACGGCAACTTTCCATTCCTTATCAAATGGACTGGAGCATAACGAATATGACCGCCGTACTTTTTCTCCATTTATGTCCGCTTCTAATGTTAGATATTGTCCTTGTGTAAATGAGAAAATATCTTGAAGAGGAGTTGGTACTTCAAACTCTATGACTACACAATCTTTTGTAGTCTTGTGAATCGACTTCACTGTAAGTGCAAAAAATCTCTTTGTTTCTGACATTACGACCAAGGTGTGGTACAAAACTAACGATTGTTAGTTTAAATGTCAAGTGTTTTGTACTAGGCCTTTTAATAAATAGCTTTTCATCTCTTCTTCTAATTCTACAATATTGATATTCTGATTTTTAGAATACCATGAGTACAACCAGCGAAGGGAACTAAGAATTGAAAAAGCAGCAAGATCAACATTTACAGATTTAATACTCCCTTCCTTTATGCAGGCTGAAAGAATCGCTTTAAACGTTTTATCATACTCATCACGTAAAGCGAGGAATTGCTTAATACTATCTGTATCTAGATGTATCCATTCGCTTGGTACCAAACTGACGGCATCGGTTTTTTCAACCGAAATTCGAACATGCAAAGCGACCAATCGCTCTAATTTTTGATACGCAGGAATAGATGCCGTTTCAATGGATTCCATTCCTTCAGAAAAAGTGTGGGCTATATCAAGCAATAAACTTGACAATAGTTCCTGCTTAGACTTTATGTGGTTGTACAAACTGGAGGCTTCCATTCCCATCTCTCGAGCAATGTCCCTGACAGAAGTAGCACTAAATCCACGCTTTCGAAACAATCGCGCAGCACAAGAAATTATTTCAGCTCTTTTTGACATCTGCTTCATAACAAATTGCTACAAACATAGACAAAGGCCGGTGGAAGATTGATGAGCGTAAAATCCACATTCACAGTAGCAAATTTCTCTTTTAAACGTTTGTAACTATTAAGGCTATACTGGTATTGTAAGAAATAACCATCATCAGCTAAATAATCAGAACATTTATCCAGTAAAATGTTTCTCGACTGGGTATTCATTAAAGTTAATGGAAGGCTTGAAACGAAATAATCTACTTTGTCAATCCCATCTGCCAAAAGGTATTCATCAAATTGAAGGGCAGAATCAATAATCAATTTCAATTGACTTTCATCAGCGAATTGCTGATCCAATTGATTTGCAAACGTTTCATTAAGTTCAAATGAGTATAAAAGGCTTGATTCTGAAAGTTCAGAAAGCAACGGCTTAGTTAAGGCACCTGTACCAGGACCAAATTCTACTATGACTAAAGGGCTACTAAAATCTATATGCTTGAGCATAGTTTTAGCAAGGAACTTAGAGCTTGGAGCTACGGATCCTACACTCTTAAGCGATTGTAAAGCTTCTTTAGTGAATTTATTTGCCATGTTTAGCTATACAAAGTAAACTAAAGCAAATTTTATAGCAAAATAGAAAAACGGAAAGGTAAAATAATTCCTTATTTGACTAGCTTCTCAATGTCATTTTCAACAAACTTACTGCCATCCCATTTCCCTAACCACGTTACTTTTTGCTGATTTTTATTGTAAAGTCTAAAGGCATCTAAAGCCTTATCAAGGGTCATTCTCTTAATGGTAATATTGGACTGGTATCCTTTGTTAATTTCAAAGTAATACACACCCTTACCAAATTCGAACTTTTTGGTACTGCGTCTGGACATATATATGGCGTTTAATTACTGTACTGACTCAAATTTCTTAAGTCTATAGGCAGCATTGAGGATTTGATTACGACGTACAATCGACTTTTTAGTGAAGTGCTTACGATTTCGAAGTTCTTTAATCACGCCGATATCCCGATGTTTACGCTTGTATCTCTTAAGCGCTCTATCAATCGATTCCTCTGGTTTTACATCAATTATGATCATGTAAATTCAATACATTTAGTCTAATAGAATATCCTGCTTTTTACAAACAGGAGTGCAAATGTAATGCTTTTTACGAAAAAAAGGTTTCATAAAGAGCAATTAATTCAATGATTTTCAATCTAATGAATAGTCTAACAAGGTTTGGATAGGGACCACTTTAGTACAATTTTCATGGGTGGCGTGTGGGTCGATCTTGGGTCCCACCCCTGCTTCTACAGCCTCTATCCAGCGTGAAATGCACAAACACCATTTATCACCTGCTTTTAAGCCTGGGAAATTACGACCGGGTCTAGGACTAATCAAGTCATTGCCTAGAGACTTTGAATATTGCAGAAAATCATCATCTACAATAGCACAAACTATGTGTCTTCCGTAATCTGTAGCATTGGTTTCACAGTAGCCATTCCTAAAGTATCCGGTCATGGGATCCAGGCAGCATGGTTGCAAAGCTTCATTAAAAATATTGTTTGCTGATACTAAACTAGCACCCTTTCCCTGTGAAAAACAATCCTCGTTTTCAACAGAGACGCTCATTTCCCTAATGAAATAAACGCCCACAATAATCGGCACAAAAATTAAAAGTAGTAATCCTAGGGGTTTACGCATGTTTTGCTTGTCTTCAATTAGGATAAAAATATAGCTAGTATCCGTATCTTCAAATCAAATTTAATGTAACGATGAAGGGAATTGTATTTACTGAATTTTTAGAAATGGTTGAAGATGAGTTCGGTTATGAAACAGTTGATAAAATAATTATCGATTCTAAAGCCCCATCTCAAGGTGTTTATACAGCAGTCGGCACCTATCCATTTTCAGAAATGCTTGCCTTAGTGATGAGTTTATCAAAAGCTACTAAGGTGGAAATACCTATCTTGTTAAAGGCATTTGGAAAAAAACTATTTTCAACCTTCCTTAAGACCTATCCCGCATTTTTTGAAAGATGTGATGATGCATTCAGCTTTTTAGAATCTATAGATAATTACATACACGTAGAAGTGAAAAAGCTGTATGCAGATGCGGAACTACCTTCCTTTAAATCAAATAGAGTTTCAGAAACAGAATTGGAACTAATTTATAAGTCTACTAGAAAGTTATCATCCTTAGCCGAAGGTCTTATAGAAGAAACCATGAATCATTATAAGCAAGATTATACACTTTCTACAGAAGTGGTCTCTGAAGATCATACTCAAGTTAAGTTTTCGATCAATCTTATATGAAAGAACTAGAACTTCTTAAACGAAGATCATTTCGTGAACGACAAGCACGGAAAGAAGCAGAACGGATTTTAGAACAAAAATCCCTGGAGCTTTATGAAGCAAATTTGCAACTCAAAAAGTTTAACGAAGAACTTGAAAAGACTGTAGAAGATCGAAGTGCCGAACTAGTAAGAAGTGAACGAAAGTATCGGCAAATGATTAACAATATGCGTATTGGTATGCTTGAAACCGATATGCAAGGAAATATTCAAAAGGTAAACGATGTCTATTGCGATCTAACGGGCTATGAGAGTCATGAGCTTCTTGGCAAAAATGCGTTTGATTTTTATGATAAATCCGAAGTAATACGCATCGCTGAAGATCTAACTTCCGGAAAAATCCATGTTGATGAAATGCACATCACAAGAAAAGATGGATCCAAATTTTGGGCTTTAGTTTCAGGGGCTGCAGTTAGTGGGAAAGATGAAAAAAATGATTTAACCGGTCGTGTAGCGTTGTTCTTTGATATTACAAAACAAAAAGAGTTAGAGCATGAATTAATTGATGCTAAAGACAGTGCTATTGAAGCGCAAAAAGCGGAAAAGGTGTTCTTGGCAAATATGTCTCATGAAATTAGAACGCCGCTTAATGCTATAGTGGGAATGTCTCACCTTATGAGTTCAACTAATTTGGATGAAGAGCAACAAGAATACTTGAGTATCATCCTTAATGGAGCGAATCTTCTTCAATCTTTATTATCGGACATACTAGACATTTCCAAAATAGATGCTGGAAAAATTGATGTCTTACCTGAATTCTTTGATCTTTCACAATTACTGCAAACAATAAAAGAAACCTTTGTTTTCAAAGCGAGAGAAAAGGACCTTTCTATAGTAATGGAATTGGATCACCAAGTTAACAGACTCATTAAACAGGATCCAATATTGCTCAATCAAGTTCTCATGAACTTAATGTCTAACGCAGAAAAATTTACTGAAAAAGGAGAAATAAAACTTAAAGTCGAATTACTAGAATTGCATGAGGGTAAACAGAAACTCAATTTTAAAGTAACAGATACGGGCATTGGGATGTCTGAAACTCAGTTAAAAAGAATCTTTAATCGATTCCAGCAAGCAGACAAATTCATATCAAGAGACTTTGGTGGATCTGGTTTAGGTTTATTTATTTCCAAACGAATTCTTGAATTACTAAATAGCGAAATAAAAGTGGAAAGTACTGCGGGTATTGGTTCCACATTTAGCTTCGAATTAGACTTTGAGTTTGGGGATGAAATTTTTAAAAACAAGCTATCATCAACATCTCTTCACATACTGAATGATGATTTTTCAGGTAAAAAGGTGTTGATAGCCGAGGATAATAAAATGAATAGAAAATACATTTCCAGTTTATTCAAGAAATGGGCTATTGATTTTGAATTTGCTTATAATGGTCAAGAGGCCTACGATGCTTGTTCTATAAATGAATATGATTTAATTTTAATGGATCTGCAGATGCCTGTAATGGGCGGCATTGAGGCTACAGAGTTAATATTAAAAGAAACGATAAATGCAAAAACACCCATAATTGCATTAACAGCCTCTACCTTCTTGAGTATGAAGAATAAAGCCTTAGCCAGTGGTATGGTTGATTTCGTTTCTAAACCCTTTTCTCCAGCTCAACTCAAGAAAATAATTCGGCATTATCTCTTAGAGCCTCAAGATGAAAAGCCACAAACAGTTTCGAAAAGCACAGGCTTTACTTACCTAAAAGAACTAGATCAATCTTTCCTACTAGAAGCATATGGGGACGATTTAGAATCAAGCTACGATATGTTTGAGATTTTCTTAGAAACAGCACCACCTTACATTGACAAACTCAGAAAAACAGTACATAAGCTTGATAAAGAGGAAATATATCAACTGCTCCACAAAATTCATCCAAGCCTTAAAATGGTCGGCTTAAGCACCTTATCAGATGAAGCAAGGGTGATCCATGACACTATACAGGAACTTTCTGACAAACAACTCAAGTTAGAATTAGAACAGCTAATACAGTCATTTGACAAACAAATTCCATTGATCCATCAACAACTCGAAAAATTACGCGCGTATGTCTCTGAAGACCATTATCATTGATGATGACCTTATGGCAATCAAATATGTAGAAAAACTAGTTGAGAAAAAGGAAGAGCTAGAATTGATAAGCACATTTGATGACCCCCAAAAGGGTTTAGAATTCCTTCACAATAATCAAATAGACCTACTCTTTTTGGATATTGAAATGCCAGGATTGACGGGGATTGAATTAATTGAGCAACTTACTACCCTACCTCAGATAATTTTCACAACGGGAAATAGGCAGTATGCATATGATGCCTTTGAATATGATGTCACCGATTTCCTTAAAAAACCAATTCTCCCTGTCCGATTTGAAGCGGCTGTCGAAAAAGCGGTAGCTCGCCAAGAACAATTAGGAAAGATTGCCAGTTATTCAGCATCACATGAGCTTTATATACGAACCGATGGACGATTGATTAGATTACCCTACAAAGAGATTTTATATTTTGAAAATGTAGGCGATTATGTAAAAGTGATCACGGAACGAGGCAACCATGTTATCTATGGTGCTTTAAAAGCCATAGATGAAAAGTTAACTCATCCCTGCTTCTTAAAAGTGCACAGATCTTTTATTATCAATTTAGATAAGGTCAAAGACATTGAAGAAAATACTGTAGTTATCGAAAAGAAAGTAATTCCGATTAGTAGAGCCCATAAGCCGATTCTAATGAATGCAATAAATCTTCTCTCATTTTAGTACGTATAATTTTACTGGTATTAGGTGCAATTTATTTGCCCTCTTTCGCTGTGGCTCAGAATTTACAGGAAGGTTTTACCAAACTCGAATCTGGCCTTTATGAAGAAGCTATAGACTTTTTCAAAACGGCCGTCCAAGAATACCCAGACAATAAATATGCGAATATCGGTCTAGGTAGATCAGTTGGCCTAGGTGGAAATTCGGAAGCCGCCCTATCAATCTTTGAAGGAATGCTATTACAATTCCCTACAGACGAAGAGGTGCTCCTCAATTTGGCAGAAGCGTATTTATGGGACAAGCAAGCGGATAACGCCATTGAAGTTTATCAAGATATATTTAGCGAAAACGAAGGAAACAAAACTGTATTGATTGGCCTCGCTAATAGCTATGCTCAGAAAGGCCAATACACCACTTCATTTAATTATATCCAACGAGCCCTAAAGGCGTATCCCGAAGACACATATATTCAACGTTCCTATATGGACATTGGACTAGCCCTAGCCTACTACAGTCGCTTGGATGGTGATTTTCAAAAAAGCATAACTGTTTTAAATGCGCTAGAAAGCCGTAGCATACCACATGAAAATTTATACTTGAGTATAGCTGAAAACTACTTGCTGCTAGACAAAGTGAATCTAAGCCAGGACTATTACATCAAAGCCCTGAATTATAACAAAGCGCCAGCATTTCTTGGCTTGGCTAATATTGCCTCACAAAAAGGAAAATTAAATAAAACAATTTCACTAGCAGATTCAGTCTTAGTACTTGCAAACCAAAAAAGTGATCTCTCTCTTGCTGCCAAAAAAATTAAATGGCAAAGCTTATTCCTTCAAGGCAAAGGCACAGAGGCTCTTAATCTTGAATCCAACATAAAAGAAAATCATTGTTGTGAGCTACCTTTCCAATTAGCTGAGATAGACTTTCTGTTGATGAATCGACAAGAAAAGAAAGCCATAGCTAAGGTCCAGTCACTTCAAAAGACAAGCAAAAAAAATCTAAGTACTTCACTAACTGCCGTCAGGAGTTATTTCGCTAACAAGAACTATATACCTGCAGAACGCTTGCTAGATAGTTTACTTGAAGCATTGCCCAGAGATAAACAAGTGCTGTTACTTAAAAAACAATTGGACAGAATTGCAAAGCCAGAAATTACACTTACTGCTTTTACATCCGAAGATGGCGGTGGTTTTGAAAACGATGGAACCCAAATAAAAGCCGTTATCCCTCTCCAATACATAAATCGCTTTTCCATAGGATATGCCTTATCAAATATTGGAAGAGTGAACGAAGTCGATGAAGTACGAACTAATGCATTCTCCTTTGGATTTGAACGCGACCTTTCGCTTAGATCAAAATTCCAACTAGGTGCAAGTTTACATACCTTAAACGAATCAAATGATTCTCCTTTACTAGTCCTGCCAAACTTTCGATGGGATCAACGCTTTTTGAAATGGCACACTATCTCACCATTCGTACGAACCCAAGTGGAAACGTACAACAGCGAATTAGCACGAACAAGATTGAGTTATACACAATTAGGTACTAATTATCTTTTCGCTAAGCCAGGCAAAATGGCCTTATATCTAGAGCTACAACAAGCCATCTATTCTGATGAAAACCAACGCTCTTTGCTCTATGCTGCGGTATTTAAGGATCTAAGCTTACACCCCCAATTCAGGATAGGGTTAAACTATAATTTTATATCATTTGCCATAGATAGAAATACACTTTATTTCAGTCCCATTATTTACCATCATCCATCCGTATTCTTCCAGCTGAGAAATGAAGATTTTATTCAAAAAGGAATTATCTATGACGGACTACTTTCGTTTGGGCTTCAAAAAATTGGAGCAGATGATCTCCAAAGTACTAGAAGAGTAGAAGTAAAACTAGGCTACAAGTTCAATCCTGGTCAACGTATTTTTATTCAATATCTTGATAGCAATGCCGCCCAAGCCACTAATAATGGCTCCTATAGTTACTCTAGAATCTTGATATCTGCTATCCTGAATCTAGGCTAAAACCAAAAATCGGCACAACAATACCAAAAAACGAAGTACCGTTGCCAAACGTCTAAATCGCTACTTTCCCCGTCCATACTCATGATAGATTTGAGGTATTAAACAATTACTATTATGAGAAATGAACTACGCATAACCCTTCCTAGGGCGCTTGATAAAGGAGCCATCCTTATCAACATAACAAATGATTTCACGGGTGAGAATGCCCAGCAAATTTCAGTGCAATTAGATGATATTTTGTCGAACTATCATCACGATTGCATCATAAATATTCCAAATCAATCACAAATCGACATTAGCGGTCTAAATGCATTATTACGAATTAATAAGCGTCAGATCGTTAATGGAAAAAAATTACAAGTTATCAGCAAGTCAGATAGCCCAGTCAGACAATATATGGAAATGGCAGGTATAGACAGACTGATAGACATCCAGTCAAGCTAACAACAACACCTAACGCCATGAGAAAATTAATCACAGGAACAAGCATAGTGCTACTTAGCTCTATACTGGTCAATGCCGGAAATTATGGGCTGACCATATTCTTAGCCCGATTTTTGGGCCCAGCGGCTTTTTCAGAAGCCATTGTTTTATCGACACTCGTATTAGGACTATCATTCTTCGGTCTTGGTATTCAACTCACAGGAGCTAAATATTTAAGTGAGTGCGAGACCATCGACCAAAGGAAGAAATTGGTTAAAATGCTAAAGACTTTATCCATCCAAATCTCTTTAGGTCTAGTGGTGGTTATGGCTCTATTAAGCTCGTGGATCATATCATTTTTAAATTTTACAGAAACGATCCCCGTATTTATCCTCATCCTATGTATACCCTTTTATTTTTTGCTGAGCACGGATCGAGCCTACTATCAAGCTAACCAAACATTTTCTAAATTGGCTTGGAGCTATATGCTCGAAATGATTATTCGCTCGGGTATAACTATTCTGCTAATATTAGGTTCTGATATAGGCTTTGCCACAGCTATAGCCGTCGGATATTTATGTTCTTTTCTCATACCTATTCATAAGTTAAACGAGGGTTTAAGCCCTACCAGTCAGACTCGATTACCAGATGGATATTATGGCTTTTTCGCCTCTATCATGGTATACGAATTGGCACAGCTCATTATTAATTATAGCGACCTTATGCTGGTTCGTCACTTCTTCAATTCAGTGGAAAGTGGTCTTTATGGTTCTATTTCTACCATTGGGAAGATAGTCTATTTCGCATCTTGGTCATTAGTCCTTGTACTCGTGCCCAAAGTGGTGGAATTAAAAAGAAAAGGGCAATCAACCAATGGCTTATTTGTAGGAGTACTTTCTATCGTATCCATAGTAAGTGCCGGTATAATCCTAAGCTGTTTCTTTTTTGGTCAAGAAATAATCGTATTGATCATGGGTAATGAATATGCGCATGCGGGTCCCCTATTGTGGAAATACGCGCTAAGTACTTCTTTATTCTCAGTAGCAAATATGATGTGCTATTACAACTTAAGTCTAGAAAGATGTTGGCCCGTCTCTATTGTGCTTTTATTTGGCGTTTTGCAAGCAGTTCTTATCTCATTGTTTCATAATAGTATAGAAGTGGTAATCATGATTCAGATAAGCTTGATGAGCATCTTAGTGGCTTTAATGCTAGTAGCAGAAGTGCTGACGGCTACCGGATCTGAAAAACTAAGCTTCCTTACCAAAAAAGGATGTTTTCTTACCACTTATCGAAAGAGAGCCCAGTAGGCTTGTGGTCCAATGTAATTTTAGGTCATAAACAATTACTACTATGAAAAAGATCAAATTAGCCATCGTAACACCTTACCCGCCAAGTAAAGTAACCTTAAATGAATACGCGTTTCATTTAGTTGAACACTTCAAATTAAAAGAAGATATAACTGAAATCGTTTTATTAACAGACGCAGATTCTAAAGAGGCGCAAATCACTAGCAGTAAGGTTCCAGTTCGCATAGTACCATGTTGGGATTTCAACAAAATATTGAATCCAATTACTATTGCAAAAGCCATCAAAAATGAAAAACCAGATGTAGTGCTTTACAACCTACAGTTCCTATCTTTTGGTGATAAAAAAATACCCGCAGCCTTAGGATTGTGTTCTCCCCTTTTGACAAGAATTATGGGAACACCCAGTGTAACACTACTGCACAATATAGTAGAAACAGTAGATTACGATTCAGCAGGCATTACCTCAAATAAATTATTTAGCAAAATTTTCACCTTCATTGGTACAGTATTAACCAGGATTATCTTAGGAGGGAATCTATTGGCCCTTACCATGCCAAAATATGTAAAAATCATTAAAGAAAAATACAAAGCCAAAAATGTAGTATGGATGCCGCATGGCAGCTTTGAAGTACCAGAAAAACCATCATTTGAAATACCAGAAGGTCCTAAAAAAATCATGACATTCGGAAAATTTGGAACCTACAAAAAGGTTGACAAAATGATCGAGGCTTGCGAAATCGTAAGACAAAGAACAGGAGAAGAAATCGAAATAGTAATTGCCGGATCTGATAGCCCTAATGCCGCTGGGTACTTAGATAGCATGAAAGAAAAATATGCGCATGTACCCGGACTAACGTTTACGGGATATGTAGCCGAAGAAGATGTTCCTACTATTTTCGGAGAAAGTACTGCGGTTGTATTTCCTTATACTTCGACTACAGGTAGCTCGGGTGTTTTACACCAAGCAGGTAGTTATGGAAAAGCAGCCGTATTACCTAATATTGGCGACCTTAAAGAACTCATTGAAGAAGAAGGCTATCAAGGTGTTTACTTTCAGCCTGATGATACAAATAGCATTGCCGATGCCATTGAAAATATCATTACGGACAATGAGAAAAGAGATCAAATAGCCAGAAAAAATTATGCCGCTGCTGCTTCTATTTCCATGGAAGATTTAACAGACTGGTATTTACAACACTTTACAACACTAATTCAACAACAACAGCCAATTGCTGTCGATGTACCGAAACGAACGCCCAGAATAGAAAGAAAGAATGCTCAAGTAAAGAGCTATGCTTTGCGCTCTGTCTAGCCTAAAAGCATATCAGAAGATTAAGGTATAGATAGTAATTGTTTAAGCCGTTTGGAATAAAGATTTCGAACGGCTTTTTTATTTCAATGTCCCTGATGTATCCACAAGCCCAAAATACTTTTGAGGAAATCGAATCCATGGCTTTATCCCAAATACATTAGTAGGAGCCACCTCATAATCATACAAACACCAAAGTGCATAATGAATATTTTCAGCTTCCATGACTGTAATAAAGGATGTATTATGTTGCTTTTGCTGAGCTATCCCATCTCTCCAAAAAGCAAGGCCGGTAAAACTAGATTTACCAAACTCAGAAACATACAAAGGCTTTTCCCCTTTTACACTACTTTTCACTAATTCAATACCCTCTTGAACACTAAGATTAGGGTCATAATGGTGATAGCTGATGACATCTACATATTCTTGTAATTGGTGCGCTTCTGCTGGATGGGCCCAAGAAATAGTTAACGCTGCGTCAGGTAGACAATCTCTTAATTGTAGCGCTGCAAATTGTAAGAAGGCAAGCACATCTTCTTTTTTGTGATAGTTAAAATCAATGTCCGGCTCGTTCTTGAGATCCCATAAAACTATATTATCAAAACCGCCTAAAGCAGTACAAATCACGTGCAAGTGTTGCGCATAATCTCGATACTTATCCAATGAAAAGCCGACTGGAAAATCAAATAAAGTAGGTACCAAATGGATACCTTCGGCTCTCGCTGTACTAACAAAATGCTGCAGATTCTCTAGGAATATGTCAGTAGGACTCGCGCCTCCAGTCTCCTCAAACGGAATAAAGAATCGTATGTGCTTATACCCTAATTCCTTGATCAATCTCATATCTGAAACTGTAGTCGACGAATCGTATTCTGCCCAAAATAAGCGCCATGGATTTTCAGCAGGATAATAATTTATGCCTGGCCCTAAATCTGAATCAAAAGCTGTGGAAGACTTGCTTTTTATAGGCGAACGTTCTTTCGAGATTCGGATGTTAGTCATTTTCCAACGACCATCTGTAAGTCTCATAACCACTTCGTAATCCCTGCTTACATCATGAAAAGATATACCCCCAGCTTTGTAACTAGTCCGCGTTTTCAGCAGGGCTCCTTTATCAGATAAGCTGATCAAATTCTTGTCATCAGATATAAAAAGCAATGACAAATTATGAGATAAATGAACGCCATCTATATCCACAGATTCATTTTCGAGAAAGGGACAACGCTCCAATAGATCGTCTTGAACATGCTCACTTTCTAACCCAAGTGTACGTGCCTTTCTGGTATAAAGAAAATCCAATGCAGAAACGTATGCTTTATTAATCTCGTTTTTTTGATATCGCGATAATTGAAACCCTTGATAGCTGTCTACCTCCCAAGTACAATGATCCATACTCTTTTCAAAATATGAGGCATCGATGTGCTGGCTATCTGACGAATATTGGCTTTCAAAATGACCTAGTACTCTTGCGCATATAATAAGCAAGAGCAGAATTGCCGCAGTCAACGTGACATAACGCAACATTCGATATAGAAGGTGTCCTTTCGTCATTTCAACCGCAGTTCTTTTTCGTGATCACCAACCATGATCTTAATATTGATGCCTTCTCCATCCCTGAAATAATCCTTCAATTCAAAAATGGCTTTCCCTTTTTCTGTGCCCTCTTGCAAGGTTCCAAAAGAGCCGTTACAGTACACTTGTGTTTCATTGCTAACAAGTTGACCCAAATACGAAATGAGTGGGCCCACTGTCAATATCTTTGATGAAGAATCAAAAGAATATCGCAGATCTTTTATGGCCTTACCATAAAAGAGTTTAATAGTGTTGCTAAAATAACTTGCAGCCAAAGAAGCCTTTATTTCCCAAACCGTTTCATAGGATGGATTTTTTATAGAAACGCTAGCTACACCATCAATGGTGAATGATTTATATTTTGATATAGTCCCTTTGTCTGAGTGAATGTAAAATTCAATCAATGTTCCATCTGGAAGTACATTTCCCGCACGATCTCTAATTGGGCGAGTGCGCAAACTAGTAAACTGACGGTCGTCAGCATAGGGAATATGTTGAACAAGATCCAATAGCAAGGTTCGTGGCAGGAATGGAACAGAGCTGACCGTTTGTTCCATTGCTTGAAAACCATCACCAGACACACCTACTAAATAATCATTGGCTTTCTTGTCAGAATAAAAAGTGTAGGGTGCTATCATGTGCTTACTCTTTTCAAAAGCACGCAGCGTTTTACTATTTATAGTCCTAGAGTTAAATCGAACCTTCGTTTGTTCAGCGAGTGCATTCCCGAAAGTATCAATGGGTATAGCTGCAATCATACTCCGTTGAATACCATCTATCCAAATAGATTTCGGGCCGGTATAAATAGGTATTGCACTAGCACTTGGGCCTGGCAAGATTTCTACATATACACGTTCCGTCCGAAACGTATCAGATGTAAAATAAATGGAAGCTAATCCAGTCTTAGTGTTGATCGCCGGTGAAATGATAATATCATTATCTCCTTTTTGTAGGATTTTATCTTGGACAAGCTGACCCCATACCCCTTCAAACACAACCTGCCCTTCAATGTATGCCTGACTTCTAAATCGAAACAATAATTCATGTCCCGCAACAACTCTTTTGCTTTCTAAGAAAATATCTATAGTAGGATAATCTATGGGTTGCTTCCGTTCTTCACTTTTACAAGAAAGTAATAGCAAGCAAAAGGTCAGGCTATATATTATTATAAACCTCAAAATTTGACTAATGCATTTAGTTGAATATCATAATGCCCTTCATTTGAGAAGCTAGCAGGGTGTCGCCCTTTTTTGATAAAGGTAAAAACCGGATGCTGATCTTGGCTAACTCCATTGACTACGATCTCTTGCTGTCGAATACGCCTAATAAATGAGGGCGCTGAATCTAAACTAAATTGAAAACTTTTCGATCGTTGTGGACGGACTCCTGAAGAAATATATTCTTCTTGCACCCACTGTAAAGCGTTGTCACTGTAATGACCGATCAAAACTTGAGGAATACTCATCTCCTTATTCCCATAATTTACTACTGTACCCAGCGCTGACTTTGCGTTGATCAACAAATCAGAAACACCAAAATATCGATACACTTTATCAGAAGAAACTACTGTGCTAATCGCCAGTTCTATGTCTGTATCCTCTAGTTCCACAGGCCCAAGGTTTACTTTAAAATAGCTTGTTTCCTTGGGTAGCAAGTGTCTTATGGCTGCTTCCCTTAATGTTGACTTTTGGATCTCGGTTCCATTCTTATAGACTATGGCTGACATAGCAAAAAAGGCTGGATCATTGTCCATATTTACTAGCTCTCCAACAACAAAAAGGAGACTGTCTTGATACACCAGATTCGCTTCCTTTACCATGAGTTCTGGCCTATCCAATATATCCTCTTGTCTAGTTTTTTCAGGATCCGCAATACGCCTTCCTTGATCAAAGAACTCAATGGCAGGCATGCGAATAAATTGATCTGGAGGAATGTCTTTAGACAATTCTTCATATTGAATAAACCAATCTCCTTCTTCTTTTACTAATACATGGTCGGTCTTGATCACATACTCATCTAAAGCTGTAAGCCAATGGGTCTCCACCCTCACTTTAATTTTATTTTCATTTAGCTGTTCCTTAGAAAGGATGATCATATCATCTAATTTGGCATAACTGGCTTTAATACCATCTTCTAAAGAAAGACCCAATGAAAACCTGTCTTTTGTCGGTTTGGTATTAGGGTCCAATAAATCATAGACTACATCAAACTCTTTAAAATCCAAATGATGATAATACGCTTTCAAGGCTAATTCTGGAGTAGCCTGTCGCTTGTTTTCTTGAATAACCTGAAGTGAAATCCAAAAAATAAACAAGGCTACTACTATGGCCCAAAATAGATATCCTACATATAGGATAGTAGACGGCTTGTGTTCCTTTAAAAATGGAATTTCGAAATCTTTCGAAGACCTAAACAAGAGCAGCTGACTAACAAATGCCAAAAACAAGGCGAACAGTGGCAATACACCCCACATGATCCGTTGAAAATCAGGTATGTCTTTTCGAGGCAACACACTCGGCAATGGGGGTACATCCTTCCTCTCCCACACCTCTATACCGTTTTCTAATATACCCAAATTTGACCAGCCTGTAAAGTGCAATAGTGGTTGATAAAACTTATCATTAGACAGCACATATTTTAAGTGGTACTTTTCTGGAAATCCTAAAAAGTCTCGCAAACTACCAATGCCTTCTACCCCCAAATATTTGGCATTTTCTAATCGCTCCACAGCTCGACTAGTCATCTCTGGTAACCTTCGCACTGAATGATAATTGCCATCTATAGTAATAGCATCTGTTTGCGCAGAAATCCAGGCTACCTGATCGCCAAAACCTAGCGTTAGGTATCGCCACTGATCATGGCCATCACGTTCCAAAAAGTTGACGATAGGTTGTGGATCTATTGGATCCGGTTGGATGGGCCTGATATTGCCAAAATTTATAATCAAGAACACTGAAAATAATATGAGGCCTGCTAACAAAAAGGACATTGACCTACTCAGAAAAAATCCTAATTTATCCCGCAGAAAACGATGTAAAGAACCTTCAAAAAAAGAATACAGAAGACTGGCAAAAAATGGAATAGCAATCAAACTAGCCCAAAAAGTAAATCGGTCCAACGTCAAAATATTAAACGCCGTTTCCCCTAATATCATCTTGGGAAGAGGTGTTGTTCCCCCGGTTCCTAATAAAAATAAAAGACTAAAAGATAAGGCCAGAAAAATACTGCGTCTTGAAAATATCTTCGCAAAGATCCCTGGAATCATAAAAAGCATGACCGACCAAGGAATTAAAAAGAACACAATACCCAAGTTGGGTTGCTCTATAAATGAGGCCCTGGATCCATGAGGAATAGGCACCTGTTTGATGGGATCACTAATGCTCCAATACCAATACGGAAAGATCCAAACGATAACAATCAATATGCTGAGTATCCCAAGGACGATTAGCTTTGGAAAGGCCTTCCAAACCTGCTTCATAAATGAGCCAAACGAAACATGTTCCATACCGCCTTGGATCCGCGCTGCATTATCTAGCACAGCAGTTCCAAGTAGTGGTAATACGAAGAAGACCATTCCAAAAATAGTCGTTACATGATGTGCAGACGTTACACAGGCTAACAACGAAACACCACCAAAGAAATATAGAAATCCCTCCCCACGCATCCAACGATATAATAACGGGCAAGCATTCAACAACAACGCGGCACCCGTTAAGCTAGGCAACTGTCCAAAGATGTGTAAAGCTTCTGTGATCGAACCCGAAAGTGCCGTCAATATAGCTGCATAAGAGGCCTGTATACGAGTTACCCAGAGCAAGGAGAAATGATACATCCCTCGGATAAGCATGGCAACAATAAAAAGCGACCAAATAATAAAACCCGCTTTTAGACTGAAAACCTTGGATAATAAAGCAATGACCTGATGAACTAAGGGTGGATAAGAAGTCATCGTAAAGCCACCATACCATTTGTAATTCCAGCAGTCAAACCAATGCTCACTGTAATGATCGGCAAAGAACATATGGACATAGGCATCATAGGTGTTACCCACAGTAAATACCAATAAACTACCGTGAAGCAAAACGCCTAAACAAAGCGCTATAAAATAATATTGCCTTGACCTATCCAATGTCTCCTTGAAGGTACGCACAAGTTTCCGATTTCAACCATATAACGAGTTTTCAGAAATACCCCATTTACGGAAAATCGGGCGAATATTACCAAAAACAGGGAAGGCCCTACCACCCAACTAATAGAGCCCTAATCAGGCCCCTTTTCGGAGCAAATTTGAAGTATTAAATCGACAAAAAATGAGAAAAGGAATTGTAATACCATGTTATAACGAAGCAAAAAGACTTCAATTTGAGCAATTTGCATCGTTCCTAAAAGAAAACGAAAACTACCTTATCTGCTTTGTTAATGATGGTAGTAAAGACAACACCTTAGAACTTTTAAACGAGTTCAGAAAAGGTAAAGAAGACAAAGTATTAGTCTATGATATGCCACAAAATGGCGGCAAAGCAGAAGCCGTAAGACAAGGTACGTTATACCTCTTAGATCAAGAAGATGTTTCTTCTGTTGGATTCTTAGATGCTGATCTAGCTACCGGCTTTGAAGATTATATGATGCTTACTAGTGTCTTGGAGGATGAAGGCAAAGTATTCATACTTGGCTCTAGAAAGATGATCAAAAATGATAATATCCAACGATCATTCTTTAGAGATGTAGTCAGCAAAATGATTGGTATGTTGATTCGAATCATTACAGGCTTACCGGTTAAAGATTCACAATGTGGTGCCAAGGTATTCTCTTCGAGTGCTGCAAAGTATATTTTCTCGACACCATTTAGATCAAAGTGGTTATTCGATGTAGAAATGTTGATCAGAATTAAAAAATTATATGGGGCTCAAGTAATGAATAAAATAAAAGAAGTAGCCATCAGCAAATGGGATGAAGTGGAAGGGTCTCATATTACCCTAAAAGATTCACTTAAATTTCCAGTAAAATTGCTAGAGATAGGACTACACTATAATGTAGCTCCAGTAGCCTACTCTCTAATCACTTTACTAAGCTTTAATCTGATTCAATTTACGATCAAGTAAGGTTAGATCTGTTGCTTTGTTGTATTTTGCGCCTTCATCTGACGTATACGCATCATGAGCAAAAGACATCGACAAAGCGGATTAGAATCACTGGTAGATTTCAAACACAAAATTGAATTTCCAGTACGTTGGGGCGAAATGGATGCCCTCGGACACGTAAATAATACAACCTATTTAAAATGGGTCGAGGTGGCTCGAGTCGATTACTTGATGAAATTGAATGGTGAATTGAAGGATGAAAATATTGGGCCCATCGTAGCAAGATTGGACTGTACCTTTATCTATCCTGTACACTTTCCTGATACCGTTAAAATTGGTTTTAAGACAACACAGATACTCGAAGATAGAATGATTTGTGAAGCCCGGATTTTTAGTGAAAAACATCAAAAGCTTTGTGCGATCTCCCACAATACTATCATGGCTTACAACTTCAAAAAGCCTGGAAAAGTCGATATTCCAGACGAATGGAGAGCCAAGATTTCAATATGGGAAGAAATCTAGTCTTCGAATTCTCAAAATAGTATTACAAATTCTAAACTATAAAAAGTAGGCCTCCTAGGAGGCCTACTTTCGTTTCATAACTAATAATTATGAAACAATCTTTTTTTCTAAATCCGCAGATTAATTTCTATTTCAAGGGTGGGGTCATATTTATAATCGCTGTCCTCTTGATGATTCCAACCGCTTTTATAAAAGACTTGATACGAGAACGCCAGGGGCTAAAAATGCAAGTCAATCATGAAGTACGTGACTCTTGGGGGCATCCTCAACTCATTACTGGACCCGTTATGGTTCTCCCCTATCAAAAAGCAAAAACAGATAGTAAAGGAGATACCTATTATGTCTCCGAAACATATATTTTGATGCCAGAGAACTTGGACATTCGGACACAAACAGAAAATCAAACAAGGCAACGAAGTATCTACGAAATACAGCTTTATGAAGCCACAAATACCATCCAAGGGCATTTTACTTTTCCAGATGAGATAAAGACTTTGATACAGGAAAAGATCATGGATCCGACAGATTTCTATATATCACTAGGTGTTTCAGATGTTACCGCCATTTCAGGAACACCTAGCTTTAGCTTATATGATCAAGAAGTACCCATTAGTACCGGTACCAAAGTATTCGAAAAAGTGACCAAAGGGCTATCGGTAAAGGAACTGCCTTTCAAAGACCTTGATAAAGACATCCCATTCGCTATTAAACTACGGGTTAAGGGCAGCGAACAACTCGCCTTTCACCCTGTCGGAAAACGAACTCAAGTTGAAATCAATGCTAATTGGCCTTCACCTGGCTTTGTCGGAAACTTTACCACTCAAGAACATACCATAACGAATGAAGGCTTTAATGCCCGATGGGAAGTCAATGAATTCAATAGAAATTTCCCTGGATTCTGGAAAGGAAATAGCTATAATTTCACCGATCAATGGTTCGGTGTAAACTTAGTGACCCCAGTAGACGATTACCAAAAAAATATGCGCAGTGTCAAATACGCATTACTCATTATCGGACTGAGTTTCTTGCTCTTCTTCTTTTTTGAATTGATCACAGGGGCAAAGATGCACCCCATCCAATATGTACTCGTGGGTTTTGCCCTGGTTATCTTCTATTGCTTATTACTTTCTCTGAGCGAACAACTAGGTTTTGACCTAGCCTACCTGATATCATCAGTAGCTACATTGATATTGATCCTGTTTTATTGCTCCTACATATTAGTCAATAAGCGACAAGTGGGCATTTTAGGCGCAGTCATGCTAGGCTTGTACATCTACATATACATCATCCTACAAATGGAAGATTATGCCTTGCTTGTAGGCAGTATCGGCCTGTTTGCCATCCTTTCAGGGATCATGTATATCACTCGTAGAATAAACTATTACGAACTAAAGACAACGGAATAAAATGAATATCTGGATCTGTATACTTATCCTGTTCTTGATGTTAGCAGGTGTCTACACTGTGTTTGATCTCGTTTGGTTTTATAGATGGTCAGCGCGTTTTATAAGAAGTCCATTCAGAATTATTCTTGAAGCCATCATTATGATCGGACTCCCCATTACCTTCCTAGGTCTTTTTGACTGGGGCTTGGAAAACGAATGTTGCACGGAAAGTGCAACATTCTCCCCAGACCATAGAGTCACTATATATACTTGGATTGGTCTTGCAATCTTGGCTTATTTCTTATCAGTCTACCGTACTTCGATCTATCCGCCGATAGCCGAACTGATATTGAATGCTGTTTTGCTAATAGGGGCTACGCTGAATATTTTAATTGCCATTCATATACAGCTTCCATTCTTGTACATAGCCAACATCCCCATTGGGATATTGCTACTCACTATTTGTTTAAAAAATCATCGAATGATTCAAAAAGAGTATAACACCATTCGACAGACACAAAGCGAATCCATGTATCAACTCATTTTTGAAATTCTGAATAGTCATGCCTTGGTCAAATATCCAATACTGTATGTACTCTGCATTCCACTGATCGTGGTCGTATCCGCCATCTTGTTGATTTTTGGCCAACGAGTAGACAGTATAATTGCATCTTTTACAGAAACATACAAACATGGATTTTCACAGATTAATCATCTATGTGATAATGTGCATTGTGGCGGCCATTACCTATGTTCTGTGGCGGCAAATGGAAATAGAAAATGGGTAAAACCCATCCGGTGGGGTATTAGACATGGTGGCCTCATCCTTTGTAATCGTCAACTCTTAGTGGCAAATGCTTTTGAAGATTGGGTTTATCAGCTACATCCTTCATCTCACAAGATCATTAGAAAACAGTATGATAAAATTGGAGATCTCATAAAAAAGGATGGCCATCTCTTTGAAAAGAAATGGATTTGCAACCTAATTTATCTTTTGATGAAGCCCTTAGAATGGATTTTTCTGCTGTGTCTATACACCTTTGTTCGTAGACCCGAAAACCTGATTCACAGCCAATACATAGCGGCCAAAGATAGACTTGCTATTCGTCAAAAAAATGGGCTTTAGATACAATACAGGCCGATTTACCCCGACCCACAACAAGGAGCTTATCTTGGCCCATTTCCTCTACATCATAAATAGTAAATGCAGAAGCAAAGGGTGATAATTTAGCTTCCCCATGGCCTACCTCGATAATGCTCCCGCCTTCCGCAAAAGCAACCATCGTATTATTGAGTTGCGTAAAGGTCCATATAGCACCTTGCTTAAATTTACGGACCGGACTATGGCGTTCAAACACCTTTCCATAGATGCCGTTTTTTGTTAGATTGAGTCCTAAAGTACCCGTATACCATAAATCGCCATCGACTTGATGCAGGTTATGTACCAGCCCGATGATACGCTTTTGCTTTTTCCAAGACCGCTCGTATGTGCGCCTTAAAATCCGAGTAGAAATACCATCGAAGGTTGAAGCGTAAATCTCACCATCATCCATTTGCAGTAAAGCCCACACAAAATGATTATAACTCTTCCAGCTAAATGTCAAATTAGTAAGGTCCGGATCGAGCGTCGCAATATATCCTCTAGGAATAGCCACTTTGGCTTCGGCAATCTCCGTATCACCACCACATATCATTACATTTCCATCGTCCAGCACGATAAGATCATAAATACATTTATTCTCTAAATATGGAAACTCCTTGACAAAAAAGTCCTCGGTATGCAAATCATAACGCATGATCTTATTCTTACCTAAGGCTAGATATACAAATCGATCATGACGCACAATCTTTAATATCGTTTCATTGAGCTTTTCGGCAAGAATCAAATGTATATTTCCTAGCGTATCCGTTCGATATAAAACGCCAGATTCACCCCCCAGCCAAAACTCATTTTCATTGATCTTAGCAATATCATAAAAACTGCTATCTATAGAATAGTCATCAAGCACACATTGAATAGCCGTGTCTTGCCCCACCAAAGAAAGTGGAATACTGATGAGTACTGTATATAGGAATTTTCGCAGCATCTAATTTCGAATTTGTTTCGATGTTGCTAAGAAAACTATTTTAAAGGGGAAATAGTCTACACAAGGCTGACTTTAAAGAATTCTAAACAAATTTTAATCTTTCTTAAGAATTAATATTGAGCTTGGGTGATACCTGATCCCCCCAACTCACAAAAGCGGTACGTCAGCATCAGGCCCGGGCTCCTCCGAGCTTAGCTATTCGCACGGTCCTTTGCCCGTTCCGGCCACGGACTACACTCTCCATATCCCTATCACAAGAATGTAATATAAGATTACAAGTGATATATAATTACAAAATAGCTTTGCAAGCCTAATCATTATCTATCCCTTACTCCACACGTTCTACTTACTACTAACTACCTCCTACTCCCCACGTCCAACTTACTACTTCCTACTGCCTACTTCAAACTTCATACACTCTATTCTCTATTCTCTATCTTCTATCTTCTGTCCTCTATCCTCTATTCAGAAGCTTTTCCACACAATCCAAAATTCGCTACAGCGTTATTTGTGCAAACCCTATAGATGAAAATCCAGTGTAGCCTGATAATTACTGTTTTTCTATTAATAGCTTGCTCCAAAAACGCACAACGTACACCATTCTCTGAAAAGGTGCAGATTATCGAAAAAATAAATGGAATAGAAGAATGGCAGCTTAGCTTTGACTATGACGATCAGGATAATATAATACAGATTGAAGACTCACGGAACGAAGGCAGCATTTTCAATTTGATCTATGAGAATGAACAGCTTACTAGAATTGATGAATTTGATTTGATTTCAAACGCACTTCTTTACCAAGATAGCATACATTATAATCTAAATGGGCAAATAAGTAAAATCGAAAAGTATACAATAGATAGTCCTAATGAAGATCCAATAGATTGGATATTTAGTTATAATGATGAAAATAAAATTGAACAATTAGAATGGAATGGTTCTATAGTGAAATTTTTCTGGACAGGATTAAACATTGTAAAAACAGAGCACTATTATCCAGATGGCACTTTAGCTTATGACTTTGTGTACCAATATGATGATAAAACCAACTACGCAAAAGAATTGTATAATCCATTCTTTTATAATGGATTTGATCTAAGCAAACCTAACTATTGGACTAAAAACAATGTCGTTTCTTGGGACTTCACTAATTATGTAGGGCCCGAATTCGAAGATTGTGAAGACTGCCTCAAAGATGGCAGCATGGAATATATTTACAATGACAATGACTACCCTACGTTCCATGAATCCGGACTTAGAAAAACAAGGATTATCTACTTCTAGTCGTCTGCATAATAAATAAGGAGTCCTACTACCTTCTACTTGCTACTTGCTACTTGCTACCCTTTCCCTTCTATCTTCTACCTTCTATCCTCTATCCTCTATCCTCTATCCTCTATCCTCTATCCTCTATCCTCTATCCTCTATTCCCTCCCCTAAATTCTCTATTCATCAAAATATTTGTATCTTTTGTTTTTAGTTAAACAAATAATATTTTATGAGACCAACCTTACTAAAAACATTAGTACTATTACTGATTTCAGTACAATCATTTGCTCAACTTCAAAATGGTACGGTGCTAACTCAAACCATAACAGGCACAGATATAACTTCTGGTGAAAATCTGGACCTCTTTGAGATGTTAGACGATGGCAAAACTGTAATTGTAGATGTATATGCCACTTGGTGTGGGCCTTGTTGGAGTATCCACCAATCGGGTTTGCTTGAAATACTCAACCAACAGTACGGACCTACAGGCACAGATCAAATTCGAGTGATTGCAGCAGAGATTGATGATGACACTTCACTCGCTGATATCCAAGGAACAGGGTCAAATACCTTTGGCGACTGGAGAGAAGGAATCACCTATAACATGATAGATAACTCGTCATGGGCTAGTTATTTCCAAACCATTAGTTACCCATCTATTTTCGTTATTCGTCCTGACCGACGAGTCATGTATATGTACGGTCCGTTGGAGAGAAATTACATATTTAACCAAATTTGGTGGGATAAAATCCTTGGAGTTGGTAATTATGAAGAAGATCTTTTTGTGATCAATAATCGAATTCCTGTCTCAACATGTGAAAATCAACAATTGAATTTCGAGGGTATGTTTTTGAATACTGGGCAATCTGCAATCACAGAAGCTGTATTGAGAACCGAGCATTGGACTAACTACAATGGATCATTTTTTGGCTTACAGACACCGCTAGATAACAATATTAATTTCTCAGGAAATGTAGGTGTTTTTAATTATGCAACCATTAATTCAGAAACAATTATTGCTGATGAAACTGGTGCTTTATTAGCATTTTCCAATTCAATTAATGGCACCGAGCTACAAATTGATCAAATACATGGTGATGGTTCTGTAGGGTTTATACCAACAATAGAAAATAACATTTTACAGTTAAGGATTTATACAGACTATTACCCTTCAGAGACAAGTGGTCGAGTGGTTGATGAAATGGGTAATATTGTCTTTGAATTTGGCCCATTCAATCCTGGCCCAGACGCATATGGCGGTGGTGGAAATGATGCATTAACTGAACATATTTTTGACATTGAATTACCAGGCAACCCGAGTCAATCTTCTTGTTACGGTGTAGAGATTTTCGATGATTTTGGCGATGGTCTTACACAGGTGCCCCAAGGGATAAACTGGCAACCAGGATACAACCTTTACAATAATGATATAGAATTAATTCGACCATCAATGCCTTCAGATACATTAAACTTTGGAATGGAATATGTTTTTGAATTCAAGAGAAATCCTGATCCATCCCAATTTGATATGGATATGGATGGTATTACCTCTGACCTTGATTGTGATGACACTAATCCAGATGTGTATCCGGGTAATACAGAAACACCCTATAATGGTATTGATGATGATTGCGATCCAAGCACATTAGATGATGACCTTGATGGTGATGGCTATGGTATCGATGAGGATTGTGATGATATGAATGAGGATATTAATCCAGGTGAGGTAGAGATTCTCAATAATGATATAGACGAAGATTGTGATGGTGTCGCCGCTCAAATAGATTTTGACGGTGATGGCTGGAACAATGAAGAAGATTGTGACGAATCAGATCCTAACATAAATCCAGGAGCTGAAGAAATTCCAAATAATGATGTGGATGAAGATTGCGATGGTGTAGCACTAGTTATCGATGATGATGGTGATGGATTTAATTCTGATGAAGACTGTGATGATAACAATGCAGACATCAATCCTGATGCCATGGAAATCGTGAATAATGGTATAGATGACAACTGCGATGGCATCATAGAAGAAATTGATGAAGATGGCGATGGCTTTAATTCTGATGAGGATTGCGATGATAATGATCCTGATATTAATCCAGGTCAAGTGGAAATCCCTAATAATGATGTAGACGAGAATTGCGATGGTGAGTTAGGCATCGTTGATAATGATGGGGATGGATATTCCTCTGATGAAGATTGTGACGATAGCAATGCTGACGTGAATCCAGGTGAAACTGAAATACCGAATAATGATATTGATGAAGACTGTGACGGTGAAGCATTAGTTATTGATGATGACGGTGATGGGTATAACTCTGATGAAGATTGTGATGATAGTGACGCTAGTATAAATCCAGATGCTACAGAAATACCTAACAATGATGTCGATGAGGACTGTGATGGTATCGCGCAGATTATTGATAATGATGGTGATGGGTTTAACTCAGATGAGGACTGTGACGATAATGATGCAGGCGTCAACCCAGGTCAAATGGAAATACCTAATAATGACATTGATGAAGATTGTGATGGTGAAGCAGTAGTTATTGATGATGATGGTGATGGCTATAATTCTGACGAAGATTGCGATGATGCAAATGCGGACATCAATCCAGGAGCCGAGGAAATTCCAAATAACGATGTGGATGAAGATTGTGATGGCGAAGCAGTAGTCATTGATGATGATGGCGATGGATATAACTCAGATGAAGATTGTGATGATAGTAATGCAGATGTAAATCCAGGAGCCGAGGAAATTCCAAACAATGACATTGACGAAGATTGCGATGGTGAAGCAGTAGTCATCGATGATGATGGTGATGGCTATAATTCTGACGAAGATTGTGATGACGCAAATGCAGATATCAATCCAGGAGCCGAGGAAATTCCAAATAACGATGTAGACGAAGATTGTGATGGTGAAGCATTAGTTATCGATGATGATGGTGATGGCTTCAATTCGGATGAAGATTGTGATGACACAAATCCAGATATCAATCCAGATGCTGAAGAAATAGCAAACAACGGAATTGATGAAGATTGTGATGGTATGGACTTAGTCTCAGGAACACATGACTTAGGAAATGTGGTACTAAGCGTATATCCGAATCCAGTAGATGAAATACTATTTGTCAGTATGAGCGAACAAAATACCATAGCATATAGATTGTTGAGTATTGATGGTAAGTTAGTCAAGAGTAACACGCAATCAGCGACTGATTTCCAAATTGATGTAAGCGAACTACTTGATGGTATTTATCTATTGCATATAACAGATAATAAGGGTAATACCCTTACTGAACGAATAATGATTGATTGATAAAAAACCACATTGATCAAGTAAGGGGTATCTTTTTTAGATACCCCTTTTTTTTCACCCATTAGGGTGTGAATACCTTTCAGTAATACTCTTTTTTTCGTAATCAAATTATTGCTGATTATGAAAAAGTACCTAGTCCTTATCTTTTCGATATCCTATTTTCCTATCATACTGGCCCAAGGAATAATGGAACCCTTGTTCCCTGGAGAATATGGTCAATACCTTCGAGACATAGAATTTACAGATGAAAACACCTTTTATACTGCAGGACAAAATATAATCTTGTATTCTAACAATCAAGGTGAAACATTATCCGAAATTCCTTTCGACAATTATGCTGCCTCATTAACACATATAACTGTTTTGCAAAATGGCACTATCATCGCCGGAGGTCGGACCAGTTATATCTCTACTGACAATGGTATCAGCTGGAATACCTGGGGCACTAGAGTCTCGGATCTCCAGAGTGTAGATAATACTGCATATTTACGTAATTCAGCCGGGGAATTATTTAGAACCCAGGATGATGGAAACACCTGGGAGGACATTGGGCCATATCCAGAAAGTAACCTTCGATTCATTCAAATTTTCAACAATACATTAGGGATAGCCTATGATAATCTATATGACATTTATCTAACTAATGATGGGGGTACAAGCTGGTCAAAAATAGAATCAGAACTAAAACCTGCTTCATCAAGCTACATTCATATCGAGAATGAATTTGATTGGTACATGACTGTCGAAGATGATTTATGGCAATCGCTGGATCAAGGGCAGAGTTGGGCATTGCTTACCAGCAATGCAAGTAACGTTACTAAGTTACAGGTAGATGGAGATAGAATTATTATGAATAGGTCTGGAGACATAAGTGTCTTCCAAAATAATGTAGTTCAATACGTAGATATTCCAAACCGCGATATGGCAGATTTCGAAATTATAAATGGGAAAGTATTTGCTGTAGGTTTGGGATCTATTTATAGCGAAAATGCGGATGGAACATATAAAGATCTTACCCCTGGCACCAACGGAAATTTTCAAAAAATCGCCGTAAATGACCAGCAAATAATATTAGGTGGTCGAAATGCTTTTTATTCCTTTTCATTGGGTCAGAGCATTCCTGAACCGATTACAGGGATAGGCTTCTCATCAGTTAGCCGAATGGAATTAGAAGAAGATAATACCACTTGGTTGGTAACGAATGGCTTACGAAAATCTGAAGACTTTGGTGAAAATTGGGACTATTTAGGATCAATGAAAGACTTCCAAATTCTGGAGGATGGTACACTTTTCGGAGCCCTTTCTAATGGACTTATTAAATCTACAGACAAAGGAACCACTTGGGATACAATACTCACCTATGACTTTGGTTTTAGTCAGTCCATATTCTTTTTGGATCAACAAAATGGATGGCTAACAACAACAGGTGGAACACAAGTCACAACAGATGGTGGAGCTACCTGGGAAAACAAAGTAGGTGATTTTGGTTCTTCGCCTGATATCGTTCACTACTTTGACACCTTGCATGGTGTATCTAATAATGGCTACAATGGTAGTATTGAATACACAGAAGATGGAGGAGAAAATTGGCTCAGTTCTGTCGTTGTAGATGACAATGTAGCTATCCATAAATTTGCCTTCGTCAATGATGATCTAGGCTTTGCCGTAGGCTCTTCTAATGCACAAGAGGCCGGATATGTTTTTCAAACCATAGATGGAGGTAAACATTGGCAAGAAATTCACCGGGGCTATGCCATACTTACAGGTATGGACATCTACGATAATACACTATACGTATCTGGCCATTCAGCACAGTTATACAGGTATACATTTTGTGATGATGTACAAGCACAAATTAGTATAAATGAAAACATACTTACGTGTAATACACCCGGTGTTCATTTCACTTGGTTTAAGGATGGTAATTACTATGCAGAATCCGCTGAATCCAGCATAGCAATAAATGAACCTGGGTCATACACAGTTATCGTTACTACAAACGATGGATGTAAAAGTCTCCCATCTGTAGCCGTAAGCTATGCCATTGATCAAGATGGAGATGGCTTTACCGCAGATGAAGATTGTGACGATGCTAATGCCGATATAAATCCCAATCAAACTGAAATTCCTAATAATGATATAGATGAAGATTGCGATGGTATCATATTGATTATTGATGAAGATCAAGATGGGTTTAACTCGGATGAGGATTGTGATGATACAGATGCGTCAATAAACCCTGATGCCATTGAAATACCCAATAATACTATTGATGAAAACTGTGATGGCTTAATAGAACAAATCGACATCGATCAAGATGGGTTTAATTCGGATGAAGATTGTAATGACACTGATGCTAGTATAAACCCTGGAGCAACCGAGATACCCAATAATAACATAGATGAAGATTGTGATGGTGAGGCACTTATTATTGACGAAGATGGAGACGGGTTTAATTCAGATGAAGATTGCGATGATACTAATGCTAACGTAAATCCGGATGCTGTTGAAATTCCAAATAATGAAATTGATGAAAATTGTGATGGAGAGCTATTGATCATTGATCAGGATGGTGATGGCTTTAATTCCGATGAAGATTGCAACGATACAAATCCTTTGATCAATCCAGGAGCTGATGAAATACCCAACAATAACATTGACGAAGATTGTGACGGGGAAGCACTTATCATTGACGAAGATGGCGATGGTTATAATTCGGACCAAGATTGTGATGATGCAAATGCAGATGTAAACCCTGGAGCTGAAGAAGTGCCGAATAATGATATCGATGAAGATTGTGACGGAGAAGCACTGATTATTGATGAAGATGGGGATGGTTATAATTCGGACCAAGATTGTGATGATTCAGATCCTGATATAAATCCTGATGCTGAAGAA
>JAHDDO010000045.1 GCA_020629315.1 Saprospiraceae bacterium | reverse complement strand
GCTCGGATGGAGTTGGGGTTGGGTTGTTCGGTTGCTGCTGGGGTTGGGTCGCTCGGATGGATGCGTGTCGATCTATTAGGAAGGCATTTGTGGCAGCGGGTGGTGAAAAGGGTCTTTTAATTCTTTTGATATCTTATGCTATAGCGGAGCATAGTAATCACAGACCATGTGTAGCAAAATGTTCGAAGCTCCAGAGGAGCGACATCATATTTCTTTGAAAATATAGGCTTCATTATAATCAATATCATTGCTATCTAAATGCTCTATGTATTCTTTTCTAAATGATTTTTTCATATGATGACGCTCTTGATTTTCGATGTATTTGAAAACGCGATCTACATCTGAGTAGCTGACCGAAAAGGCACCAAATCCTGTTTGCCACGCAAATTTTTCCCGAGAAAATCCACTATTATTTATCCATTTTGAACTATTCGATTTTATTTCTCTAATAAGTTCAGAGAGGTTGCATGTTGGCTTTGCGCTCAATAATAGGTGGATATGATCTGGCATACCGTTGATGATATATATTTTATGACCAAGATGTAATGCAGTTCCTGCCATGTATTTATATAGTTCTATTTTCCAAGTCTTATGTATTAAACATCTTCGGTACTTGACAGCAAAGACTACATGGTAGTATAAACGGGTGTAGGTGTTTGGCATTTTTTATTATGTCGCTCCTATGGAGCTTTTTTATTATATCGCTCCTATGGAGCTGGGGTTGTGTCGCTCCTATGGAGCTTTTTTATTGTGGCGCTCTTATGAAGCTTTTTTTCTGTTGCTCTGTTGGAGCTCTTTTTTTATAGTTGTTAGGAATGGGTGGATGGTAAACTTTTTTCTTGTCGGTGCAACGAAATTGGAATGATTTGCACCTTATTGATAGTTTGTGAGAACAGGCAACGAAATTTTTAAGACAAGACACTACAAATCCTCTTACCTTAATGTTCTGCGCAGAACGTTGATGATGACGTAATTTTTATACTTTAGAACTTTGGTTTCCCATTGTTTACTAAGATGCAATTTGTGTCTTTAAAGGAAATATGAAGATGATAGCCTTAGTTCAACGATACTTTTCTGCAGAAAGCGCCTTGTACCCTATATCTGGCGGGTACACCTGTAGATATACGAGTAAGCCGTGAAAATGAATTCTATCAAATAAAAATAGTGGCACCAACGACTGTTGTTTATCAAGGTCGTATCAAAGAAGGTGAAGCAATAACTATCCATATTCCGAACCAGTAATGCTTGCGTGAAGGGTCTGGAAGATCATCCAACGGATGAGACCGCAGGTCCGCGCGAATAGCAAGTCTGCAAGGGCCTGGTCCTATATGCTGTAAGCTTTTAGGACACGCCCTTAGCTAAAAACCATTAGAGATAAGCCAAGCCATCTTTCCGCAACTCCAGATAAAGAATGACCCGATCTTCTGAAGATTCATTTACTGCAAAATGATCGTAGCTTCCATCGAAAATGATGGGTTCACCTTCAATATGTTGCCGAAATTCGCCAGCTACATTCAGGTAGTTAAAATTGTTGTGCTTGGCTGTTTTAAGCGGCAAATGTAATTGGACCAAACCTTCATCGTGAATTTCTGGATGCGTATGACAATGCAAGGTGGTATGTGGTTTTAGGATTATAAACGCAGCCATCTTCACACCATCGATTTGATGCAAGAGCTCCATAGTTTTAGGTGCCTCCGTGTTTAAAAAAGGAACGGCTTTATCATGCATCATTAATCCAAATTGGATCCAATTTTTATTTCCTCCATGTGCTCCCCAGCCTAAGACAAAACCGTATTGATTACCATTAGAGATATGTTGGAAAACCTCTTGAAATAGCTCTTCTCTTGATTTATCGGCTCGGTGAATAGGCATCAAGGGTGCATTCAACTGATTGAATTCTTCTCGAATCTGAAGCCAATGCTGTTTCAAGCTTATTAATTGGGGAAAATCTGTCAGACTGAAGTAGGTCTGGGCATTGCTAGCGATGTTGTTCATTGTGTTTGGTTTGCAAGTAATCGTGTCCATATTCAGGTTGCCAAAATGTGTTTTATTATTCAATACCCATACTATAGACAAGAATATAGGGGATTACCCCTATTTAATTCCGTTATCTACTTGTTTAATTGCTCGAATACCTGAATAATATACTGAATATATACCTAACAATAAGGAAGTGGTAGGATGTATGGAAACTGTATTTTTGTAAAATAGTCTACCAAAATTACGCTTAGTATGCACATTTCCATTAAAAGAGTTCCTGCCTCAAATGTAGACTTCAGAGAATTAGTCGCTGCCCTTGATGAAGAATTAAAAAAACGGGATGGTTCCGAAAACGCTTTTTATGCTCAGTATAATGGCTTAGAAGACATCAAGCATGCTATTGTGGCTTATATTGCTGATTCTCCAGTTGGATGTGGCGCAATAAAGTTATATAGCCAAAATAGAATGGAAGTAAAACGAATGTATGTCCTTGTGGATCATCGTCGTAAAGGTATTGCTCAATTAGTGCTACAATCCTTAGAGGCCTGGGCTGCAGAGCTGGGCAACTCACATTGTATCCTTGAAACTGGAAAGCGGCAACCTGAAGCTATTGCTCTATATGAATCTGCGGGTTATGCTGTGATTGAAAATTACGGTCAGTATAAAGGAGTATTGAATAGTGTTTGCTTTGAAAAACGGCTGTTGAAATAAAAATTGAAAAAAAATATGAATTTGTCCCTTTTGGTATAATCGGCTTCGGTATACCGGTGAATTTATTAATTAAAAAAGTAGAACGATGAAAAAATTTATGATGCTATTTGTAGGAGAAGATTATCCAGAATTAGGTTTATCTCCAGAACAAATCCAAGAACGAATGGGTAAATGGTTTGCATGGAATACCAAAATGCGGGAACAAGGAATTATTGCCACGGGTGAAGCGCTAACTTACAAAATTAAGCGAGTAGTCGGTCCAGATCGAGTCGTTTCTGATGGTCCATTTGTAGAACCAAAAGAAGTAGTCGGTGGGTTTTATGTCATCCAGGCAGAATCTTTTGAGCATGTGGTAGAAATAGCGCAAGACTATCCGGATTACGACCTAGGTAACTCTGTGGAGATTAGAGAGGTTATGGTTTTTGAATAGTGGAACCCGGTCACATTTCAGATCATCTATTTAGGCACCAATATGGTAAAATGGTGTCAACCCTGACCCGCATCTTCGGTTTTGAACATCATCAAATAATCGAAGATGCCGTTCAGGATACCTTTTTACTTGCCTTAAAAAAATGGCGTACGGCCATTCCTGATCATCCTGAAGCTTGGTTAATGCATGCTGCCAAGCAGCGAAGTATAGATTTATTTAGACATAATAAGGCGCTTACGAAACGTGAAGAACAATTTACTCATGGTTCTATGAGTCTAGCCATCGATCAACTTTTTTTGGACCATGAGGTAGAGGATAGCCAATTACGACTTATTTATGCGATCTGTCATCCTGCTTTAAAAGCCCAAGATCAATTAAGTCTTGCTTTAAAAATGATGTCTGGTTTTTCTAATAAAGAGATAGCCAAAGCATTGATGCTCAAAGAAGAAACTGTTAAAAAGCGAATTACTAGGGCAAAAAAATTCATTGTTGATCAGGCTATCCGATTAGAAATTCCACTGGGTGAAGCTCTTTTAGATCGAACACAGCGTGTGTTAGAAGTAATCTATCTTTTATTTAACGAGGGTTTTCATTCTAGTGGAAAAACCAGTCTTATCCGTGAAGAGCTTTGTGGCGAAGCCTTGCGCTTATGTAAGATGATACTAAAAAAGGAGTACTTACGTAATGCGAATGTGTATTGTCTATTTGGACTATTGTGTTTGCATGCGGCTCGTCTAGAAGGAAAAGTCGATCAAGATGGTCAATTAATTCCACTGAAGGAACAGGATCGAAGGGTATGGCACAAACCATTACTGCAATTAGGTCTAGATAGTTTGGCCAAGTCTGCTCAATATGAAGATCATAGCCCGTTTGCTTTTGAAGCAGCTATTGCTTTGGAGCATACAAAAGCTAAATCGTTTGAAGAAACTGACTGGAAGACCATTTTGAATATATATCAACAATCACATAAAGAGTATCCCAACGAAATGAATGTTTTGAGTCAAGCTGTTATTCATATTCAGTTAGGCTCATTTGCCGAAGCTGAAAAGACATTATCGACCCTTAATCAGGCTGCATTAGGAAGCAATATATACTTATTTCATGCTGTTAAGGCCGAATTATTAATGGGCAGAAAAAAAATAGATGAAGCCAGAGTATCCTTAGAAACGGCCATTTCATTATGCAGCTCCGATGCAGAGATCAGACATCTACGGAATAAACTTGAATCCTATTAAACCAAAAAAAACTATGCAATACTTCAGCACGGATTATGTGGCATTCTTTAAAGAACTGCAAAAAAACAATACCAAAGAATGGTTTCAAGAAAATCGAAAACGCTATGAAACTAGTGTGAAAGATCCTTTTAAAGCCTTTACTGCTGCTATGATAGCAGCTATTAAAAAAGAAGAACCAGAATTAAATCTTGAAGTTGGGAAGGTCATTTCTCGAATTAATAGAGATATCCGATTTTCAAAAGACAAAACTCCCTATAATACACACTTAAATTGTTTTCTAGGACGCGGTGGAAAAAAGAATAAAAGTATTCCTGGAATGGCTTTACGATTATCTCATGAAAAAATCTGGATAATGGGTGGCAGTTACGGACCGGAAAAGGAAGTGCTTTATAGAATGAGAAGAGCCTTAGTAGCGGACCCCGATAGCATTGAGACATTATTGATGGATCCTACATTTTCAAAAACTTTTGGTTCTATTCAGGGCGAAAAAAGTAAGCGTATCCCAAAGGAGTGGAAAGCGGCAGCTGAAAAGCAAGCACTGATCTTGCATAAAAATTTCTATTTTATGGCTGAAGAAAGCCCAGATCTGATTGCTGACGAAAGGCTGGTTGACAGATTAATGGACTACTATCATGCCATGAGACCCATGAATGAATATTTGTATTCTATAATGCAATAGTTCTTACTTTCATAAAAGAAATCTTTGCTGTATGAATAAAGAGCTTATCCTATCCTGGGTAGATTATTTTAATAAAGCTGATGTATCTTCCTTGTCATCGCTTTATCATGAAGATGCTGTAAATCATCAAATGCCAAATCAGCCTGTAGTGGGCCGAGACAATATTGCAGCTATGTTTGAGAAAGAGTTTGCTTCGGCTGATATGACTTGCCTTATCAAACAAGTTTTAGCAGATGGTGATTGGGTAGTTCTGGAATGGACTGACCCACTTGGATTTTGTGGTTGTGGTTTCTTCCAAATTAAAGACGGAAAAATTATAAAACAGCGTGGTTACTGGGATAAACTAAGCTTTTTAAAAATACACAACCTTCCTATTTCTTGATCATGCAAGTAATATTAGGTTCAAATGGCATTATTGGCGAATATCTCAATACATTTTTATCAGAACGAAGCAAGGAGACCATTCGACTTGTAAGTCGTAGCCCGAAAAAGTACCATACTGATAACGAGGTATACGCTGCAGATTTATTACTTGAGGAAGAATGTGCAGCAGCCATTAAAGGAGCATCAATAGCTTATTTGACTGTGGGTATTCCTTTTTCTTCAGAGCGTTGGTTGCATGATTGGGTTCTACTCATCCAAAACTGTATCAAAGCCTGTCAAAAGTATAATTGCAAATTGGTTTACTTTGACAATACGTATTTGTATTCCCCATTCGAATCTGTACAAACGGAATCAAGTCGTTATTTGCCTAATGGGCCTAAGGGTGAAGGCAAAAAGAAAGCTAGTGTTCTTTTGTGGGACGCCATTGAAAAAGAACAGATTGAAGCTATGATTGTAAGAGCACCAGAATTTTATGGACCAGGACAAACAAAGAGTATAACCACTAGCTTTTTATTTGATCGAATCAAGGCGGGAAAACCAGCTAGAATTCCGATTAGCGCTAGCTCAAAACGAAGTCTTATTCATGTAAAAGATGCTGCATTTGCTACTGGATTATTAGCTATGACACCCGATTGTTATCAGCAGATTTGGCATTTGCCCTGTCCAGAACCAAAAAGCTATAAAGAATGGATAGCTTTACTTGAAGATCGATTAGCTCGAAAAATCCCCGCTGAGATTTGGTCAGCGGATACTTTTGCAGCCTTAGCAAAAGAGCGACAAGGCTATGCGGAGCTCTTAGAATTATTACCAAGATATGAGCAAGATAATTTGTTTAACAGTGATAAATTCAAGTCCAGATTTCCTGATTTTGAATGCACCTCCATCGAGACAGGTATTGCAGATATAGTTGGCGCTTGGTCAAGAGTTTAAATTACTTTTCAAATTGGCTGTAAAACTGAAGGAAAAGGTGTTTAAATGGCAGAATTATTGCCATCTTACTTTAAGAACTGCGCTTATGCCTGCTCTAAGCATATTTGACATATTCAAAATTGGTGTAGGTCCATCTAGTAGTCATACTTTGGGACCTTGGAAAGCTGGGCAACTTTTTGCTCAGGAACTTGCTCCATTACGCCCCACTCGTATCCAAGTTCAATTATATGGTTCATTATCAAAAACGGGTAAAGGCCATGCCACCGATTTAGCGGTTCAATTAGGCTTAATGGGCTTTGATTTTGCTACTATCGATACGCAACAGATTCCAGATTATATATCAAAAATTGCAGGAGACAAATCGATCGACATTAATGGTAGAACGATCTCCTTTGACCCAGAAATAGATATCAAATTTGAGAATCATTTTAACAACGCACATCCTAATACCCTAACTTTTACAGCCTATGATGGCCCTCAGGTGATTTGCGAGCGTTTGTACACTTCTGTCGGTGGTGGGTTTGTAGAAGGACCTCATCTTACTGAAGCTGAAGATCAGGAAGTGAAACTACCTTTCCCTATCGAAAATGGAAATGATATCATCCAATATTGTGACGCTAGGAATGCCAATATATCAGATATCGTGTTTGCCAATGAAGAATGTTTTGCTGAAAAAGAGAAAATCATACATAAGGTAGATCTTCTGCTTGAAACTATCCTTGAATGTGTTTATCAAGGATGTATGAAAGATGGGGTTTTACCTGGAGGTTTGAATGTAAACAGACGAGCGAAAGGTTTATGTTTTGAATTAACGGAAAATGCAAAATATTCAAACCGAGATGAGTGGATGTATGCCATTAGTCAGGCTTCGGTTGATTTTAATACGGTCAATAAATGGGTTAGTTGTTTTGCATTAGCCGTAAATGAAGAGAACGCATCTTTATCTCGAGTCGTTACTTCACCCACTAATGGAGCCGCTGGAGTTATCCCGGCTGTGTTATTGTATTATTACTTTTTCTGCGACTATGGAGGGAAAGATATGGTGCGACGGTTTTTATTTACGGCGGGAGAAGTGGGCTGCTTGTTTAAGAAAGGTGCGACTATTTCGGCTGCAGTCGGTGGCTGTCAAGCAGAGATTGGTGTATCCTCAGCGATGGCAGCGGCGGGTCTTACAGAGGTGTTAGGCGGGTCACCGAGTCAGGTGCTGATGGCTGCGGAGATAGCCATGGAGCACCATTTGGGGCTGACCTGTGACCCTGTGGGTGGTTTAGTTCAAGTACCCTGCATAGAGCGAAATGCCATGGGCGCTATGAAAGCTATCACTGCTTCGAATTTGGCACTCTCTGGAAATCCTGAAACGGCTATTGTAAAACTAGATACCGTTATTAAAACCATGTGGGACACCGCACAAGATATGAACACAAAGTATAAGGAAACTTCGGAAGGTGGACTGGCTTTTAATCTTCCAGTAATAATGGCTAATTGCTGATGCCTTTGTATGCCTTTATATCGATCATCTGTGGCACTCTATCATTTAGTCTCATTGCTGGATCTCAGGCCACTTTGTTACTACAAACGGTACATTCTTCCATTGAAAATCCACACGTATTTTCCATAGCGGCTCCTCTCAAACTTATCTGTACCCTCTTAGGGATCATCGGTTTGTTTATGGGTATTCGATATCTCAGATCAGGTGAAAAGACACTGATAATCCTAAATAAACTTGGAATGATTTTGTCCATTGCAGGTATACTCATGAGCCTTATCCCTTTTTACCTTTTACTATTGATGACACTTTAATGCAGGAACATCATACCTTTGTAGCATGATTCAGATCGGTGAATACCAAACGATGGAACTAAGTCGAGAAATGGCTCAAGGCTTTTACTTGATTGACCCAGAGGTGAGTCAAGAGGTTTTATTGCCAAGAAAGTATGTACCTGAAGGTGCGAAGGTAGGTGATCAAATCGATGTATTAGTGTATAAGGATAATGAGGGCAGGCCTATTGCGACTACTGAAGATGCCTTGCTAGAAGTGGATGAGTATGCTTTTTTAGAAGTGAAGCAAGTAAATAAATTGGGCGCTTTTTGTGATTGGGGTGTAACTAAACAATTATTGGTTCCTTTTCGAAATCAGCATATTCCAATGCAGGAAGGAAAATCGTATGTGGTACATATGTACCTAGATGAGAAAACACAACGATTAGTAGGTTCGACAAAACTAGACGGCTTTTTAGAATCCTTTAGCGATGAAGATATACAGTCAGGGCAGAAGGTAGACATATTAGTCTATAAAGAAACTGACATAGGTTTTAAGGTAGTAGTGGATCAATATTATGCAGGTCTGATTTACAAATCAGAGCTTCGAAACGAAATAAACATTGGCGATGAATTGCCCGCTTTTGTAAAACCGATCAGAGATGATGGGAAAATAGATATTAGTCTAGATCCAATCGGCCACCAAAATATAGAACCTAATGCCCAACTAATCCTAGATGCTTTAAAGGATAGCGGTGGTGAATTGCCTTTATCTGACAAAAGCGATCCTGACGCCATTCGAGCCCGTTTTGGGATAAGCAAAAAACTATTTAAGAAAGCCATTGGTAATTTATACAAGGCCGGTAAGCTGAAAATCGAACCTCAAAGAATAATACTACTTTCAGATGATAAGAGTTGAGAAGTTTAAAGTCAAAAGCATAACAGAAGAGATTCGATTATCTGATTATCTGTTAGGTAAGTCTACCGTTTACGAATCCAGAAAAGGAATCAAAAAGGCCATAGAGCGCGGTTTGGTTAAAGTAAATGAGCGAGATGTAACATCTGGACGTTTTCTTAAAACAGGTGACAAAATTGAAGTATATAAGACATCGCTTCGCAAAGACAGGATACGCGTGGACTTAGATGTTTCGGTATTATTTGAAGATGAATATCTAGCGATAGTAAACAAGCCAGCTGGTGTAGCGGTTTCTGATAATAAGGCTCGAACGCTTGTTAAGGCCTTGCCAGATATATTAAAACCTTCTTCAGAGATTGACAGTTTAGCATATCCTCATCCTGCTCACAGATTAGATTATCCTACATCAGGACTTTTGCTTGTAGCAAAAACGCAAAAGATGGCTCAGACCTTAAGTGATCTTTTTGCCAAACGAAAGGTAAGTAAAGAGTATTTAGCGATTTGTACTGGACAGTTTCCAGAAACCATTACCATCAATGAGACACTAAAAGAAAAGGAAGCTATAACAGAAGGCAAGCTACTCAAGCATATTTCATCTGATAAATATGGTGGCTTAAGCTTAGTCCAATTACAGCCAATAACGGGACGGCGTCATCAATTAAGAGTTCATTGTTCCAATCAAGGTTTCCCAATTCTTGGCGATAAACAATATGGTGAATCTGAAGCCAGTCAGAAAGCTAAAGGATTGTATTTACATGCTTACAAAATGACATTGACCCACCCAAAAACAAAAGAGGCATTGTCACTAGTACAGATGCCTCCTAAAAAGTTTTATAATTTCTTTGACGAAAGTGATTGGCCTACATAGTAAACATTTTAAGTGCACCAAGTACACCGCCTATTAATGCACAGAATAACACCAAATAGCCGCCATCAATAGCCATTAGTTTAAACGATTTTTTCTGGTATACATAATGTATTACCACTGCCGGCAAACATAAAGTCAAACCTACCATTAAACCATGAAATGCTCCGTGTGTAAAGGTTTGTTCTTCGATTGGATGCATATGAATTAGGAATAACATCCCAAAGGCAATTAAATTCATCATTAAAAAAGCAGTACCATGTGTAACGGCTATACCTGATTGAGCCTGCTCGTCAGTCACGCCCGTTTCTGCTTGCCAGGCCTTACCAAATAAAACGGTGTACCAAGCAAATCCGAGTAAAAAGGCAGCCAAGGCTGCGATAGGTATTTCTAAATATCCCATGTGCAAATTGTTTTGATTTAATTCAAAATACAAATTAAGCGTATGTGTACGGCCCTTTTTTGCGCAAATTTTAAACAGTCTAAACTTTGAGTTTAATTATATCACTATAAATTATGAGTCTAAAATAAATTATTGGAACAAAAATTAAACTCTGAGTATAGTTTTGCGTTATTTTTACGAGTGGAATCATTGATTCTTTAATTTTTAATGCTTAAATAGCAGCTCGCAATTCGAATAATTACACTATGAGTTTTAGACTTCAAAAAGCAGCCGTCTTGGGATCAGGAGTAATGGGTGCTGGTATCGCCTGCCATTTGGCGAATATAGGTATGGATGTCATCATGTTAGATATCGTACCTTTTAATCTAACAGATGAACAAAAGCAGGATCCAACTATGCGTAATAGTTTGGTGAATGCTGCCTTAAAAAGTGCTTTAAAATCAAAGCCTGCCTCATTATTTAAGAAAGGCTTTGCCAATCGAATAGAGACTGGGAATTTTGACGATGATTTTGAAAAAATCAAGGATGCTGACTGGATTATAGAGGTAGTCATTGAACGCTTGGATATAAAACAACAGATCTTTGAGAAAGTGGATCAGTATCGTAAACCTGGTTCTTTAGTGAGTAGTAATACGTCAAGTATTCCAATTCGTTTATTAGCAGACGGTCGATCGGATGATTTCAAATCTCATTTTTGTGGCACGCACTTTTTTAATCCACCCCGGTATTTGCGTCTTTTAGAAATAATCCCTACGGCCGATACTAGCCAGGATGTGATTGATTTCTTTATGAGTTTTGGTGATTTAAACATTGGAAAGCAAACCGTGCTTTGCAAAGATACGACAGGCTTTATTGGTAATAGAGTTGGGGTTATGTCAATGTCCAAATTGGACGAATTGACCGTAAAGCATAAAATGACCATTGAGGAGGTAGACGCACTAACGGGTCCACTTATTGGCCGACCAAATACAGGTACCTTCCGCTTACAAGATCTAGTAGGATTGGATACAGGAGCTAAGGTTACTGAATTTATCAGTAACAATACCCCTGGTGATGAGTATTATGAAAAATTAAAAGGCAAAGGTGTACCCAAGCATTTGGCTTTTCTATTAGAAAATAAGTTCTTAGGTAACAAAACCAAAAAGGGCTTCTATGAGAAAACGAGTGAACGAGATGAAAAAGGTAAGCGTATTGTAAATGCCTTACACTTAGAAACCTTAACGTATGCGCCGTCTAAAAAGCCAAGATTAGATATTATAGGTGCTGCGAAAAACATTGAGCGTTTTGATGTAAAGATGAAAACCTTACTGGATGGCGATAGTCGAGACCACACTTTCTTTAAAGAGTATTTTGCCGCTTTATTTTCATATGTAGCTTGCAGGGTACCTGAAATCTCAGATGAATACTACCCTATTGATGATGCATTGCGTACAGGATATATGTGGGACTATGGTCCATTTGAATATTGGGATGCCCTTGGTTTTGAAGAAGGAATCAAATTGATTGAATCTCAAGGAGAAGCGATTCCTGAATGGATACATGCTCTTAAAGGAAAAGGATTTACCAGCTTCTACAAATATGAAGATGGCCTAAAGAAATACTTCAATTTAGCTGAAGGTAAATATGTAGGTATTCCAGGCGGTGAAAATTATGTAGTCTTAGATGCGCTTCGTTCGAATACACCAATCATTAAGAATGCGGAGGCTACTGTTCATGACCTAGGAGATGGTGTGATGTGTTTAGAATTTACCTCGAAGAGCAATGCGATTGGTGAAGGTATTGGAGAGGCCATGGTTGAAGCTATCGAGATAGCTGAACGTGATGGTTGGAAAGGTATTGTAGTAGGCAATAATGGTAAGAATTTTACGGTGGGTGCCAACCTTATGGTAGTGGGCATGCTAGCTATGCAAAAAGAGTTTGGCAAGTTAGAAGAGATGGTACATGGATTCCAACAGGTAAATATGCGCATCAGAACTTCAAAAATACCGGTGGTTGTTGCTACCCAGGGCTATGTATTTGGGGGTGGTTGCGAGATCACCATGCATTGTGATGCAGCCGTTGCTGCTGCTGAGTCTTATATTGGTTTAGTGGAAGTGGGTGTAGGATTATTGCCTGGTGGAGGTGGTACGAAGGAAATGGCTTTGCGCGCTTCGGATAAATACTTTGATGGCGATGTGATGATGCCTACCTTGATTGATCATTTCAAATCCATTGCTACAGCAGCCGTTGCTACATCAGCGTATGAAGCCTTTGATTTAGGATATTTGATGGATAATAGAGATAGCGTTAGTCATAATGTTCAACGTAATATAGCAGCCGCAAAGCATAAAGTTTTAGAACTGGCTAAGAATTATATAGCGCCAGTAGAACGTCATGATATTAAAGTATTAGGACGAGCTGGATTGTCAACCCTATATTCAGCCATTAATGAATTTCGCTTGGGCGAATACATGTCTGACTATGATGTAACTGTAGCTAAAGAAGTAGCTTATGTGATATGCGGAGGTGATTTAACTGCAGCTCAAGAAGTAAGTGAGCAATATTTGTTGGATCTAGAACGAGAAGGCTTTTTGCGCTTATTAGGTAATCAAAAGACATTAGATAGAATACAGTATACGCTTATGAATAATAAGCCGTTGAGGAATTGATTGGAGGATAGAGGATAGAGGATAGAGGATAGAGGATAGAGGATAGAGGATAGAGGATAGAGGAAATAAATCATTACATGAACAACTATAAGAATTTGTTGATTTGGCAACGGTCAATCGACATGGTAGAAAAGATATATAAACTATCTTCTTTGCTACCAAAAAGTGAAGAGTACAATTTAAAAAGTCAATTGAGAAGGGCAGCTATTTCAATTCCTTCAAATATTGCCGAGGGGTGCGGTAGAAATAGTAATAAACAACTCAGGCATTTTCTACAAATTGCTAGAGGGTCTCTAGCTGAACTAGAAACGCAATTGATTATTATTGAACGCTTGGAGCTATTGGATATACAGAAGAGTGTTTTTGATGAACTCTTAGAAATTAGTAAAATGATGTGGTCCTTTGAGAAAAGCAAAATCTAAAATCTGTACTCTATCATCTAAGATCCAAGGACTTTAACGAGTTAGATATTAAAATATCAATTAACGAATTGATGGATATTCAAAAAATGCTAGCTTCATTTATCAATAGAATTAGTGAATCTAGACAAAAATGAAATACTAGATACTAGATACTAGAACTAAGTAAATAAAAGGTAGTCAGTACAAGGTACCCAAAACCAAGTACAAGATTACCTACTAAATAAAATGTAAAATGATGTGCTTATTTGAGTTACATAAAATATACTCAAATCTGCCATCAAAATATCTAAATAAATATGGAAGCATATATCATTACAGGGTACCGATCGGCGGTAGCTAAAGCGAAGAAAGGAGGATTTAAGAACTACAGATCTGATGATTTGGCTGTGGACATCATAACAGAGATGATGAAAACAGTACCTCAAGTGGATCCTACCTTAATTGATGATGTAATAGTGGGTTGTGCCAATCCAGAAGGGGAACAAGGGCTGCAAGTAGGTCGATTAATTGCGGCAAGAGCGCTAGGTAAGGAAGTACCGGGTATTACTATAAATCGATATTGTGCTTCGGGTTTAGAAGCTATATCCATGGCCGTAGGTAAGATAAAAGCCGGCTTTGGCCATATGTATATTGCTGGGGGCACCGAGAGCATGAGTTTAATTCCAATGACCGGATACAAGCTTTCTCCTTCGTATAAAGCGAATGTTACTAATATTAATTACCACGTAAGCATGGGAGCCACGGCTGAAGCGGTAGCCAGTAAATACGAAGTCACCAGAGAGGAAGCAGATGCTTTTTCTTTGCAATCGCATCAAAAAGCGGCTGCGGCTATTGATTCCGGTCGGTTTAAGGATGAGATAATACCAGTTACTGTAGAGGATGTTTATGTTAAAGATGGAAAGCGAGTGGAGAGTTCACATGTAGTAGATACGGATGAAGGTGTTCGAAGGGACACAAGCATGGAAGGTTTGGCTAGATTACGAGCTGCATTTAAACAAGGTGGTGTGGTTACGGCAGGAAATTCATCTCAAACCTCTGATGGGGCAGCCTTTACTTTAGTGGTTAGCGAAGAAATGGTGAAACAATTAAACCTCGAGCCCATCGCTCGATTGGCAGCCTGTGCTGTAGGTGGTGTCGATCCGTTATACATGGGAATTGGTCCATGTGTAGCCATTCCAAAGGCTTTAAAGCAAGCGGGTCTTTCTCTAGGAGATATTCAACAGACCGAGCTGAATGAAGCCTTTGCTACTCAAGCCTTAGCTGTTATAAAAACAGCTGGTTTAGACCCTGAAACAGTTAATGTAAATGGTGGAGCGATAGCTTTAGGTCACCCTCTAGGGTGCACCGGTGCCAAATTGACTATCCAATTGCTCAACGAGATGAAACGTCGCGAGCAGAAATACGGAATGGTTACCGCATGTGTTGGAGGTGGTCAAGGTATAGCTGGTATTTTTGAAAGGCTCTCGTAAAGCTATCACTCCGTTAGATATTCTAAGGGACTTATCGCAGTCGGGTTACCCAGGCTTTGCCGCCTTCTAAGGCATGTGTTTCATACACATCATCTTTGGCATTCAAATAATCGGCCAGAGGTTTTGTGCCACCCATATCCATATTGTCTGAATAGATTATGGTACCCGAATGAACGTTGGATTCTAACATTTGAAACAATGGCAAATACAGATCTTTCCATCCGTCCAGAAATAAGAAATCTATAGGTTCTGAATAATCCTTCAAGGTTTCCATAGCATCTCCTACCCTAAATTCAACATGATCACTCAAGCCTGCCGCCTCAATATTTTGCTTAGCCCTATCGGCTTTACTTTGCAATAATTCAGTAGTGACGACACTACCACCCGTCTGTCTCACACCATCACCTAAATAGATCGTTGAGATACCAAATGAGGTACCAAACTCTACCACATTCTTCAAATTATGCTTTACAATTAGATTGCGTAAGTATTCCCCTTGCTTGGCTGAGACAGGTAAATACGCATTCTTGAAATCTTTGGGTTGTATCGGCCTGAATATTGATCGTATCATACCCTGCCCTATCCGTTGATAGTCTTTAGAAGCATCGGCATGTAACACTTGTAATGTTCGTTCTACTTTTTTTAAAGCTGTCATAGTCAATGTACTTTCGTTATTAGTGGTTTAAATAGACTAAAGGATTGCCCCTTTGCGCAATCCCTTTAGCCTTTATCAAAGCGAATATGCTATTGCATATATAGTGTCCTTATGTAACTTAGAATTTTCCGTTATTGTTCTTGCGCTCGCCTTCAGGAAGGATAGTCTCAATAACATCCCAATGCTCGACAATCAAACCATTTTCTAATCTAAATAGATCATAAAATGCGGTGTGATCTCCCTTTCCAAATTTTCCTTCACTTACTGCCAAAACAAAGTTTCCTTCACCTAAAATCATATGGACTTTTTCGTATTCCATTACCAATCCATTTTCTGCGAAGTATTGCATAGCTGCTCCAAACCCTTCTAATCCATCTGCCACAGCTGGATTGTGTTGCAAGTATTTTTCTGGATTGATATAGCTCGTAATCTTATCATTTTGGTGGTTCAATAGGACATCATCGATAAAACCCTTGATCTGTGCTTTATTAGCGGCTGTTTTATCTTTATCTGTAATATCTGCTGTACCATCTGTTTGTGTTCGACCACTAGGGTTAGCAGGTTGTACTTCGATCAAATTATCCCAATGCTCTACAATCAATCCCTCTTCGAATCTAAAAATATCAAAGCCTACCTTAGGTCCAAAAAAATCATACACTGTGTGCGTGAACACATAATCACCGTCTTCGAATGCACGAACTACATTTGCACTAAATCCTTGAGGAGGTGCATGCTGCATCACTTCACCAAATCCAGCCAAACCATCACCAACGCCTAAGTTGTGTTGAATATACTTTTCTGGATTGATGTACGAGATCGGCGTTTGATCACCGGTGTTAAAGCTATTTAATAGCGCTACTACTTTTTCTTTATTACTTAATTCCATATTTAAAAATTTATATCGTCCCATGACGATGGTTTCCTGATTCATATCTTGCATAAAAGCTTTCGAACTAGGATGCTCCATAAATGCATGTAATGAGGCATCAGAGTCTGATTTGTTTGTCCAATACACGGCAACTAATTGAGTTCCCTTCTCATTTACTCCAGTTAACCGTTGTAAAAAGCCGGTACGTTTGGAAGTAAAATCAGTTTCTACTTTTTTATTCTTACTATCAAATTGCTTGATGTCAATGCCTTCCTTGACACCAAAAGACATGACCTCCACAAATTGCGAGTCATCAGCCGAAAATGCCTTGTCTACGGCAAATCGGTTCATCGTCATACTAGCACCATTTATCATCCCTGCATAATCTGCTACAGCCGGATCTCCCATAAATTTGTTCATTGAAGCGGTAGCAGAGGCCACATCTTCCCAATACACTATGACTACATACTCCCCCTTTTCATTTACTCCACTTTGGCGTTTTATAAAGCCAGGTTGAAGGCTTGTAAAATCGCTTTCTATAGTCAAATCTCTTTGGTTAAAATCGGAAGGGTTTACATCAGGGTTAAGTGTAAATGTCGTTACCTCCATGATTGTCTTAGCTTCCATGTTTGTTTTGTCTACTTGTGTTTGTACATTTTTATTCGCCGTACATTGGCTAAAGCCAAATAGAAGTGCGAATAATAGAAGTGTGTTTATGCGTTTCATTTTTAACTACTGTTTTATAACTGAATAAATACAATAGCAAATGTCGTCTAGTAAAGCACACAGCTACTAGTAGAAACCCTCCTCAATAGTGTCAAAATGGGAAAATTATTGGTGGGCTTGTCGAAACACGTCAGGTGAGGTGCCCGTATACTTTTTAAAGTATTTAAAAAAATTAGCTGGATCTTCAAAGCCTACTTCATAGGCTATATGTTTTATAGGATGGTGTGTACTAATTAATAGACGTTTAATCTGAATAATCGCAATTTCATCTATAAAGGTCTTCGCAGGCTTCTTTACAATAGCCTGTGTGATATTATTTAAGGTCTTTGTAGAAACCCCTAATTTCTTAGCGTAATCACTAACTTTTTTATTTTCAAAACACGAGGCTTCTACAGCACTCTGGAATTGCAAAAACTCTTCAAGATATTTGATACGTTTAGCTTGTGTATGGGTACTTTCCTTGATCCGATACAACTTGGTTATTAAGATGTGAAGAAGACTTCTAGTTATACCAATAGAATATTCATCCTTGCGATGATATTCATGGTCTAACTGTTCTACAAAGGTGGCAAAATTAGCATATTCATCCGTCTGAGCTTTTAATTCAACCTTTGGAAAACTAAGTAACTCATTGAATAATTGAAAGGACTTCAATGCTTCTAATTCATTGAGGTGGCTGACTATAAATTCTTCGGTGAAAATTAGCAGATATCCGGTAACATTTGGGCTCCTGAAAAATTTGTGAATCTGATCTTTTCGTACAAATAGAATGGTTCCTTTATTAAGTTTGTAGTCCGTAAAGTCAATGGTATGATAACTTTCACCAGCCGTAATGAAAAGTATGTTATAGAACTTTACTATATGATTTTTGGATGGATCATGATCTAATTCACGCCGTAAGAGTTCCTCTATACGGATAACTTCGAAATAAGATCTGGGGTGATCTTTATTACTAAACTGAATTTTTTGAATGTCCTTAGCCATACACTAAAATAGAGTCTGCATATTTAAAGGTAGTGCTTTCTCCCATTACGTTGTAGCTCCAAAAACGTGTACCTTTGATTATGGTTCACATTGAAAAAATCGAACATTTTGCCCGGACTTCCGTACTAGCTTGGCTGGCTACCTCAGATATATCCGGTCAAGCTAATGTCTCACCAAAGGAGCTTTTCGTTTATCATTCAGATCGAATTATAATTGCTAATGTAGCCTCACCACAATCATTACGCAATGTAAAAATGAATGAAAAAGTGTGTGTTAGCTTATTGGATATTCTGGAACAAAAAGGTATCCAAATTAAAGGAACATGTACTATCATTTCTAAAGATGACCCTAGCTTCGAAACGATAGCTCAGCCACTCACTATGATGGCACAGGGTAAATATCCGTTTAATGAACTCTTTGTTATTACACCTACATCTACCAAGGATATCATTGCACCCAGCTATTATCTTTTTCCGGATGAAGCGGTAGCGGATAAGATCAAGGCGGCCAAGAAAAGCTATGGTCTAGACTAGGACCGTATCACCGACACGTATCAAGCCCTCTTTAACACAAATAGCATTAGCTCCGAATAGGATCTTGTTTCTTTTTTTTCGGTAGCTGGCCAATGTCCGTAAAGGTTCTTTACTACGTTCGCCCGATAATTGATCTATGGTTATCATCACACATCGAGCACAAGGTTTAATTACTTGGAGTTGACTTCCCCCAATAGTAAGGGCACCCCATTCGTCTTCTATATGTGGGGCATCCGTTTCAAGAATGACATTGGCCCGAAACCGATCAGCAGGAATATCCTCAGGGCATTTGTCATTTAAAACTCGAACACTTTCCGTCCCCAACAATAATACAGGATATCCATCTGCTAAACTTAGCTTTGTTTTGTATGGGGGTACAAACAAGCGTTTACTCCGCTTGGAAATTGTGGTTTTAGCCACAAAATGAACGTTCCTATTTAATCTTTCTGAAAACCAATGGGAAATGGCTGGATCAATTTCCTCCGCTTTTAGCTTGCTGGACCATACTTGTACCGAACGAACCATTGATTTCTTTGATGTTGTCGGAATCGAAAGGGTTTCTCCTTCATAGCTTACTTGAAGGGCATTATCTGCTATTTGGCAACTAAATTTTGCCATCTCGCTGGCCTCTCGTTGGGTTACAAAGTTACCCTCTGGATCTGTGATCATCCATCGTCTATCATAGCGCAAACCTTCTTCTTCTAAGATCGCTTCTCCTACCTTTATCCCACGAAGACTTTTGACTGGATACACATACAGTTCAGCCACTTGGATACTCATGCACTTTCTTTTTCTCTAATCTAAAGAATTCGTACTTTATATTATCAATTGTTTACTATGAGAACATCAAACTTCTTATTCTTTTTGCTAATTAGCATTCATAGTCTATATGGGCAAGATTGGGAACTGATTGAATCATTTTCTCCAGCTCAAACCTTTCAAGACATGCTAGTGCTGGATAATGAAACCATATATGGCAGCACCGCCACGTATTCTGGCTTTGACTTACAAATAAAAGTATCAAGAGATGGTGGGCTTAGCTGGAGCTCCGAGAATACCGGTTTCCCGGATATGCCTATTAGAGCCATAGCTAGTCCCGATGGTGAAGAAGTGTTTGGCATTGGAAACGATGGTGTGCTTATTCGTAATAGAGGCACCAGTGAATGGGAGGCCGTGGACTTTACTGTAAATATGCCCCTAAGATGTATTCAATTTATTTCCGAAGAACTTGGCTTTATTGGGTCAGATGCAGGCACCTTATTCAGAACCATAGATGGCGGGGATACTTGGATAGATTTTGAGGCAGAGATTCCTCAGGTAGGTACTGTGAGTGAAATGCATTTCATTAATGAAACTACTGGATTTATTTGCGGTTTTAACTATATGCAACGAACGGATGATGGCGGCCAAAGCTGGGATTACGTGTCTGGCTTTACCCCTGCGGATGGCCTTTTTCAATTGGTTGACTTCTTTTTTCTAGATGAGACTATTGGTTTCGCAGCCGGGGATGTAGGCCTGTTATATCGCACAAATGACGGAGGTGATAGCTGGCAAAAATTAGAAACAGGGATTGAAAGTTCGATACGAGCTGTCCACTTCCTAAATGAAAACTTGGGATTTATTTGTGCCTTCGATGGGCTTATCCTTCGGACAGAAGATGGTGGCGAATCTTGGAGCACGATGTCAGCACCCAGCACAGAGCATATGAGAGCCATGACATTTATGGGTAATCGAGGTTTTATAGGCACGCATGTAGGCGAACTATTGCAGTACACTGATGTAAGTACATCCATTAATGAAACGGATCATAAAAATGTATCCGTTTTCCCTAATCCATGTACCGATTTTCTGAAGGTAGATCAATGGCCATCCTTTGCTGAATATGAAATTTATAATACAACAGGCGAGCTTTTGAGTAGAGCGCAGACCTATAATGGCAAAATAGATGTTTCTTCACTTACTCAAGGTTCTTATTTTCTTCGCTGGATATCTGAAGATGGCAGCATGTTAGTGCCGTTTGTGAAGTCATAGTTAATAAGACTAAAACCCTTTAGCTTAAAAGCGAATACAAACGTTCTTAGACTCAGTAAAAAAGCGCAGGGCATCGAAGCCCCCTTCGCGACCGACTCCAGAATTCTTGACCCCGCCAAAAGGGGTTCTCAAATCTCTTTGCAGCCAAGTATTTACCCATACAATACCGGCTTCAATTTGTCTGGATAGACGATGAGCTCTCGATACATCCTGTGTCCAGATAGTGGTAGATAATCCATATGGAATATCATTGGCATACCCCAAAACCTCCTCCTCTGTATGGAAAGGCGTAATTGTGACCACTGGACCAAAAATTTCTTCTTGATTGGTTCGACAATCTGGTGCCAGACCTTCTATGATTGTGGGCGCAATGTACCATCCTTCTTCGTATCCTTCTGGGTGGACTGCTTCACCACCGCACAAAATAGAGCCACCTTCTTCCTTGGCAAGTTGGATATACGATAATACCTTTTCATAATGTGGCTTGGAAACCACTGCCCCTAATTTCACCTCAGGATGTGACGGATGCCCTACTTTCATAGATTTGGCCTTGGCTACAAAATCTGTTTTGAAACGATCGTATAAAGAGGCTTCAACATAAACCCTGGAACCACATAAGCAAATCTGCCCTTGATTAGCAAATGAAGAACTAAGGGTGGTTTTTAGCATTTGATCATAATCACAATCAGCAAAAATCAGGTTAGGGTTTTTGCCGCCCATTTCAAGAGATATCTTTTTGAAATTAGGTGAAGCTACCTTTGCAATTTCTTGCCCGACTCTTGTACTACCGGTAAACGAAATGGCTTTAATTTTGGGGTGATTTGTCATTGCTGCACCCACCGCAAGACCTTCCCCCTGCACGATATTTAATACCCCAGGTGGCAAACCCGCTTCATTACAAAGGGCTCCTAATAGAGACGCCGTATATGGGGTTACCTCAGAAGGCTTAGCAACGACCGTGTTGCCTGTAGCAATAGCCGGCGCCACTTTCCAACTAAATAAGTACAAAGGCAAATTCCAGGGTGATATAGTGGCTACCACACCTAAGGGTTGCTGCAAGGTGTAATTAATGGCATTGGTCATCTCATATGAAGCCCCTGAAAACTGCGTTATCGCTTGCGCGAAAAATCTAAAATTGGCCGAAGCTCGTGGAATATCCACTTTCTTTGCTAACCATAAAGGTTTCCCATTATCTAAGGATTCGGCGGCAGCTAATCTATCCAGATTTGCATCAATTACATCCGCTATTCTATTAAGGATAGAAAATCGTTCGTCTACTGAGGTTTGACTCCACGATGGAAAGGCTTTTTCGGCAGCTGCAATAGCCCGTTCTACATCTTCTGCATCGCCGGCACTTAAGCGTCCATAGCTTGCCCCTTTAGAAGGATCAAAAACATCGATCCATTGACCATTTGTTGATGGTACATATTGGCCGTCAATAAAATGCAAAATGTCTTTCATATTATCGCTTTAGGCTTTGGAGTGCTTCATAGTATACCCGCATAGGCACATGCTGCTCTGCATCAACCATTTCCAATAACAGCTTATCTTGAGCCCTACCTTGATCCATAGCTGCTTTATAATTGAGTTCTGGCTTGAACGTAACTAAGGAGTACTTAGAATAGTAGTCCGTAAACTCTTGTTCCAAGGCCATTTCAATCTTTCTCTTTTGCTTGAAGTTTGCATCATCTACATGGTCTCTCATCTCATAAAAATTATCAATAGCTAAATCTGCAATGGCATTTGTATTCTCCACCCTCGCGTCTTGAAACCGAGAAAATAAGCGCTCCCAATTACCTTCTTCCTCATCTAGTATTTCATCAAAAATTCGAACATCTTCTAAGGAAGCATTCATGCCTTGACCGTAAAAAGGTACGATCGCATGTGCTGCATCGCCCATAATCAAGGATTTGCCATAGGCCTGCCATGGATAACATTTTATAGTGCCCAATGTCCCTACTGGATTTTCAAAATATTCATCCAAGTAATGCGGTATATACGGTAATAGATCCGCATAATATTTTTCAAACATGGCTTGCACTTTATCTCTAGTATCCAAGGTATTAAAGCCTACTTCAGACTCGAAAGGATGGAACATAGTTAAAGTAAAACTGCCATCCAAATTAGGTAAAGCGATAATCATAAAATGGCCTCTCGGCCAAATATGCAAGGCTTCCTTATGAATCTTCCATGCACCTCCATCGCCTGGTAAAATGCTCAATTCTTTGTAGCCGTGGCGAAGAAAATCTTGCGAAAAATTAAATAGCAGCCTTGTGGATCTACCCATCATGCTCCGTCTAACGATAGAGCCAGCCCCATCTGTACCAATGACTATACTTCCTTTGTCAGTCTTCCGCTCACCGCCATGCATATATTCGATCTCCGCATTCTCTAAATCAACGCGGGTTACCTTGGCTTCAAAATGCAAGGCTACATTATCGAATGTATCCGCCTCTTCAACTAAGCGAATGTTGAGCCCTGGCCTTGACACTGAATTTATGTAATCCTCAGGTCTACCGCTATACGGTGAAAGAAACGGATCCCCATCTAAAGGATGTATCATTCTACCACGCATGGGTATACACTCTTCTAATACAGTCTCCTTTAAACCCGCTCGATCCAATGCCATCAGTCCTCTTGATGATAAGGCCAAATTAATCGAACGTCCGGCATCTATAACTTCCTCTCGTATATCTTGGCGTTTTTCGTACATGGCTACCTCATAGCCTCGCTGTGC
>JAHDDO010000044.1 GCA_020629315.1 Saprospiraceae bacterium | reverse complement strand
GGGTCAACAATGAAGGATGGACTAACAACACGTATATCGGAAAATGTAACTGAGCGGTAATTCTGGGATAGATTTGCTATAAGAATGGTATTATTTTCCCATTTGTGTTGAAATCCAACACCAAAAAGTAAAATCCGTCGAGCAAAAGATCTATTTTCTTTGAGTGATTCGCTAAAAATTAAATTGCCTGCATTATCATACAAGTTATTTAAATAAGAACCTTCGGCCTTTGTATTAATGTATTCAAATCTAATCCCCGGAGTAATCGAGCTTCGCTCATGTATGTAAAATATATTCTCAGCAAATAAAGCATAATTGGTATTGGGAAATGTAAAGCTACTTTGGTTTGGGTAGTCCAGAAAAGATTCAGAAAGAACACTAAAATCAGCATCTATGCCCAGGCTGCCTGGACCTTGCAAAGCAGTATTTTGACTTCTGTAAGCCTTAGCGCCCAATAATGAAACCTGCTTTTTATTTCCAATTGAGTATTGATTTACGAAGCGTAATTCTGAGTTAAGATTATTGAAATTGCCTCGAATAACATCTCTAGGATTGAGGAATGTGCCACTATTTGTTTTTTCGTCCAATGTTAATATTGGATTTGCATTTAAATCTGAAGTGCTTCCTACAAAACCTACGGAGCCTCTAAAGGCTCGTAAACCAGAAAGCTGCCAAGATAATTGCCGCTTTTTTGAAAACGTATGTTTCATTTTCAAACTACTCACAAGCCAATCTACAGCAAACCAATTACGTGTACGAGTGCTAAGTGTTGGGCTTTCTGCAAACTGTGCATCTGTAAGTCCACCGGCTTGTTGGGCTAGGGAATTATGATAACTTATATCAAATGTTAGATCTGTTTTAGCACTTGCTCTATATATTACTCTTCCATAATAATATTGAGCATTAAATATGGAATTGTCTCTAAATCCATTGCCTCTTTTAATATTGGCAAAGGCATCGATAGAGATCTTCCCCTTTCTCACACCTAAACCTGTATGCATAGCAAATAAACCGAAGCTACCATAACTTATCGAACTTTCGAATCTAAAGTCTTGATCAAGAGGTAGCGACTTTAAGGTAAAATCCAATAACCCACCAAATTGAGTGCCGTATTGCAGCGAACTAGCCCCACGTATTACACGAATTTCCTGGATCATCTCAGGGGGAGGACTATAGTAGCTTTCTGGGTAACCTAATACATCAGCAGAAATATCATATCCGTTTTGACGCGTATTAAAATTAGAAGTCCTATTTGGATCTAAACCTCTTCCTCCAATATTTAGTTGTATACCCCCTTCACTGCCTTCGTAAATATTTAAACCGCTTACTTGCGCATAAATTTGACGCGCATTGTTGCTTGCCAAATTAGCAGAAATATTTTCTAGTAAAACAACTTCGGTTTTTTTGCCAGCAAATAATGATGTGCCTTCAATATCATTCAATTTTTTTATTCCCCAAAGCGCTTCTCTTCTAGCCGTTATATCTATACTGTTAAGTGTATATGCTAATGGACGTAATTGGTATGGGAGGATTGTGTCTTGCGGACAATAAACGGTATCAAATATAGTTTCGTATTCTAATGCAAATACGGCAATCTTTGCAGTATCTCCCATTAGCCTTAGTATCGCTTCTCCAGACTCATTAGTAATTACAGATAGACCTTGGCTTAGCTCTATTATTTCTACACCAGAAACAACTTCATTCGTTTCGTCGTCAGAGACATTGATTTTAACTGTGCTAAAATGTTGGGCATGGCAATAAACTAAGCCTGCCACTATTAGGAGTAGTGTTATAGGTAATCTACTTCTCCAAGGGAAGAACATAGTCTCTAGTTTTTAAGTCATATGAAAGGTCCAATAAATTAATATCTGAAGATATAAATGCCTGACTTGGCCTCCCATTTAGTGAAGCATAGCTTTCTACATAAATCGCAATGTTTTCGTGACCCTGACTTGTAAAGTGGTCACCTAAATAATGGGCATATTGAATTATGAAATCAGCTTGTGTTGACATTTGCTTTTCTTGCAAAGGGCTTAGAAAATCTTGATTTTGAACATAAAATCGTTTCCCTGTTTTTATATTGACAACCTTAAAGTTAGCATAGCCTGTTTTTTCCATAAGCATTACTCGCCACGAAAATCGATACCCTTCTTCAGCCCAAAAAATATTGCTGTCATAAAGTAAATAGCGCCAAGGAATACATAACTGAATTACTAAAAAAGAAGCGATTACAGCCATTCGCCATTTTTCTTGTGGTAATGGATGTTCATTAGAGTCTATTTTAGATCTTGTAGTCGTTAAGCGGCGTAGATTTTGAATAATCTTTTCATGAAAATTTTCCGAGAAAAATAAAGTAGCTGCTACTATCATTAAAAATGGAAATACACCAATTGGAAAAAGTAGCCAAGTCAGAAAATGAAATATGCATACCGTAACATATGCCAAGGTGCGCGTTCGTCTTATAATGAGAAAGAAGACTATGAATGTGTCATAGAACATACCGATCCAACTGAAGGCAAAGGCAACCCAACGTTCTGTTAACAAAGACCCCAAAATAGGTATGTCTTCACGTGTCGGTAACCAAATGGACAAGGGTAGGGCTCGGCACAACCAATCAGCATTAATTTTAGCTAAACCAGCATAGATATACACAATGGAAATCAGGAATAGTAAGGCATCAATTTGCCATCGATAGACTTGAGAGCGGTGAAGATTAGGTTTGCGATAGGTGTCCAATGAAAAATAGACATGACTTGGTAAAAGAATCAGTAAAAAAGATACCAATGATACAAAGTAGTAATGGTTAAGGTAGGTCGTCTTATCCATCAGTTCAATGTAAGTGAAGCTCAAGAAAAACAGAATTGTAGAAAGGCGATATCGATAGCCTAGGATAATTCCAATACTTGAAATACCAGCGATTAGAAAAAGAAAATATGTCCATTTACCAGGGACCTGCACCCAATCAAAGCCAAAATATTTGAAATGGAAAATAGGATCTAAATAAAGGCTTTCAATCCACCCATTTGCCCAAAAGCGAAGGATAGAAAAAAACATAACAGAACCAAATAAAACACGAAAGACTGCCAATGGGGCAGCCTTTGAAGTTTTATTTATATAACGTTTTATCAACATGTATCAATCACCGTCAGCATCTACATAATCAACCCTAATATTTAAAAGCTGCATCATGTCAACTTTTAAAAGAATAACACCTTTTTGTATTTCATCATATGCCTTTAATAAGGGGCTATTATCTTCTTCTATTTGAAATTTAAAGCTTGGATTTAATGGAGCTACCTCAGCAGAAACCATTGCCCATTGGTCAACAATCTTTTGATCTAAAGACTCAAAATCGTTTTGTGAGGTGATTTCTATAATGTAACTCTTTAAACTAGGTCCTGAGTTATTTGTGTAAGGTGAATTACCTGCATAGAAATTCGCCAAATTCTGAAATGCGTCCAGGAATAACTCCTTAGTATGCGTGCTAGAAAAAGGTGCCTCCACTTTGCCTGAAGAGCTAGTACCAGAGAAAATTCCAGCAGGTATACCTACCTTGCCAGCCCTAAAAAAGCGCTCATAGTAAAACAGGAAGTCATTGACCAATTTGTCTGTGGATGCCGTTCCAGAACTGCCATCATTTGTTATAAATGTAGACATAAATGGCCCATTCCAATCTTCATAAACCAAATTAGCTAGCTGGTGAATTCTGCTAATTAATATATTAGCATAACTTGAAAAATTCTCATCAGAGAATCTGTCAATAATAGCTTGGTCATCACTAGCAGCACCATATAGAAGATAGTCCAACGCAGGAAAACCCTGGGCGTCAAAGTTTGATGGCAAATCTAAATTTACATCAGCGCTATTCATATTAGCCTCAATTTCAATAACCGAAGTTGGGAATATGTTCGTCTTGTTGCGTAAACCTAATTCTTCCGCTTTCCCTATCTCATAAAAAGCCACTGCTTGCCATGCTTTGTAGGCCGTTAACCAAGCTTTTCTTAACGCAGCCAAAGAGGCCTCATCTTTAGTGTTCAGAAAGTTTTCATAGTTGCTAACCAAAGAAGCTGTCTTATTTCTGTAATCTTCAAAAGCAGGGATAATAAAATCGGTCGCCCAAAACTGTAGCATAGCAGCCCTGTCAAAATTATCTATGTCATCGTTTGATGAGGTCCTATCACATGAAGAGATTATTAGGACACTGACCAATAGGCAAATTACGATATGTACTGTATTTTTCATGTTTTAGTTACTAGGAAGCGGCTTGCGAAATTGTAAAAGAAAATTGGCTTGCTATGGCCTCAGATATTGAATCCAGTGTAGTCGAAGTGACTTCCCAAAAACCATGGCCCGCCATCAAATCCGAAATAAAACTATCTACCTCAGAGCGAGTAAACAAAGCCATGTTTTCATTAGTATTTCGTAGGAATCGCAAACTATAAATAAATCCAAACCCTTCTGATAGATCATGAAATCCGCCACCTAAATCACCGGTTTCTAAGGCTACTTTTCCTTGTTGCAAGTAATAAACGGCTCGCACAGCCACCACTGTTGAAATTCGATCTCTTAGTATTGCAGCTTGTTCATCTCTGGTTACATAGTCACGAGCAACAATAGCCGCACGGCCATGCTTGAATGCGTTGTAAATATCCATTGCAATACCTGAAAAGTCTTCATCACTGTCTACCCTTGCTAAATATTTGTTTAAAAAATTGTCGTCTGAACCCAAGGTTGACATTGGATCAACACCAACTTCAGACGCACCAAATAAATAACCATAGGCCTCATCCCACTTATGTTCCATGTTAGTGTAAGGTTTGTCAGTCGCCAGTATACCTTCATCATTATCTTCAATATTAGTACCTGCGTCTAATACGGATGTAGATAAATAATTATTTATCATTTGGTCAACCATTAAAGCACCTATCAGCCCCTTATTTATCGCTTGATTATATTCAAGGCCTTTTGCATTAATATATCTTGGAGTACTACCATCGGCAATCTGCCCAGCCTGACCGGCTGAAGCAACCATATTTTGATTAGGAATAATTTCAGATATATGAGCGGAAATCCAAGATTCAAAATCATCTTTGATACTGGCGCTTTCTACTGTATTACTGGAGAAAAAGTCTGAGGAACTGGCAACTTTAGACTTAATACTCTTTGTCGATGCATTTAGCGATTCATTACTGAAAGGATTGGCATCTTCGCCACTCGTAGTTTCATTCGCAAACATTTCTTTTAACGTAGCCTCATCCAAAGAAAAGTCTTGCATGGCCTGTATTAGTTCTTCCCCCATTAGAATGCGATCTGTTTGACCACTATAATTAACGGTCGATTCGCCGTTGCGCTCAAAACTATAGGATGAAGGAATATCAAACATAGCATTTGGCTCGGTACCATCACATGCTCCAAATGCAATACTAACTAGTACAATAAATAGTATTTGATATTTCAACATTTCTCAAAATTTGGCTTTAATCTTATTTAGACTTAGTCTAATCAAAAGCAAATGTAAGATTAGATTTAGTATTGAACTATCTTACTAATCTTTTTTTTTCCACAAATTTTAATTAGACTGATTTTTAATATTGTCAGTATCTCGCATAAATGTTTTTTAGCAGAACTCTCTGCTTATATTAGTGTTATATAAATAAAAAGACGATATGTTATCAGACAAAATGCAAGAAGCATTAAACGAACAAGTACGAATCGAAGCTGAGTCATCTCAGGTATATCTAGCCATGGCTAGCTGGGCAGAGATTCAGCCTGGTATCGATAATATAACTGCGTTTTTCTACAGACATAGTGATGAAGAAAGACAACACATGCTTAAGTTAATTCACTTCATCAACGAAAGAGGAGGCTTTGCTATCATTCCTGATTTAAAGCAACCTGTTTTGACCTTTCCATCGATAAAACACGCCTTTAAATCCTTGTTGGAGCATGAAGAGTTTGTGTCAAAGAGTATTAACAATTTGGTCGATATTGCACTTGATGAAAAAGATTATGCCACTCATAATTTCCTTCAATGGTATGTTTCTGAGCAAATTGAAGAAGAAGCATTGGCGCGCACGTTGATTGACAAATTAGAGCTTATCGGTGATGAGCGATCAGGTTTGTATCTATTCGATCAGGATATCTTAAATGTATCTGTAATGGGTGGTGGTGAGTAGGATTTGTCGCCAGGGAGTACATATATACTAATTCATCATTTATTTTTTAGGGGCTAGTCCAATGTCATTCGTGAAAGAAAGACAAGCATTCGCTTTGTATTCTATCTGATTCGGATTACGCGTTTAGGCATTTAGTCAAATGAGATAAATAGGGTTTACCCTCAAACGCTGGTTCGTTCAGCTTTTCATGGATACCACCTCGATCAAGGGTTTTAATTCGTTCACTAAAACCTTTATACCATGAAGAAGATGTATACCGTATTTTGGATAGTATTCGCTATCTCCCAATGTAAGGTACAAGCACAAACCCATTTGATTGGCACTGTAAAAGACAACCATGGTTCGACCATTCCTTTTGCAGATGTAACCCTATATCAAAATGGAGTTTTATGTACGGGCAAACAAACTGATTTTGATGGCCAATTTCACTTTTGGAACATAAATGCAGGGTTGTATGACCTTGAGTGCAGATTTCTTGGATATGAGACAGCTCGCTTTCAGGATATTGCATTGAAAATTGGGGATACAATCTCATTAGAGATAGTCCTTTCAGAAGGGGCCATGATTTGTGATGAGGTCGTCGTCCTTGCATACAAGCTGCCCAAAAAATCAATTAGAGATTTGGCTGCTAAGGCGGCAGGTATACGGAAAAAGAGAAACAATGGTGATATCTCAATCCGTGGATCAAGAAATTCGGCCACCCATTATTACATTGATGGGAAAAGAGTGAATGTGCCCAACAATCCGGCACGGAACGCCCAACAGGATCCAGCATATCCTGTTTTCGATCCAAGTACAGAAGAATATGATCATATTGAAGAGAACGGTTGGAGTCAGATCAGCACTGAACCATTATCGACCTTCTCAATCGATGTCGACCGCGCCGCTTACAGCAATATACGGCGCTTCATTGAAGAAGATCAACTACCTCCAGGGGATGCAGTGCGGATTGAAGAAATGATTAATTACTTCAACTATAACTATGAAAGACCCACTGATCAAGAAGATCCGTTTACAGTCGCTACTACAGTGGCAGAATGCCCATGGAATACGAACCATCAAATTCTGCATGTAGCCTTGCAAGCCAAAGATCTTCCCAAAGAAGAGTTAGATAGATCCATGCTTACCTTCTTAATCGATGTATCTGGTAGCATGCAGGCCGAGAACAAATTGCCTTTGGTAAAGAAGTCCTTACTGTTTTTGTTGCATCAGTTGCACCCGGATGACAAGATAGCCATAGTGACGTATGCTGGACAGGCAGGCGTAGCTTTGCCACCCACAAAAGTGAATGCTATGGGTAAAATAAAAAGAGTGATCAATGGACTAGGGGCAGGAGGGTCTACAGCAGGGGCTCAAGGAATTCTTACAGCATATGAACTAGCCGAAACGAATTTTAATAGCGAAAAGAATAATAGAGTGATCCTACTCACAGATGGTGATTTTAATGTAGGGACAAGAGATAATAATGCCTTGGAAAAATTAATAGAGAAAAAGCGAAAAACAGGCATATACCTCTCTGTTTTGGGTTTCGGGATGGGTAATTATAAAGATAATCGCATGCAAATATTAGCGGACAAGGGCAATGGCAATCATGGATACATAGATGATATTGATGAAGCTAAAAAATTATTTGGAAAGGAGTTCGCAGGTACCTTGCACACCTTGGCGAAAGATGTAAAATTGCAAATAGAATTTAATCCGTCAAACGTACAGGCCTATCGCCTGATAGGGTATGAAAATAGGATGCTAGACGATCAGGATTTTAATGATGATACTAAAGATGCAGGAGAAATAGGAGTAGGCCATTCCGTTACCGCTATGTATGAAATTATTCCTACTGCTATTGATGGGGATGAAATAGCCAGTATAGATCCATTACGATACCAAGAGTCTATATCCAAGGGTAAAATGTCTCACGAACTGGGTATGGTTAAGATTAGATATAAAGCGCCCCAATCAGATGTCTCTACCAAGTTTCAACATATAATTTCTTCGGCTGCAACAGAGACTGATGAACTAGATACAAATGTATTAATGGCCTTGACGCTAGCAGAGTGGGGGATGATGATGAGACGATCAGATTATGTAAAGAGCCCGTCTATCGATCGTCTTAAACAGAATATGGCTAAAATAATACTGTTAAAGCCAGATGCCGAGCGAAGAGAATTAAAACGATTGATTTCGAAGTATGAGAGCTTACGCAGTCAAACGAGTAGTTAATAGTTGAGGTCCCTGATTTTTATCAGGGACTTTTTTATAGCATCCCTTTTAGCCATGCAATCAGGGCTGCCTTTTCCTCGTCTTGTAAAGCTGCTTCTTTATGCATAAAGCCATAACTAGTAGGTGGCATGTGACCATCTTCAATTTCCTCTATGGACTCTCGTAGTTTATGTACTTTTTCCTCTGCATCATAGGATTGCCAATTTGAAAAATTCAGTTTCTTTCGGCCTCCTTTAATATGCCCATTTATCCAAATCGATACTGGGGCCACCGAGGTGTACCAAGGAAAGTTCGTTTCATGACTGTGACAATCATAACACGCATTCTTAAGCAGATGGATCTGACTATCGTCAGAAAGCCCATGTGCAAATCCTTGGTTTGCTGATAGAGAAGGTGGATTTTTTTCACTTAATGGAAAGAATTGTAGCCCAAGTAGTAGAAATAGTGCGGCTAGTAGGATAACATTTCTTCGCTTCATGCTATGATTTCATTTATAATAGTAATGTAAGGATTCAAATGGATATTAATGTTGATGGCTATCTAAAATAGATTGACATATTTTAGTCAAACTTCCAGAACTGTTCATTTGTTCATCTAAGCTATGATACTTCTTTATCATGGGGTCGGGATGTTTGAGCATTTCGTCCAAGCTACGAATTACGTTTTCTACTGTTGCTTTTTCTTGGATATATTCTTTTACAATTTCCTTATCCATAATGAGATTGACCAAAGAAATATACTGTAAGCGTACCACTCGCTTTGCAATAGCGTAAGATATCGGATTGGCTTTGTAAATAACGACTTGCGGAACCTTATGGGCTGCCGCTTCTAAAGTTGCAGTTCCCGAACAAACAACCGCCGCTTTCGATCTTGAAAATAAAGCGTTTGATTTACCAGTTACCAATGAAACGTTATCACAAGTGGTAATGCTAGAAAATAAAGGATCATCTTTACTGAAAGTGGGTGCCACAAGCACTTCAAAAGATTCATCAGCTTTTTGTAAGGCTAACGCTTTCATCACTGGTAAATGCCGTTTTATTTCTTGGACCCGACTGCCGGGTAACAACGCAATACTACTTCGCCTTAGGGAGCTAATATTTGTATTTCTGATTTGCTCATATAAAGGATTTCCCCAGTATTCGACCGCCATGTTATGGCTTGCATAATACGCAGGCTCAAACGGAAAAATGCAGATTATTTTAGAAAAGAAGGCCGACAATTTCTTTATGCGATTTTCCTTCCATGCCCAAACCTTCGGAGGAATACAATAGATATTTTTGAACCCCTGCTCAGTAGCCCATTCTGCGATTCGTAAATTGAACCCGGGGTAATCAATATATACAATCACATCTGGGTTAAAATCGCGTATATCATCTTTGCAGTACTGAAGTAAAGATCGTATTGTTTTCAAGTTAGCCAGTACTTCCACGAAGCCCATAAAAGAGGTTTCTTCAATATGTTTAGCGATGTTCTCTGATTGAGATAGCATCTTAGGGCCACCCCAAAAACGAAACATTACATCTGGAGCCAAATGACGTAATTTTTCCATGAGCAACCCTCCATAGAGATCCCCGCTGGATTCACCGGCTATGAGATAAATCTTCAAAAGGAATTAACTGTTGAATAATATATCAGAGAATATATACAACCAAGCGCCCACGTAAACCATAGTTGGTATGACTATACCTCTCATGCTATTATCCATTCGCCTTCTTCGAAATATATTGAGTGGAATCAGATTGCAACATATAGCAAAAAGGATTACCGTCCGTTCTCTTCGACTGTGCAAACCGCTCGGCGCAGAATCCAATACACCTGTTTGACTAAGAAGATCAAATATGCCCCCAATTAAAATGTATCCAAGGACAGGGACTAAAGCGCCTAAAAGTAATCCGATACCAAATGTATTGTAACGCATCTGTTATGTTTTTTCAAGGTGTTTGTTATTGTCTATTGCCGGATAAACGGTTAGATCAAAACCAGACGGAACAATGGAAACATATCCATTTTCTAAGGCCCAAAGATCCGTGCCCTCAGGCTCATCTTTTTGTATAAATTGACCAGTAAGCCAATAATATTTTTGTCCCCTAGGATCAGCACCTTCTTTAAATTCTTCTTCCCAATTACCCTGTCCTTGCCTACAGACCTTAAAGCCTTTTATCTCTTCCAATGGTAACTTAGGAATATTCACATTTAATAGTTTGCAATCGTGTAAGCCTTTGTTTAAGACTTGTCGGATTAATACACTGGCCACATGCTTTGAGGCAGAAAAGTCAGCTTCGTAACTATAGTCAAGAAGGGAGAATCCGATACTGGGTATGCCCTCTATACTGGCCTCCATAGCTGCGGACATCGTCCCTGAATATATGATATTGATACTTGCATTAGAACCATGATTTACCCCTGAAATACAGATGTCGATCTCCCTATCCTTTAGAATGACATGCTTTGCTATTTTTACACAATCTACAGGTGTTCCGCTGCACTCATAGGCGGTAATGCCTTCAAATATGTTCGAAGGTCTAAACATTATAGGTGAAGTCAGGGTGATAGCATGACCTTGACCAGATTGTGGCGAATCCGGTGCTACGACTACCACTTCCCCGATCTTCCTGGCCACCTCCACTAAGGAGGCAATGCCCGGTGCTGTAATCCCGTCATCATTAGTAACCAGTATTAAAGGCTTACGTTCCATATTCATAGATTCACAATGTACAACTTAATATAAAGGCAAACTATTATGAAAATTGGGCGATAACATCCACATTCCCTCTGACCACTTGATCCTTGGTCACCTTGATTTTACTGTCCAATGGTAAAAATAGATCTACACGCGATCCAAATTTTATAAAGCCCATCGTACCCCCTTGGGTAACCTCATGACCCGCATCCAAATAGTGCACAATTCGCCTAGCCAATGCACCGGCAATTTGGCGCATCAATATTGTTCCTTTTTCGCTGGCGTAAACCGTAGTGTGGCGCTCATTATCGGTTGATGATTTAGGATGCCACGCTACTAAATATTTGCCTTTGTGATATTTTTCATATTTGACGGTGCCACTCACCGGATTGCGATTCACATGTACATTGAGTGGCGACATAAAAATGGAGACTTGAATGCATTTCTCTTTCAGAAATTCGGGTTCATAGGTTTCCTCAATCACCACTACTTTTCCATCTGCTGGACATATAATAGTATTTGGATCGGTATGGTCCAATGTCCTCTTTGGATTCCTAAAAAAGGAAAGAATGAAAATAAAGAAGCAGATGGCCAAGAGTAACATTGACCAAAAAAATAAGCCCAAGCCTGAGAAATAATAAACGAGTCCCATCACTAAGGCACAAAAAATGAAAATAACAGCAATGGTGGGATACCCTTCTTTGTGGATATACATCTATATAATTTTGAATATGTAAAGTAACAACAGGAACCATGGAATGGCAAAATAAAAGCCATCAAATCTATCAAGAAATCCGCCATGACCCGGAATCAGTTGACTAGAATCCTTACTGCCAAATTGACGTTTCAATTTTGACTCGGCCAGATCACCTATAGAAGAGAACAACCAAATAGTACATCCAAAGCACAACCAAAATAATAGACTATAGGTAAATACTAATTTCCACCAGATAAAGGCAGTAAGCAACACAAATACTAAAGCACCTAAGCTACCTTCTATTGTTTTTTTAGGTGATATCTTTTTATATAATGGTGTTTTACCCCATTTCCGACCCACTAGATAGGCCCCGACATCACTGACCCAGGTAAACACAAAGAGAGGGAGGATAAGGGTAAAGATCTGAAAGGTATCTATACATAAGCAAAGTAAGGTGAAATGAAGAAGTATATTGGTATAACTCGCAACTCGTAAAGAACCGTGTAAGTCTATATCTATAATGTCAAATAAGTCTGCTATCGAAAGGCTAGAGTACAATACTATAAGCCCTAACATTAGATAGCAATAGATTTCTGCCTTCTCAGGAATACTGAAATAAAGTAGATAAACACTAAGGAGTACGGTGACTATAATAAATAGTATATGTATGAAGGGGTGCATTTTTGTGATGCTCGCATATTCATACAAGCAAAAGCCTAATACACACATAAGAAAAATCATAATGGCCCAAGAGCTGTAAATCGTAGCAAAAAGTACTAAACTTGCATACACAATGGCTGATAAACTCCTAACAGTAAATTCACTCATATATGAGAACAAAATTAAGCGTAAATCTGAATAAGGTAGCCTTAGTCCGGAATTCAAGAGGACAAAATTTCCCTGATTTGATTAAAGTAGCCAAAGATTGTGAAAACTTTGGAGCCGATGGAATCACCATACACCCTAGACCCGACCAAAGACATGCTAGATATCAAGATATTCATGATCTGAAAGAAGTAGTAAAAACAGAACTAAATATTGAAGGTTTTCCAACCGAACGATTCCTTGAAGAAGTAATCAAAGCAAAACCGCATCAATGCACCTTAGTCCCCGACCCACCCGGAGCACTAACCTCCAATTCAGGCTGGGATACGATCCAACATAAGCAATTTCTTAAACCGATAGTTAAAAAACTGAAGCAAGAAGGGATTCGAGTATCCTTGTTTATGAATCCTGAATTAGATCCTATCAAACAGGTTCCAGAAATAGGAGCGGATAGAATTGAGCTATACACTGGAAAATATGCAACTGTTGAAGAAGGAGACGATAGAGAACTAGAAAAACACATCCGTTCAGCCCAGCTGGCAGAAGAGCTAGGACTCGGATTAAATGCTGGACATGATTTAAATCTTAATAATTTATTAAAATATAATCGCGCAATTTCCAACCTTTCCGAAGTTTCTATTGGTCATGCATTAGTAGTAGATAGTCTTTATTACGGGCTTCAGAATACAATTCAGTTGTATCAACGCTTATTGAGAACGTAAACTAAGAGTTAACTACAGGACTGAAATTAGTGTTAGAAATTAACATATCGTTAACCTAAATTGCTAATTTTACCGAATTAGAACATATCCAATCTCCTTAATGAAGGAATCAATCTACTCGTAAGAGATAATTATTTTATTAACCAAACAAACTTCAATATGAAAAAATTGTCACTCTTATTTTTCATTTTGACTATTTGTGTTGGTCAGATGTTAGCCCAAAGAGTAGTCACGGGTAATATCGCTGACGCAAGTAACGTCCCGTTAATCGGTGCAAACGTAATCGCCCAAGGGACATCCGTTGGTACCATTACGGATATCGATGGAAACTTCAGTCTAGAAGTTCCAGACGGAATTAACGCACTACTAGTTAGTTACACAGGTTATGAGTCAAGAGTTATTGACATTACAGGTGTGAGTGAAGTAGTAGTAGCCCTGGCAGAGGGTACAGTACTTGATGAAGTCGTTGTGACGGCATTAGGTGTTTCCAAAGACAAAAAATCTTTGGGGTATGATGTTGATGAGATCGACGGAGCCGTTTTAGAGCGGCAACCTGAAACAGACGTAGCTCGTCTATTGAAAGGTAAAGTCGCTGGTGTAAATGTAACAAACACTAGTGGTGTATCTGGATCTGGTACTAACATCGTAATTAGAGGATATTCCTCAATCACAGGTTCTAACCAACCTTTATTCGTAGTTGATGGTGTACCATTTAACACAAATACGAATGATGGTGGTGGAAACAGTTTCTTGGAAGGTGGACAGTCTGCTTCTTCAAGATTCCTTGACATCGATCCTAATAACATCGAGTCTGTAAGTGTACTTAAAGGTCTTGCAGCTTCTGTTATTTATGGTGAGCAAGGAAAGAATGGTGTAATCTTAGTGACTACCAAGAATGGTAATCCAAGAGGAGATGGATTGAACATCACGTTTGATCAGTCTTACTTCGTTACAGAAATTGCATCATTACCAGATTTCCAAAGTAACTACGGTGGTGGTTTCCACCAGAACTTTGGTTTCTTCTACTCTAACTGGGGTCCTGCCTTTGATGTAAGAGGAGAAGCAGGAATTAGCGCTGACGGTACAGTTGCTCACCCTTTAAGCCGATTACAAGATCCTGCATTAGCTGCAGAATTTGCTGAATTAGGCCAAACGGAGTATGCATACCAAAACTATGCTAATCAAGAAAATTTCTTTAGCAACGGTAATGTATCTACAACAGCATTAAACGTACAAGGTGGAAATGAAATGGCTAGTTTCAGTACATCATTTGCGTACACAAACGATAATGGTTTTACACCAAATAACAACCTTACTAAATTAAACTTTGGTTTAGGTGGTTCTGCTCAGCTGAGCGATCGTTTACGAATGAATGCTACATTTAACTATGTAAATACAGATGTTGTAACACCACCTATTAGTTATGGTGATGGTTCAGGTATCTTCGCAGGTGGAGGTATTTCAGTATTCTCTGATGTATTCTATACGCCAAGGAGTGTTGATTTATTCGGACTTCCATACATCGCTTCAGATAACAGACCTGTATATTATAGAAGTGGTAACGATATCTTGAATCCAAGATGGACAGCAGAAAATGCAGAAAACTTGAATTTAACAAATCGTTTCTACGGACAAATTGCAACACGTTACCAGTTGTCTGACTTTGTAGGTTTGAATTACCAGATTGGTTTAGATAACTATACAGAGAACCAAGAATATAAGATCAATAGAATCGGTGTTAACAATGCAGATTATGCTGCTGTTAATAATGGATACTACAGAACTACATTCAACAAGTCTTTGATTTGGAACCACAATGCATTTGCTGATCTAGACTTCGGCGAAATCGCTAGCGGTTTAACCCTAGATGGAACATTAGGTGTAAACTTCAGAGAAGATAACTTTGATGCTGATGGTCTTGAAAGTACAAATCAGATTGTATTTGGTTTCTTTGAGCACGCAAACTTTACCAACCATAATGCTATTAACAGTCTTTCTGGTCAAGATATCCAGTTTAGACAACAAGAAAGATTATTGGGTTTATATGGAACAGCAACATTCGGTTACAATAGCTTCTTATACTTAAACTTGCAAGCTAGAAATGACTGGACATCAACTGTTGAAAGAGAGAATCAATCATTATTCTACCCTTCAGCAAGTGTGTCTTTCATTCCTACAGAGATTATGGCTAAGAGCGAAACGTTGAACTACTTGAAGCTTAGATTAGGATACGGTACTTCAGCAGGTTTCCCTCCTCCATATGCAACACGTAATGTATTAGCAGGTAATCCTTCACAATTCATCGACATCAACGGTAATATCCTTACAACAAACAGTAACGGTACATACTTTGATGACAATGGTGTAGGAGCTACCTTAGGTAACCCTAACTTAAAGCCAGAGCTTCACAGAGAAGTTGAGTTTGGTTTTGAGAGTAGATGGTTAAAGAACAGATTAGGATTAGACGTATCAGTATATAACAAAAACACAGATAACTTAATCACTAATGCACCGCTTGATCCTTCTACAGGTTCTACACAAACAAGAATCAACATTGGTAAAATCAATAACAGAGGTTTAGAAGTAGGTTTAGATGCTGACGTTATCAGAAAAGGTAATGTAACATGGAATGTCTTCACTAATTTCTACACATATGAAAGTACAGTGATCGACCTTGATGGTGATTTAGATACTGATGATGAGTCACTAGAAATTAACATTGAGGGATTCTCTAACCTAGGTAACTTTGCTATTGAAGGTCAGCCATTTGGTATTATGAAAGGTGGTGTAATTGATAGAGATGAGAACGGTAACGCAATTATCGATTCTGACGGTCTTTATGTACAAGCAGCTGCTACAGGTATCATTGGAGATCCTAACCCAGATTTCACTTTAGGTTTGACAAACTCTGTTGACTTTGGTAATGTAAATCTTTCATTCCAGTTTGATTACAGACATGGTGGTGATGTATACTCTGGTACAGCAAGAACATTGTTGGCGAGAGGGTTGTCACAGGATACTGATTTTGATAGAACAAGAGGTTATGTATTGGATGGTGTAACTGCAGATGGTTCACCTAACACTACTATGATCACAGCGACTAACTTATACTTCGATAACTTTGGTTTCGGTCCATCTGAAATCTCAGTATTCGATGGTACGACGGTACGATTAAGAGATGTTTCTTTAGCATTCTCTGTACCTAAAGATAAGCTAGCTTCTATGAGAGGAGTTGAAGGTATTACACTTTCATTAATCGGTAACAACCTTTGGTTCAATGCTATTAATATGCCTGAGCACACTAACGTTGATACTGACGCAAGTGGTCTAGGAGCATCTAGTAATGGATTAGGTTTCGAATTCTTGAATGGACCTAGTGCGAGAAGATATGGTCTAAACCTTAGACTACAATTTTAATTAACCAAAAATTACAGGAAATGAAAAAATTAAGAATATTCTTGTTTGCATTGGTAGTAGCTGGTTTGGGTTCTTGTGATCTTCAATTACAGGAAAATCCAAATGCACTATCGCCAGATGCAGCGGATTTAGACTTTGTGATGAATTCTGTACAATTTGGTATGGCTGAGTTCTTTCATGAAGTAAGTGATTATACAATGGAATCAACTAGATTGGTGGCTGCACAGCCTAGATCTAGTGAATATAACAGTATGTGGCAAGGGGTTGACTTTGACGATCTTTGGGAAATTGCATATGCAGGTATCCTAGCGGACTCAAGAAACCTTGTAAGTTTAGCTACAGCTGAAGGCGCTACGTCAACAGTACACGCTGGTATAGGAAAAATATGTGAAGCGTATGTTATTATGACATTGGTGGATATGTTTGGACCTATTCCTTACTTGTCAGCTTTGGATCCAAACAATTTTGATCCTACACCAGATGCAGGTGATGTTGTTTACGATGCAGCTGAAGCATTATTGGATGAAGCTATAGCTTTATTAGCTGAAACACCAGACAGATTACCAGCTAATGACTTGTTCTACGGTGGTGATGCTAGTAAGTGGACTAAATTAGCGAATACTCTTAAGTTGAAAATGTATACTAACTTAAGATTGATTGACGCTTCTGGTTCTACGTCTAAGATTCAAGCAATGATGGATGGAGGCGCAGCTTTCATTACGGATGCTTCTGATGACTGGCAGTTCCAGTTCTCTACAAATACATCAACTACACCATTCTCTGTACACCCAGCGTTTACAGATAACTATGGTGCAGCTTCTGAGTATATGTCTAACTACCTTATGAATGAGTTAATCAATGGTCGTAATGGTGTTGAAGATCCTCGTTTAAGATACTATTTCTACAGACAAGTACTTGAGAATACTGAGGATGTAAATGAGCAGCCATGTGTGGTACAATCACCACCAGCTCACTATCCTGCTGATATGGTATTTTGTAGCCCAGGTAACGGATACTGGGGTAGAGATCACATCGATACAGATGGTATTCCTCCAGACAATCAATTGCGTACGATCTATGGTGTTTACCCTATAGGTGGTGCCTTTGATGCAAGTACTGGTGGAGCAGGTACACCTTCATCTGGATTACAAGGTGCAGGTATCTTCCCAATGATGCTTTCTTCATGGGTTAACTTCATGATGGCTGAGCTTAATGTTTCTTTAGGTATCGGTCCTGATGCAGCTACATCATTGGAAAATGGTGTACGATCTCACATAGCTAAGGTTATGAATATGGGAGCAGCAGTAGCAGACCCAGCTTTAGCACCAACGGCTGAAGATGTAGATGCGTATGTTGCTGAAGTATTAGCTGACTTTGGTAGTGCTCAAGAGTCTACTATTGGCCGTGAATACTACATTACCTTATTCGGTAATGGTATCGAAGCATACAATAACTACAGAAGAACAGGAATGCCTGGAAATATTCAATTACCATTGAACCCAAATGCTGGTTCATTCAATAGAACATACTTGTATCCAAGTGCTTCTGTTGATAGAAATCAAAGCATGACGCAAAAGAGCTCAGTAGCTCAGCAGGTTTTCTGGGATAATAATCCAGCTGATTTTATTAAATAAAAATTGATGCTAGAATGAAAAGATTCAAATTATATATAATCTTAATAGCAGGTCTATTTATTGCAGGTTGTGAGAGTGACTACGTTCCTCCACATGAGCAAGGATTAGATGCACCTTTCGTGCAATGGGTAACCAGTCCTGTATTTAGCGTTATTCTTGGAGAAGGTACACCTAAATTTACAGGTGAACTAAGGGCTCCTTCAGATAACGTTACTGAGTACAATGTATATGTAGGATTAAGCAATACGGCTTCAGGTGATGTACCATCTACATACGTGAAGACAATGTCAACCCTTCCAGGTACATTAGAAATTACAGTAGATGAGATAGCATCTGCACTAGGCGTATCAGTAGATGATATTGTTCCAGGTACGATCGCGAATATCGAAGCTACTACTAAAAGAGAAGGTGATGATACTGAGTTTACTTCAGCTGATTTGAATGGTGATATGTTCAACCCAGCGATGAAGCAAGCTTTCCAATACTCTATATTCTTTGTTTGCTCTTGGGTGCAAGCAGAAGCAGTAGGTGAGTATACAATCACTAGAGATGATTTTGCTTCTTCTCTTGATCCAGAAGCTGTAATCCAATGTGTTGCAGGTCCTGGTGATAATGAAGTAACATTCATTGACTTATTCCGTCACCCAGAAGCATATGACGTTGTTGTAACACTTGATGATACAGACTTCGCCGCAGCTTCTATCCTTAAGCAACCAGCTTGGCACTGTGATAACTTCGGTTGTCCATACGGTGAAGGAAGAATTGAAGGTACCGGAGGTGTTTACTTTGGGTGTACTGGATTCTTAACTATTGATGTTGAGCATACAGTAGACTTAGGGTCTTTCGGTGTATATAGATTAGAGCTTTCTAAATAGTCTGTTTAGACTACTACGAAATAGAAGGGGGAAAGGCTTGTCTTTTCCCCCTTTATTTTTTTACAATGATTTGATTATAATGTTTCCCATCAGCATCGTGGACTTGTAAAAGCATAGTCCTTGATCCATTCGGCAATGCCAGCACTTCAGTGTCATTTAGAGCCGATATATTTTGAGAAGATAAAAGACGTCCATCAAGACCTAATAGCTTGATTGTATATACATTATTAAATCTAAGACCAGAAATAACAATATGGTCATCAGCAGGGTTTGGATATACTCGTATGGATAGTAGCTCAAGGTCACTATTTGTTACAGGGAATTGATATTCGATAGCACCAATATCAATTTGACTGCCAGAGATTCGATCATTCCCTAAAAGATCGACATCTTGTGTAGTTACACTTGATATACCTGCATCGATAAGAATGCTTGATGCATCAATGCTGTAATCCCCATCGCTTGTAGGAATGTAGTTAAGGGGTGGCAATGAAAGAAAAGACGGGTCGTTAGTGATATCCAGTCCATCTAAATTGCCAGCATCTGGATCCAATGAAACACCTTCAATCAAACTATATTCGGCTGTAAGGATAGCATTATTAGCTTGAGATAGGTTTGATGATGGTCCAATGTCATTTTCTGAAATATTGCTCCATACTACAGAATTTTCTAAGGTCAATTCTGAAGCTACATTTAGAATGCCGCCTACAGAATCTGAACTCATATTAGCAACAATAGTACAGTTAGTAAAAACAGGCTTGGAATTGTTTGTATTGTATACCCCTGCCGCAATTGGCGCTACATTACCACTGATCAAACAATCAATGTAGTGAGGATCTGAAAGAAAATTGTACGTGCCTCCACCCACATCATCAAGTCCTTCATTTCCTGTAATCCGGCATTGAATCATCGTAGCATGGGCATTCAAAAAATTATAAACGCCGCCACATCCTTTATAGGCAGTGTTGCCCTCTATTTGACAATTTATATACGAAGCTTCAGATCCACCTAAATTGTAAATAGCACCACCATACAAGGCATAATTTTCTGTAAAGTAACAGTTGCGAATTAAAGGGGAGGAGTCCTTATTGAAAATACCGCCACCACGTTCATTAGGCTCTGGGTCTCCTGCATTCCCATGCGTGATTTTGAACCCATCAAGTATAGCCGATGAAGTCAGTCCATTGCCTTTATTTGCAATAACGTGATACGCATTATCGTCTAATTCTTCTTTGATTCCAATATCACCAGATAGAATAGTTTCAAATGAGTCCCATTGTCGTTCATCAATTTCCGTTTCTGTGCCAGAAAAACCACCATATATTCCAACACCAGCCTTCATTGTAAAACTGATATTTCTGTCAGTACCGGTGCTCGGGTAATAGATGCCATTGGCCACCCATATTTCTGAACCACTACTAGCAACAGACAGCGCATCTTGCAAATCAGTAAAAGCATCTTGCCAACTAGAACCATTTTCCGCACCTACGGCATTTTGATCTACAAATATCTGTCCTTGAGCTACAGACGACAAGCAAATGAAACAAAGAACAAAAATGTGAACCTTAGACATAGTATTTTAATTTACTTTGTAAATGTAATCCATCATATTGATTCAAAGATGAGAAGTGCACTTCTTCTATACGTATTATGGTCTATGAGTTTGCTTTTGCAAGCACAAGAAACAACGGTGGGGCTGCTTACATTTACAGATGAAGCCCATGATGGATATGTTTTGTTTTCTCCCATTCGCTCAGATTTTACCTATTTAGTGGATGCCTGTGGGCAGGTGGTTAATGCCTGGGAAGCCATGGATCAACCTAGACGCATGGCTTATTTAAATAATGAAGCTAATTTGATAAGACCGACCTTACAGCATGTGGATTGTTACGATTGGGATGGTAATGTAGTTTGGCAATTTGATCCGCAAGCCTTAAACATTCAACTTCATCATGACATTGCTATACTTCCTAATAATAATATCTTGTTCCTAGCCATTGATACCATTCATCAAAATGACCTGATAGAGATAGGCCGCCAAGAAGATCGCATTGACCAATTTCTACTTTCTGAAAAAATCATTGAAGTATCTGTTGATGAAGACGGAATGCCTGAAGTGGTTTGGGAATGGTACTTAGTGGATCATATAATTCAAGATGTGGACCCATCAAAACCCAATTTTTCAGAAATTGACCAAAATCCAAATCGCCTAGATATCAATTATGTATACCAAAATGATCTCAGAGATTATGTTCATTTTAATAGTATTGCCTATTCAGAAAGCCTAGACCAAATTATTCTATCGGCTAGGCATACTAGTGAGATCTACATTATAGACCACTCAACAAGCACGGCCGAGGCGGCTACAAGTCAAGGTGGGAATGCAGGCAAAGGTGGAGATTTTCTATTTAGATGGGGAAATGATAAGGTATTTAACTCGGACTCAAATGTAGAGCGCAAACTTTTTGGGCAGCATGATGCGAATTGGGTACAGATCAATGAAGATGGCTCACATGAGATTGCACTGTTTAATAATGGAGATCAACGAGAAGGTGATTATAGCTCCGTCCATATTTTAAATGTGTCTCCAGATTCGAATTTTCAATATCCAATGACGGGATCTTCATTTGCTCCAGCAGACTTTTCATGGAGCTTTGAAGGCGCTCTTTTACAAGACACACTATATTCATTTATAGAAGGAGGATTTACAAAGTCTGAAAATGGACACGTATTAATCAGTGAATCATCCAGCGGAATTATGTATGAGATCAGCTCTGGTGGAACCGTACATTGGGCGTACAGAAATCCAGTACACGTGTTTACCTTGGACCAAGGGGATGACATTTCATTCGGACCAGACTATTTTAAACTAGCCTTTTACCCATCTAGTTTTGTGGGGTTCAATGGCCTTGATTTAACGCCAACAGGGACCATTGAAAATGAAAATCTAATTACAGAAGACTGCATTATCTCGACAAGGATAGAGGATGAAAAGATTCATGATATTTCGATTTGGCCCAATCCCACTTCTGATAAAGTGTTCATACAAAAAGGAAACGCGGATCAATTTGAATGCACCGTACTTGATCTCCTAGGGAATACCGTTAAAAAAGTACAAGCTAAAAATCACTTGTCATTAGAAGAGCTGCCAAACGGACTTTATGTCCTTATGATCAAAATGGGTACAACACAGTTCAAGAGCAAAGTATTGAAAATCTAACATATTACATATATTTGTAATATGATTTTTCATCTTCCTAGATTTAAAAATTACCTCAAACACGAAAAACGGTATTCTAATCATACCATTTTAGCCTACGCTAAGGACATTGACCAATGTCATTCTTATTTGATTACAACGTATGGCGATTACGAATTGACTAGTATAAAGCATTTTCATTTCAGAAGCTGGATTGTTTTTTTGATGCAATCAGAAATAACCGAAAAGTCTATTAACCGAAAAATTTCGGCCATTCGTACGTTTTTCAAATTTTTAAAACGATCAGGAGAAATAGAAGTCAACCCTACCAGTCGGATAACGGCACCTAAAATACCGAAACGAGTTTCTGAGTTTTTGCATGAAGAAGCATTACAGAATTTATTCGAATCTTATGACTGGGGCGAGGTGCCGTTTTCAGCGCTGCGGGATGAATCGATTTTGAGTTTGCTTTACACAGCTGGATTAAGACGAAGTGAGTTACTACAATTGAAGATACAAGATGTGGATTTGTCTGTTGGAATGATTAAGGTGCTAGGGAAGGGTAATAAGGAACGGAAAATCCCTATTATGGCTTCTACTAAAAGTGTTATAGAGAAATACCTTCTTGAAAGAAATAGACAATTTGGGCTAGAAATACCTGAGCTATTTTTGACAGATAAGGGTAAGGCTCTATACCCAAAGTTCGTGTATAATCTAGTAAATGAAGTCTTACGTAAAATCAGTACTATTACTAAGCGAAGCCCTCATATGCTGCGCCATGCGTTTGCGACACACCTTTCTAACAATGGGGCAGAAATTAATGCTATAAAAGATTTGCTCGGTCACAGCAGTTTGGCAGCAACGCAGATCTATACTCAAAATTCTATTCAAAAGCTAAAAAATGCCCACCGTTTTCACCCTCGTTCAACGGAAACTGGCTGATCTGTAAGCCCTATAAAAATTGGACATATGAATTTTTCTTTAATATCTTATAAAAAAGAAATTTTTATTTCCTTTTTGCATAAAAAAAGCTAATTTTGCATTCGCTTTTGAAGAAAGGCGGAGTATGCCAGTGTAGCTCAGTTGGCCAGAGCAGCTGATTTGTAATCAGCGGGTCGGGG
>JAHDDO010000013.1 GCA_020629315.1 Saprospiraceae bacterium | reverse complement strand
CATTGCAATCTAAAAATAATGGAAGCTTGTCTTCTACAACAACCTCGCCCCAACACAAATTTCCACATTCGTCCGTGATCATATAGACTACAGGCCCTCTATGTAAAAGGGTAGCAAGTTCCAATGGATCAAAAATGTCATAAGCGTGATCAGCATATGACTCTTCTCCATCGATTAATAGAGTATAACTACCATAGGCAAAGCCCTCTAATAACATATCAGGACGCAATCCTCCTTCACAGTTTGCATCAAGCGTCACATTTATCTGATCATTACAAGCAATACTACCGTTATTCCCATTTAGAATAACCGCTGCGGTCGGAGACGTTTCATTACAAGGTCCCTCATAAATGGCCCTCACATAAACTGTTTGATCTGCAAAGAGTGCATTAGGTACAAGTAATGTCCGATCATTATCATCACCATCCAAATTGTGATCAATGGCAAGCCAAGAAATTTCATCCAAACTATACTCCCATCGCACAGGGTTAATATCATCTGTGACTACCACAGTAAATTCAGCATCTTCACCTAAACAAGCAAGGTCATCTTCAGGCCCTTCTATAAACCCATCAATACCATTACATAAGGCAACTCTTGCCAAATCTCGACGATCCTGATCCCTTGGGTCATCATCGCCTCCAATAGAATCATCATCTATTTCATCATCCGTTTCTTTCTTGTTAGTAAAGCCTTCCGGAAAATCATCTTCATCTTTTGGCAGGTAAACAAAGGCATCACTATACGTAATCACCTCTGCCCAGTTAACTCTTTCGAATAAACCAGGAACGTCATCAATGACAAGATTGATCTTGAGGAATTGTGAACTTTGAGAAGAAATTTCACTCAAGCCCGTTTTTGCCTTAGGTCGTTCATTCGAGGCGGGGCATTCAAATTGGATATCTGCAAGACTGAAGTATTCTATATTATCACAATCTCCTGTATTCCCTCCTACTATAAACTCAACTTGAATAGCAATATATGCTAAGGAAGATAAAACATCAGAAAGATCTTCTTCTGTCCCAGAAAAAACAGCATCTGTAATTTCCACCTCTAACTCGTTCCATTCACCTGATTCGAAAGCATCATAATCAACAGTAAAATCAGCACTTACACTTTTATCATCTGTAGATACAAAAACTAGTTTTCCAATATTGCTGTCTGACCAAGGAATATCTGTTTGATTGGTCATGTAGTTAAAGAAGGACCAGGACATTGAACCACCCAATAAATCAACACCATCAATACCTCCTAAATGAGCTGATCGGAAATACGCTGTTCCTCCCGAAGGGTCCACTTGCAAAATATAGGGTTTATTCTCAGCTATTGGCGGTGCTATATTTGATTGGAAGGATCCATCTCCCACTATTTCGCATTCCGTAACAGGGTCGCCCACAGGATTAGAAAAACCGGATCCATTGTGCACAACTGAACCTAGATCCGTACCATCCCAAGAATTATTTACAGCAGTCCAACCGTGCTTATCAAAGGAAAAATCAAATTGGACTTCGCAAGCACTCGTAGGTAATTGCTGTAACCAATCCTCTTCATTGCCCGTAATATCGGCCGTATTTAAGCTTGTGTAAAAAATCAATCCTTCACCCGGTTCGTCCTGCACTGTCAAACCATAAGCACTAATTGTTCCTTGGTTAAATACTTCAATATCAAAATTTACGGTGTCACCAGGCGCATATACTTTACCAGGAACACTTACTCTTTTACGAATAGCCAGATCAAAACAATTGCTAATTCGAATATCGATTAATGAGCTAGCCTCACATCCATTTTCATCTTTAAAACTATATTGAATCCGAGCTGTGCCTTCCTCTAAAGTTTTAGTATCAATCGAAACTTCCGATTCATTGACAAGTAAGTGACTCAAGGTCATCAATGTTGTGCCAGCTCCTATTATTTCCCATTTGTGATTTTCGTAATCACCTGTGCCTCCTTGAGGATTACCTTCGATGGTTAGAGGTGCATTAAAACAAATATCAATAGCTTGATCATCAGCAAAAAGAGGCGATGGCTCAGTTACAGAAACATCCCCTTCTTTTTCACAGCCACGGCTATCTTCTACGGTAAAAGAGTATTTTCCTGCTGCAAGATCTCCTAAGACAAATGTATCATCCCCTGTTTCCCACTCTATTTTATAGGGAGGAACACCACCAGAGACAATAACCTCAACACTACCATCAGACTCTTGAAAACACGAAATACCGTCAATAGTCTCTACTCTAATATCAACTACATCTGGTTCGTCAATATCAAATTCACAAAGTGCATCGCAGCCGGATTGGTCTTCAATTTCTAAGGTATACTTCCCCGGAAGCAAATTTTCCAGACTACTATCATCTACCAGTTCATCATTCAATATAAATCTATATGGAGGGGCTCCCCCTATCACTGAAATAAATAGATTGGATATAATATCTCCATGGCAATCCACTGTTAATTCTCCGCTTAACGGACAATCTATCACCAATTCAGGATACTCCTCGATCGTCGCTTCTATTGGACTTTGACAACCTCTGCTATCTGTCACAGTAGCGGTGTATGTACCCGCTTTTAAATTGGCAATTGTAAATGTCGTGGCTCCTGTATTCCATTTAATTTCATAATCTAGACCATCTACTGGATCCGTCACTACAACTTCTACAATACCTTCTTCACTGCCAAAACATAGTTTTTCTAGATCATTGTCAATGGCTATCTCTGGTAAATCCCATTTGTTAATCAGTACCGTATCTCTTGCTGAGCACATGTTTTCGTTCTCAACTTCAACAATATACTCGCCTTCTAAACTAAAGTCCTCAATAACTAGCTCTTCACTATTTGAAATCAATGAACCGGTTGGAGAATACCATTTGTATGTAAAATTGCTGCCACCAGACACATCTGGTTTAATCCGAATTTCGGAGCCTGTACATGAACTAAGTTCTTCGGTATCAATATCAACTTCGGGACCCAATAACAAATCAAATGAAACTGTTGATTCCTTTTGGCAAGTCAAGTTTGATTGTTGGTATTGCTTATATTGATACACATAATCGTACTCCTCAGGGTCATCTAGTATGCCTAGATCAATTTGAAAAAACTGATTAGAATTCACACTATAACTCCCTATAATTCCTTCTCCTATTAATTCCCCACCTTTTGGATTAGTACGAATCTCAACAACACCATCACTAGGGCATAACTGGTCTGACGGAATATATACCTGTGGATTTACCGCTTGAATGTCGTACAAACCTATCCCCTCTTGGTCATTTCCGTCCGCATCAACATAATCAAAATATATCCTATAATTTCCTTCTTCAATAGACTCGATAAAACAAGAGTCATTTCTACAGTTTAATAGATCATTTCGTTGCTCAAAGAGACCCGTGTCATCATTTAACTTTTGTAACTCGTAGTCTCCTTCATGCGGAATTTCTATGCTACCTCCAGCACTACATATTTGTGGGTCAAGGAAAATAAACTGCCCATCATCACATGATTCAGACACAACAAAACAAATCTGGACTGGCGCCATTCTCAACATGGATATTACACCACACATTTCATCTTGTTCCATCCGCACATATACCGTGTCGCCTACAGAACCTTCAAGCATTGGGTCCAAAGCAGACACTCCCATAACAGCATCCTCCTTTTTTGAATAGTACGTCACTTCATGGACACTCCCATCTGAACCATCATTATCTAAGTCCCCGTATTTTGTGTCCAAGGACATAGCAAGATCATAGATAATTTTGCCATTATTACTTTGGTCTATGCCAGATAAGGAAGCCTCTTTCTGAGACATTAAGTAGCTTTCATAATCGGAAACCACATATTGCTCTGAGCATCCGTCAGTAAGGACGATTTCTACTCTTAGTAATGATGGTGCTTCTTGAAGCGTAAGATATTCCACGCTTGAAAATATATCAAGATCTGGAAGATAAATCGATTGGATTTCTTTTTCAGTCTGAACAGACAGGTGGTACACTGTATCCATTTCGCATGTGAATCTTCTATACGAAAACTCAGCATCCAGATGACACTGCGCCATAATTTCAATACCCCATAAGTTCAGAATGAAAAACTTTAATAGAATTAAGTTTCTCATTCTCGTAAATCAAAATGTTATAAAACAGATTACGATTTTAACACATACAATTTTTGTGCTATTCAGTGTAAACCCCTAGTTAATTACTATAAAAATGGTAGGATTTGTATGGTTTTGGGAGTTCCCTCGCAGCCAAAACTGTCTGCAAGGTCAGGCTCTTACTGACTCGCTATTTGCTCGGTCCCATTGCATTTGGGACCCAGTCATCCAGATCCTTAACTCAAAAAGTATGGATGCAAAAGGCATATTACAGTTCAAAATGATTCCATCCCTGAGCTTTCAACGGATGTCGATTACCACCAGTAGTATGTAATTGTATACCATCTTCTTTGCCCACAATATCACCAATTATATATACACCTGGCATATACCGGACTTTTTCAAGATCCTTTTCATCGACGGTAAAAAGCAATTCATAATCCTCACCACCATTCAAAGCAGCCGTAATAGGATCCATATTAAATTGCAAGGCCATCATTTGTGAATCATCATGGATAGGCACCTTGGATTCCTCAATAAATGCACCCACCTTACTTGACGTGCAGATGTGAAAAAGTTCAGAAGTTAGTCCATCAGAAATATCGATCATGGACGTAGGTATTAAGCTATTCTTTCGAAAGTAATCAATGGCATCTTTTCTAGCCTCAGGCTTTAATTGCCGTTCTATTAAATATTGAGCCTTGCTGAGGTCGGGCTGAATCCCTGGATGGCTTATATACAATTGTTTTTCACGTTCCAGTATTTGTAAGCCCAGATATGCCGCGCCTAAATCTCCAGTAACACAAATAACATCTCCTACCTTAGCTCCATTTCTGTAAACTATATTTTTCTCTTCAGCATAGCCTATCGCAGTGACACTTATCGTCATACCCTTTGTAGACGAAGTAGTGTCACCACCCACTAAATCTACATTATAAAGATTGCAGGCAGTACGAACACCTTCATAAATCTCCTCTATAGCCTCAACCGAATACTTACTCGAAAACGCCATGGAAAAGGTTATTTGTTCAGGTATTGCATTCATAGCATATATATCCGATAAATTGACAACGACTGCCTTGTAACCAATATGCTTGTAAGGACTATACATAAGATCAAAATGTATATCCTCTACTAATAAATCTGTGCTTATCACCATTTTACGCATGCCAGCATCCAAAACAGCGGCATCATCACCAATTCCCTTAAGACTTGAACTACGTTTAATGCTTATATCCTTTGTAAGGTGTTCAATTAAACCAAATTCACCCAAGGTATTTACATCCGTCCGTTTGATACTTTTTTCTTTCAATGCTTATTCATTTTTGCTTCCCACGCTAATTTCCAAAGTGGGATTTCTAGATCTGGTGCAAAGGTAAGTTTAATTTCATCGCCCTTTGGGTCTTCAAAAGCAAGACCATATGCATGAAGCATAATATACCTGCCAGGATTAGCACGCCTGGCCATATATTTTACATCCCCTTTAATGGGTGCTCCCAAATGAGATAAAGTTGCCCGTATTTGATGGAACCGACCATTCCGTATTGATACCGATAATACCGAATATCTGTCCAAGTCTACTACATGATTTATAGCACAATAAATTGATTTTGTATCATTATTCGGCTCATCGAAAATAATGGCCTTTCGCTTTAACTTATCATGAGCATGATAATGCTGGTATTCATTTTGCCAAGAGATATCTCCTTTTTTGACCACAGCTATATACTCCTTATTTATCTTGTTATTAGCACCTAACTTCTGTAACCATTGGGTGGCTCTAGATTGTGTGCTAACCAAACAAAGACCAGATACGGGTCTATCAATTCTAGAATGTAAGTGTACTTTTTTGTTGTAGTGTTTCTCCGCAAAAGATTGCAATGAGATATTGTTTTCGGGGTCTGATTGTGACAGCATGCCTGCAGGTTTATAGAAAACGCCCCATCCTTTGCGCTCCAAGACAACTTGTGGCTCAATCAATTTCCTCATAATCTGTATACTCAGTTTCTGAGTTATTCCTTGATTCAATATTCCCATCAGGTCTTGAGAAAAAGACACGGTAAGCGAGATAGAAAAGGCAAGCTAAGATTATAAACTTCATGGATCATAAAGGTAAACTAATGTGAGCAAATGCCTGTACACAAGTCTACCGTTAATGTATTGTTAAACAAAATTAGGCCTGTAACTATTAGCCGCGAAAGGCGTTTTTGTCTATAACTGAAAGAAAAACTAAACCATTTTCAATTATGAAAAAAATCGGGTTATATGTATTTGCCGGGATGATTGGAGGTTTATTGTCTTTCGCGATCACAGACAGATTCCTAGACAATGACACAGTTATCCCTACAGAAAAAAACCAAGCTGTTTTAACCAACCATACAAACAGCGCACCATATACTGGCGTAGCTTTTGACTTTGTAAGTGCCGCAGAAAAAGCGACACCTGCTGTTGTGCATATTGAGGCACGTGAGAGTGAAACTTTAGCACAACAACGATTCCAAGACGGGCAACGAAATCCTTTTAGCGACAATTTTTTTGATCAGTTCTTTAATCAATTAGGACCTAATTTTTTCGGGCCTAAAAGAGGAACAGGTAGCGGTGTGATCATATCTGAAGATGGTTATATCGTAAGTAATAATCACGTAGTTGGGTTTGCAGACGAAATCCAAGTACTTCTTCCAGATGGTAGAGAATTTAAGGCAAAGAAAATTGGTACAGACCCTAGTAGTGACTTAGCAGTCATTAAAATTGAAGCAGAAAACTTACCCTACCTAGAGTTTTCTGATAGTGAAGCAGTCGAAGTAGGAGAATGGGTATTAGCTATCGGAAATCCATTTAGCTATTTATCTTCTACTGTTACAGCAGGCATAGTCAGCGCATTGGGTAGAGATCTGGATCTTATTGAAGGAAAGAGAACCATTGAAGAATTTATCCAGACTGATGCTGCAGTGAATCCAGGAAATAGTGGTGGCGCGTTAGTTGATGCGGAAGGCAATCTAGTGGGTATTAATACGGCTATTGCCACACCAACCGGTGTGTATGCGGGCTACTCATTTGCTATTCCTTCAAATTTAACTGAGCGAATAGTCAATGACATTATTGCTAATGGTAATATCGAAAGAGCTAACCTTGGGATACAGGGTTATGATGTAGATGAGGAACTGGCCGAGCAAGAAGATCTAGATGTTGATTATGGCATATATGTGGCGCAAACAGTACCAGGCAGCGGGGCTCAATTCTCTGGTATCCTTCCAGGTGATGTAGTTGTGGGTGTCAATGGGGTTACTGTAAAGAATTTTGAAGACATTAAGAAAGAGATGCGATTCACGAAAGTAGGTGATGTTATTAAGCTAGATGTGATGAGAGATGGTGAGAAGAAGACAATTAATGTAAAAATTAGAAAAGATATATAACAATTTAGGCTAACAGTTGTTAGTAAGATAAAGTTGGTTTTTCGTTTTGTTTTGATGCGTCCACCTTTCTCAGAGGTGGACGTTTTTTATTCTTTCCTTTGTTGAACTATCCGTTTAAAAACGAGTAAACCTTATCCCCTTTACATCACAGCATATTTACGATTTACATTTACAACTAAATCAATATAGGATAATGTATATTCTAAGAGACGTAATTGAACTGTGTTTCCCTCAGATATGTGTGAGCTGTAAATGGGAGTCAAGTATTGATAACAATCCATTCTGTATTCACTGTCTTAGTGATATTCCATTTTGTACAGATTTTGGAGGTGCTGATAATGAAATGTCTATCCGACTACTTGGAAAAACGCCTTTTGAAAAAACAGCCTTTTTACTCTACAAACATAAAAAAGGTAAGGTATCAGATTGTATTCATGCCTTTAAGTATAAAAGACAAGCAGATATAGGCCAAAAACTCGGTACAATCTTTGGAAAAAACTGGATTTCAAACGAATTAACAATACCTGATTACATTGTACCTATTCCTATTCATCCTAAGAAAAAAATAAAACGGGGATACAATCAGTGCACACAATTTGCAAAAGGAATTCAGTCGATATTACAAGTGCCCATACTAGAAAATGTGTTGCTAAAGAAAAAACAAACAAATAGTCTGGTTACCAAAGGGAGATGGGCTCGAAAACAAAATCTTGAAAACAGTATAGTAATTGGTAAGAAAAGAAAAGCTATAGGTAAGAAGCTCTTGATTGTTGATGATGTAATTACTACTGGAGCCACCTTAGAAGTATGTGGTCAGTTGCTAGCCAATGAAGTAAGTGATAAATTGTATTTTGGAGCTATTGCTTTAGCTAAAGATTAAACCCTTGATTCAATCACTTAAAAAGGAATGTAAACGTAGACTTGAAGAAGAGTCCCTTCATCGAATCATTAGTTGCTTATCAAAACTGTCTGAAGAACAAATTTGGTTCAGCCCGAACAAAAACACGAACAGCGTAGGAAATTTAGTGTTACACTTAGCCGGTAATATTAGACAGTACATTTGGACAGCCATAGGCAATTACCCAGATATAAGGAATAGAGATCAAGAGTTTATTCCCAATCAAAATATAGCTAGCCAAGATTTAGCAAATATGATTTCTGAGGTCATTTGCAGGGCTGTGGTAATTATATCAAAGCTAGACGAAGATGACTTACCTAGAGTAGTAAAAGTTCAATGTTTTGAAGAAGAGGTATTAAGTATTCTTATTCATGTTATTGAACATACGAGCTATCATACGGGCCAGATTAGTTGGATAACTAAATCTTTAATAAATGAAGATCTAAAATACTATGGTGACTTGCCTTTAACCGAGACTAATTAAGCTGGAAGCCATTTTATATTACAACCCATACTCGGATATTGTTCAGCAATTTCGTTTCCAACTAAGGTGTCTTCAATTGCCTGCCTTAAGTCTTTTCCAGTGACCGCTATTCCATTGCCAGGTCTTGAATCGTCCAATCTACCTCTGTAATTTAGTTTCATATCACCATCAAAAACGTAAAAATCAGGTGTACATGCCGCATCATAGGCTTTAGCAACTTCTTGGCGCTTATCGTACAAATAAGGAAATGGAAATTTTAAGACCTTAGCTACTAGTCTCATTTTATCTGGACTATCGTCTGGATAATTTTCAACATCATTGGATGATATGGCTATAAAAGACACCCCTTTGCTACGATACTCATTAGCAATATTTACAACTTCAGGATTCACATGAATCACAAAGGGACAATGATTACAAATAAACATAATAACCGTAGCCTTTTCTGATTTTAAATCATCAAGACTTAAATAATTGCCACTTACTGTATCTTGAAGATGGAAGTTTGGTGCTTCTGTTCCTAATGGAAGCATGTTTGATGGAGTTAATGCCATTGTTTACAAGAGTTTGCTATGCCTAGTATATAATGTTCTTTTACTTTCAGTTGTTCAGCTTTTGTAGCACCTGAAAAACCAGCTAAGTTGGCATCTTCCAAAAGTTCCAATGCATACTTAGTCAATTCTGTGCTTACCGGCAAATAAGACCAATGCCACTTTTCTTCTTCATATCCATTAGGTCTTTCTGTGCCTTTTGCAATATATGGCCTAGCAAACCCAAAGGAAGCGGCGTTAGCTTCAAGCCATGTAAATACCTTCAAACCTTCTCCTTTTTCAAAATATTCATTATTGAAGGCATTGAAATCCACATCAGTTCCCCAATGATGTCTTGATGTACCAGGCATGGCCGAATATTTCATTATTTCTTTACATCGTTCAGTGTGATCTGGGATGTCTTTACTAGCATTAATTCCGCTGCTCAAAATTCGATCCCCTGACCATTTTGCTTCCCAGATAGATCTTTGGTAGTCAAAATTTCTCGCAGCCGATCTTACAACTAAATCAATACCCTCTGATTTTGCTTTCTCGCACATAGCTGTAAGGGCAACACCACATGCTTTATAAACATACATACCGCCTCTATCAGCGAACCTTCGGGGTACTGCTACAAAGTCCTCATGGCTTGCAGGGTCAAATCGCCCCATTAAGAAATCTTCGTTACGTAGGGTAGGAAAGTTTATTGGAGCTTCTTTTACGTCCGACATTTTTTCTTCTTCTGATGTATTATGAATTTCAGCTACACCTGGTTTTTTTGCTTTCTCTTGATTGCCTTGCTCTTGTCCTTGACAAGCACTTAGTCCTAAAAGAAAACATAATGCTAATCTCACACTAATATTCAAGCTCCAACTTTTTACTTGGGTAATTAAATAATCCTTTACTTTCTATCAAGCCAACAATTTTTGAAGGCACCTTCTCTCTCCATCCTTCCTTATCTTCTTGTATTTCTTTAAGAACTTCACTAGGAAAAATATCTAAAATGTCTTTATTGAATTTGATAACAGGGACGACCTGTTTTGCATCTATAAGATGCTTATACAGAAACTTTATGCCTTCTGGAACTGGTAAGTTTCCGACATCTGTAAGGGTTCCCTCAATGATTGCTGGATATACAAATATCTTTATATTCCGATTAAATAATTCACCAAAAGCCACTAGCAACCGTCCATCTTTATTTTGGTGATACTTATCGTTTATAATTTCAAGAATTTCCCTTGCACCGATTAACAAGCCTAATTTCTTAATCTTGAAATCTGACAAATAATTTATGATCCTTTGATGATTACTGCAATTTGAAATAATTACGGTTTGATCGAGTGCTCCTATAGCATCCATTCTCTCAAGAAAATCTGTCTCATCAATATTCCCCTCTTCATTTAATAAATTCCCTAAAGTAATCTCTGAAACTAACTGCGCTTTCTCGGCATTTACATCAGGACCTTCCTTAAATTGATCAAAACTACTAAAGAGTGCATCAGAGGTAACTAAGGTAGGTGGTCGATAATGACCTCTAACTACCATCAATTCTTTCTTATATAAAAACTCAGAACCATGTACAGGCACTCCTTTCTCATTAAATATGCTTACTTCTGTTAAGCCATATTCAACCAAATGAAGAGCTAATAATCTTTGATCCAATGATTCGAAATCTGGTCCTGTCAAGGATACCATATCTATTTCAATCCTTCCTCTTACATTATCATCTAATGATTGGATAAACTCCTGAAGATTTTCATGATAATTATAACACGCATAAATCATATTTAATCCAAGAATACCAATTGCTTCTTGTTGAAGGTGTGTACTATTATCCTTCATCTTTACATGAAGAATCAAGTCGTTTGGTTTTTTATCTGGAGATAATTGGAACCGAACACCCATCCATCCATTACCTTTTATGGTTCGAGCATAATTTATTGCAGAGATGGTGTCCGCAAATACAAAGAAATTAGTGTCCTCATTTCGCTTAGTTAGCCGTTCTTCCATCAATTGATATTCATGGTCAAGCATCTTATTTAAGCGAGACCTAACCACATATCTACCTGATGCTTCTGCTCCATATATAGCATCAGAAAAATCCTTATCATAGGCAGACATAGTCTTGGCTATTGTGCCAGCTGCTGCACCTGCTTTAAAAAATAAACGCGCTACCTCTTGTCCAGCACCGATTTCCGCAAAGGTGCCGTAGATACTTTTGTCTAAATTTATCTCAAGGGCTTTTTGTTGTTGTTTAAGGATTTGTCTGCTCATAGGGTTTCTTTCCTTTTACAAATATACTTTGAACGATAAAACTATACGACCATATTGGCTAGGCAAGTCCGGAATCTTTTATTTTTTTGCACATTGCACAACACGTATTTGATATATAAACCATTTGGGATGCTCAGTCAGTTCACAAAAGAGCATGAACATCACAAAACACTTGCGGATTTGGAATTTACTTTTCCCAAGGATGTTTATCCAATTGGGAGACTAGATGCAGATAGTGAAGGCCTTTTACTTTTAAGTAATGATCGATCATTAAACAAAAAAATGCTTGACCCAAAAAGTAAAAGAACGAAAACGTATTGGGCTCAGCTTGAAGGTGCTATCACTGATTCCGATATAAGCCCATTAAGAGACGGTATCCGAATTCGGACAAAAGGAAAGGTTTTTTCTTGTTTACCAGCCAAGGCTAGAGTATTACATAAATTGCCCAAATTACCGGAAAGAAATCCACCTATTCGGGTAAGGAAAACAGTGCCTGACTCATGGGCCGAAATCATTCTTGTAGAGGGAAAAAATAGACAGGTACGAAAAATGTTTGCCGCTATTGGTTTTCCTGTTTTACGCTTAATCAGGGTCTCAGTCGGGGACTATCATCTTATCGAAAATGGATCATTCTCTTTGGCTCCTGGAGATGTGAGGATTATTTAGACCCTTTAAACGAAAAAACAGAGGCCCTATCATTATTATTTGCAACGATAACAAGGCCATTGGACAAACAACTAATCTTTCTTGCGTCTTTATCTGCGATAAACCCTGAAGCACTGGCTGAAATAGTGGTAAAAGTCCCACCACCTTCATTTAGTAAAACAGCTCCAGTGCCGCTATCTGCTCTTGTAGTCTCGACTTCCGCACCATAATTATTTCCAATAAGTATTAAATCTAAATCATTGTCATTATCCACATCCTGTAAAGCGATATCATTAATCCTTGACATTTGTGTTAACCTTGGCATAGCTCTTCGCGTAAAACTACCTGTACCATCATTGACAAAAAAGGAGTTTTCAAACGTTCGCGAAACCAAATGATGCGCACCTTTTAATTCATCATTACCATAGATATCAAACAAATCTGCATCAGCATATTCTCTAAACGTTTTATATTTTTCGCCAACAAAAGGCATTTGTTCTGTTGAACACATTTTACCTCTGATGGGTAATTGAGTATCTCCATACTCTTTAGCTAACACAATGTCGTATGTAGTATTATTGTCGAAGTCACTAGAGTAGCAATGAAATGGCTTTTCATCAGATGCACTAAACTTATAGTTCAAACCTAAATTGCCCGCAACTAGGTCCAGATCTCCATCGTCATCAATATCCATAGGTCGTATAACATTCCACCATCCTTCACTATTTGAAATGGTTTTCATTTTATAAGTATCTCCACCTCTATCAAATATGGTAAGTGGCATCCACTCCCCAACCATCAATAATTCCTTTTCTGGATCCGTATCGATATTTTCAAACTGAATATCAGTAATCATTCCAATTCTGGAAATCTCAGGAATTACTTTATCTGTTCTGTCAGATAACATTCCCCCTTCATTTATAAATACATAGGATCGAGGCTCTAATGGGTATTGGTCCTTTATTACTCTACCGCCTAGTATCAGGTCATTGTCACCATCACCATCTAAATCAGCTACACCTATACTTGCCACATTTGAAGACAATGGGTAACGTTCCGATTTTATAATCTCTCCATCTTCTGATAGTTGCCTAACTAAGAGTTGTTGATAATTACTACCATCTGCAAATTCATATGATCCGGATGCGCTTACTAAATCTTTGATTCCATCATTGGTAATATCAACAAAAACACTTGTCACTTCTTCTAGTTCTTTACTGTTGTCCAATGTCCTTTTTGAAAAGGAACCATTGCGGTTAGATACATATAAGGCACTTGTATTGCCTACTGAAGAACCTAGAAATATATCCTCTATTCCATCATTATTAATATCTGAAATAGACATTGCAGGGCCAAGGGTTGATAGTTGGTGCGGTAACAGAATTTGCTCGTTTAGGTCATCATACATATTTTCTACATGTACCATTTCGTCAATGGGGCGTGCTTGGAAAAATTGACCTTTGGTAAGCTCTTCGTTTCTTATGGCGCTACCTGCAGACTCAGTCAGTTCGTGTCGCTTCTTGGTTTGTAATCCCTTGTATATTTTTCTATTATTCGCTTGCCATTGAACAGACACATCGACTTGATCTACTCCTTCAGGAATACCAAAGTGTCTTGTTGGATCTAATGATGATAAAAAGCCTCTTGAAGAATTATGCCATTTACATTTTTGTTGGCTAGCATAACTTATACAAATTTCTACCCCTTCTACTGAACCTGTATTCTTTCCTTTTAAGGCTATGTCTATGTAATTTCCAGTTGCTGATTTATTTTCATAGATAAATGCTGGTTGATTAACATTGCTTACCACTAGATCGAGATCTCCATCTTGATCAAGATCTGCAAGTATGGATCCGTTAGAAAAACTAGGTTCATCCACACCTGCCTCTTTACTTACATTCGCAAAATGTAAATCACCTTTATTTTGAAATATATAATTACTTACAGGTTGTGATTCAAAATTTTCCAACAGTTTAGGTAGAGCCGCGTTTAATTGCGGTCCGGCTCTTAATTGACGCAACTGTGATTTAAGGTCTTTGACAACATCCTTATCTATGATGTCTCTATAAATTCCATTGGAGACAAAGATGTCATCCATACCATCATTGTTAAGATCGTCAGCTAATACAGCCCAACTCCAATCTGTTTTATCAATATTTGCGTACTGCGAAATATCAGAAAATGTGTTGTAGCCAGTATTAATATGAAGCATATTATGCATATACTGCCTATTAAAATCCGCTTGGACAACTTTGTTAAAAAATGCAGGATCTGTCATATTCATAGTTCGCCTTGACCTAACATAATCTTCTGGCGCCATGTCTAAAACAACAAGATCATCCAGTCCATCATCATTTAAGTCCAAGACATCACTACCCATTGAATAATATGAAGTATGCTTAAAGTATGAGGTTCCTGATTCTACAAATCCTCCCTTCTGGTCATTTATATACATTAAATCTGGACCTACAAAATCATTAGCAACATAGATATCTGGATAATTATCGCCATTATAGTCTCCTATGGCGGCAGATAATCCAAAGAAGATTTCTGGAATAATACCCGCAGAATAACTTACATCCGTAAATGTACCATCAGCTTCACATCTATATAATCGATCTTGCCCACCATATTTAGCAACAAGTTGTTTTTTGCTTGCAATTTCATCCTTCTTTGCTACCCTATCAGATATACTAACATCACCAATGTTATTGACTAAATACACATCTAGGTCTCCATCTTGGTCGTAGTCAAACCAATAAGCTTGAATCGAATTTTCAAGATTGTTAAGCTTATATTTTTCTGAAGCTTCTTCAAAACGAAAATTCCCTTTGTTGATAAGTAATTTATTAGAACGTAACTGTACTGGGACATGGGTAGGTGCAAAGTAGCATAAGTATAGGTCCAACAATCCATCCTTATTTATATCAATTACGGAAACTCCGGTACCCATCGCATTTTTGTTGAGCAAACTTTCATCCAAACTCAGCTCTTCAAATTGCATATTACCTTTATTCCTAAAAAATGCGGGCTTATCCATAGCACTGTGAAAAAACAAATCCACTAAGCCATCATTATCAAAGTCTCTCGCTGCAACCCCGGAGCCCATATATACATGATTGTATCTAAAGAAATTAAATTCTGGATGAAGCTCATTTACCTTATTAGAAAACGATAGGCCTGTTGTTTCTGGACTCAATTTTGAAAAAGAAATATCTGAAGTCGCAACTCTTTCGGTGTTACCATTTGGCACACCACTCGAATCGTTTTGCTTATCCGATTGGCAAGCAGCCAACAATAGAAGAAGAAAAAGTAGGCTTTTAAAAGAAACTATCCTTGAATTCATAACTCCAATTTCTAAGGGGCGAAAAATTACTTTCTTTTTTTCTTTCTTTGATAACTTCTACCCCCTGAATTTTTCCGCTTTCCTTTAATAAACTCTCGCTTGGTGTGCTTTTTTCGATCTTCTAGAAGCTTTTCCACTAGGTCAGGTCTACCCATTGCTTCTAATTTTTGTCTTATCTGTTTGTAGTTCTCTCGCTTATACCAAAAGAAAAACAAATGCTGGTTTTTCTTTTCTTTACCCGATTTTGCCGTATACACAGGTCGCAAAGTATATGGATGAACACCCGTATAATAGATAACAGTAGCTACCGTCATTGGCGTCGGGGTAAAATCCTGAACTTGTTCAAGTCTAAATCCCATTTCTTTTGTCTCCGCTGCTAGGTTGGCCATTTCCTCTTCGGTTGACCCTGGGTGACTAGATATAAAATAAGGAATCAATGGTTGTGCCAAACCAAATTTCTTATTTGCCTTTTCATATTTCTTCTTAAAGGCATGAAAGTGTTTGAATGATGGCTTCCGCATAACACGTAAGGTCTCATCCGAGGTATGTTCAGGCGCAACTTTCAATCGTCCGCAGGTATGTCGCGAAACAAGTTGGTCCATATACTCATCCAGGCTTCCGTCATTGTTTTTGTTATACCCATCAACTAACAGGTCATAACGTATACCGCTAGAAACAAATGCTTTCTTAACCTTAGGATGGGCATCTACTTTGCGATAAATATCAGTCATTGCCTTATGGCTGGTATCCAAGTTACTACATACAACAGGGTGAATACAAGAAGGAGCCACGCAGCGATCACAGATTGACTGGATCTTACCTTTCATTTTATACATATTACCCGAAGGGCCTCCCAGATCACTTATATAACCTTTGTAATCGGGCATTTGTGTAATCTGTTCTACTTCTTTTAAGATCGATTCTTCTGATCGGCTGGCTACAAACTTACCTTGATGCGCAGAAATAGTACAGAAGCTACATCCACCAAAACAACCCCTATGCATATTAACTGAAAAACGAATCATCTCATAGGCAGGAATAGATCCTCTTTTGTTATACTTTGGGTGTGGTAGTCGAGTATATGGCAAATCAAATGATGTGTCAATTTGCTTTTCACTCATAGGTGGATAAGGCGGATTTATGACCAATGTATCATCACCTACATCTTGCAATAATCGCCTTGCTTGTACTTTATTCGATTCCTGTTCAATATGCTTGAAGTTAGCTGCAAAAGCCATTTTATCCTTCATGCATTTTTCATGTGAACTCAAACTTAAATCAACCCATTGTTTGTTTTTTGGCACGCTTTCTTTGTTCACCAATACCGCCGTCTGAGGAATTGTTGTTAATGAAGAAAACGGGACTCCTTTCTGTAAAAGACGCACAATTTCCCGTAGCGGCATCTCTCCCATGCCATAAACAAGTAAGTCAGCACCACTCATACTGAGAATATTTGGGAACAACTTATTATCCCAATAATCATAATGAGTAACTCTTCGCAATGATGCTTCAATACCTCCTAAAAGAACAGGAACGTCTGGGTAAAGATCCTTCAATATCTTAGTGTAAACAGTGCTGGCATAGTCTGGCCTAAATCCAGAAGAACCACCTGGGGTATACGCATCTGTAGAGCGTTTACGGCGACCTGCCGTATAATGGTTTACCATGGAGTCCATACAACCAGATGTGACTCCAAAAAATAATTTAGGTTTTCCAAATTTTTTGAAATCCCGCAAATCATCTTGCCAGTTAGGTTGAGGAACAATGGCCACCTTTAGGCCCATACTCTCTAAGATCCTACCAATTACAGCAGAGCCAAAAGCCGGGTGATCCACATAGGCGTCGCCAGAGATTAGAACTACATCGAGTTCATCCCAAGATCTGGCTTCTAACTCCTTCCGAGTAATAGGTAGCCAATCTGTTATTGGTCTTTTAGCTTCTGGTAATGACATTGGACTAAATAGAAAACAATCTAAAGTAAAAAGAGTTTCTTATGCTATTTGATAGAAAAAATAAAAAGCCATATTTATACTTCCTTCAAAAATCGAGCTATTTCGAATTCAGTAATGCACTCCTTCACTTTTTCCCAACCTAAAATGCCTACTGCATCTAAAATTGAAAGGCTAGGGTCAAAAGGCACTTTACTGGCAAATTCCTGTAAATAATCTAAACTATGTAGGTATTCCAATGTAATCCCTGCCTCCGAAAAAACACACTCGTTCTGATATTCCTTAGCACCTAAACCACTAAGGTATTTTGTTCCATTTTGCCATTGGACCAAAGCCAAATTATGGTCGTCCTTTTTTTTTGTAGACGCTAATTTTGAAGAAAATACGAAGGTAGTTTTCAAGCCCAGTTCCTTAGCAATGGTCATTATTATTTGACTATTGAATTTGGACAACGTTTGATTAGAAAGGAATAAAGTGCTATGCTTATTTATAAAATCACTCAGCTCATTAAAGTGAGGCGCATGACCATACACATTTTTTAGTTTTACCTTAAGGGAGGTAAAATCCTCTTGACTTTGAAGGTAGCTTATATCTGAAATCTTACTTTCCTCAGAAATTCGAAAGCTTACAAACTGGTCTTTATTACGGCTATTTTTTTGTGTTCCAATGCGACACCTGTGTGTGTAGCTCCTTTTGTTTACCGATACATTATCATGGAAAATAAAAACATCTGCTAGATGGATTTTAAGAAAATATCCAATCCAAGGAAAGAGGTTTGGTTGATGTATCGCCACTCTCATACTAAATGATCCAGCGGATCAACTCAAACGCTTCTGCGTAATCTACACCTATTTGTGTGCCTCGAACTTTTGCTAAAGATCGAATAAAATCTGGATCCATATAAGCTCTACCTTCTTGTGTTTTATAGGCCTCTAAAGCTTTAGTCTTTTTTAGAACATGTTTTTCTTCAACAGTAATAAAACAATCGGTATTAAATCCTAAGTTATTCCAGATTAATTCGTAGCCCAAGATGGTTGCAAACTTAAATGCTCGAATACCTTCTTGACTGACTGTAGTATGATCTTGATGGATGTCCTTTGAGCTTGGCAGAAAAACAATGTCAGGTTTAATTTGCTCTCGCAACGCAATCAATTCTTCTAGAATTTCTTGGCGGACGTAATTCAGCTTTCTGACTTTATGCTTATACACAATTAAATGGTCAGGATTAATACCTAATGACTGAGTAGCTTCTTTTACTTCGGCTTCTAGTTGGTTTTTGGGAAAGTGGCTAGGAACAGACTCATCTGCTGTCGAAAAGGCTACATAATATATTGAGGCTCCTTCTTCAAGACATCGAGCAATACTCGCTCCACAGCCTAATTCACCATCATCAGTATGTGGTGCTAATACCAATATCGTTTTATCCTTAAATGAAATCATGTATATAAGATGACACCTATTTTTAGAGGAACACTATGTAAAGGTAAGTAATACGTTCCCTGCTTTTTGACCTGTTAACACATATTCATAGGCTTTCGACGCTTCCATTACTGGATAGACTTTTTCTATTAAGGGGCGAAATTGATCCGTTTCAATATGTTGCTGAATAAACGGAAATGAAATATTGGCTTTGTAAGGAATCGGGAATATCACCTTTTTATTATTGGATCTTGCTGTCCATAATGCATAAAAAATATTTTGTGCATAAGGTCCTAACTCAGAAGATATATAAATACTATTCTTCTTCATTATTTTCTGGCATTTCCCAAATGTGCTTTTCCCAACAGCATCAAAAACCTTGTCAAATAATTGGCCACATTCCGTAAAGTCTTCTTTCGTATAATCTATGCATCTTTCGGCACCAAGTGATCGTACTATCTCTGTATGTTCTCTTCTACAGCTAGCCCAGATTCGGGCTCCAGCTGCTTTTGCAAACTGTATTAGTGCAGAGCCAATAGCACCCGTACCTCCATTAACAAATACAAAATCTCCTTTTGCTAATTTCGATTTTTCTACAAATGCATGTGCATAATGTGCGCCTTCTAAGCTCGCAGCTCCTTCTTTGAAATTTAACTTAGTAGGGAGCTTAATAATTGCAGCATTTTCTTTAACGCAAAAATGGGTTGATTGGGATCCAATACCCGCATCATTGAATCCACAAACTCTATCTCCAATCCTATATTGTTTTACACGCTCACCCACCTGTAGAACAACTCCAGCATAATCTGTCCCGAGGATAGGTTCTTTTGGTTTTAGTAAACCTTGTGAAAATCGCATAATAAACGGGTGAGCTGTGAGATTTGCACAATCAGTTCGGTTAACTGTGCTTACCCGATTTTCGATCAGTATTTCATTGGGCTTTGGTGAGGGAATTTCATCTTCCTTTATAGAAATAGCTTCAAATCCTCCATATTGATCTCTAAATACTATTGTTCGAGTGGCCTTCATGCTTTATTTTCCAAATAGCGAAAACAGATATCTGCAATTCGCTCCCCTGCTTTTCCATCACCATACAACTCCTTCCAGTCGCTTTCTATTTCGCTTTTTGTGAAAGCTACTATCTTTTCTGTATTAGGACCCGCAATTTTCGACCAGCCTGCATTTATTATCTCTAACCATTCTGTTTGTTGATCTATGATTACTGATGGTACCTTATGAAAGTAAGCCTCCTTTATTATCCCTCCAGAGTCAGTAATGACTCTTCGCGCGTAAGAAAGTAAGGCTTGGGTTTCAAAGTATCCGAGTGGTTCTGTTAAAGTACATGTACTATTTTCCACAGTATGTAAGAGATTAAAATGTTGTAGTGCTTTTCTTGTCCGAGGATGAAGTGGCCAAAGTATAGCTTCGTCTATTTGAGCAACCGCATTTACAATTTGAGTGAGATTTTCTTTATTGTCAGTATTTGCCGCTCTATGACAGGTCATAAGAATATATTTCCCTTCCTCTAGATTATATCGCTGTAAAATTGATGAAGCCTGTTTTATCTTTTCACCAGATTGCTTTAGTAAGTCCAAGCCCGTATCCCCTACCAAATAACTATTCTTTTCTTTGCCTTCTTTTAACAAACCATTCATTCCCGTTTCACTAGGCACAAATAATAAATCAGCTACAGCGTCTGTGAGTAGTTTATTTATTTCTTCTGGTATAGACTTATTATACTCGCGCAAACCTGCTTCTACATGTCCTAAAGGGATATTTAGTTTCGCTGCAGCAATAGCCCCTGCTGAAGTAGTGTGTGTATCTCCATAAACCAAAATTAAATCTGGGGATTCACTGAATAAAATGGGCTCTAATTTTGCCAACATATGTGCTAGAAATCCAAGGCTTGAATCAGAGCCTATTTGAAGATTATAGTTCTCTTCAGGAAGTTCGAAGTCTTTCCTAAAGTTGCTACTTAAGTTGGGATCATAATGTTGGCCTGAGTGAATTATGATTTGTGTTATAGGCTTTTTTTGCACCGCTCTGAATACCGGTGCTAATTTCATATAGTGCGGTCGGTTACCTATTATATGTAGAATTTTATGGCTCAATGGCATGTATTAGTTTAGAAAAATTTGAAGCCCAACTTAATTCATTTTCTATCTTTTCCGAAGCTATGGCTTTTACTTTCTTTTCTTTTTTCCACCCAAGGTATGATTCCAATAAATATGTTTTCATACCATCTGCGCTTATCTCATCATGATGTATATAGCCTAGATCATATTTTGAAAAGTAATCTGAAAACTCTGGATCTTGGTTTCCTTTTAATGATAATAATATAGGTCGACCAGCACCTAAGTATTCAAAAAACTTTCCAGTCAAAACGCCTTGATATATAGGACGGGAACTACTGAGCAATAGATTAATGTGTGATTTAGATTGAATAGTTAGCGCTTCGTCTCTTCCTACTAAACCTTTGTTTTCCAAAATAGCATGCAATTCATACTTTTTAATTAATAATTCTAATGTGCTTTGATCTTTTCCCGCATAAATAAATGTGATTTCTTTGGCATCAATCAATCCCTCTGAAATAAGTTCATGTAAAACTTTAAATAAGGGTTGTGGGTCGCGTTCTTCCAAAAATAATGAGCCCGTATAACTAATAGTAAATGTGGCAAATAACGCTTCCTTTTTCCTTCTTACTACACCACTATTGACAACAACTACATTTTCATTAAAGTGCGAAAGCTGCCTTGCTAAGCCTTTAGAAACGGTGCATAATGCATTTGCCCTTTGTAGGATTTTTTGATTCTTTTTCTCTTGATATCCCTTAAAAATATAGTGCTTATATAATGGGTCCATATGTAAATCTCTAAAATCGGCCACCCATTTTGCTTTAGGAAACTCCATAGCTAATGAATAGGCAATTATGTGATCAGCATACGGCCTGAAGGAAGAATATATATATGCCTCTGGGTTCTTTTGTAAATAAGCTCTGCCTTCTTTTATGCCCGACTTAATATAGCGTCGTCCCCCCTCTCCGAGCCAATATATAAATGGGAAAGAATTAATGATCTTAATTTTACTTTGTTGTAATAGACCAGATTTTTGACTTTCACTTAGATGACCTTTTTGCTTTTTCTTTGCCCAACGTGTTCGGTAGTCATTGGTTGGTAAATCAATCATTGTTATTGATTGCGGAATTTTGTTTGTATGATCAGCAAATAAACGATGTCTATTACTACTCGTTAGAACCAATTGTTCATCAGTAAACTGACTCCATTGCTTAAGCATTTCTAGGTTTCTTACTACAGCTATTGAAGCTGTGGGTGGTAAATAATAGTGTATCGCTAGAAGCGCTTTTTTCACAACAAGGGAGTAATCACTTTATAAATGGCTTCAGAAATTTGTTTTGATGTAAATCCACTGAGTATCATCTCCCTACCAGAAACCCCCATTTCTTTTTGAATTGAAGGGGATAGTTTCCTAAATTGTTCGATGGCCTTTACTAGACTATTTACATCTCTGGGTTTACATAAAAACCCATTTTTACCATTAATGACGGTTTCTCTGCAACCGGGTACATCACTGACTATTACCGGCCGCTCCATAGACATCGCCTCTAAGATAGTTCGTGGCATTCCTTCTCTATAGGATGGCAATACCACGCAAGAAGCCTTAGCAATTTCATCTCGAATGTCTTCTTTAAAACTCACATATTGGATGAGTTCATCATTAATCCAAGAAAGTAGGGTTTCTTGGGTTATTTGGGAGGGATTTTCTTCATCCAGGTCACCCACCACTTTAAAACGTATATTGGCATCATCTTTATATTGGGCCGCTGCGGCTATAAACTCTTCGATCCCTTTGTCTTTCAATAATCGCCCAATGTATGTAAATGTCAAAGGGATAGATTTTAAACCACTAGGTTTAAAGTGTTCTTGGTCTACTCCACATCCCAATACTGAAACCCCTTTGTCTGCCGTAATAAAATGATCTTCAAATAATTGTAAATCATCCTTGTTTTCAAAAATGAATCGTTGATGATATTTTGCGGAGCTTCGATATAATTGTCGCGTAATTAATTGAAGCCATCCACGTCTAATAAAAGCGTAGCCCAAACCTGTAATTATTGCAACCGATGGAATACCATTTTTGTAAGCTGCTCGACCTCCAAAAATGATCGGCTTACTGGTGTAATGAATGATCAGATCCAGTTGTAATCGAGCATATATTTCTTTACATTCCTTATACAATGCCCAATTTGCTCGAGGGCTTGTTGTATCTCTATCCAAAGTTACAAGAGGAATGAATTGTATCTTTTGATTTTTAAGAAATGGCGTGTACTTATCTTTTGGAGCGATCACTGTTACTGAATGACCCTTATCCAATAGAAGATCGATGACATTCTGCCGAAAATTATGAATGTTCCAACTTGAATTGGCCACTAATGCGATATGTCTACTAGAGGTTTTAATCTACAAGAAGTTTTGGTCATCGATGGATTGTCGAACTTGTTTAATGGCTTGTTCCTCTTCTTTTGGATATATCAATAATACTTGTCCATCGTCAATAATAAAATATCCCTCCAAATCTTTAGCGACAAGCATTTTCCCTTCTGGCAGTTTTACTAAACTGTTTTTGACATCAAACAAAAGAGTACTATTTTTTGAGATGACATTGCCATTATCATCCTTATCTAAATAAGCATGCAAAGAATTCCAAGTGCCTAAATCCGACCATGCGATATCCGCTGGAATAGTATAAACATTTTTTGCTTTTTCTAAAATGGCGTAGTCTATCGAAATTGATTCTGTATTAGGGTACACTCGTTTTATATATTCTGTTTCACCTTCTGTATTTAATTGAGAGATATCCTCTGTAAGGGTTTCAATAATTTGATTAGCATTTTGCTGAAAGGATGCAATGATATTTTTAGTCTTCCAAATAAAAATGCCTGCGTTCCATAAATAGGAGCCTTCATCCAAAAATGATTGTGCTGTTTGCTTGTCAGGTTTCTCTGTAAATCGTTCTACTTTATAACTGCCCAATTTAAGCTCTGGGCCTTCCCTTTTTATATACCCATACCCTGTATCAGGCCTACTGGGCTCAATACCTAAGGTGAGCAAAGCTTCATTCTCATCTGCAAACTGAAGAGCACTTTTTATTTTATTGAGAAATTCCGTTTCCTTTAAAATTACATGATCGGATGGAGCAACCACCATATTGGCTTCTGGGTTTAAGTTATGTAGCTTCAATGCTGTGTATGCAATACACGGTGCTGTATTATTTCGAGACGGTTCCCCAATAATATTTTCATTTGGTATTTCAGGAAGGTGCTCCTTAACCAAAGCCCTATACTTTTCATTAGTCAATATGAATATATGATCCGCATCAACCAAGTTAAGAAAGCGCTCAAAAGTGAGTCTAATAAGAGACTTTCCTACATTGAGAATATCTAAAAACTGCTTTGGTCTCATTTCTCTTGAGTAAGGCCAGAATCGGGAACCTACTCCGCCTGCCATGATCGCGATGTATGTGTTTTCTCTTTTCATATATTCCAAGGTAATTTTTTATTCAATAATTCAGCTAGTTGTTCATTATGGCCTCGGTAGACCTTCTTTAATTTTTCTTTCAATTCATTAGAGACGGATGGTTTCTCTGTTGCGACTGTTAACTGATCTTTGAGTTGCAATCTTGCAGATGATGGTAATACCCTTCTAGCCATTTGTCTGACTTTGGGGTGGGTGCTAATTAGCTTAATTAAAGGATTTTTATATTCCTTATAAGCATTTATTGGCTTACCATTATCTACATAATGACCCCTTGTTGCACCTAAAAAGTTGCATACAATATTCAGTGTTTCTTGAGGCTTTTTTATCCACTCTTCAAAGATCAATACCAATACATTTTTTTGCCCCACAGTCTTGTATAAACGTTGTAGGTGTTTGTCATATCTGCCTTCATCAACAAGGTTGTATTTATCACTTTTGAGGTTCTCTAAAATTAAGTCCTCTACATCGGTCTTCCAACCGTTATTTCGTTTCATCATTAAGATATGTGAAACTAATCTATCTACAGGGTCGCGCAAACTCACGATGTATTTTCCTTCACCAATAACCTTTTCAATATTAGAGATTGCCGAAGATGAAGCAAAATAATTAGGACTAGCCTCTCCTATTATTTGGTTTCCATTTGCCTTGTCAAAGTGTTTTAAATAACTATGCATAGTATTCGCTCGAGCCTCATCATCCCTAGTCCAAAAGTCTAACTCTTTTTCTGCAGGTAAAAAAAATGCGTCTAGGCTTGAAAGCATCATATATAATTTAGTGGTCCCCCCTTTTGGTGTACCAACTACAAAAAAGGAGGGTACTCTATTTTCCATTCAGCTCTTTTACTAAATCATTATACTTGGCTACAGATATTGATACGTCAAAATTTTCTTTAAAGGCACGTAATGCATTCTGTCCTTTTTCTGCGACTTCATTGGGTTGAGATAAAACTTGTTCTATGAGACTTGCTAAGCTTTCACCCTTAGCATCCCATACCCAACCACAATCAAATTTTTTTATGGTGACACTGATTTCAGAATCAGCTCGCAGAACCCCCATAATGGGTGTTCCACTGGCCATGATTCCATATGACTTGCTTGGCACAGACATCCCCGTAAATTCATCTTCTAAGCATACGAAAGAAAAATACGCAGAAGACAAAACATCAGATAATATCTCGAAAGGTTGAAAGGGTAATAACTTTACATTGCTCGAAACTCCATTTTCTATATGTTTCTGTACTTTTTCTTTCTTTTTACCTCCGCCAATAAATAAAAATAAAACATCTTCATATTTTCCATCTAACACTGTAGCAGCATCTAAAATCGCTTCAACATTATGGGTTCGACCCATATTGCCAGAATACAATAGAATTCTTTTATCGGATAAGTCTTCTTTTTGAAGAAATCTATTGTCCTGTTTTTCTACAGGGTATACATTATTCTTATCGGACCAATTATGAATTAACGCAAAGCTGGATTCGGGTAATTCCGTTTTATCCTTAATGATCGATTTCATATCCTCTCCGATTACGACCAATTTTGAGGCATTTTTATAAATACCTCGATTTACCCCTTTCCAAAACTTTGTCATTATTCCTTTTTCAGGTAAGACATCAAGCTTTACTGCAATATCAGGATACACATCATACACAATTAAAATATATGGCTTCTTCAACCATTTACTGATTAACCATGGTATCGTTCCGATAAAAGGTGGATCAGTAGTTAATAAGATCATGTCATAATCCTTCCGCTTCTTCCATGCAAAAACACAGGCTTTGAAAAAGAATAATAGATTGTAAATCATCCGTTGGAATAGCGTTCCGTGCTCTGTGCCTACATTGGAAGTTCTATGAACTTTAATATCCTTAAAGGTTTCTTCTTTAGCGGGATTAAGGTCTTTGTACTCCTTCTTGATAGGGTAACTGCAGAATATAGTTATCTCATTATCCTTATATGACGACAAACCTGTAAATAACTCTGTCATATGCAAGCCCGTAGAGACAAGCTCTGGATAAAAATGCTGGCATATTCCTAAGATTCGGGTCTTAGTCACTATCCCGCTTTTTCTATTTGTTTTACTATCCAATTATAGGTTTGCTCGATTCCTACACGCAAGGGTTGCTCTGGTCTCCATCCAAGTTTATTGTGTATTAATTCATTATCAGAATTTCTTCCTCGAACGCCTTCCGGACCTGGTACATTATTGATACTAATATTCTTTCCAGATATATCAATGATCATTTTTGCAAAGTCATTTATAGAGATCATTTCTTCTGAACCAATATTAACTGGCCCTTTAAAGTTGGATTCCATGAGTTTTCGGACACCCTCTACACATTCATCGATATAAAGAAAAGATCGTGTTTGCAAACCATCACCCCATACCTCTATACTTCCTCCTTCTGGAGTTTCTGCTACTTTTCTACACAGCGCTGCAGGTGCTTTTTCACGACCCCCTGTCCACGTACCTTGTGGTCCAAATATATTGTGAAAACGGGCGACTCGAACTTCGATCCCATGATTACGATTGTATGTCAAATACAACCTTTCAGAAAATAATTTTTCCCATCCATACTCACTATCTGGCATAGCTGGATATGCAGAGTCCTCTGCACATTTTGGGTTGTCTGGATCCATCTGATTGTACTCGGGGTACATACAGGCTGAAGAGGAATAAAAGATTTTCCCAACATTAGCATGTAAACTTGCATCTAACACATTTAGATTACATAAGGCGGAGTTATGCATAACGTGGGCATCATTGTCTCCAGTAAAAATATAACCGGCTCCTCCCATATCTGCCGCCAACTGGTATACCTCATCCATACCTTCTACCATTGACTTAGCTACTTTGGGATCTCGCAAGTCGCCTAAGTGAAATTCATCGGCATGCGTATTTCCAAATTCATTTTCCTTAAGGTCAACACCTCTTACCCAATACCCTTCATCTCTTAAACGATTTACTAAGTGACCCCCTATAAATCCGCCAGCGCCACATACTAATGCTTTTTTCATATCCAGAAATTAAACTGTAAAGATATATTTATAAATTTTATATATGTAAACCTATTATATGAGTTCTTCATATGCTTTTCTGTATTGAGAAAGGATATTAATACTTTCAAAGTGTTCTATAACTTTAGCTCTGCGCTTCAATCTCTTTTCAACATCATCTTCATATGACAGGAAAAATAGCATAGCTTCCATGATGGCCATTGGATCACCTGTAGGAATTACTTGCCCTATATCTGGCTCATCGATTATCATGCTTACATCACCCACATCTGTACAAATAACGTATTTACCCATAGAAAGTGCTTCCCAAACGGCAATGGGGCTAGCCTCAAAGTCGCTACAGCAGATATAACAGTCCTTTCTATTCAACAACTCTGGCACTTCTTCTATTTTACCACTAAAGTGAATAGGCAGGTTTGGTTCTAATTGTTGCTGCAGGGATTTAAAATAACGGCTCTGATTCTCTAACACTGGGCCTGCAATTTCGATGGCAAATGTTTTTTTCGTTTTCTTTTGTAGTTCAATGGCCCCCTTTATCAGATTATGAAATCCTTTGTTAGGATTAATGTACGCTACACTTACAAACTGACAAACATCATTCTGTTTCCTTGTTTTGCCCGGGGCAAATCGCTCTACATCGATGGGAGATTGTATTACACTTTGTCTTTGGGTCTTTGTGGGTATTCGCAAACTGTGGTAATAAGACTGGGTCCTATAAGATGAATAAATAAACCCATCTACCCAAGAAGAAAAATAGCTAAAGAGCCGTTCCACCATACGAGGAGACTGCGTGTCATGTAGGTGCCATATAATTGATTTACCGGCCATTTTTCCCGCAAGCAAGCCTTTTATTTGGTATGCATTATGTATGTGAATCAAGTCTGGATCCTTTCGCCTAATCAAAAAAAATAATCGTATCACTTCAAAAGGAAATAGCAAACAATACTTGATTAAATGCCATGGGTCTTTAGTTAATCTATGAAGAGAAATTCCATCAGCTTTTATACCCTGTACATTTAGGATGTTAGCAAACTCTTCGGCATCCTCTTTTCCATAAACTACTTCAACATCAAAAACGGGATGCAATGCCTCAGCAATCATGACAATTATCTTTAGCGGTCCCCCGCCTCTTGCTTCTTCTGTAATATGCAAAAGTTTAGGCTTCGGCATAACCTAAGGTTTGAAGGATATCCTTCAATTCAATGTTTAACAACGTTATGGTTTCTTGATTCAGTTTTCTCTTATGATCTCCGGGCTGAATACTTCTAATATGCTGATTTTTATCCCCACTGGGTTTAGTTATTCTTTTATCCTTGACACTTTTGATCCATTCGTCTGAAACTGGCAGGTCAACAAAATCAATTAAATCACGTAGCCAAGTATCAAAGTCACCAATCATTTTTTCATACGAATTGATCAAAACCGAAGGTTGGCTCAGTAATTTTTCTATATAATCTGAATAACGTTTTTTAATATCAGGCAGCATCTCTAAAACGAATTCATCAATACTATAATCCTTAAAGTAGGCTCGTTCGTTAGCAAACTGTTTGTTGATTACGATATGGCTGTGAAGCTTAGAATAGTAATATGAAGTAAGTACATCACGTGGGTCCCGTAGTACTAAAATTTTCTTGCTTGATGACTGATTTGTAAATGGAAAAAAGTATCGCATTGGACCAAAATAAAAACCCTCAGGTCTATCCAACATAGGCATCAAAGACTGATTTTTCTCGGGAAAACTGAGTATGTCTTTATCGTGCAAGGCTAAAAATGCTTCAAGGTCAATGGTGTGAAATTCATTCTTCGCACATATTTCAGCTAATAAAGTAGTCGTGTATGTCGAAGCACATTTGTGGGTAGTATATAAAATAACACTTGGCTTGTTTGGCCACTCCGTAATCTTGTTTTTCAACAGCCTCTTTTCTTTTTTGAACCTAAAAAGATTCAATGGCTTTATTACCAGATACAAAAACAGCATGGGGAAACTAGTCCTTAGCCAAGTAACTCCTTTATTCTTTTTAGCATAACTAATTATCGCCTGAATCATGTGTGTTTGGCTTGCCAAGGGAATAAGGCTAAACTGTAAATGAGGATAATACTTATAAAGTCGAAACTCAACATGGCTAGAGCCGAGCCTGTCAATGACCTAAAAAACATAGCGATCATAAAGCTGCAGGCAAAAAGATGAAAGCCAGTTTCTTTGGTTTTGGCCCAATTAAAAACTATGTACCAACATGATCTGATAAATAGATAAAATAAGAACAAAAGGTAGGGTGCTCCACCGAATATTCCGGCTGCCAATAATACTTCAAAGATACTGCTATGTGCATTACCAATAGAGTCCTGTTTATAGGTTACAAGGTATGGGTACTTTTCCACCAGCTTCCTTGTCTCTGCGACAAGCCCATAGCCAAATATCGGTTTTTGACTAATTGATTTGGCTGCTGCTTGCCAGGTGAAAATTCTGTGAGATAAATTACTTAATTCCTCTGTGCTTTGACCTTTAGTTATACTATCTACTACCTGCTGGCCATTAAAAATCAAAAAGCTAGTAGACAATAGAAATACAATAGTGAAACCTGCTAAGCGGGTTTTCCTAATTCGTTGTGTCCTAAATAGCGAGATGGTATTCCGTAAAACAAACAATATAATTATGAAAAAGAAAGCGATATATGCGGTTCTTGATAAAGATAGAATCATCAATAACAGTAGATACATAATAACTACAAAACGTATTCTGCTTTCTTTAAAGGGAATGAAGTAAAAGTATAACAATGAACCTAAGGCAAAAAAGCCTAGCGAATTGGAATTCATCGGAGGAATAACCGATTCCATTTGAAATGAACCGAAGCGAAAAGCTATTTCAGGATATAATAAAGCAGCAATAATCATGACGATGGCAATGATCAAAACAGCTGAAAAATATTGCCTTAAGATATATACCTTTTCCGCCGTAAATAACCCAGCCCTTGTACTAGTATATAAGTGGACACCCAGATAACTAATAACTATAAGTTCTGTGGTCTTCCATGCCGAATAGACCTCACCGTAGACTAGAAAAGACGAAAGAAATGAAATGCCTAGAAATAAAAGAACCACCAAGTAAAAGGGTCGCACATAATTTAATAGAGCCCTACATTGATGTAAAAGGTCATCAAAAAATAAAATCGCGAATAATACTAAAAGCGGGATTATTCGCACGGCAAGGACCACAATGGGTAAGGCATTTGTATCAATTTCGTCAGAGGAGCCAAACTCCCAAAACCTAGAGCTCGATATCAAACAGATGATAAAGAAAATGCTATACAGTTTATATCTAGCTAATCCTTTAGGCATACCTGTCTGAATGAAGGAAATATTTTGTGTGGTTCAATGGCCAATAAGGTTCAAAGTTGTTTCTTTTCAAGTATACCAGTTCGTGATCTCTATCCAAATAATGGCCTCGAATAGTAGACGCAACAGAATCATAATCTAAGCTTTTCAATATGGGAAATAATGCATCCTGTACTGTAGCTGGTTTTCCATACGGCCACGCAAAATGAGTACAGCTTCCCAATCGATCTACAATATGTTTATGGGCTTCTGTAATCTGATGGCTTAGTTGCTCTTCCGTTATAATTCCTAAGTTTAAATGATCCATACTATGGTTGCCAACTTCATGCCCTAGCTCAATCACCTCAGAAATTTGATCCCAATCCATAAAGGGTAGAGCGGGTCCTTTTAGGCGATCATTATTAAAGGTTTTGATGCTTGCAAAATCCCTTACTCCCACAATGCCGGGACAAACAAAAACACAGCCGGACATATCAAACTCATTCATTATTCTAGCTGCTTCTAGATAGTTCTCAAAACCATCATCTGCCGAAAAACAAACTGTGTTTTCTTCTATACCGCCTTCTTTTACTAAACGTACGGCTTCACTATAACTTACTACCAAAAAGTGATTAGAGACATATTCTAGTAGTCGTCTGAAATTGTCGTGCTCGTCTTCAAATAGAAAATGAAACGAAAGAAAACTAAGCCTGGCTTCCTGGTGCGGAGACTGCATGAAACCCATAAGGTCCAATGCTCTATTCCGAAAGAATCGATGTACTCTTCGATGGCTTCTGTAGCGTAAAATGTCTTGTGCTGAAGTAGCAAAGGGCATTAGATAAAATCTATTTTTTCCATATTTTCCAATTCCTCTTCATACAAGGAAGTTAATAACTTTCTTTCTTCTTTATACGGCTCAATGGCCGAGTCTTTTTGATTCTCAAATATCTGTTTTGATAGTCGTTTGCCAATCATTTTGAACCCGCCGAATAGTTGTGGGTAGTTTATCGTTTTTGCCACTATCCACTTTCTAATCTTTAGATAGTTTCTTTGCATCTTCGTTGGCGGTGCTAGGGACGTGCTATTGTGCTTTTCAAATGTATATTGTTGGTAGCAAGAATCACTCAATCCAAGCTTGCTAAGAACTTTTGAAACTATTACTCTAGGTTGATTTACTAAATCTTCATACTTAATGTAGACTATTTCTTCTTCAGAAAATAACTGCTGGTATGGGAGTAATCTTTCTTGATATTTACCCATCCACAAGGCGGAACTTTCAAGTGGCGAATGGTAATCTTTTGATTGGTGTTTGATACATTCTTTCAAGCTTACATTCGATTCGATCAAGCTTAACTTTCTAAGGTTATGGTATGCAGAAATGAAGCGATCCACCGGATTTCGTAAAAGACATAGCAATACCACATTGGCGCCCGTCTTATTTTTAAAGGACTTAATTTTCAGAGCTGCCTTTTCATCATATAAATAATCAGGGCTAGCTTCTATAAACATCCCTTTTTTTTGGTTCTGAAAAAATAGTAAATAGTCTTCTGGGTTCTCTTCATTATACTTATTCTTTCCTGGAATATATCCCTTAGGATAATCCTTATCCAAGAAGAAACCCGTCATCTTTACTCTAGAAGATTCTATATCTGGATGATGAGAAAAATAATGGAATAAAGAGGTCGTGCCACAGCGTGCCGCTCCGATAATGATCAAGAATGTTTTAGTACCTAGCTTTTCCAAAGAAATCGTATTCTATGCCATAATTCATGCCATCGATTAGGATGACTATATCTTTTTATAGCTCTTCCCATTCGGTACATAGGACTAATCATGTTTGCTAATTGCTGTCTACGCAGATAATTGCTAATAGGAACTCCTGAGGCTTGCTTGTTACTTTGCAGATATGGTTCACAATACCTTTCTATCAATGCAACAGCTTTATTGTCAAGGGATGTTTTCCATGCTTCATTTATAGCCGGGTTATTCGTTGTGTCTACATTTTTATGAAGTAGCTTTTCTTTCTCACTTCGCGAAAACCATGAGCTTGATGAGGCCCGTTTTACACCTAGGTAGTTTGCTATCTCTTGCAGAACTATAGCTTCGTCAGCCATAACATCTTCATAGGCAATTTCCATTATTCTAGATGCATCAATTCTTTTTACATCTTTCCTATAGTTATTGTATTTGTTTATCAAGCCCCACTCGTTTTTATAACTAAATCTAGCGCCATCATTAAAGGCAGAATAATTTGACATCATGCTTGAAATGACAGCTCTTGGATCTCTATGAATATGAAGAAAACAAGCATCCGGAAAGTCTCGAATAATTTCATCTTTTAACCATATCGCTGTCCCATTTTTTGCGACTACGACTTGAGGGTTTCTTTGCTCTCTTCTGATTAAATGAGAAACGATCGAGGTAAAGACCGACGCAGGGTTTTTCTCTTTTATTGCATTCAAAATTTGGATGGCTGTATCATCAATTATCTGGAGTGATGGCCATCTAGGATCTGTCTGTAATAATTGCAAAATCTGTTCTGCGGAGATGTTTGCTAATCGATTCCTGTTTACTTGTACTATTTCCAAGCCTTTCCATTCTGGCAAACAGAATAATTCATTGGAATACCTAGCTAAGCGATCATTTAATAAAGTAGAACCAGAACGAGGCATATATATGAGGAAAACAAACTTCACTTATACTTCAAAAATTATCGAAACCATAACTCATCAATGCGTGTAGCGAATCTATCGGGGACCCATTGTAAAAAACTTCTTACGAAGGGTAAAAAGCCTGGTTTAAATATATTCCTCATCCAAATAAAACTGCTTAGCAGCAGAATAGCATCTACTAGTAATGAGGTCATAAAAACAAAAAGGACATTGGACCATCCAAAGAAAAGTATGACTATGTTCTTAACGACAAGAATGGAAAACAAAATGAACACTGGATAGAATGCATCTAAAAAATCAGAAAGCCGAATGCTTGCTATTTTTGAAACATATAAAAGCATCAATATAGCATGTATAGCATAAGCAGCCACGGCACCTATTGCAATCGTGCGAAAAGGGGCATAGACTAAAGCCAAAATTATGCAAAACTTGCTGACTGTGAAGAGACCTTTAATAATAGACCCACCCCACACTTTATTCAACGCTTTCAAAACAGTGTCTGAGAATTTTACAAAGATTATGAGAAAGGCATAGATAGAAAATATCTGCAAAATAGGTACCGCCTCTTCCCAGTTAGAACCTAATAAAATAGTCACGAACCAGTCGGGAAAAAAAAACAAATTGGTCGCGATCACACTCATACATAATGAGATTAGGGTAAGAGTGTTTAAATATCCATCTGCCAATTTTCGCTTGTTATCTTGCACTCTTGCCAAGGTAGAGAATAGCACATTGTCTACTGATCTGGCTAGGTAAACCTTAGGTAAGTTCGAGATGTAGAATGCTCTTTCATAAAAACCTACTGCTTGCATCGGGACATATTTCCCTAAGATCAGTTTATCAATCGAGTTTCCTAATTGACTTACTAATTTCATAACCGTTAATCCGCCTCCAAAAGATAAGACTTGAGTGCTGTCAGCTCGAGAAAACACGGGTCTAACAGAATGCCGAGTAAATACGTAATTAAGCAAAACTATCAATCCATTTATAACTAAAAGGGAATATACCAATGCCCATATTTGGAAGTCATGATACGCCATCCATACACCTAGTCCAAGTCCACCAATTCCATTGGCCAATACTATGGATAGGAACAACTTTTTAAAATCAAAATTTCTGATTAATAGTGATTGTGACACAACTCCAGCGCTTCGTATTATCAAATTGAGCGAAAGAACCTGTAGCACTAAAGGATCAAATTGATTATCATAAAACTGGGTAATCCAAGGCGAGCTAGCATACAAGACGGTAAAGGCAATAAGCCCTAATGCCAAACTGCCATAGAACGCAAATGAAATATGTGTTTGTTTGAATTGTTTAAGCTGAACTAAACTAGCTCCTAATCCGAATTCTGTGATTGAGATAACAAATAACATGAAGACATTAACGATCGCAAATTGCCCAAACGATTCTTTTGATATAAATCTCGCATAGATTGCCATCGTAACTAAGGTGATAATGGCTTGGCACGCTACTGCTAACACCTGCCACTTAGCTCCATGAACGGCCTTATTTCGTAAACTTGTCATTTAGTATATGGCAAAGAATCCCATTCGCCGCTTGATCCATAAGGCCGACCACCCGTTCAATAATATAAAAGAACACAGGCTGGCAAACGCGGCTCCATTTATGCTATACTTTGGTATCAGAATGAGGTTGAGGATCACATTCAGTATTACTGATGATAGTATTATCCACTGAAATACTTTTACCCCATTTGTCATTTTCATTATCATGCCTACAGGTCCACAAAGGACACTAAAGAGTTGAGCAATGGTTAAAAGTATAAGACAGAGGAAGCCATCAGAAAATTCAGCACCAAAGAATGGAAGTATCCATTGTCTTCCCAAAATCAAAAATAATGAGCTGACTACTGCAAAGAATAAAGCCATTCTACTCAATGGGTGAACCGTCTTCTTGATAGCCTCCGCATTTCCATTCGCAAAGCCTTGGGCTACCTTGGGTGCTAAAGAAATAGTAAATGCTATCAACGGAAATCCAACAAACTGGGTTAGTCGATAACATAAAGAGTAAATGCCTACTTCTGTATTATCTTTCAAGGTCTTTAAACATATCTTGTCTACCCACTCATTAAGAATCATTATTGAACCTACCAATAAGAATGGAAAGGCTTGTTTCAATTGATGTTCTATTGTTGAAAAGTCTATGTTTAATTTGACTTTAGCTGCCATAGCAGCCATTGCAGCAATAAATACCAAGAGCATAGAAAGCAAGTATACTATCTCAAGATCTATGGACCAGCTTTCATTTCTGAAATAGAAAAAACAAAGTAATAGGATGCTAATTCCAGATAGCAACACATTTGATATTAATGCATGTAGTGCTGGTTTTTCTCGGGCTCTCAGTACTTCTGCTATAATTCGAATTTGACTTAAAAATACCGTTGAAAGTGCTGCATAAATCAAATATTCAGATCGAATTAATCCTATGAAATGGTTGAGCATCATAAAAATGGGAAAGAAGATTCCTATACTTATAAAGCTAAACAACATGCTATTTCCTATTAAGGAAACGTCTTCATTTTTAGCTGATACTTGTCGTAAGGTGTATTGATCTAAACCTAATACAGATAGGATGCTGATAATCTGAACACAGACCGAAAAGATAGTGAATTCACCATACGCTGCGGCTCCATAGTGAAAAGTCATCAACCATGTTAATAGCATTAGTAGCACTACGCCTAGTATCCGCAGTAGTAATACATTGAAACCACTTTTCAGTAGTCTATCCAATAAATAAAGACTTGTGATTCAAGCTTGATTAAATAATCATACCTACAGCAACTGTATTATTCGTTCCTTCATCAACAAGAATAATACTGCCTGTATTTCGGTTTTTCCGATACTCGTCAGCAAATAAAGGTTTAGTTGTACGGATAGCCACTCTTGCAATGTCATTCATTCCGATAGTCTTATCGTCTTCTTGTCTATGCAATGTGTTTATATCCAACTTGTATTTGATTTCTTTCACTACACAACGCATTTCTTGTGTTGTATGGAGTAAGCTATACTTTCCTCTTTCCTGTAAAGTCTTATCACTGGAAAACCAACATAACATAACATCAATGTCCTGAATAATATCTGGTTGGTTATTAGGCCTAACGATCATGTCTCCTCTGCTTAGATCCATATCATCATTCAATTGAATGACTACAGATTGTGGAGGAAAAGCTTCTTTTTGTTCACCAGCCGGACCATCAATACTTTTAATACTACTTGTGAATCCAGTAGGCAATAAGGTTACTTCATCCCCTACTTTTAAGGTACCACCAGCTACACGTCCTGCGTAGCCTCTATAATCATGATATTCATCACTATATGGTCTAACTACATATTGAACTGGAAACCGGACATCAATAAAGTTATGGTCGCTAGCTATGTGTACATTCTCTAAATAGTACATTAAGGTCTGTCCTTGGAACCAAGGCATTTTATCAGATCTGTGTACTACATTATCTCCCATTAGTGCAGAAATAGGAATAAAGTGAACATCTTTAACATCCAATTTAGCAGCGAATTTTTCAAATTCATTTTGGATGTTATTATATGCTTCTTCCTTATAGTCCACTAAATCCATCTTATTAATACAAACCACTAAGTGAGGAATTTGTAATAACGAGGCTATGATGGCGTGTCGTCTAGTTTGCTCCACTACTCCGTTCCTTGCATCGACTAACACCAATGCTACATTCGCTGTAGATGCTCCAGTAACCATGTTTCGGGTATACTGAATATGACCTGGTGTATCCGCAATGATGAATTTACGTTTAGGGGTAGAAAAGTATCTATAGGCCACATCAATGGTGATACCTTGTTCTCTTTCTGATCGCAAGCCATCCGTTAATAAAGCCAGATTTACGCCTTCTTCACCACGTCTAGCGCTCGCTTTTTCTACGGCTTCCATCTGATCCTGATAAATGGATTTGCTATCGTATAATAAACGACCAATAAGTGTTGATTTTCCGTCATCAACGCTTCCTGCCGTTGTAAATCTTAGTAATTCGCTTGATTCGAAATTTGCCATAATTGTTTACTGCTACGTTTAGAAATAACCTAATTTTTTTCTGTCTTCCATACTTGTTTCGCTTCGCTTATCATCGGTTCGACCGCCTCGTTCTGTCATACGTGTAGTTGCGATCTCATCAATAATGTCCTCAACTGTTTTGGCATTGGACCGCCATACTCCAGTACAAGTAACATCACCAATGGTTCTACATCGAACGGTTTCTTTAAATACAGTTTCTTCTGGTCGCTTCATTATATGCACGGAGTCCGCTAATAAAGTACCATCACGTTCGAATACGTCACGTTCATGAGCAAAGTATAAATTAGGAAGGTCTACTTCTTCCATGGCTATATATTGCCATACATCTAATTCTGTCCAATTGCTAATTGGGAATACTCTAAAGTGCTCGCCCATATTGTGTTTGGCGTTGAACAGATTCCACAGTTCCGGTCTTTGGTTTTTTGGATCCCACTGACCAAACTCATCTCTATGCGAAAAGATTCGTTCTTTAGCTCGTGCTTTTTCTTCATCTCGTCTAGCGCCTCCTAAAGCCGCATCAAATTTTCCTTTTTCTAATTCGTCTAAAAGAACTGCTGTTTGTAAACCGTTTCGGCTTGCATTAAATCCTTTTTCTTCGGTGACCAATCCATTTTTAATGGCTTCATCAACAGAACCAACAATAAGTTTTGCTCCAGTCTTAGCCACTAAATCGTCTCTAAATTTGATAGTTTCATCAAAGTTATGACCTGTGTCTATGTGTAATAGAGTAAAAGGTATTCGCGCAGGAAAAAACGCTTTATAGGCTAGGTGTACCATAAGGATAGAATCCTTTCCACCAGAAAACATTAGTACTGGATTCTCAAATTTTGCAGCCACCTCCCTCATAATGAAGATGGACTCTGATTCCAGTTCCTGTAAATGATTAATATGATAATTCATGTCTATTTATTTAGGACCGATTAACGGTGCTATTTTTTCGAATATATTTTCAACAGACTCTTCTAAAGAAATCTGATCTGTTCTGATTTCCATAAAAGGCGTTTTAGGTTCTTCAAATGGCGAGTCAATACCTGTAAATCCTTTTATTTCACCCGCTCTTGCCTTAGCATATAAGCCTTTTACATCTCTAGCTTCACAAACTTCTAGTGGTGCATTTATGTAAATTTCTAAGAAATCCTCCTCACCAATGATATCTTTTGCTAACTGTCTGATTTGATATGTCGGACTTACAAAGGAGTTAACACAGACCACGCCTGCATTTAGGAATAATTTTGAAACTTCAGCAATACGTCTAACATTTTCCTCTCGGTCTTCCAAAGAAAAACCTAGATTATTATTTATGCCAGAACGTGTATTATCACCATCGAGCACTTGGGTGAAATACCCTTTCTGAAAAAGCATGGATTCTAAACCTTGTGCAATGGTACTTTTGCCTGATCCTGATAATCCGGTCATCCAAATAACTTTAGCCTTTTGGTTCAGAAATTGTTCTTTGTCTGAACGCTGCAAAAGCTTGTCAAAAATCGGATGTATGTTGCTTGCTTTCATAAAGTGTGCAAAGATGCTTCAATATTTTATTTAGCCCTAATTTTCAGGCAGTTTTAAGGCCTTATGGTACCTAGACTTCGTCCAATTAGGGTCGCAAATGGCTACCTATTAAGGATATACTTTATATGAGTAGCCATTATGCTACTCGAGAAGGAATAAGTCTTAATTGAGTGGCTTCTACACTAAGTTTAAGGTTAAAAGCCATTGACTCAAGTTTGACTATAAATTCCTTTTTATTATTGATCTGAACCAACTGCCCTTTAAGGCCAGTTAGTGCTCCAGAAACTATTTCTACTTTCTCTCCTATCGCATCAAGCTTAGGTAATACCTCTACAGCCTGATTCTCTCCCACTATTTTCTTTAACCAGTTAATTTCTTGCTGACGGACTTTCGGAAGTTCTGCGCCTATCATTACAAATGAAACTACATGCTGTGTATTCAATACTTTAATTTTCTCAGCATCGGATATCCTAACAAAAACATAATTTGGCAACAAGGGATAATGGTGTGTTTTTACCTTTTTAGAATATTGCACTTTTCTCGTAAGTAGAGGTGTATAAGCCTCCACGTTTCTAGACAGCATGGTTTCCATCACCTTCTTTTCACATCGGTAACGAGTATAGATAGCATACCAATTTTTCTGCCCTAGCTCCATTAGCCCTTTCTAAATTTATATATGTTCTCAATAATCTCTACAACCTTAAGGCCATCCATGGCATTGGTCATAACCTTATCGCCTGAACGCAATACCTTCTTAGCATTTTTATAAATCTTGGATAGATTTTCTATGTTGTTGGATGGGGCCAATGTAGGCATTGTGTAATCTTGAATATGGCAATAGCTCAATTCATTCATATATTGCCCACCTACTTTTATGGCACCTCTTTCAGCCAAAATACTCATTGAACTTTCCATGTTCTTGTCCCAAACTGAGGTAGTATAAAAAAAGTGTCCTAAGGCTCTTTCTCCAAAACTAAAATCAAACATCCCTGTATCTTCAAAGTCGATCATATCCTTATGATTGAAGTTTTCAAATCGAGCAGAGGTAATCTCCAAATCCCCAAATAACCAATACAGAGAATCAACATAATGGGCAAACTGGGTAAAAAGGGTGCCGCCATCTAAGTCTTGGCTGCCATGCCAGCTTCCAGAGGTATAATAGCGCTCATCTCTATTCCACGCACACTGAAGTTGAACACTATAAATCTCACCAAGTAGTTCTGAGTTAACTATATCATGCAACCATTGGCTAATGGGTGAAAATCGATTTTGCATGACACAAAATATATACCTTGAGCTGTGGAGCGCTGCATTAATTAATTCCTCAGCATCTCGCTTTGAGGTAGTCATTGGCTTTTCACAAATTACATGTTTCCCGTGTTCTATAACCGATAGACTATGTTCCTTATGAAGACCATTTGGTGTACATACGGCGACCACCTCTATGTCTGGATGATTAGATATCATATCACTTAGCTCGGAATAGACTGGCTGCCCTTGTAACATTTCTGAATTCCATTGGTCCACCCCAGCTACTACTTCCACACCTTCAATGAGGTCAATCGCTTGTTGATGTTTTTTACCTATATGTCCTAATCCTATAATCCCGGTCTTCATACTTTTGATTCCTTTTTAACCGCTCCACTTTGTAATATATATCGGTCCCCAGTCCCCGGACACAAAGCGGTACCATTTTCAAAGTGCAAGCGCTCTCCATGCTCACTCATCCAGCCAATCTGTTTGCCTGGATTCCCGACAAAAAGCGCATAATTGGGCACATCCCGTGTAATTACGGTTCCGGCTCCTATAAACGCATATTGCCCAATGGTGTTACCACAAACTATAGTCGCATTTGCGCCAATACTTGCTCCTTTTTTTACTATTGTTTTTTTATATTCTTCTTTTCTAGACACGCCACTCCTGGGATTTATAACATTGGTAAACACCATGGAAGGGCCTAAAAAAACATCTGATTCGCAGATGACACCTTCATAGATAGAGACATTGTTTTGTACACGTACATTATCGCCCAATGTCACTTTATTTGCTACAAATACATTTTGGCCTAAAGAACAGTTTTTACCTAAAATAGCGGAAGGCATCACATGACAAAAGTGCCATACCTTAGTGCCAGAGCCAAGGCTTGCGCCATTATCTACAATGGCTGATGGATGTATATAAACCTCGTGATTATTCATTGCATTCCCAAAGTAAAAGAGCATCTGGATGGTGCTCTGATAAATCTATTTTTACGCCTTCTTCATGATTGTAAGACACGTATCTGATTTTTCGCTCTATCAGTTTTTCCACCTTCTCTATTAATTGAATTAGATATGACTTATTTATGTCGCCTATGAAAACCAAATCAATAATGCTACTATCAGATCCTCTTGCAAAATCACCGACTACATATACTTTTTCTAAATCCCCCATCCTATTGATCACATTGTCTATAATCTTGTCAAAGCCAATGTATTTTAAAAGAATATTGTGAACCTCATCATACAATGGGTGATCCGTATTTGCGGAAAAGAACTTTTTATTGCCCTTAGTAAAGGATCGCAACATACCCGCATTCTCAAATCTATTAAGTTCTACTCGGATAGCATTACTGGACTCACCGAACTCTGACTCTAAACCTCGCAGGTAGGATTTTGTCTTACTATTGAGAAAAAACTTGAGTAATAGTTTTATTCTGGTTTTAGATGATATTAAAGCCTCTAACATAATTGAGTAATAAAATTACTCAATTTTATACAAAAATGCTAGTTGTTGAGTGAGTCGCGCACTATTTTCTTCAGTAAAACAAATACGACACCTAAGCATAAACCTAATAACAAGCCCTTAATCAATGCCTGAATAATGGAAGGTTTTTTAGGGGCTATTGGCAGGAGCGGCTCATCTATCATTTGAATATAAGGTGTCTTATTCTTTAGAGAGAGATCTGCTACTTGAAGGTTTTTTTCGGCTTCAGCATACATTACTGTTAGCTTCTGAATTTCAAGCATTAGCTTATTCTCAGTAATGCTTTCGGTCCGAGAAAATATGTTTTGATTCCTATCCTTAAAGTTGGCCAGTGAATACTGAGCGGAAGAAAGGGCTGTCGAGATAGAATCTGTTTTATCCTTAAGAATATCGTAAGTATGCTTTTGCTTTTCAATGGTCTTTTTGATATAGTATTCACTCAGTTCATCAAATAAATATTGGGTAAGGTTTACCGATAAGGCTGGATGTTCTGTTGTTGATTTGAGGGACATTATCCCAGAAGTTTCTGAATATTCAGACTCGACGATAGCGTCGATGCCCGCATCACTGTTCCCAACAAGAAAGGTATGTAAACTCTTCAGTGCCTTATTTTCTATTTTACTATCTAAACTATCTTTACTGAATGTAAAGCCCTTTAAGGGTAGTCGTTCTTCAGGACCAAACCATTCTTTGTGCAAGGAGCGTTTACCCCAGGTTCCTAAACTGTCTAAATAGAAAATCAAGTGATTAGCCAAGAAGTCTTTCTTACCATTAATTTCAATGCCATTGAAGAGGGCTTTTTGAGAGATCTTTCTAGACTTTGACAACTCGAGCACCTTATCTAAGTTAAATTCTGTACCTGACGAACCTAAACCGAATTGCCCTAATATTCCTCCTAAACCTAATTTTGATCCTGCGTCGTCTTCGTTTATCATGAAGGTGAGTTTTGCGGGAAAAACCGGCGATGTAAGGGTGTTACGGATGGCAAAACCAGCGGCAAAGAGTATAGCCACTGCGGCAATTAGCCATTTTCTATGCCATAAGGTGTTAGCATAATCTTGTAGTTTTAAAACAATCTCTTTCAGACTGATTTCATCACTATGGTATACTCGTTCTGCCATTAGTACTCTATTCTATAATTAGACACATTCATACGTACCCCTCCTCCAAAATACAGAGAATTTGTTGTACTCATTTCACGAATGATATCATGGGTAGCCACCCGAAGGTCAATATACATATTGTGTGCCCACTCATAACTTATATCAAGGCTGGAGTGAAAAATGCGTTCAGCGATTCCTTGTAAATGATCTATGCCATAATCCGACAGTCTAGTATCATTGGAAATGAGTATATCAGAACCGTAATTTATGTTACTGGTATTGACACCTCTTTGAGCAGAACTAACAATAAAACGGGAAGACCATTTTTCTTTTAGATAATAATCGGCCACCAAGATATACTCAGAAAAATTAGCGCCTAAGGGGTGCGCCATTGCTTGACCATGATGACTATAACTAGCGGTGGTTTGGCTAGCTAATTCGCTGAGGGGAATATGATGTGAGTACATATACGGTCTTACGCGGTTATACTCTATTCTTATATCCAAATTACTGACACCGGCTACATTAGGATAGAATAAACCAAACTGCAGTCCATACTTATTTCCCCACCATTGATCACTGGAAAGAAATTCGTCAATTTTAAATTCATCTATCATCCATTGCCCATATACACTAAATGAGGACCACAAATCCCATCGTGCATTTAGTCCTATCATCACATTATCAGGACTGTCTAGAAACTGTTCAACAGTCCTATATAAAATTATTGGATTCAGATATTGAAATTCAAAATGATCCTCCCTTCCAAAGATGACCGTCTCAAAAAGTCCTAATTCAATATTCTTAGCTGGCTTATAACTTAGATAATGGGCGGCCATATACTTTTTAGGTACTAAACCTGTGGGGCTTAAACGCGTGCTTAGTGGCGTAAGCTCAGCGAAGATATTCTTGTAATGAAACTTCCAAACTCTCGTATCTAGACTGAGGTAAAAATAATTATGCGCAAAATCACTAAGTAATAAGGAATGATACCCATGCCCTATGAAATGATTACCGTGACCTAACTCAAGGTTAATATGTTTTGACACAGGTAATCCTATGTAAGCCACCGCATTCAGATAATCAAATCCCTTAATGTTTTCTGAAAAAGTACTCGTATATGCCTTGTAAAAACCTTGTCCTGGAATACTTTGTGCCTTTCTTGCTGCTCGGTCTATGTAACTAGGAAACCTACTTTGGTTTTCGAATAAACTTGAATAGAAATATACTTTATCATCTACAATAGCTCGTAACTCAAAGCCCCTCGTATTTTGAAAAATCAAAAAATCATTGTCTCTTTCTAGTCCCAGTTTTGCGTTTACAATTGGGTTTACTGCTACAGAAAAGGATTCTTTTTCTAGGCTAAAAAACTGGCCCTTCTTTCTATAAAAATGACGCAACCAGTTCTTTCTTTTTGAAAGATCAAGAAAGGTATCTTCTATATATTCCCCATTATCAATAGAGACCAAATTAGCCCTAAAGGAGGTATCTGAACCAAATAATTGCAAAACATCTTTGCGGGCTATATTTCGGAAGGCTAGGTGTATATTATTGGAATTAGCCTGGAGTGTTTGCTGTCGAAAACTAAACATGGCATACCTATCATCCCTATCATATCTGGATGATTGTCCAATGGCCATTATGGACATTGACATACAAAAAAGCAAACATAACCACCTTTCCATATCTTATTAGACGGTAAAGTTTATTAAAAAGTCTTTTATAAGTCCATCAAAAATAGGCCCATCTCCAAATAGGATCTCAACTTCGATAGGCAAAACGAATATGGGAATATTGTTTTCTAGCAAAAAAGATCGGAATAGGTCTAATCGAGTCGCGTCTTTTTCAGTAGTAATTATAATGGTATTAGGATCCTCAATACCATCATAGATTTCCTTAATTGAATGCATCTCTCGCTCTGTAAAGAAATGGTGATCTTCAAAACGAATAGTCTGGACCAAATCACTTTTCCTTTCTAAGTATGCTTCTAGGTAGTCTACATTAGCTATCGCAGAGAGCAGCATCACTTTTGTATTTGGGTTCAGCTCTGCTTTACGCTCAAAACCATATAAGTAATAGGGTTCAAAATATTTATACTTACTAAAGAATAATCGCTGATCCTTATTCAATTTTAGTTTTTCTCTATAGCTTTCTTTAGCGGCCTGATCCAGGTCATCTGGACATTTAGTTACCACAACAACATTGGCCCGTTCTGCAGCACTAGGATATTCTCGCAAGCGGCCAGCCGGAAGGAGTAAATCATCTGTGTAAACTCGGTGGTAATCCGTCAGCAAAATATTCAAGCCTGGGATCACCGAACGATGTTGAAAAGCGTCATCTAGGAGCACTAGCTGTGTTTGTGGATATCGTTTTACAATTTCAGGAACACCGACCATTCTACTTTCGGAAACGGCCACAACCGCATCTCTAAATTTAAATTTGAATTGCAAGGGTTCGTCGCCCACTTGTTCCGCTGTGTCCGTATGAGACACCAAACGAAAGCCCTTTGTTTTTCTTTTATAACCCCTTGATAGAACCGCCACATTTATATGCTCTCTAAGAAGTCTAATTAAATATTCAATGTGCGGTGTCTTACCGGTTCCTCCAATTGCAAGGTTTCCAACACTAATTACAGGAAGGTTAAATGCAGTAGCACGCAAAATGCCTAGGTCATATAAAACATTCCTTGTACTCACTCCTAAGCCATACAACACAGAGAATGGAAAAAGAATAATTCGTCCTATGATATTATCTATCATATCTCAATTTACAGTTTTTAAAAGGTAATGACCTATCCTACATTCTAAACAACGATATTGTTCACAGTATTCCTTTTTCAAATGTATCAAAGATTGTGATTCCGCCGCATTTTCAGGGCTTAGCGAAAGGCTAGAGAAGTACCTGGTTAGCTGGTTTTTCTCGGGACTCAGCTGACTACACCATTCAATAGTTTGTAAATGTCGGTTATCTGCAAAATGAGTCTTAACATATAAAAAGCGAATAGGTAAAACGACATTGATCAGTAAGATATCAATAAGGTCATTACCCATGGATTTCATTCGAGGATTGGATTTGCTTTTTAATGAATAGTGTGAATACCAAAAACCTGATTCTATCTTTACTGATAATAACTCTCTAATGTGCTTCACACTTTTAGCCTTCATCAAACTAGAAAATAAGCCTTCCTGTTTTTGGAATAATTTGGAAGCCAACACTAGTCTAATCGTAGGAAAGGCATTGGGTCGCATCCTTGAATATTTTAAAAAGGTGGGCGGCAAAGAGTGTAATCCATGCTTCTTTTGTAAAAACATAAAATGCTTCTTTAGGCCTTTTAGATCTGTATCAATATGCGATTCTCTAAGTATCCCTGCTACTCCTAACAGCAAGGCTTCGAGATTGATAATTTCATGTCTATACCGTTTGATTAATGTAAAAGGTAAGATTTGCGTTATTTCTAAAAATGTGGCTTTATTTACTGTGCCACCTAAATAATACATGAGTTGCTCATAGAAAAGCTGCTCCCAATCTCGTTTGTTTTCATACAACCTTTGCTCATATTGCTGAGATTTAGATTGCCATTTTTCGATAATCAAATGAGGATGTACAAGATATCTTAAATCATGATCCTGCTTGGATAATAAACCTTGGCAGGGTATAGTACCCTTGGACTCAATCAGGTCAATATAGTTCTCCAATATACTTTTTGGAACCTGTTCCTTAATCTCTAAACAGGGTATTTGCTCTCCATTTGGATGGTGAATCGAAGCATCATTTTCCCAAACCACATGTAGAATTACAGATTCGTAAAAAGGGTCCCATTGATGCTTATGCTTGTACCAATCACTAGCTTTAATATGCATTTCGACACTACCGTGCCAGAGATGTTTCCCTATTTGAATAGATGCATTTAGAAAATCTGGGCCTGCATTATGATTATGTTGGCCTAAGGACTTTATTTGGATCGGAAGACCCGATTCAGTCTTTAGTTGCCTAAAATCAAATTGTTTGCATTTCCAGACATAGTGAAGCAATGCTTCACGAATGGAAGTTGTCATGTTCTTTAATGATTTGATTATTCCTTATGGAATACCTTAAAGGTATAATCAAATTCGTTCTTTTCATCTTTTTTGTGTGGGTCTTCAGAAACTAAGGTCCATTCAGACAGGTCAACTTCTGGGAAATAAACATCAGGATCGGCAATTACTACATCTACTTCAGTAAGGTATAATCGGTCCCAAAGTCCTTGACTAGCTTCATAAATCATCCCACCTCCAATTATAAACACTTCTTCTTCTCCGTTTTCTGCTGCTATATACAGTGCTTCTTCTATACTGTGGGTAACTAAACAGTTACTCACAATAAAAAAGGGATTTCGAGTTACTATGACATTCGTTCGTTTGGGCAAGGGTCTTCCGATGGAATCGTAACACTTCCGTCCCATGATGATATGATGATCCAACGTTTGCTTTTTGAAATACTTTAGGTCTGCGGGCAGATACCAAGGTATATCATTGCCTTTACCAATGGCTCCATTCTTATCAACAGCCACGATACATGATATGATCATAGAAGATTTTTCGCTAAGATAATGGCTTCCTTATTTTTCATAAAAGGAGAAATCGCCCTCTTTATGTATTTTTCTATCATAAGACCTGCAATCGGAGCTGCCAAATCTCCACCAAAACCTGCATTTTCTACATACACTGCAATGGCTATTTTGGGGTCTTCCGCCGGAGCAAAGGCAAAGAAAACTGCATGATCTTTACCGAATGGGTTTTGACTTGTTCCCGTCTTCCCGAGTATACTAATCCCCGGGACATTGGCCAAATAACCGGTACCATATTGAACGGTTCTTCTCATTCCCTCCCATACCGGATCGAAATGCTCGAGGTCTATACCGACTTCCCTTTTTACGTTGAAACGATCTGGAATACGTTGATTGGATTCCGCAAACCCTTTTACTAAATGGGGCGTATAATAATGCCCTTTGTTCGCTAAAATAGCCGCTAGGTTTGCCATTTGGATAGTCGTTAATTCTAACTCTCCTTGACCAATTCCAATGGACATTATATATGTAGACTTCCACCTAGAGTGTGGATCATCATATAGCTTATTATAAAATGCAGGCGTAGGCACAAATCCTTTTCCTTCATTCCAATGGTCAATACCTAAAGGTCTACCCAAGCCAAAGTTGCTTAGATATCTATTTAGGGTTGTCAGCCCAATTTCTGGATTATCAAAACCTTCCATTTCAACCACATCTCGAACCATATCAAAGAAGTAACTATTACAAGAATGTTGTAAGGCAATTTTTACATTACTCGTTGGCGTATGCTCGTGGCATTTATACGTAAAGGTTTTGTATTGATAATATCCATTACAAGGGATATAATCAGAAGGTTTGCTTACACCTTCTTGAAAAGCAATTAAGGATAAAATGGGCTTAAATATAGATCCTGGCGGGTACTTTGCGTTTATAGCTCTATCTAGAAATGGTTTATTTATCGTGTCTTGGTATAAATTTTTAAAATTTTCTCCCCTCTTATTCCCTAGTTTCAAGGAGTTAGGGTCATAATTCGGAGAAGAAATCCAGCTCAATATCTCACCCGTTTTAGGTTCAATAGCTACGATACTCCCTCGTTTACCTTGCATGAGTTCTTCTCCATATTTTTGGAGCTCTAGGTCCAATGTACTTATTAGATCAAAACCCGATTCTGGGAATGAATCTAAGCTGCCTTGATCAAGTGATGCCACTTCTCTTCCAAAATTATCCTTGAGTACATACTTATATCCCTTCTTGCCTCTCAGCAAATATTCATACGTTTTCTCAAGACCTGTCTTTCCTATATAGTCACCTAAATGATATTGGATGGAATCTTCTAAAACTTTTCGATCTACTTCTCCCATATAACCCAACATATGAGCTGCATTTTGATGAGGATATGATCGTATATTTCTAATGCTTGGATAGAACCCAGGGAACTCATGTAAAAACTCCTGAAAACGAGAAAATACTTCAGGATCAATTTTACTTAAGAATACAAAGGGTGTGGATTTTGAAAATTGTCTTGAGGACCAGTCTTTATTTAAGTTTTCTACAAATGTTTCTTCTTCAATTTCGAGTAATGAACAAAACAAAGACGTATCAATTTCAGGAACTTGATTATAAATTGCCTTTAACTCATAAACAGGATTATTGAAAACCAGTAGTTCTTTATTTCTGTCGAAAATTAAGCCTCGAGAAGGATATAAGGTGAGTTTGTCCAATGTCGTTCTTTGGGCAATTTCCGCATATCTTCTATCCAGCAATTGTAGTTGTCCAGCTTTAATGATTAAACTTGAAAAGCAAATCAGACAAAACAGAATAATAATCGTATTTCTTCCTACTTGTTGTTTCAATGAATTTTAGCTTCTTGGACGAAAGATGAAATGTATCAACATGATAATAATCAATGATACTATAAAACTAAATATGGTTCGTAATATTATTTCCACGGGATATTGAGGTGAGAAAACCTCCATACTGAAATACACGAAATGATGGATAAACAGTAATATACTTGTATATATCAAAACCCATGAAAATCCAAGTCTGTTTATACTCGGTTCCGTATCTTTTGAATATCCTTCTCGAGGTTCAATAAATCGTAATACTTGAGGTCTCACGAAAGCTACTAACACTGTAGCAAAAGCATGAACTCCCAAACTATTGTAAAATATATCTACACTGATTCCTAGAATAAATCCAACTAATAAATAGAGAAATTTGGAAAAGTTGAAAGGCAGTAAGAGTAAAAATAAAGGGTAAATAAATATATGTATATAATTAAAGTTTTGATAGCTCAGGTCTATTCGTTTCAAGACTAATACTTGAACCAAAATGATAAGAACAAAACGTACTATATATTTTATAGAATCAGCCACTGCCTTTCTGATTTGAAAAAAGTAATTCTCTTTCTTTTTTGTTGTATATATCTATAACATAAACATACTCGGCAGTCTCTATATCATTAAACAACTCAACTTGAATTTCATAGTTGTTTCCTCCAGATTCAGGTGCAAATGAAGTAACCTTGCCTACCAATAATCCGCCTGGAAAAATATTACTATACCCTGATGTAACAATCGTATCACCAATATTCAAATTAGCATATTTAGGAACCGCTTCCATCTTCATGCGCTTCTTATTATTACTTTGCCAAACAAGATTTCCAAAATAATCCTTATCCTTAATGGCAACACTAATTCTGCTCTGTGAATGCAGCAATAAAATAACATCGCTATAATTTTCTTGTACACTTTTTACAACACCAATTAAACCATTTGATGTAATGACACCCATTCCCTTTTCAATGCCATGGTTTTCACCTTTACATAAAGTGAAAAAGTTATTTCGTAGATGAATTGTTTTAGCACAAACTCTGGATGGAATAATGGTGTGAATTAGTGTGTCTTTTGATTCAAAGGCTTGGTATGCATTGTCTTTGAAAGCAACTTTAAAATCAATAATCTGAGAAAGAAGTGCACTGTTTTCTAAAAGTAAACTATCATTCACTTGTTGCAATCGTAAATACTCGTTTACCCGGTCTGCTCTACTTTGGACTCTTCCTGTGTACAGGTTTACAGAATTTATCCATGTCTCATTTTGTGAATCATTGAATTGGACAATTAAAGAAAAGCAAATAAACTCAAGAAATAAGAAGAGGAGTAAGTGTCCGTATCGAGCAAGAAACAATAGTAAGTTTCTCATAAATCTTGAATCTAAATATTCTGTCTATCTATTAAGAAAGAATAGCTTTCTGAATTTCGCAATGCCAGTCCAGTGCCTCTAACAACAGCTCTAAGCGGATCTTCTGCTACATGAACTTTTAGTTTCGTTTTTGCACTTAACCGTTTATCCAAACCTCTTAACAAAGCGCCTCCTCCTGTCAAGTAAATACCTTGAACAAAAATATCTGATGCTAATTCAGGTGGCGTATCTTCTAAGGCTTTTAAAACGGCTTCTTCTATTTTGCTGATGGATTTATCCAACGCTTCTGCCATTTCACTATAATCGGTAAATACTTGTTTGGGGATACCCGTTAACATGTCTCGGCCATTTACAGGAACAGGATCTGGTGGGTTTTCAATTTCTTCCATTGCAGCTCCAGCCTTGATCTTGATCATTTCAGCTGTTCGCTCGCCTATAAGCAAGTTATGCTTGCGACGCATAAAGTCAATAATGTCATTTGTGAATTCATCACCTGCAATCCGAATAGATTGATCAGTCACAATTCCTGATAGTGCAATAACCGCAATTTCTGTGGTTCCCCCTCCAATATCAACAATCATATTTCCTTCAGGTGCTTCCACATCTAGACCAATACCTAGTGCTGCCGCCATTGGTTCATGAATTAAATATGTCTCTTTAGAATCAACATGATCTGCTGAATCAAAAACGGCTCTTTTCTCAACTTCTGTAATCCCTGATGGTATACAGATAACCATTTTTAAATGAGTGAAGAATTTTTTCTTCTCAGAAATCATATCGATTAAACCTTGGATAAGGCTCTCCGCAGCTTGGAAATCCGCAATTACTCCATCTTTAAGTGGACGAATAGTTTTTATATTCTCATGGGTTTTCTCGTGCATCATCATTGCCTTCTTACCCACTGCTATAGTTTCATTAGTCTTTCGATTGATGGCAACAATGGATGGCTCATCCACCACTACTTCCCCATCTTTAATGATTAAGGTATTTGCTGTACCTAAATCAATAGCTAACTCTTGCTTGAAAAAATTAAATAATCCCATCTAAACTCCTTGTGTATATCTATAAACAAAAATTATACCCTAATATTCTATGAGCCCACAATTAATAGATGAAGTTCTTCGATTGAAAGATATTCGTTGGCCAAATGTAATAAATGGCTTGGCGTGATTACTGACAAAGAATCCGACATGTTGTTGAATTTCAATGGGTTAGCTCCCTTTCTTAAATAGTTTTTGATTAAAGAAGCTTTAGCAAAGGGTCCATCAATTAATGTTAGCCATTGGCCCTTAATATAGTTCTTTGCAATGCTAAATTCTTCAGCAGATACTTCTTCATTTTGCAGCCTAAGCAATTCTTTCTTTATTTCTTCTACAGCTAGATTTACATTAGATATTGAAACATCTGCCGAAATAGAAAAGTACCCATCAAACAACATGGTGTCTATAGAAGAATCAATATGATAACATAAGCCCTTCTCTTCTCTGATATTTCGGATTAATCTTGAACCAAAGTATCCGCCAAGAATTAAATTTAGCAGCTGGAAACCTTTAGCATTTTCGTGGCCAAAAGGAAATAGTCTGCGCCCAAGTTTTATTGTTGCTTGACTTTCTTGCGGGCCTACTATTCGTTGGTTTTCTATGTTTGAATCTATAGTTTCAGGCGTCTTTCTTTGTCTTATTGTGTTGCCTGTTTTCAAACAACCCTCTATCTGCTTTACCACTTCATCTGTTATTCCTCCACTTAATACAAAAACGGCTTCTTCCCAGAAAATGGTATCATTATAAAAGTCGGTAAGTGTCCGATGATTTATATCCAAATAATCTTGAGGCATACTGTTATAACCATACGGATGCTCTTTCCCAAAAATTAATGCGCTCAATTCTCTATAAGCTATAACATTGTTCTTTGCCAATTCTCTTTCTAAAGACTCTGCTGCTAAAACTACGCGTTTTGCGATCCTATCCTTCGGAAATTTAGGCCTTTTAATCATGGCCAACCATAAAGGCAACACTTCTGCTACATCTTTCTTCATCAAGGTTAATGAAAAAGAGGAATAATCCATTCCAGCTTGAGAACCAGTCACCGCGCCATAATAGTCCATTTTTTCATTGAAGCTATCACCGTCAATCTCTTCGGAGCCTTCATATACGGTTTTGATACACATACGATTTTGGGCTCGTGAACGCTCATCTATTCTACCGCTTGGAAAAACCACATCTATCCGAATGACCTCGCCATCATAGGGTACTTTATAAATACGGTCCCTACCTTCCATCGAATGGGTAATAACCCCTTGAAGTGAAATGTCAAAATCTGAGGTAAAGGTGGGTATTTTACTTCGGTCTGGCATGTGGAAAACAATAGCTCGCAAAGAAAGAAATAAATTTTCTATTTGAGGCAATTAATCTATTTTTACACTTTGCCTAAATCAATGAATCTGAGTTATATACAAGCCTCTTGTTGATTAGGTCTTAATTGCTAATTAATTACTTTATGAAGTTTGACGTCTCATCATCAGAATTACTCTCAAAATTGGTAATAGCCAGTGGCTCCATTGGTTCTAATCCTGTTTTACCCATTTTAGAGGATTTCCTTTTTGAGGTAAAGGATAATGTGCTTTCTATTTGCTCGACAAACCTAGAGACATCCATAACCACAGACTTGGAGGTGATGTCAGACGGGAATGGAAAAGTAGCGGTACCTGCAAAAATATTATTGGATACGTTAAAAGAACTGCCTGAACAGCCTATTTCATTTACGGTTGATGACGAAAATTATGGGATAAAGCTAAAATCAAGCTATGGAGAATATAAGTTAAGTGGTGATGATCCTAATGATTTTCCGGATTTACCTGAAGCTGAATCTACTGAGGAAATCAGTATGTCTGGTAAGTTATTAGAGAAAGCCATTAACAACACTATGTTTGCTACCAGCGGTGATGAACTCAGGCTGGCAATGACTGGTGTTCTGATGCAGATAGATTATAATAAAATAATTTTGGTTGCTACAGATGCACACAAGCTCGTAAAGCATAGTATTGCAGGTATTAATGTTGAATTAAATGATCAATTCATTATTCCTAAAAAAGCCTTAGGCTTAGTGAAAAATGCCTTAGCTGATGAGGATATTAAAATATCGTTTAATAAAAAGAATGTGTTTTTTGACTTAAATGATACTAAAATCATTGCGCGCTTGATCGATGCTAAATATCCAGACTATAACGCAGTAATTCCAACAGACAATCCTAATATATTAACGTTGGGGCGAAACGATTTCAAGAATTCATTGAAACGGATAGTCATTTACTCTAATAAGACGACCAATCAGGTTATTCTAAGTTTATCAGAGGGCAGCTTAACCATATCCGCGCAGGATTTGGACTTCTCTAATGAAGCAACAGAACAGCTTTCCTGTCAATATTCAGGCGAACCTATTACCATTGGTTTCAATGCAAAATTCTTAATTGAAATGCTGAATGTTATTCAATCTGATGAAGTAAAATTTGAATTATCATCACCAAGCAGAGCCGGCATTCTATTGCCATCAGAACAAGAAGATAACGAGTCACTACTTATGCTAGTAATGCCAGTGATGATGAGCCACTAAACGCTATTATTGGAAAAAAAGAAAAAGACCGGTTTATTTTTTGGCTCATTTAATCCTGTTCATGTGGGTCATATGATCATCGCAAATTTTATTTTAAATAATACAAATTTGGATGAACTATGGATGGTTGTAAGTCCCCACAATCCTCATAAGGAGAAAAAATCGTTAGCTAAAGATTATGATCGCCTCAATTTAGTTCAATTAGCCATAAGTGATAATCCAAAGATTCGAGCTAGTAGTATAGAATTCGATCTTCCAAAACCATCGTACACCATAGATACGTTAACCTATGCTAGCGAAGCATATACGGATAGAGAGTTTGTTTTGATTATGGGTGGAGATAATTTAGCCAGCTTTCATAAGTGGAAAAACTATGAACAAATTCTAGCCTTATACAGCATCTTGGTTTACTCTAGGCCTGGGTACGAATTAGGTGACTTACAAGATCATGATAAGGTTACCATTCTGAATGCTCCCCTCCTTCATATTTCGGCATCATATATCAGAAAACTTATTTCAGAAGGAAAGTCAATTCAATATCTAGTTACCGACAAGGTGTATCAATATTTGATTGAAAATCCCATGTATCGCAACTTAAGTCAATAACTTAAAAAGTTATCCGTTAGTAAGTCGTTAAGTTATCCAATGAAACTGCTATATCAAATACTGCTTTTACTATTTATTGTCCCTCTTTCAGCGCAAGATCAACTAGCTATTGGAGAGTGGCGATCCCATCTTCCGACAAAAAGAGGAATCGCAGTGAGCCAAAGTCAAGAAAAGGTATACTATGCTTCTGAGTTTGGACTTATTGTAATCGATAAGTCTGATTTCAGCATGAGTTTCATGGACAAGGTGAATGGCTTAAGTGACGTTGGAATTTCAGCTTTACAATATAACCAAGAGAAAGAAACCTTAATACTTGCTTATTCCAATGGAAAGCTTGACATATTATCAGGTTCTGAAATTCAGTACGTTTCTGATTTATTTACAAACGCAAATATTACTGGCTCTCGAGAAATAAATAGCCTTGATACACAAGGTGACTTCGTCTATTTAGCCACCAACTTTGGCTTAGTGCAGTATAATCTGGAAGAAGAAAATTTTGGTTTTACATGTTTTACAAGCGTTGCTTTAACTGACGTCAAAATCATAAATAGTATCATCTTTATGGCTACTGAAGATGGTTTATATTCTTTCGACCTCAACAGTAATCTTAATCCTGCAGATTTTACCGTCTGGCGTTATTATAGTGAAGTGGATGGTTTAGAAGCACTATATGAATGTAGATCTCTGGCTATAAAGGACGGAAGGTTGTTCTTAGGTACTGCTGACAAAGTGTTCTCTGGTACTGAAGATGGCTTCGAGCTAGAGTATGCATTTGAGTTGGATGAAGAAATTAGATTTCTAAGTATCTACAATGAAGAAATTCTAGTAGGCACGTATACAAATGATATAAATAACATTGGACTACACACCCTTCAAGAAAATAATCTAATTTCTATTGAAGAGAATTGTACAGCATCAACCAATGATGCAATTCAAGATCAAAACGGAGTACTATGGATTGCGGATGATTATTCCAATATACGTTACCTAGAAAATGGATCTTGTAAGACTATAACGCCTCCAGGCCCATTTAGTGAAAGTATAAGTGAAATGAAATTAGTGGGTGATCGTCTTTTTATTGTTTCTGGAGGTGTCAATGATAATTACGTGTATAGTTTTAACCAAGATGGGTTTTATATACTAGAGCCTGATGGGACTTGGACCAATGAAAATCGGAGAAACAATAGTTTTATAGATGATAATCTACTCGTCAACTTATTTACTATTGCTTCTCACCCTACAGAACCCATAGTAATGATGGGTAGTTTTTATAGTGGCCTTATCGAGTACAACTATGAAGAGGACAGCTATACTCTTCATGACAAAGACAATAGTAGTTTACAGGGCTCAGTAGGTGACGGACAAAGAACTAGAATCTCAGGACTTGCCTATGATAATAATGGGAACCTTTGGGTCAGTAATCACCTAGCAGGAGAACCTTTATCAGTCTATACAAATGAAGGCGAATGGATTAGTTTTCCTATTGAAGAGTCTACCAAATTAGCCGCGATAACGATAGATCCTTCAGGAAGAAAATGGATTTTGGTTGAAGGCCTTGGTGGAGGAATTATGGTTTTTGATGAAGGTGATTCTTATACTTCGCCAAATGATGTTGTACTTTTAGGGCGAAGTAATAGCGAAATAGAGGCTGAAAAGTCGTTTAGCATTGAAACCGATAGAGAGGGTACTGTTTGGCTAGGCACACGAGTAGGCCCTGTAGCATTTAATTGTGGGTCTAATGTATTTGAATTTGATTGTTTAGGTGACAGAAGAATCGTACAACAAGATGGAATTAATGCTATTCTATTGGCTACAGAAGATATACGAAGCATGGTATTTGATGGTGCGAATAGGATGTGGGTGGGTACCAAAAATGGCGTTTTCATTTTGTCACCAGATACAGAAAATCAAATCTATCATTATACCTCCGAAAATAGCCCACTCTTTGATGACAGTATCATTGATTTAGTCTATGATGGCTCTCAGGGTTTAATGTATGTAGCTACTGATAAAGGGCTACTTTCTATACGAACAGAAGCTACGAATGGGCCGAGAACACACTCAAGTAATATTTATGCTTTTCCAAATCCAGTTACTCCTGACTATAATGGACCAATTGCTATCAAGGGATTGGCTGAGGACGTCAATGTCAAGATCACGGATGTAAATGGACTTTTAGTTTATGAAACAACAGCTTTAGGAGGACAAGCTATTTGGAATGGTATGGATTATAATGGTAATAAAGCTGCCTCTGGGGTATACTTAGTTTTTACATCTACAACAGATACTTTTAGTGATATTGACACCCATGTAACTAAGGTTTTAATCGTCAGATAAAAGCCTCAGGGGAAACCCCGATTTTCAGAAAAAATTTTGTGTCAACGATTTATATATGTAATTTTATTGTAATATATAAAATATATATTTAAAAGGATCGACATGAAAACTACAACTTCAATCAAGGGATTGGTATCCCTTATCTTCTTCTTTTCGTCATATTTTCTTCATGGAATTGCCATTTATTGCCCAGATGATGTTTGGGTGGATTGCGATGCTGAACTTTGGGATCTCTCTGAGTTCGGAAATGCAAGTTATTGGAATGGTTGGGATTATGTAGATGCGGGAGAGCCCGTTGTTACATGGCATACAAATAGTTGTAACGTAGGTTATATAAAGAGGAAATGGACAGTAGAGGATGAAAACTGGAATGTGGTCAGTTGTCATCAAATTATCCATATTGAAGGTGGGGTATTTGATGAAGACAATATTGAATGGCCGGAAAGTCCCTTGTTATTAGAAGGTTGTGATCCTAATACAGACCCTTCTGAAACAGGATCCCCAGAGCATGACTATATTGAATGTAGTTTGATTGGCACAAACAAAAGCGACATGTTATTCCACCTTGGTCCAGGATGCAAAAAACTTCTTAGAACTTGGACAGTCATTGATTGGTGTACTTATAATCCGGATCTTGGATATGGAAGTCCTGGTTCGTTTCAGTTTACACAAGAAATAAAGATTTCGAATAATGATGAACCAACTGTACAATGCATCGACGAAATCCAAGTGGGTGCTTATAATTGCGAAGACGAATATGTTACGGTACCTGTCCCTGAAATATCGGAAGGTAATTGTTCTAGTGGATTTACTATAACACATAATTCACCATATGCAGATCAGCCTGGATCAGATGCAAGTGGTATTTATCCAATAGGCAAAACAACAGTAAAATTTACCATCGCATATGGATGCGGGTCCAAAGAGTTTTGTTACGTTGATGTAAACGTAAAAGATAATTCAACTCCTGTTCCCTACTGTTTAATGAGTGTGGTTACTGCTTTAATGCCAATGGATGAAAATGGGGATGGTGTGCCAGAAGATGGGATGGTTGAAATCTGGGCTTCCGATTTTGATCATGGCAGCTACCATCCTTGTAATTATGGTCCGTTACAATTTTCATTTTCAGAAGATATTGATAGCACTAGCGCAATATTTACATGTGCCCACGTTGGCACGAATGAACTCCGCATGTATGTAACTGATCCCTACGGAAATCAAAGCTATTGCGTGGTGGAGTTAGTCATTCAAAATAATGCGGCTAATATTCCAAATTGTGAACCTGAAATAGAAACACAAGGATTTAGTCTTTCTGGTATTGTCACTAATAGCTTAGGGGATCAAATGGCTGAAACAGCCGTTCGAATAAAAAGCAATGAAAAATTTGAGCATATTATCAATTGGATAGATACTCAATACACTGAAGAAATCGTAGATAGTTTCTACAACTATAATGGTGTACTAATTTATATAATAGATACGCTTGCACATTATACAGAAATGCAAGACACCTTGTTTGACTTCTATGAAAAAACAATTACCACAGAATCAAATGGTTCGTATGTTTTCCAGACTCTCCAAAATGATATATTATTCACTGTAAATGCATATAAGGAGGATTACCCAGAAGAACGGGTTACCATCCAAGATGCGTTCTTACTTCGTGATTATATTAACGGAGACTTTGAGACGGAAGACCCGTATTTCATGCTTGCAGCAGATATGAATTTTGATGGCAAAATTAACTACGATGATTACTATGATCTTTTCAGGATTGTAAGAGATCCAAATGATGAAAATGTTCTGACAGAACCATGGATACTTTTAGATCCTGAAAAGGATATGTCCGATATTGAAAATGCATGTCATATTAATGTAACATTGGATTCCAATTTAGTGGGTGCAAATTTCCTTGGTGTGTTAAGAGGAGATCTTACCAGCTATTTTGATGAATCGGAAGAAAAACTTGAAACAGGAAACAGGTCGTATGACACTTGGGAAATTCTCGTTTATCCCAATCCATTCAAAGAAAGATTATTTCTTGATATCGACGCGCCTGAAGCCACTGATGTCAGTATTTCTATATCTGATATAACAGGAAAATTACTGGGTAAAAGGGCTTACTCTGTTTCAAAAGGAAAACAACGGATATCGTTGGACCAACAATTTACATTAATTGAAAAAGGGGTGTTTATTGTCAAAGTAGAGAAAAATAATGAGGTGATACTTCATCAAAAAATGATAAAAACATAAGTGTGAAAAGAGAGGTCATAATGGCCTCTCTTTTTATTCATATCGCAAGGCTTCAACAGGGTCTAATCGAGATGCCTTTAATGCAGGATATATACCTGAAACTATCCCCACTATAATACAAACAACTATCCCTAAAACCATCCACTCAATAGGTGCAATGAAGCTCCCTCCAACAAAAGTTGCCACTAAATAACCCATTAGTAAGCCCAAGACAATACCTACTAATCCCCCAACAAGACAGATTACTACTGCTTCAATTAAGAACTGATAGACAATGGCTGATTTGGGCGCACCTAATGCTTTCCTGACTCCTATTTCCTTTGTTCTTTCTGTTACAGAAACTAACATTATATTCATTAATCCTATTGAAGCTCCCATCAAGGTCATTAAAGCAATGAGAACAGAAGCCAATCTAATTTCTGTCGTCATTTCCTTAAGTCTGTTGAGAATGCCATCACTCTTATTTATGGTAAAATCATTTTCCTGATATGCTTTAAGCTTACGTACTCCTCTCATAACTCCAGTAGCTTGAGAAACAGCATCTACCATCAATGCAGTATTCTCAACACTGGCTGTAATTTGATAATTGGTTTCGGGAAGAACAAATAGTTGTTTGGCATTTTCCAAAGGAATAAAAATTCGACGATCACTGCTATTGTTCAACGAGCTTCCTTTGCTAGCCAGAGTAGCTAAGACCTTATACTTTTTACCATTGATCTTAATGTTATTTTGAACAGCTTCTTTCTCGTTTCCAGAAAAGAGTTTTTTCAAAATTTCTTCTCCTATTATTGCAACGTAACTGCCAGCGTTCACTTCATGTTTAGAAAAATTTCTGCCCTCACTAATATCAAAAGAAGAAACCCCTAAATAATTTTCATCAACCCCATCTATCATGACCGTTGGGTTTGTCTTTTTATCTCCATTCGAGATAAGGTTGTTTGCGCCGCAGCGCACAGAAATAGAAACTTGAGCTCCTTTATTTTCAAATTGCTCCTTAAAGCGTTTGGCTTGTTCAAAGCTAATGACATCTGCTACACGTTTTCGTCTTCCATGCCTTCTACCTTTAACTGTTTCATAAGTGGGTCTGATATTGAATGAATTAGCCCCTAGTTTGTTGAAGGAGTCTGACATAGATAATAAAATAGTGTCAATCGCTGTCAATATTCCAACAAGACAGGTGATCCCCACTGCTATAATCATTAGTGTGAGAAAGGAACGTAAAAAATTATTCCGAATAGATCGTAAAGCTATTCGTATGCTTTCTAGCATATTCATATGCTAAAAATGGCTAAATAAAATGTAAATTTTAGAAAAGCATATAGCTAGTCGCTATAATCATCGACTAAGTGAGAAAGTGTTTTTGAATTTCAGGTGCCGCTTGACTTACTAACCCAGCATGCCCAGCAATTATTTCTCCTCTTTCCAAAAAGGAAGATCCACCTTGATAATCAATAACCTGACCGCCTGCCTCTTCTACAAGAAGCACGCCTGCTGCAATGTCCCAAATGTTCAAATTTGATTCATAATATAGATCTAAGCGCCCTGTAGCTACATATGCAAGGTCCAAAGCTGCCGAACCTAATCGTCGAAAACCTCTAGCGTTTTCTAAAAAATAAGCAACCACTTCTAGCGTTTTCTTAAAATCGTGGTTTTTGGCATATGGAAAACCCGTCACAATTATAGCTTCAGATAGAGGTTTAGACTGTAAGCTTTTAGAAGCCACTCCATTTATCATAAATCCCCCACCCTTACTAGCTGAAAATAATTCCTTTCGCATGACGTCATAAACAACACCTGCAATTATACCTTTTTTATTTGCTAAAGCTATGCTAACCGAAAAGTGAGGAATCCCTGTTAAAAAGTTTGTTGTTCCATCCAGTGGGTCAATAATCCACGTGTATTGCTTGTCCTCTCCTTGATCTACGGTATCTTCTTCAGTAATAAAGGCTGCATCAGGCAACAGTGTGCTTAATTTATCAACAATTATTTCTTCTGCTTTTTTATCAACATAACTAACTAAGCTATTGAGTGATTTTACCTCAATATCATCGCTTCCCACCGTGCCAAACTCAGCAGCAATAAACTCACCTGCCAGGCAAGAAATGTTTTCTATTTCAGAAAGAAATTGTCTATTTAAAAAATCCATTACCCCATTTCTGCCACTACCTCCTGTACTTGAGGCACCATGCGCTTTAACATTCCTTCAATCCCCGATTTTAAGGTTACCGTAGACGATGGACAACCACTACAAGAACCTTGTAAAACCACAGTTACTACACCTGCATTAAATGACTTAAACTCGATGTTGCCCCCATCCATTTCTACAGCTGGCTTTACATACGTGTCGATAAGTTCTCTGATCTTTTTGACTAGTTCTGCATCTTCCTCTGAGTATTCATATCCTGCACCACGCTCCTCTTCAATTTTCCGCATCGCTTCATCAAAGCCCGGTTTTAGGATCTCTTTCCCTTCTTCTATATATGATTTTATAAACTCCTTTAAAGGAAGCATTATATCCTCCCACGCATAATTCATTTCTTTCGAAATGGTAACGAAGTTATTGCATATATATACACCCTTAACATAAGGCAATTCAAAAAGAGCCGTGGCTAAAGGAGACCATTCCGTAGCTAGATCCGGTGTTCTAAAATCTGCCGTTCCCTTATATAACATTCTATTTGTTACATACTTTAATGATTCTGGATTAGGCGTTTGCTCTGTGTAAAGCATTACCGGACTCTTAGTTATTGATTCCATAAAATTTTAATTATGAGTTACTAAACGAAGATACAACGTAAATAGTTTTAGTTTTGCGCGATCGTACTAACAAAACATTCCTTTCTTCTTCGGCGTTATAAAGCAGCTAAACCATTACATGGCTAAAGAACAAAGTATAGAAAGTAAAGAACAGGGGGAAATCCATGACTCTTTAAGTATCCGTAAGGTAATATATCCAATATTACTGGGCTTAGGTGCCGTTCTATATTTGGTATACAGACAATTCAACGTTGAAGATTTTCTTTCGATAAAGTGGAATGGATACACTTTTGGGTTTTTGTTCATCTCCATAGTGCTTTATGTTATCAGGCATATTGCCATGTCATGGCGACTTAAAATTTTATCTGGACACTTTTTTAAGTGGCGAAAATCTATACAGCTCATTTTTATTTGGGAATTTGCTTCTGCTGTTTCTCCTACTTCTTTGGGTGGCTCTGCAGTAGCTCTTTTCTTGCTAGCGCAAGAGCGATTATCTGGCGCTAAAACAGTGGCACTTGTCTTATACTCTGTAATTGTAGATACCTTCTTTTTTCTTATTACTATTCCTCTTTTGTACATATACTGGGGAGACCTCGGTATACGAGCTGCTAACGACACCCCCGCTTTGATAAGCACTTTTAGAAATACAATGTGGGGCTTATATGCATTTATGTTTGTATATGGTGTGTTTATGCTTGTAGGCATTTTTAAACCGTCTATATTTTCCACGATCATTAGGGCTTTAGCAAGAATTCCATTCTTAAAAAGGTTTAAAGAAGGTTTGTTCAAAACGGCTGATGAACTTAAGATCACAGCCTCAGAAATACGTAAGGAGCCATTTGTTTATCATTTAAAAATTGCATTATTAACCTTTGTAGCTTGGCTCTGTAGGTTTCTGGCTATTGTGGTTATTATTATGGCCATCGTTCACAATATTGAACCAAGCTTTTATAACTTCAATTTGCTATTTAGCCGGTCCGAACTAATGCATTCTATAGCCCAGTTTTTTCCTACCCCTGGGGGTGCTGGGTTCTCAGAATGGGCTTTTTATGGTTTTTACAAAGACTTCGTACCTAAAGGAATTGGAACTATTATAGCTTTGATTTGGCGAATTATTACCTATTATCCATATCTAATAATCGGCGTAATTATCATTCCCACTTGGATACGTCAAGTTTGGATAAAACGAAAAAGAAAAGTCTGAGTCCGGTCATATACCTTATCTTTCCGAAACTATATCTATAGGTGCTTGTTTTTTAGGTAAATCAATGGCCATGAATAAAGTTTTAAATATTCTATTAGGATTAGGCATCTTAGGTTTGATAGCCTGGCAACTATATAAGCTTCCTAAATTCTCAAAAGGAGAAGATCTTCAAGATTTTACAGCTACACTAATTGATGGTTCCACATATACAAATGCTGACTTAAGTGGTCATTATATCTTATTGGATTTTTGGGGTTCATGGTGTGGTCCGTGTAGAAAAGAAAGTCCTGATCTTGTGGCTCTTTACAAGGATTACAATCAACTTGCTTATAAAAATGCCTCTGGCTTTGAAATAGTAAGCGTTGCTATAGAAACCAATGAACGAAGTTGGAAAAACGCAATAAAAAAAGACAACTTATCTTGGCCTTATCATATCGTACAACTAGACAGATTTAACTCTCCAATTGCAAAACAGTATGGCGTGCGTGAAATTCCCACAAAGTACCTTATCTCGCCAGATGGCGTAATCCTAGGTGTAAATCAAGGATTTGAAGAAATCAGACAATATTTGGATAGTCAACGAGCATTCTGACAGTAATAGGTTTACTTTTGTGCCAATTTGTCCCATTTTCGTAATTGGCAGAAGAATTGACAACATTACTATGTTGTTATAAAACCTAATAATAATGGCTGAGGAGCAAATCAAGCAAGAGGCTGAAAAGCCTACAAAAAAAAGATCTTCAAGAGGAAGTAAGAAAAAATACGAAGAGAAAATTCAAGAATTAGAAATTCAATTAGCGGAGCAAAAGGATAAGCATCTGCGTCTCTTTGCAGAGTTTGAAAATTTCAAGAAGCGAAATTTAAAGGAACGAATGGAACTTCGTAAAACGGCGGCAGAAGAAACGATTCTATCAATCATTCCTGTACTTGATGATTTCGATAGAGCAAAAAAAAGCGCCGATAGCGAAGACAGTTCAGAACAGTTTTCTGATGGGGTACTACTTGTTTACAACAAATTGTATTCTTCTCTACAGGCCATTGGACTAAAAGAAATGGAAACAGAAGGAGTTGCCTTTGATCCCGAATTACACAGTGCCCTTACTGAAATTCCAGCGGCAAGTGATGATCAAAAAGGAAAGATCATTGATACCATAGAAAAAGGGTACACATTAAATGACAAAATTATACGCCACGCAAAAGTGGTAGTAGGCAAATAATAGCTCATGGCAAAGAGGGACTTTTACGAAATATTAGGTGTAGAAAAAGGTGCAGACGCACAAACCATCAAAAAAGCCTACAGAAAAGTGGCAATGAAATATCATCCTGACAGAAATCCGGATGATAAAGAAGCCGAAGAAAAATTTAAGGAAGCTGCTGAAGCCTATGAAATTTTAAGTGACCCGGATAAAAAAGCGAGATACGATCGATTTGGTCATGCCGGTGTAGGAGGAAATAGTGGTGGTGGATTTGGGGGTATGAACATGGAAGACATCTTTGCCAATTTTGGAGATATCTTTGGTGACTCTGGAAGTCCGTTCGAGAGTTTCTTTGGTGGAGGCCGTCGGACACAATCTCGTCGTGGTCAAAAAGGAAGTAATCTAAGAATTAAGGTTGCACTAACTTTAGAAGAGGTACTCTCTGGAGTGAAGAAAAAGATCAAAGTCAATAAACTGGTTCAAGCAGAGGGTGTCACTTACGACAATTGTAATACATGTGGTGGTTCTGGCTATGTAAGAAGAGTCTCCAATACCTTTTTAGGTCAAATGCAAACTACGGCCGCTTGCCCGAGTTGTGGCGGCGCAGGACAAACCATTAAAGACAGGCCCGCAGGATCAGATAGTGATGGCCTAATTCGTAACGATGAAGTTATAGAAATTGAGATACCGGCGGGTGTGCAACACGGGATGCAGTTGTCGATGAGAGGTAAAGGAAATGCTGGTAAAAATGGCGGCCCTTCAGGAGATTTAATTATTAACATTGAAGAAAAGAATCACGAACATTTTAGTCGTGACAATCAAAATATAATCTACGATCTATATTTAAATTTTGCAGACGCAGCTTTAGGCACTAGTGTAGAAGTACCCACCTTAGGTGGTAAAGTAAAGATTAAAATTCCAGCTGGTACTCAGGCGGGTAAAATCTTTAGGTTGAAAGGAAAAGGTTTACCTTCTGTAGAGGTATACGGATTGGGTGATCAACTGATCAATGTAAATCTGTGGACACCTAAAAAGTTGAGTAAAGAGGAAGAGGCTATGATGGAAAAATTACGAGAGTCTGAAAACTTTACGCCTTCACTAAATGGTAAAGAAAAGGGCTTTTTTGAAAGGATGAAAGAATACTTTAATTAATGCGGTTACTATTGGGCATATCCGTAGCTATTTTCCTTATTTCTTCATGTACAGAAAAAAGATACTTCTCTAATTCCATGACATTGGACGAAGAAATGTGGCGACACAATCAAGTCTTTGGTAACAGCTTTACCATTTCTGATTCTACAAAACGATATGATATTTTTTTAGATATTGAACATAGTACCACTTTCGAATACCAAAACATATATACTACGATCGGAACCATGTTTCCCGATAAAAAAGTTACGGAGCAAGTGATTCCCATAAACTTTGCTGACAAGCTAGGGAAGTGGTATGGCAAGTGCCAATCCAAAACTTGTCAATTACGTGTAGTACTACAGCACGATATTCGCTTTAGACCTATAGGCGAATATGAAATTAATATTGGTCAACATTCTAGAATAGACAGCCTTCAAGGTATAAACAGTCTTTCTTTCGTTTTACAAGAGCTCGACGGATTAGATTAGAAAAGGATTGTGCTTTTTCTCAAATCCGATGGTAGTCTCTTCACCATGACCGGAAAAAACACGTGTATTATCAGGTAGGTCGAAGTACTTGTTTTTTATTGAATGTATTAAGGTATCAAAATCTCCTCCTGGTAGATCTGTCCGACCAATACTTCCATAAAACAGCACATCGCCTGCAATCAACTGCCCTGAGTCAGCGTGATATAAACTAAGACTAGCCGGCGAATGACCTGGGGTAAATAGCACGTCTAGGCTTGTATTCCCAAAGAGAACAGGCGTTCCTTCTTCTGCAAACAAGCTAATTTCCGGTGATGTTGTGTAGGGTATGCTGTAAATCTTTGATGACATTTCAGCCGCTTGTAGCACAACTACCTCCCCTTTATGGGCCATAAGTGAAAGGTCAAATTGATCACATACAAATTTATTACCAAGAACGTGATCAATATGACAATGGGTATTAAAAAGTAAAACAGGTTTTAACCCATTAGCGTTTATAAATTCTAGAAGGATATTTTCTTCTTCAGAGTTAAAACATCCAGGATCTATGATTATACATTCTTTAGTATCATCATAAAGTATATAGGTGTTTTCCGCAAAAGGATTAAAAACAAACTTTGCAACATGCATTCTGTTAGGCTTTTTTCTGAATCATTTAACAAAGAAAACCATTATATTGAATAGTATTATAGATTCTATGACACTCCGTATTTTAATTATTCTAGCCTTTCTAACGTCTAGTCAAGCCCTGCTTGGCCAACGAATCAATACAGAATTTGGGAAAAACAGAGTTCAGTTTCATGACGACTTTACCAGTTGGTCTAAGTATGAAACCGAAAATTTTGTAGTGTACTATTACGGCAAATCACGTAATGTAGCTCATGCTGTCATACAGTTGGCTGAATATGATCACGATGAAATTCAAAAATTGCTTGAGCATCGGATGAATGACAAGATCGAGATAATGGTTTATGCCGATCTGAGTGACATGAAGCAAAGCAATTTAGGTACCGAAGAAATATTCCAGAATACCAAAGGACAAACTAAAACCGTGGGCAAAAAAATGTTTGTCTATTTCGATGGAGATCATCAATCTTTGAGACAACAAGTTAGACAAGGAATTGCCGATGTATATCTTAATTCCATAATTCAAGGTACTAGTGTTCAAGAGGTCGTCCAAAATGCCCTATTGCTAAACTTGCCGGCTTGGTTTAAGGAAGGACTTGTAAGTTTTGCTGATGAATCATGGAATAATGAAGTAGATCAAGAACTGCTTCACCTGTTGAATAAAAAAGATAGATACCTAAACTTTGAAAAACTAGCAGAAGAGTACCCAAGAATTGCTGGGCACTCCATGTGGTATTTCCTTGAACAAAACTATGGTAGGACTAGGATTTCTCAACTGATATACATTACTAGAATTTATAGAAATCTGGAAAATAGTTTTTCCTATGTTTTATATGTGCCTTATGATGAAATCGTGAAAGCATGGGCGCTTTATTATATTGAAAAATATGATTTAGATAACCACAGTTATCCCGATCCAGGAAGGACATTGGTCCAACTAAAAAAGAAACACAAAAAGGAAATTACACGATTGCAATTTTCGCCTAACAATGAGTATCTCGCATATGTTACAAATGATTTGGGTAAACAAAAAATATTTATCCACGATCTGGCAACAGGTAAGGATGAATGCGTATTTAAGAATGAATGCAAAAACCCTTTTCAAGCTGCCGATGAAAATTATCCCCTTATTGATTGGCATCCCAATAATAGAAGTCTATTCATTATTTACGAAAAAAAGGATGTACCCTACTTAAGAAAATTGGATATTGTATCGAAAGAGTTTTCTGAAAAATCGATTCCTGAATCATTTCAAAGGATCTATAGCATGGACTTTGTAAATGACAATAGAATTTTACTTTCCGCTTCTTCAAATGGCTTTTCTGATCTATTTTTTTACAAACCAAAAGGAAGAAGTTCTGATAGGTTAACGGATGATATCTGGGATGATTTAGAAGCTAAATATGTAAATATTGATGGAAAAAAAGGAATCGTTTTTCTTTCCAACCGTCTTAGAGACACTCTATTTAGAGAAAAGCTGGATACCATCATGCCCATTGCTCCCAAGGATATTTATTTTTTAAATTTAGAAGACGAGAAAAACCCGAAGATTCAAGGACTAGGGAGATCGCCTAATAAAGATGAAAACGACCTCATCATTACAGATGATGGGTCAATGTTATACTTACGTGAATATGATGGTTTTTCCGTTAGAAGCATCAAAGAGTTTTTTGGATTTAGTGCACCTTTTGTTAACTCATCTCCTACTGAATTTATACATGCCCATACGATAAGTCAAGATGGTAGTCACTATGCTTCTGTACAAGAGGATGAAACCTACAGATATATTCGACTTGAAAAGAATCCAGATTTATCCAAACGATTTGATCTCTCTTACCTAGAAAAAAAAGGAGAACCTGCTCCTGAAGAACCAGAAGAAACTGAAAAACCTTCAGAAGCTATACCACAGGGAAGTCTATTTCAATCCCCTTTTGATGACCCAAATAATCTAGAGCCTTTCATTGATGAGGTAACGGAAACAGAATCGCAAGCAGTTTTCTCTGGTCCATCTAGTGCGGTGGACCAAAAAAATGTTCACAAATTTGAGGTGTATAGAGCCAGTGCCGCTTTGTTAAAGTTCAAGATTTTTGATTTTAATACTCGCTTTGATAATCAGCCGCTCTTTGAAGGATTAGAAAGTTATACAGATCTAGATCCACAATTGAATAATGATCCTGTGGGTCTGCTTTTCCGAGCAAGAATAAAGGATTTATTTGAAGACTATGCCATGGAAGCGGGCGCTCGTTTTCCCACAACGTTGAATGGTTCAGAATACTATCTCTTGTTTGATAACAATAAGAAACGTTGGGATAAAAGGTTTTCTATTTACAAGAAAAACGAATCGACTATAGTAAATCTGGAATCACCATTTGATCGATTACGAAAAAGTACCATACTTGGATTGGTCCAATACAAATATCCTTTCGATATTTTTAGAAGTATTCGTTTTACAGGTTCACTTCGCTTTGATCGAACATTTATCACGTCTACCAATAGACCTAATCATGATCTTCCTTTTCAGCACGATAAAAGACTTTCTTTAAAAGCAGAGTATATCTATGATAATACTTTCGATGTAGGTATAAATATTAAAAATGGTCTACGGTATAAAGCTTTTGTAGAAACGATTAACCAGTTCAATATTGAGTTACGAAGTCCTTATGTGTTTGATTTAAATAGAGGTTTCACAACAGTATTTGGCTTTGATGCTCGATATTATTATCCTGTTCTAAGAAAATCCGTGCTTGCTTTTAGAATGGCTGGTGCAGGTTCTCTAGGTTCTAAACAAATGCTATACTATATAGGAGGCGTAGAAAATTGGATCCTACCTCAGTTCGACAACTCGATCCCTATTCCTGAAAATAACACCTTTGCCTACAAGGCTTTAGCCCCACATCTCAGAGGCTTTAATCACAATATTAGGAATGGAGGCAGTTTTGCTGTAGCAAATGTAGAGTACCGAATTCCTTTTATGGATATGTTGTTTGGAAGAAACCTCAAAAGACCTATCTTGAAACACATGCAATTTGTTACCTTCTTTGATGCAGGTATGGCTTGGCATGGTTTATCTCCATATTCTGATAGGAATCCCCTAAATACTGAAACTATTGTTAAGGAAAGTACAAATGGGCCAGATATCATTGTACTTAATGTAACCTATTTTAGAGACCCTATTGTAATGGGGTATGGCTGGGGCTTACGGACCACGATTTTAGGGTATTTTTTCAAATTTGATATAGCTAAAGGTATAGAATCGGGTATCGTTGGCGAACGTCGATTACACATTTCCTTGGGCTATGATTTCTAGGAAGTCTTTAGGCTTGCTATCTTAGTCTTCTATCCCTTCCCATGGCAAGGTTTATTTTATCACAAGGACTTAAACTAATCACTACTTTACTTTTTGTAATTGTAGCTTTTTACTTCCTTATACAGCTCAGTCCGTATGATCCTATTCAAACGGAATTAGAGCTTTTAGGCGTGGACCAACGTAATGATCCGGCTATTGCTCAAAATATATATAATGACTTGTATACAAAGAATGGCTATAATCAAGCGCCCTTTTACTTTGACATTGTCCCTTCTTATTATCCTGATGATTATTCCTCATTTTCAGACCCATTTATTCAAGAAGGAGTAATATGGGGCTTACGTCAAAGAATACCGCACTTAGAAATTATGTCATTGATAGATATCTTTTCAGCCTTACGCAAGAACGGTAACGCTTGTGTGGGTGCTAGGACTCGATTTTTATTGGATGCAATAGCGGAAGACTGTCTTGATAAGAGTAGCATGGAGTATGAAAAACTCCGACAAGAAATAGTAAACAAAAAAGCTACTTGGTTTTGGCCAAAGCTACGGGTTCATGGCACTTCTAATCAGTTTCATCGTTTTTTCAAAAATATATTTTTGGCAAAGATCCATTATTCAAAGGTGGATGGTAAACCTGTCAGAAAAAAAATAAGTCAGGCCTTTATGTGGACACTTGCATTGAGCTTGCTAGTATTGCCATTGTGCCTATTTATTACGATTGTGTTAAGTTATTATCAAAACGTATTCAGAGGTGGAGTCTTTGATCTAGTAAGCACATCTTTACTGAATCTCATCTATATAATTCCTGTGTTTCTATTGTGTGGCTTTTTTATATTGTTTTTCTCCACGCCCATTTACAGTACTTTTTTGCACTGGTTCCCTACTGTCGATGTACTCTATTTCAATGACAAAAAACCACTAAGTGCTTTGCTGTCGAATAGTAAATATTTAATCCTTCCAGCATTGATTTTAATCTTGCATTATACTAGCTTGCTAAGTAGGATTTTTAAAACAAGCATTGATGAAGAAAGCAAAAGTCCATATGTACCTGCCTTACGATCCAAAGGTTTAACTAATCGTCGATTATTAAAAAAGCACATATTACCCAATAGTTTGTTCTCATTAACAACATTATTTGTCGAGCTTATTCCGGCCTCTCTTTCTGGTGCCTTGATTGTAGAAGAGCTGTGTAATATCCCTGGGATGGGACGATTACTCTATCGTTCTTTGGAAGTAAATGACCATAATGTTACGGTTCCTTTAGTCTTACTAATTACTACCATTACGCTCCTTAGTTATTTCCTTGGAGATATCTTATATCATAAGATTGATCCAAGAATATCAACTGATACTAATACAGAAGCCCGATTTGAAACGATTAGCTAACATATCATTTGCGCTAACTTGTATTTTGTTCGGCATCATAATGCTGATTAGTTTCTTGTATCCATACATTTTTGGACCAGATTCTTTGTTTTCTATATTTCCCTTTGACCATCACTTCACCAATATCAATAAACCTTCTTTGCCTCCTTTTTCTGAAGGTGAATTGGGTACTCATTATTTTGGTTCGGACGCTATTGGTCGAGATGTATTTGCCCTATTATTCAAGGCAATTTCTAAATCCTTTGTTACCGCATTAGTCGCTTGTGTTATTGCATTAACTGTCAGCCTACTTCTTTGCTATTTTAGTCTTGTTCTTCAGTTCACAGCATCACGAAAGAGACTTGTTTTTATCGTCTTCATTTTTCTCGCAATTCTTCTTTTTGCCTTTTACATTCTGTATTTCTTACACATTTCAGTTGTTGCGTTTACCTTTCTCCTCTGCACCAGTTTATATCTTTTTTTTACTTGGTTTAATTGGGGTAGTCCAATGTCATTCAATGGGGACCAAACTCTATTGAATATGGTAACCATCCTTAGATCTCTACCTGGTCTGTTGATGTTGTTAATCTTAGTCTCATTTATAGATGGGATCTCGGTAATCGGTTTGTCCTTTTTATTAGCATTGATTATATGGCCGGGTTATATCCGCCTTATCAGAGGAGAATTAATTAAAATAAGAGCCTTACCTTTTATTCAGAATGCATACCAAAATGCTATTCCTCAGTATCGCATCTTTTTAATACATATGTTGCCAAATATTTGGAGAACTATTTTTACTGCCTTTTGCTTTGGAATGATCAGTTTGATCTTGATGGAAACTACCTTAAGTTTTTTAGGTATAAACCTACATCAAGATGCCGTGAGTTTAGGGGCTCTCATTAATGGTGCTAGGACGAACTTAAATGCTTGGTGGTTACTTATATTTCCAGGTGTATGCCTACTCATCATTCTTCAGTTCTTCCTGGGTATCATAGATAGGGTTCGGTAATTCTTATCTACGTTTTTGATTCTTCTGCATCTTTTTCGAAAACAAATTGGACTTGCCTGGCTTAGAAGACAAGTTACCGTGCCTATCTACTTTTGGTTTATATGCTTCCGTAGTTTCGCAACCTGTTTTACGCTGACAAGCGCTAAATGATGTTGCAAAAACACCTAAAACTATGACTAGGCCGAGAATATTTAGTCTTTTTTTCATGGTAAATCAATTCTGCTACATAACGATGGCACACACATTTTTCGTACTTGTGATGAAATAATGTCCCATTTTATCTGTTAATATCCGTGAAAACCCCAGTTTTCACGGGTTTTTCGCCGAATTTATCATATAATTTTTTTGGTTATATGTAAATAAACCTAATTTTGGAATCGTTTTCAAAAAAGAATTAAACAACTAAAATTTTTAATAATGAACAAAGGTGATTTAATTAATTCAGTAGCTTCTGCTGCAGGTATTACCAAAGGACAGGCAACTGACGCTGTAAATGCCGTTTTTACAAATATTGAGTCTTGCATCAAAACAGGAGATAAAGCTTCTTTTGTTGGATTCGGTACTTTTTCAACGTCTAGAAGAGCTGCAAGAGATGGAAGAAATCCAGCTACTGGAGCAACTATTAAGATACCAGCTAAAACATTAGTAAAGTTTAAAGCAGGTAAAGCGTTAACTGACGCTGTAAACTAGAAACGATTAGAAATTCTATATAAGGCTGTCTCTTTCGGGACGGCCTTTTTTTTTGCCCTTAGTTAAACTACATTTGCAGCATAATTCATTTACATGAAATTTGAGACTAAAGTTATTCATGCAGGTATTCAACCTGATCCTTCAACAGGTGCTATTATGACGCCTATATTTCAGACCTCTACTTATGTACAGGAAAAACCTGGCGTTCATAAAGGTTTTGAATATGCAAGAACACAAAACCCTACCCGTTCTGTGTTAGAAGCTAACCTTGCTGCATTAGAAAATGGAAGCCATGGTATTTGTTTTTCCTCTGGACTAGCAGCCTTAGATGCCGTGCTTAAATTATTGGAGCCTGGTGATGAGGTTATTTCTAGTAATGATTTATATGGTGGGTCTTATAGATTAATGGTGCGACTTTTTGAGCGTTACGGCATCAAAATGCATTTTACAGATCTAAGTGAAACTGAAAATGTGAAATCCCTAATCAATGAAAATACCAGACTTCTGTGGATTGAAACACCTACAAACCCAATGCTAAATATCGTAGATATTAAAGCCTTGGCAGAACAAGTAAATGAAAAGGTATTGGTTTGTGTCGATAATACTTTTGCTTCTCCATACTTACAAACACCACTCGATCTTGGTGCTGATATAGTATTACATTCTGCAACAAAATATCTTGGAGGACATTCAGACGTTGTGCATGGCTGTGTTATAGTAAAAAATGATGCCTTAGCTGATCAGCTTCGTTTTATACAAAATGCTGCAGGTGCCGTGCCAGGTCCACAAGATTGTTTTTTGATTCTTAGAGGAATTAAAACACTTCATATAAGAATGGACAGAGCTTGCGATAATGCAGAATATTTAGCAGAAAAACTACTTTCCTTTGATAAGATAAATAAGGTATACTATCCTGGTTTTGCTGACCACAAAGGTCACGATATCGCAGCCAAACAAATGAAAAGGTTTGGAGGAATGATCTCGTTTGATCTTGTAGAAAATACTATGGAAAACGCTGAGAAAATTTTATCGAATACGCATTACTTTTCGTTAGCAGAGTCATTAGGAGGTGTGGAAAGTTTAATTGGTCATCCAGCCAGTATGACGCATGCATCTATTCCATATGAAGAACGACAAAAAACGGGATTGACGGACTCTTTAATCCGGCTTAGTGTTGGTATAGAAAATAAAGAAGATTTGTGGAATGATCTTCGATCAGCTATCGAACGTTAATAGTTTGTAAACAAGCACTAAAAATTTCCGAAGGCCATTGCTTTGTTCTAGGTTTGGACAGTGAGCTCACAAATAGAACACTCATCCAAAGCGAAACATGTGCTAACCATCATCTGGTTTTGCAGTATTTGCCTTATCTGCAGTTGTAATCTTTTAGATGATCCTCACTACTTTATGAAACCCTTAGAAAGAGTTGAAAAAGCAAATCAGCTGCTAAAAGAAAGTTATTCTTTAGATAAAGGAAAATTGGAAAGAGAGAAAATTCTTCTAAAAGCAATACGATACGATGATAAAAATGATCGTGTTTTTGCTGAACTATCTTCTTTCTATCTAATACACGAAATGCATGATCTATGGAAAAAAAATATAGATATCGCAGTCAGTCTTAATCCTGCAAAATGGAAACCCTTACGTGCATATCAATATATATGCTTTCTTGAAAATCCAGAAGATGCTTTAGTCGATTTATACTCTTTAGACTTAATAGACAGTAGTCAATGGCGGACAATGCCTTTTATTGACCTCGAACTTATGCTTGGGATTAGCCACACACTTATTGGAGATCACAGTAAAGCACTAACGTTTCTTGATTCTTATATCGATAATATAATACCTGGAAAATATATCGATCCCTCCGCATACCACTACTCTTTATACTGTTATGTACAAAAGCAATTATGGAATAAAGCAAACAATCATATAGATCTATATCACTCTCAAATGAAAGGATATAAGCCTTGGTTAGCGCTTGTCAACAAGGTAAGAGTGACCAATGACAGCACATATAATAACACAATAATTGCAGGCATTCAATTTGAATTTCCACATCAAAATTTACTTCAATAATAAGCATCCAAAAAAATTTATTAATTTTAATGTTGCAACATCGATGTTATAACACTATATTTGCATTGTGGCAACGATAGAATCAATAATTAAACAGACAAAACCCTTTTCAGACGAATGGACAAGAGCATTGGTTAATATGATATATACAGGCAACCTTGTATCTGATCATATTAATCAAGTGTTATCGCAGTACGGAATTAGTTCAAAACAATTCAATGTTTTGAGGATAGTCAATGGGGCCGATGAAAATGTATCTACGGCGTATATAAGAGAACGACTATTAGTAAAAAGCGCAGACTCTTCAAGACTTGTAGACAGGATGGTAAAAAAAGGGCTCCTGATAAAAAAACCATTTTGTGACGATGCCAGAAAAATTAGCATAGAACTAAGTAAGCAAGGTAAATCCTTACTTAAAAAGGTATCCTCCGTTTCGGCAGGTAAAACAAGCCCTTTACAAAATCTAAGTAAATCAGAAGTCCTTCAATTAAATAGCATTTTAAATAAAATCAGATAACCTAAAATTATGAAGAAGTTAATCACATTTACATTTATGTTGCTTGCATCTACTGGTATGTTGCTTGCATCAAACGGGGAACCAAAAACAATAAATCTTGATAACACCAACGCCACGATTTCCTGGAAAGGATATAAGATTGGAGGTTCACATGAAGGCAACGTAGGCCTTGCTTCAGGAGACATTCAAATGACTGATGGTGCATTATCAGGCGGCAATTTCGTAATTGACATGGCTAGTATTTCATGCACAGATATGGAGGGTGAATATGCAGACAAATTAGTAGGCCATCTTGCGTCGGATGATTTCTTTGGTGTTGCTAGTTACCCTACTGCAAAGCTAGATATTACAAAAGTTGTAAGTAGAGGTGTTGCCGGAGAGTATAAGGTAATTGCCGATCTAACAATCAAAGACAAAACAAATCCTGTAAAATTTAACGTTTTCACTAATGAGGCAGGTGAAATGACAGCAAATATCACTATTGATAGAAGTGAATATGATGTAAGATATGGCTCAGGTTCATTTTTCGATAATCTTGGAGACAATACTATCTATGATGAATTCGAAATATCTGTAACTTTAAGCGCTGGTGAATAACAACGGCAAACATAACCCCAAATTAAAGGTCAGCGTTTAGCTGGCCTTTTTTATTTTGGACTATATGCAATTACTTTAATTTCTATTAATAAATGAGGATGAGGAAGTTGGTGTACTGCCACGGTTGTACGGGTAGGACCATCTGAGCCAAAGAACTGTCCATACGTCTCATTGTAGCCTCCAAAGTCATTCATATTTACCAAGAAGCTGCTCACGTCCACCACCTCTGTTAAATCAGATCCTACTGACTTTAAAATGCGATCGATGTTTTCCAGAACCGCTTTAGTCTGCTCTTTTATATCCAATGTGGTTGTGCCCATCTCATCAACTTCCGCTCCAGCAATACTATTATCTTTACGTCGGCTACTGGTTCCTGACACAAAAATAAAATCACCTACCCTTTTTACATGTGGATATTTACCTCTAGGTTTCGCTCCTTGATTATCTGTATGGCTTTGTATCATAATTCCTAGCCGAATTTATTTGCAAAATCCTTCATGGTATCTGTTAGCACTTGCACACTTTCTTTGCTGATAGCATTATAAATGGACGCTCTAAATCCTCCTACTGATCGATGCCCTTTTACACCAACACAATTATTAGCTGCACACATATCAAGGAAAGGCTCTGTATACTCCTCTTTAGTAGGCAAAAAAGTAACGTTCATTCTAGATCGATCTTCGGACTCTGCCTTTCCTGTGAAACAAGGGTTTCTGTCTATCTCATTATATAAAATACTTGCTTTCTCCTCATTAATTTCTTGCATTCGTCCAGGACCTCCCTGTTCCATAATCCATTCCATAGTAAGCATTGACACATAAATCGGAAAAGCTGGAGGTGTGTTAAACATAGAGCCTTTAGTTATATGCGTTCGATAATCAAGCATAGTAGGAATCTCCCTTTCGACTTTCCCCAAAATATCTTTTTTGATTATCACCAAGGTCACCCCTGCTGGACCCAGATTCTTTTGTGCACCTGCATAAATAATATCATACTTTTCTATGTCTATTGGTCTGGAAAAGAGATCCGAAGACATATCACAAACCAATGGAACTGAAACATCAGGCATTTTCTGATATTGAGTACCATAGATGGTATTGTTACTGGTTATATGTAGGTACTTTGTGTTTGAAGGAAGGTTAAAATTTTTCGGTACATATGAGTACCCTCGATCGGCAGAGCTAGCCACAACTTCTATGTTTCCAAAAAGCTTTGCTTCCTTAATAGCTTTAGTCGACCAAGTACCTGTATCAACATACGCTGCTGTTTCTCCTTTCCCTAATACATTCATCGCTGTCAGATAAAACTGAGAGCTTGCTCCTCCTGTAAGAAAAAGAACCGCATAGTCATCTGTCGCCCCACTTAATGTTCTAGTAAGGTTTTCTGCTTTTTCCATGACCTCGCCAAACTGTTTAGACCTATGAGATATTTCTAAGACCGATAAGCCCATATCTGCAAAAGACAGCACTGATTCAGAAGCCTTTTTTAATACTGATTTCGGTAAAATTGCCGGACCGGCAAAGAAATTATGAACCATTTTTTACGTTTTGTTTAGAGGATAAATAATAGGCCTGCTTGGCACTGCATCTAAGTCCAATGTACTGATTTGTAAGTTTAGAAAGTATAATCCATCCTGACATTTTTCAGGAACATAAATGAGCTCTGTTATCGTCGCACGTTCTTTTCTATCTCCATTCCAAAAAGCTCTATGTGCCGCTAATTTGCCACCATCTGACTCTCGATCTACGCTAGGCAAGTCTACTAGTAAATGATCTATGTCTAAATCTGCTAAATAAGCCAGCGCATCAGCCGAGATATAACACGGGTTGCTTCCGGTATAATCAATGTTAGTCTTATAGGAAAAATTAGGCATGGTTCTAATAATTAATGCATTCGCATCATTGACTATATCTATTTTTTCTAATTGCTCTTTTTGGATTACTCTATCACCATCTTCCTTAAGAATGGGGAACACACTGATAAGCTGCGCCATAAAGTGGTGTTCTTGTAAGACATTACCCACCTTTTCCATCTCCTTGGTTATATGTCCAACACACTCAGTATGTGTCCCTTGGCCATGCGGAATTATGGTCGCTTGATAATAATTTACAGAGAATCCTTCATTAACAGAGCCTATCCAACCATCTCCTTTCACAGGTTCAAAATCAGGTGTTGGAGCATAATAACATCGTGCACTTTTATTACCACCATAACCTATAGATAGATCTGTTCCTGTACCAAGATCAACGGTAAAACTAGAATCCCCTATTTTAAGATTCACTATCATTTTACGAAAATGCCGCAATGATTTGATTCGCCAATTCCACGCCTATATTCTCTTGTGCATCTAAGGTAGAAGCCCCAATATGAGGGGAAAGTGAAATGTTTTGTTTCTGCAATAAACGACTATCTGGCGTCGGTTCATTGATAAACACATCCAATCCTGCTGCCCGAACTTTTCCTTTCTCTAATGCCGCCAATAATGCTTCTTCGTCAACCACACCTCCTCTGGCTGCGTTTACCAAAATAACGCCATCTTTCATTTGTTGAAATGCCGCTTCATCTAAAAGTGGTTTGCCTAAATTAGGCACATGTAAGGTTATGTAATCAGCCGAAGCTAAGACTTGTGACATTGCTTGGCTCACAATTTCGACATTCACAATTTCTCCTAAAACATTTATCTCTAAAGAGCGCTTATCAACAAAAGGGTCGTGCGCTACAATGTTCATTTCCATTCCCACCGCAATTCTAATGGCCTCACATCCTATTCGCCCTAAACCTATGACACCAATCGTTTTGCCTTTCAGTTCACTACCTTTTGAATACGATTTTTTTAATGCTTTAAAAGCTGTATCACCTTGGTTTGGCATTTCTCTGTTTGCCAAATAAAGCCCCCTTGATAAACTAATAAAGTGGCCAAATACCAACTCCGCAACAGATCTAGAAGATGCTGATGGCGTATTAATCACTGTTCTGCCAATGGATCGTGCATACTCCACATCAATATTATCCATTCCTACACCCGCCCTTGCAATGACCTTCAGTCGAGGACAATTATCAATGAGCTCCTTTCTTACTTTCGTTGCACTTCTAACAATAATGCCATCAAAATCCTGCAGCTTTCCGTTTAATTCATCTTGCGGAATATTCTCTGTGACTACTTCTATACCCGCATCCTCTAATTGTTTCTTGCCTGTTTCATGAAGACCATCGTTGGCCAAAATCCTAAACATATATGATAATTACATATTAGAAAAAATAAATTACATTCGAGTGCAAAGCAACGCACAATCCCTTAATATACCTAGCGGATTGGGTTAATATTACATAAACATTGCATTGGACGTTACAATAAGAGATATCAACATCAAATTACTGAGTACAAAAGCCATGCTTATACCAGAATGGAATACCCTTGTCGTCTCTGATCTTCATTTTGGAAAAATCACTCATTTCCGTAAAAACGGCATTGGAATACCCACTCATGGAATTGAAGATAATTGGGCATTGTTGCGCTCGATGTTATTGAATGAAAACATTGATGAGGTCATCTTTTTAGGTGATCTTTTTCACGCTCATATAAATGACGAATGTTACGCCTTTTTTGACCTTCTTACACAATTCCCTTCAATCTCATTTATTCTTATAAAAGGAAATCATGACATTCTTGATGAGAGTATTTATCATACAGGAGGCTTACAGGTGTATGATGTCTTGAAAAAAGGCCCTTTTATCTTTACGCATGAGCCGTTGGAGGAACTGACTGAGGCGTATTGTATATCAGGCCATATTCATCCTGGAGTCCGTATGGTAGGTAAAGGCGGCCAATCAGTGAGACTTGCTTGCTTTTATTTTGGTGAACATCAAGCTTTGTTGCCAGCATTTGGAAGTTTTACTGGCCTAAAAACAATAAAACCTTTGGAAAATGATCGAGTTTTTGTGTGTTTGCCCGATGAGGTAATAGAAGTATTTGCTTAATTCATAAGGCATTTACCGATAAAATTGCCGTATGTTTGCCGCTATTAATCCCTTATTTGGTGTCTGATATTCAAGATAAGAACTATAGAATCTTCCATAATGAGTTCCTTCCACATGCGGATGCATTGAAAACCTTTGCATTTCACCTTACCTATAATGAAGAGGATGCGAACGATCTAGTCCAAGAAACCTTTATGAAAGCCCATCGATTTGCAGATCGATACATTGAGGGAACTAATGCCAAGGCTTGGTTGTTTAAAATTTTGAAAAACGCTTACATTAACGAATATCGTAAGCGGTCCAAGAGGCCAACGAAAGTTGATCTTGAGGATTTTATTAGTTATCACGATACTGACGAAGACAAGGGAGCTACAGGCTACCTAGATTTACGAGAAGAGATTTTTGAGAATATTATGGGAGATGAAGTAACTATCGCCATAAATTCTCTACCCGTTGACTTTAGAACAGTAATCCTTCTTTGTGATATAGAAGGGTTCAAGTACGAAGAGATTGCCAAAATAATCGACATTCCAATAGGCACTGTCCGTTCTAGATTATTTAGAGCACGGAACATGTTGAAAGAAAAATTGAAGAACTATGCACAGTCGCTCGGATATTCAGATGTTCGAGGGTCTAAGCAAGAAGAAGAATAAGTGATCGATCATTGTAAACCGATGTTTTTCGTAAACTAAAAACCATGCAAAATTTTGATGACATTCAAAATATCCAAAAAAATGTAAGCCTTTATTTTGATAACGCCCTAAGCAAAGAAGATGAGGAGCAATTGCTAAAACACGTGGATAACAATCCACAATGCAACCAAATCTTCAATCAAGAAAAAAGTGCTCGCGAATTTCTTAAGTCAAAAATTAGACGTACTCCGGTCTCTCAAGAAATTCTTAATAGGATAAAACAACAATTCAAAGCTTAGATAGCCAATATCTTTTTGAATTATATTTTTCCCCCTTTCTTATTTTAATTTGAAGGTAAGACAGGTTTCTGCCTGTTTCTTACTTTTGTACTTTTTAATAATCTACCATGCTAGACAAACTTGAGTCTATCTATAATCGATTCTTGCAACTTCAAGAGCAACTCTCAGACCCTGAGATTGTTTCTGATATGAAGAAATTCACAAAGATTAATAAAGACTATAAGTCTTTAGAAGTCATTGCCAAAAAGTATTTGGAATACAAAGATCTTGTTGGCAATATAGAAACTGCTGAGTCCATGCTCGCCGAAGAAGATGAGGAAATGCGAGAAATGGCCAAAATGGAGTTGGAAGAGTTAAAGGCGACGAAGGAAACTATGGATGAAGAGATTAAATTTCTCTTAATACCAAAGGATCCCGATGACGATAAGGATGTGGTAATGGAAATACGAGCTGGGACAGGTGGAGATGAGGCCAGCATTTTTGTTGGTGACCTTCATAGATTATATACGAAGTTCTTTGAGAGTGTTGGATTCAAAACAGAAATTCTTCAACTCAATGAAGGTACAGCGGGTGGGTATAGTAAAATTGTTTTTGAAGTTTTTGGGAATGATGTATACGGTACTTTGAAATTTGAATCCGGTGCGCATAGAGTCCAGCGCGTACCAAAGACAGAGTCCCAAGGACGAGTACATACATCTGCGGTAACGGTGGCTGTTTTACCTAAGTTCGAAGTAGAAGACATTGATATAAAGAAAGATGACCTTAGGGTAGATACCTTCCGAGCTTCAGGAGCCGGTGGACAACACGTGAATAAAACAGAGTCAGGTGTCCGGTTTACACACATACCCACAGGTATTGTATCAGAGAGCACAGATTCTAGATCTCAGCACAAGAACAGAGAGATTGCACTCCAGCGTCTTTATCAAAAGATTAGGGAAGTAACTAAAAATAAAGCCATGTCAGAACACGCAAACAAGAGAAAGTCCTTAGTAGGTACTGGCGATCGTTCTGATAAAATTAGAACCTATAACTACCCGCAAAACAGGGTGACGGACCATCGAATTAATCTAACCCTCTACAGTCTTGATAAAATTATGGATGGTGACTTGCAAGCTGTTGTAGATGCCCTTATCATGGCCGAAAACACAAGTAAACTTCAGGAAGGTGAACTAGTTTAATCGTTCAGTGAAAAGGTGTTAAGTAAATATCCAGGACGCTTAGATGTTCCTTTGCCTGTCCAAGGTTTTTTTATAACAATTTTATCTCTTGGACTATAAAGAAAGATGGCTGGTTGTTCATCAAACAAAATCTCCTGAACCTTTTTGTATTTACTAAATCTACTTTCATCACTAATATTACTTCGGATCTCTTCAATAAGTTTGTCCGATGCTGAAGTGCCAAATCCGGTAATATTACTTCCGCCAGCAACACTATTACTAGTATGCCAACGATAATGAAGATCATCCAAATTAGCATCTAAGGTTTGTGCTAAAGCGGCAATATCATATTTATGCGTGTTTACATCTTCCTTAATAAATAAGCGCGGGCTTTTTTGCACTATGTTAATTTCAACACCCAATTCTCTGCATGCTTCTTTAAACAAATTTGCAATACCCACGGCCTTTTCGCTCGGAGACGATAGAAATTCGAATGATAACTCAATGCCATCTTTGGATCTAACTCCTGATTCATTTAGCCTCCATCCTGCATCATCTAGTAGCTTTTGTGCTTTTCCAATGTCCTTTTTGATAGGCTCTAGTTCATTGTTATAATAGGGTTTACTTGGGTGTATAGGCCCCGTAGTTCTAGCGCCGAATTGTGCTTCTAAGGCAGCAACAATTCCATCCACATCTAATGCCATAGCTACGGCTTTTCTCACTGCTTTATCCTGCAACCCTGGCTTCCTTGTGTTTAGGGCTAGATAGTAATATCTCATTAATTGAGGGGTTTCAAAGCTATAGTTTTCATTACTATCTGTAGTATCCATAAGAGAGATAAAGCGTTCCGCGGTAGCAAACTTCATTACATCCATACCACCCGATTGGAAGTTGGTTGTTGCCGATAATTCGTCAGCGAAAATTTTAAATAATATACTTTCAGGATACCCCTGGAGAAATGGATTGTCCGAATGTGCATCTCCCCAATAGTCCTTCTTTTTAGCTAGCTTGACAAATTGATCTGTTTCCCAAGATTCTAATTCATACGGACCAGCATGTATTAAGTTTTCTCTATAGGTCTTTGGGTTGTTAAACGCTTCAACAAAAGAAATTAAAAGACTATCGGCTGCAGTTTTCTCTTCAATATTAGTGGCTTCAACATCTGCTATACTGTAGTCATCTAGACTATGGGTCGGATCATAAAAATGCTTTGGTAAAATATAAATAGTCGTTGCGATCTCCCTAGCTAACATATTTTCATTGCTGATATCTACCCAAAAGTGTTTAGGGTCATTAGGATCAATTCCTACATCTCGGATATATGAAACCAAACTCCGCCAAGTGGGGGTGTTGATTTGAGGGTGCAAAATTGTCTTTATTGAAAAGGCATAATCAGCCCCTGTTACAGCAACTCCATCAGACCAAACGGCGTCTTTTTTGATCTTCATGTCAAAACGAAGGGTAGAGTCATTTATCATTTGACCTTCCGGTACATCTTCAAGTAGTATAGGATATAAATCTAAATCCTCTGGATGGTAATCAACCATTGGAACATAGATATTCTGATATACCTCCCTAGCATATGATTTTGGATTAAAGAGAGGATTAAGCTTTTCTGGATCCCTTGGTAAGTATACTCTTAGCTCTCCTTTTGATGTAGTTTTAGGAGCTTCTTCGGAACAAGAAAGCAAGAAAAAAAAGCAAGAAAAAAATATCAGAAATATGCGCATGGCTCAGGAATTAATGGCAAATGTTTAAACAAAAGTACACATAGAAACATATAGTAACTGACGTCTTTAAACGGTAGTTCAAAATAGATATGAAAAAAAACATACTTATCGCAGGTGGAACAGGCTTAATCGGTTCTAGGTTATGCCAGATTCTAGACAAGAAATATTCTATTTATATACTTACAAGAGGGACCAGTCGTACTCAAGGGGACATTACATTTTGTCATTGGAATATCGACAACGAAATCGTGGAATTCTCCAATGACATAGAGTTTGATGCCGTAATAAATTTAACGGGCGCAGGCATTGCCGATAAGAGATGGACTGAAGCTAGGAAAAAAGTATTAATTGATAGCCGGACAAGAACTACACAACTATTAGCCAAAAAAATGGCAGAATTAAAGCATAAACCAAAGGTTTATGTGGGGGCAAGTGCGATAGGTTTCTATGGTAATCGAGGCGATGAAAAACTAGATGAGGGTTCCTCAGCAGGCTTAGGTTTTTTATCTGAGTGTTGTGAACTCTGGGAAAAAGCGCATGAAGAAGTGCGCCCGTATGTCGAAAGGTATTCACTTTTACGGATTGGTATCGTCCTTAGTCGTAAGGGCGGCGCCTTGCCGAAGTTAATCTTGCCGGCAAGGCTGGGTGGTTCTGGATATTTTGGAAATGGCAAAGCCTACTATCCGTGGATTCACATAGATGATGTCTGTGGAATGATTCTTAGTTTGGTTGAAAATGACCATTTATCAGGTGTTTACAATGGGACTTCCAATGAGCCAGAACGTTTAAAAGATATCGCAAAAGCTATCAAAAAGGTGTTTGCTAGTTACGCGCTTACATTGCCCGTTCCTTCAATGTTTTTGAAGATAGGCCTAGGAGAAATGAGTGAAATGTTATTAAACAGTACTCGAGTATATGCCCCTAAATGGACTGAGCTTCCTTTTCCATATAAATACCCTTCGCTTTTGGAAGCATTACAAGACCTAAAAGAAAGGGAGGTCTAAAAAGACCTCCCATGTTTTACTCTCTAATTATCGTTTGGATCGAAATTTTCTAGCTCGTCTTCTAAGTCTTTAGTAGCCTTTTTCAGTTTATCGATTTGCTTTTCCTGCTTTACGTCTGGCTTTTCCGTAGAGTCCGATGGTTTATCTGCAAATGTAAATCCCTTTTTGTCTGTCCCAACATAAATCGTATCTCCCGGACCAAAATCTCCCGATAAGACTCGCATTGAGAGGATATTTATCAATTCCTTTTGAATGACTCGCTTTAAGGGTCTCGCTCCAAATTGCGGATCATATCCAAGATCTGCCAATAAGTCCATAGCAGAGTCAGAAAGTGTCAGCTTCATATCTTGTTTTGCTAAATTCTTTCGAACCTTTTTTAGCAAGATTTGACCTATTTGTTTGATTTCATCTTTCGTTAATGGTAAGAACATAATCTTTTCATCGATTCTGTTCAAAAACTCTGGCCGCAAGCTATCTTTCAATACATCGAATACTTCTACCTTGGTCGTTTCAATAATTTCTCCTCGATGTTCCTCACCTACTGATTGCAGGTCTTCAAAGTTTTCTAATATAGTGTCAGATCCCATATTACTTGTCATGATAATAATGGTGTTCTTGAAGTTTGCCACTCGTCCTTTATTGTCGGTTAATCGCCCGTCATCTAAAACTTGCAATAATATATTGAAGGTATCCGGATGGGCCTTTTCAATTTCATCTAAAAGAACAATTGAATACGGTCTACGTCTAACTGCTTCTGTTAATTGACCCCCTTCATCATAACCAACATATCCTGGAGGTGCTCCTACCAACCTAGACACAGAGTGCTTTTCTTGGTATTCACTCATATCTATTCTAGTGATTGCTTTTTCGTCATCGAAAAGAATCTCGGCTAATGTCTTGGCTAACTCTGTTTTACCAACTCCTGTAGGTCCAAGAAAAATAAAACTACCTATTGGTTTATTTGCATCACCCAGACCCGCTCTACTTCGTCTAACCGCATTTGCAACGGCTTGAACAGCCTCTGTTTGTCCTATCAATCGCTCACCAATTTCATCTTCAAGGTTTAAAAGTCTCTCCTTCTCACTCTTCATCATTTTTGTTACAGGAATACCTGTCCACTTTGCCACAACCTCCGCAATATCATTGGCCGTAACTTCTTCATTTGTAAATCGACTGTCTTCAGGTAATTTATCAAGCTCTTCTTCCGCTTTTTTTAAAGCTTCCTCTTGCTCTTTCATTTCACCATAACGAATCCTAGCTACTGTTTCAAATTCACTGTTTTTTTCAGCCATATCCGCCTCATGTTCTAATTCTTCTACTCGCTTCTTTATCTCTTGAATCCTATCTACTACTTCCTTCTCACTTTGCCATCTAGCGGTAACACTATCCAAAGCTTCTTTTGCTTCCGCGATTTGTTTGTTGATCAGCGTTAACTTCTTATCATTCTTTTCTCGTTTAATGGCTTCCTTCTCTATCTCCAGCTGTCTAACCTTCCGCTGCATCTCGTCAATTTCTTCAGGAACAGAATCCAACTCCAATCGCAATCGAGCTGCTGCTTCATCTATTAAGTCTATGGCTTTATCAGGCAATTGCCGCTCCGTTATATATCGATCAGATAGCTCTACTGCAGCTATTAATGCCTCATCTAAGATGTCAATTTTATGATATACTTCATACTTATCTTGAATACCTCGGAGTATTGATATACAATCCTCAATACTAGGTTCATCAACTATGACTGTTTGGAATCGACGGACTAAGGCCTTGTCTTTTTCAAAATATTTTTGATACTCATCCAGCGTGGTTGCTCCTATTGTCCTGAGTTCTCCTCTAGCAAGAGCTGGTTTTAAAATATTAGCTGCATCCATCGCGCCTGATCCTCCTCCTGCACCTATCAACGTATGTATTTCGTCAATAAAAAGCACGACTTCACCATTTGATTCGTCTACTTCTTTAATGACCGCTTTCAATCTTTCTTCAAATTCGCCTTTGTATTTGGCCCCTGCAATCAATGCAGCTATATCCAAGGAAAAGAGTTTTTTACTAAGCAGATTCTCAGGCACATCCTTATTTACAATTCGCCATGCTATACCTTCTACAATGGCAGTTTTACCAACACCTGCTTCCCCAATTAATATAGGGTTGTTCTTTTTACGCCTAGAAAGGATATGCATAATTCTTCGGATCTCTTCATCTCGTCCAACTATAGGATCTAGCTTACCTTGCTCTACTCGTTCGTTCAAATTAATGGCAAACTTCTTTAGTGCTCCATATTGATTATCCGTGTTTTGATCTGTTACTTTTCGTCCTTTGCGAAGCTCTTTTATAGCTTCTTTCATATCTTTTAAGCTCGCTCCAGCATCTTTTAAAATTGTCGCGCCTTTGTCTTTACCAGAAAGAATACCTAATAGGATAAGTTCGACTGAAATGTAATCGTCACCAAATTCCTTTAAAAATTTCTTCGCCCTACTTAATGATTGATTCGCATCATTTGTCAAAAACTGTTTAAACTCCCCTTCAACTTTTGGATACGTTTTAACCACCTTATTTAGCTTATCCATTAGCATTGGCATCGATACACCCATCTTTTCAAATAAAAATTTAGGGATTGACTCATCAGTAAGAATGATTCCTAATAACAGATGTGGTGTGTCTACTTGTTGCTGGTCCATTTCGCCAGCTAATTGCTGCGACTTGTAAATAGACTCTTGGGCTTTTATAGTAAAGTTATCGTATGTCATATGTATTCACGTTCTATAGTTTAGAAGATAGCAAATCTCCAACCATTCCTATATTTTTCGGCTTTTTAAGAAAGTTTGACGCTATATTTCATTTTGCCCTGTCATTTTGGCAATAAAAAAGGGGAGTCTGTTTGGACTCCCCTTATATCTTTATCAATCAATGTTATTTTGCATCAGTATCCTTAAGGCTTTCTTTAACCTCAGATTCGATATTGGCTTTTGCATTATTGAACTCCCGTATCCCTTTTCCAAGGCCTTTCATTAACTCAGGAAGTTTACGGCCACCAAACAATAGTAGCACTAAAAAAGCAATGATCAATATTTCTTGCCCGCCTAATCCAAATATTAAATTCATCATGTTGGTCAATTTTATATAAATGTACGTCTATAGCTAGTCAACATCAATACTTGAACGCTATTTTTTCAAACCTATTTCCCTCAATCTTTCATCCAGATAGTCTCCAGCGGTCGTCGGAGGATAGGCAATGGGTTGTTCTTCAGTGATACAACTATCCAAGCAACTCAGGTCCATTTGACTCTTAGGATGCAAAAAGAACGGAATACTTAGACGCGGCACGTGCCATTGTTCCTTGGGTGGGTTAACCACTCTGTGGGTGGTAGATTTTAAATAATTATTTGTCAATCTCTGTAACATGTCTCCTACATTGATTACAATCTCATCCTCCGCTGGCGTAATATCCTTCCATTCGTTATCCGCATTTAATAACTGTAACCCTCCTGCAGAAGCGCCCACTAAAAGAGTAATTAAGTTTATATCCTCATGCTGTTCCGCTCGAATCGCTGATCGTGGTTCCTCTGTTATTGGAGGATAATGTATAGACCTCAATATGCTATTTCCCTTTTCTATATGATTATCAAAATAATCCTCGTCTAAATTAAGATGTAAGGCAATAGCTCTTAATAATGCGCCTCCAGACTTTTCAAATGCTTGATACAAGTTCTTTCCAAAATCATTGAACGCAGATACTTCATCAATGACTACATTATCTGGATATTCTTCTTTTAGTGCAGGGTCGTCGACATACTGACCAATTTGAAAAAATTCTTTAAGGTCTGCTACCTCTGATTGTTTAGCATGTTCTTTACCAAAAGAGGTATATCCTCTTTGGCCAGCCATGCCTTTCATTTCATACTTAACCTTTACATCTTTTCGTAAAGAGAAAAATTCTTTAGACGCAGAATAAAAGCCCTGAACAAGCTCTTTAGGTATTCCATGATTTATTACACCTACAAATCCTACTTCGTGAAATGCTTTACCTAGTTTATCAACAAAGGCCTTTTTTTCTTCGTCATTTCCATTAACGAACTTAGAAAGGTCAACTACGGGTATCGTTCTTTCCATTTTATTTCCTTTTTGGTTTGTACTTGGACAATTTTAATATTTTTTGACTGTCTTTCTCTTTTACTAATTCAGGAATCGTCAAATTGGTTTCTTCCATGTACTTTTCTATTATTTTCCACCCCAAATAATGTGCCGTTCTTCCTGGACTTTCCTCTGGCATTCCTTGTGATCTTGGACTTTCAAAAACATAGGTTTTTATTTTTGCCTGATTGGTTTCGTACAAAAGGTTCTGATCCAGAAAATAAGACCAGATTGCCTTTTCGCTTGCTTCACACCATTCCCATTCTTCATTAGTGTATTCTGCCAATATTGGCATTGCTGTTTGGGGCAAAAGCTTTTGTAAAATATACCATTTTTTTCCTTGATAAATCATGTGATCAATCGTACGCTTACCTTGAAGTGCACCCACCTCTTCTTCCACCATGAGTTCCATGATTTTTTTGACCATATATTTTCGATCATAACGTTTAGTTATATACTCAGAAAATGCAGGGTTTTTAGGGTCTATAGACTTGTAAGGGTAATCCTCCCCCAAAAACAAGTCAGTACTAGCACAAATTCCGTCACTTTTGAAATCATCAAAAATGAATGTTTGAAAACTAAAATCAGTATATCCTGCATACACCTTTGGTAAAACAGCTTCTGGAAAGTAGTGTCTGAAGTAACGAAAAGCCTGCTCGAGTTGTTTTTCTTCTTCTTGTAGGCTTGGAAGAACATACTGAATGGTGTCTAGCGTATGTTGAACATACTTATTACTCACAAAGTCTTTAAGTTGAGTATAATCTATGCTATCCCCTTTTTTCAATGGAATTATTCTTTCAAATAGCAAATCTGTTAAGGCTGGATATTGCAGCTTTAGTTTTGTAAAACTTTGTGACAAATTTGTGCTATCTAAGGATAATAATGCTTTGTCAAAACGCACTATATTCGCGTCCACTTCAATATGGTCTACTTTTGGTAATTTTGGGGCTTCTTCGCAAGAGCAAAGAAGTAAAATGAATACCAAGAGACTGTACAGATATTTATTCATACTCAATTCTTAATCGCAAAAGTAATTCACCTTAGTATATTTTACCATGATGAATGGCATTGACCCTCAAAAACTTGATCAGTTTATTAAAGAAACCCTACACGAAGATGTGCAGGATGGCGATCACACTTCATTGGCCTGTATCCCAGAAAGCGATACAAGTAAAGCTAAATTGTTGGTTAAAGATATTGGCGTTATAGCTGGCGTAGCTTTCGCAAAAGAAGTCTTTACTCGGCTTGATCCAAATTGTGTCATTGATACAATAATAGAAGATGGTACCGATGTAGATGTTGGAGATATTGCATTTACCATCACCTGTAATAGTCAAGCCTTGCTTAAAGGAGAAAGACTGGTTCTTAATACAATGCAACGACTAAGTGGTATTGCGACATTAAGTAGTCGTTTTGCTGTAGAGGTAGAAGGTCTACCTGTTAAGATCTTGGACACAAGAAAAACCACTCCTGGACTTAGGTTCTTAGAGAAGTGGGCTGTACGTATCGGAGGCTGTACTAATTATCGAGATGGTCTATATGATTGGATCATGATAAAAGATAATCATATTGATGCTTGCGGTAGCATTACAGAGGCTATCCATCGGGTTAATAATTATTTATCTAAAAATGATCTGGATCTAGGCATCACCGTGGAGGTTAGGAATTTAGTAGAATTATACGAAGTGTTAGAGGTCGGTAATATTACTAGGATTATGCTTGATAATTTTGAGATTCCTATTCTAAGAGAAGCGGTCCAAATTATTGATGGCCGGTTCGAATCTGAAGCTTCTGGAGGCATTCGACTTAAGAATGTAAGAAAGGTAGCCCAAACAGGCGTCAACTTTATTTCTGTAGGCGCATTAACGCATTCTGCAGGTAGTCTTGATCTAAGCTTGAAAGTGATAAAAGGATCTTAAAAAAAAGAAAGCTGATTACTCTATTAAAATAATCAGCTTTCCAATGCTTTCTACCCTGGGTAGCTCATCAGAAGAAAAGCGACCAATGCGGAGGAGCTGACAAGTACCAGCCAAAACCTTGCATCAGAGTAGATCGAGTGATCTTTCTTCTCAAGCATTTTGTGAATATGGTTTGGTTATTAAATCCACATCTCATTGGGATGTGACGATTTTCACCTTCTTTAATCCAAACCATATACCATAAGATTTTTTCATTATGTGTTTGGTATACCCAAACTAGCTGTGAATTCCCACTAGTTATTCTATACAATTTTTAGCACAGGCGTAACTCATTGATATTAGGTGATTTGTAAATGAGGAATTTGACTAATAATCGGAAAGGGCACAATATAATTTTTGAAAAATACCCTAATGCTTTAGTGATTAAACAGAAAAGTAAGCATGCCTACTTTTTCTAATATGGGCTTAGATGCCTCGAAGAATGTTTTTTATCATGGCTGGGCCTTCATAAATAAATCCTGAATAGACTTGGACCAGTGATGCCCCTTTATCCAATTTTTCACGAGCATCCTCCGCTTTTAAGATGCCCCCTACCCCAATTATAGGTAGTTTGTTTTTTGTTCGTTCATTTATATAGGAAATTACCTCTGTTGAGCGATCTTGTAAGGGAGCCCCACTTAGTCCACCTGCGCCTATACTCTCTATTTCAGAATGATCACTCTGAAGATCTGCCCTAGATATTGTAGTATTTGTGGCTATAATACCGTCCATCTTTAAATCTACCAACAAGTCTAAAATATCTCCAATGGATTCATCAATCAAATCAGGCGCTATTTTTAAAAGGATAGGTCTACGCGTTTTTTCTTGAAAATGATGGTTCACTAATGGTTCTAAAATCTTTCTGAGCGCTGAGGTCTGTTGTAAGTCTCTAAGACCTGGTGTATTTGGAGAAGAGACATTGACAACAAAGTAGTCTACATATTCATGTAATCGTTCGAAACAGTATAAATAATCTTTATAGGCATCCTCATTTGGCGTTGACTTGTTTTTCCCAATGTTACCACCGATAATCACATCACCTTTGTCAAAGTGACGTAATCGACCCACTAAAGCATCAACACCATCATTATTAAATCCCATTCGGTTGATTAGGGCTTTGTCTTTGGTCAGCCTAAATAATCTTGGTTTTGGATTTCCTAATTGCGGTTTAGGCGTCACGGTACCTATTTCCAAAAACCCAAAACCCATAGCTGACATCAATTCTAAGTACTTGCCATCCTTATCAAAACCAGCAGCTAAGCCTAGGGCATTTTTAAATTCTAAACCAAATAATTCTATTTTTTTATTCAACTTATCTGTACTGTAGTACGCCTTTGTGAGGTGAGAAAGCCCTGGAATGGCTAATAAAAACCTAAATAAGCGTAATGCAAGATGATGTGACACCTCGGGATAAAAGAAAAACAGAAATGGTTTAAGAAACCAATTATACATCTATGCCGCTTCTTTTTTCAGTTCGTCTAGATCTCTGACAAGTAATCGTTTCCGATTAAACGTCAATATGTTCTTAGTTCGCAACTCATTCAATATGGTAGTGACGGTTTGTCTAGATGTCGCTGTTAGGTTTGCAATTTCTTGGTGGGTAATAAAATTTCGAACGACCCACTCATATCCTACTCGCTGCCCTCGTTTCTCTACCATTTCTAATAAATATTCTATAATACGTGTTCGAGAGTCTTTAAACACCAAGGATTCTAATCGCTGTTCCATTTCTAACACCTTGGAGCCCATAAGCTTCATGAAGAATAAACTTACATTGTTATGGTCCTTCATTAGGTCTTTCATCTTATCCGCATCGATGACGCAGATATCTGAATTCTCTAATGCGACTGCAAAATCTCGACGAGTACTTTCTCCAATAATCGCTAGCTCACCAAAGACGTCGCCTTTGTTAAGCAGTGCTTTCGTAATTTCTTTTCCGCTTTCATTATATGTACCCACCTTTATTCTGCCATCAGCAATAAAGTAGATCTTATCACTACTCTGCTCTGGGAGATAGATGTATTCATTACGCTTAAACGTTTTGTAGGTGTGCGCATCGTGGCTGTCAGCCATTTTATTCTGACAAAAAATGTTGCTGACATCAATGTTTTCGAGGTACCAAATTGACTGATCCTTCATAATTGTGGTTTTCCAAAAAAATAATTATTGCTCCAGTTTCAAGTCTAGGGCTTCCATTAGATGATCCAGGTCGGGGTTCTTTACTCTCAGATATTGGTATCGCTGAGTCGCAGTCATTGGAGTTCGAACTTTTAAGTTCTCTTCATACTCCGGAAATCTGGACATATCGATAATCGGTGTCATTACTAAGTCTTCCTCCAGGAACACGAGATCAACTTGATCACTGAATCCTTTTTCCTCAACGAATAAATCTTTAATTCGTTCATTAGGAACTATCACATTTATTGTCGTCTTCGCGATTTCAAAGATAAGATTTTTTAAAGCCTCTGAAACCGTCTTAGATCCAATACTGTCAAAGTGTTCCTTCCATAGCTGCCTAAACTTCGCCTCTTCAAAAGGAACTTTATCCTGTTTGCTTTGTCGCTCTTCCTGCGCCACATTTTTAATTAACTCATCCAAATTGCTGGTGAGTGTAGGTGTTTTTATACGAGGTATTCCCGGTTTTGAAACCTTAGTTGGCGCCGCTTCATTCGATGGCGGATTGTTTTTGAGTTTTACTGTTTGCTCTTCGGGCTTTTTTTCAGGCCCTCTCGACCTTAACTTCCCTCGTCTTCTTTTTTTTTTAGGTCAATGACCCGGCTAAAAAAGGTCATCTTACTAAGCGCTGTTTCTACAGTAAGGGTTTTATTAAAGGACCGTTGGAGTTGAAGCTCAGCTTCATTCAGAATATTAATGGAGCTAAGAATAAATGACAAACTACACAGCTTAGCTTGTTCAATATATCGCTCTTTGAGGGATTCACCATAATTAAGGAGCCCTAAGGTTTGCGTATCTCTTGCCAACAATAATCGACGCAAATGCGAGGCTAAGCCTTGTAAAAATATACTAGGCTCGAATCCATTATTTAATATCTCATTAAAGGAAAGAATGACTTTGGGAAGATCTTCTTCTAAGCAATGTTGAATCATACCGAAATAATGGTCGTAATCTAGAATATTGAGATTACTGAGCACCATCTTATAGTCTATTTTCCCTTCGGCTGTGCTTGCCATCCTATCATAAATGGATAGCGCATCTCTCATAGCGCCATCTGCTTTTTCAGCTATGACATTTAATGCTTCTGGGTCATACGCCATTTCCTCCTTGATAGCAATATGCTCTAATTGGGTAACTATATCTGCCGGCTGGATTCGCTTGAAATCATAAATCTGGCACCTAGATAATATAGTGGGTAATATCTTATGCTTTTCGGTAGTCGCTAAAATAAAGATAGCATAAGACGGAGGCTCTTCCAGAGTTTTGAGGAACGCATTAAATGCAGCAGTAGATAACATATGAACCTCATCAATAATAAACACCTTGTATTTACCTTGTTGAGGCTGAACACGAACTTGTTCTATTAAGCTTCGTATGTGTTCGACACTATTATTAGAGGCTGCATCTAATTCTATAATATTGAATGAAGCATTATTTGCAAAGGATGTACACGAGCTACATGTTTTACAAGGTTCCAATGCTTCACTTAAATTCTCACAATTAACGACGGCCGCCAAAATTCTTGCACAGGTAGTTTTACCCACGCCTCTTGGACCACAAAACAGATAGGCATGAGCTAAGTGTTCCTTTCGCAAAGCTTGTTTTATAGTATTGGCAACATGTTCTTGCCCGATGACTTCATCGAATGTTGTAGGTCGGTATTTTCTTGCGGAAACTAAATATTGGCTCATAAGAACGAACGAATATAGTTTAATCTAATGCGTTTTCTAAATCAATTTTTAAGTTTTTGACTCTTACAGAAATCCTACCTTTGTCCAAATTTGATCTATGCGAATATGTTTGGCTCAATTGAATTATCATATTGGAAATTTTGAAGAAAATTTTCGAAAGATAGAAGCTGCTGTTAACGAGGCAATTACCCAAAAAGCGGATATTGTAGTCTTTGGTGAGTTAGCGCTTACGGGTTACCCTCCACGTGACTTTTTAGAGTTTGACGATTTTATTGCTCTTTCAAACCAGTATTTAGATAAGGTGACCGCTTTGTCATCGAATATAGCTATAGTTATAGGTGCTCCTACTGTTAATCCTGTTGTAGAAGGAAAAGATCTTTTCAATTCGGCTTATTTTCTGGCAGAAGGACAAATCAAATATATCCAACACAAAACATTGCTTCCTACCTATGACATCTTCGACGAATATCGATACTTCGAGCCTAATTCAGAGTTTGGGATTGTAAACTATAAAGGAAAAAAAATCGCACTGACTGTTTGCGAAGATATTTGGAACATTGGCAACGAAAACCCTTTGTATGTCACATGTCCTCTTGATGAAATGAAGTCATTTTCCCCTGATTTAGTCATCAATGTATCGGCCTCTCCTTTTGACCACAATCATGCAGCTGATCGACTGGCCATTGTCCAAGAAAATGCTATTCGATATAATTTACCTGTCTTTTATGTAAATCATGTAGGGGCACAAACAGAAGTCATTTTTGACGGCGGAAGTGTTGTAGCCTCTCCTAATGGAAAAGTCTTTGAAGAGATGGTCTATTTCAAAGAGGCTATTAAAACATTTGATCTGCAATCTGTAATCAACCATGATCAAGAAATCGTGCAGCAAAAAAATAAGATCGCTTTAATTCATGACGCCATTATAACAGGCATTAAAGATTATTTTGGAAAACTTGGGTTTACCAAAGCCATTCTTGGCCTTTCTGGTGGTATTGATTCTGCAGTGACCTGCGCCTTAGCTGCGCGAGCCTTAGGTCCAAAAAATGTAACTGGTCTTTTAATGCCATCTCAGTTTTCTTCAGATCATTCTGTTGAAGATGCCAGAGCCTTAGCAGAGAATCTTGGCATGCCTTATGAAATCATTACCATTAAAGAACTTTTTGAGGCTTTTGAAAGTAAATTGAAACCCATCTTCACTGACCTTCCCTTTAATGTGACAGAGGAAAATATTCAGGCAAGATGTCGAGGTATTTTACTAATGGCTATGTCAAATAAATTTGGGCATATCCTATTAAATACCTCTAATAAAAGTGAAATGGCCGTAGGGTATGGAACCCTATATGGTGACCTGTGTGGTGGGTTGTCTGTTTTGGGTGATGTGTATAAAATGGATGTATATGCTTTAGCTGAATACATTAATAAAGATGGTATTGTTATACCAGAAAACTCTATACAAAAACCACCTTCAGCGGAGTTGCGTCCTGATCAAAAAGATGCGGATAGTTTACCTCCATATGACGTTTTAGATGAAATCCTGCATTTATACATTGAAGAGCGAAAAGGTCCAAAAGAAATTATTTCACTAGGTCATGATGAAGCACTAGTAAGTAGAATAGTAAGGCTTGTGAATATCAATGAATTTAAGCGGTATCAAACAGCACCTGCCTTGCGTGTGAGTTCTAAGGCTTTCGGTATGGGTCGACGTATGCCTATTGTTGGGAAATATTTAAGTTAGTATCTTATTTCTTCTTGGGCACCTCCCACCATCACATGATGGTGGGACCGGAGTATTACAGACGTACCTGACGGATGGTCCTTCGGACTGAAGGCACTACTTCGAGATGCCTATCTCGAAGTAGTGCCTTCATCTTCCATGTTCCTGGTGCATTCAAAAATCCACCCTTCTTTTTTGATCTTAGTTTTCTTCTACTACGTCTTCTGCCTGGTCTTCATGCTGTCGCATGCGATCCATGATGAGGTAAATACCGCTAGCTGCAATAAAACACATTGCTCCGCAAACAGCCCAAAATTTTTCATAACCTATAGCTTCGGATACCGGTAGTCCTGCCGGAGCTATAATTAATGCTAGAGAAAATAACATAGCTACCGCGCCCATATAAGCCCCTGTGTTTTCCTTACCTGAACGCAATAACGCCACAGTGTTTATGAATGGAAAATTAATGATCTCTCCTACCGTGGTTAAAATATTATATAGCACCACAACCAATAAAGCAGATACAAAGGCCAAATAAAAAGAAAGAAAAGAAAAGCCTATCATGACCATTCCAAGGAGCAAAGGAATAAAAATGGCTTTCTTTTTCTCTAGCCAATAAATGATCGGCATTTCAAAAATAACAATGATCAATCCGTTAGCCATAAAGAAATAACCAATCTCAATCTCCGTCATCCCTAGACCTTCTTTAAAGAACACAGGCACCACCTGGAGTATTTGGAAAAAGACGATAAGGTTCAATAAGTTGAAGAGCATATATAACATAAATACACCGTCTTTATACGGACTCTTAGTACGCTCTAGTTTTTCTTCTTCTTCGCCTTCTTTACGCTTGGGTGGTTTTAATAAGAGTAGCAATAATACCGCAGCAAATAAACAAGTGATTCCGTCAATCATGAATAACCAAAAGTACCCAACAGTCATAGCTAATATCCCTCCTACAAAAGGTCCTATTGATATACCTAAATTGACCGCTATTCGAATTAATGAGATACCTCTAGTAACATTTTCTTTAGTGGTCATTAAAGACAAGGCCGTAAAGGAAGCTGGTCTGAAAAGATCCGCCACCGTAGTCGTCATAAACATGAGGAAGCATAACAGATAAAACTCCGTGACAAAGCCCATAGTCATGAATAACACGCCTGAGCCAATAAGCGCAAATAACATGGTTTTAAAAATGCCAATCCTATCTGTGAAAACACCGCCCAAATAAGCACCTGTCAATGAACCTAGTCCGAAACATGCATTTATTATCATGGCATCTGTCTTGGTCCAGTTAAGCTCATCAGTTACATATAAAGCTAAAAAAGGAAGGACCATCATGCCACTCCTATTTATCAAAAATACCCCTGATAGTTTCCAGACCTTTGCAGATAAGCCTCTAAAGGCATCTGCATAAAAATGACCAATATTTTTAATCGTTGTTCTCAATTTTGCATTACTGTATAAGAAGGATAGACGCCTTAAATCCTAAGAAGGTTGCCCAAAGGTGAGAAAATTTAAAAGAAAAATTAGATACGTAAGAAATATTGGTAAAATTTCACAGAAAGAAAAATAAAATTATCTTTGCGTTCCCATTTATTGGGTGGTTAGCTCAGTTGGTTCAGAGCACCTGGTTTACACCCAGGGGGTCAGGAGTTCGAGTCTCTTACCGCCCACA
>JAHDDO010000012.1 GCA_020629315.1 Saprospiraceae bacterium | reverse complement strand
ACCCCTGCTACCAGGATGAAAACCTGGCGTCCTAACCCCTAGACGAACGGGCCGTTAGTTTGCTTTAGTAGTAAAGCATGGCAAAAATAATACTTTCGCCATTCCTACAAAACAACCAACTATAATTTTTAAAATTTAATTAGCTTTTCTACAAATCGACTACCTTCCGTATCGATCACTTCTAGATAGTAAACGCCTGAGGCATAGTCCACTAGGTCAATACCAAAGCTTGACTCCGTATTCGAACGCTGTAATATCTGATTACCTAATTGATCAAATAATCGAATGCTTTCAGCTTGGATCCCATCTATATCGATCTGGACATTTGACTCAAATGGATTAGGACGTACCCGTATCCGTAGCTCCTCGGCTATATCGGTGCTGTTGGAAATAGTCGCGCCATCAAAGATTTCGAATGCATCTAAGCTTACATCAATCACGTGACCCGGGTTATCATCTGCTGCTCTAAATCGAATACTCATCGTTTCTGTGATCTCTACAAAATCAGATAATCGCAATGAATCGACGCGAGTCCATTCTTGTACATTCTCATCAATCCGTAAGGCTACTTGGCTATCAGCACCATTTCTAACAATGACTTGCAATTGATCATTAGGATTACCGAATCCGCCATCGTTTAAGAACCAATAGTCAAAACGCAACATAGGCTCTTCATAGCTAGATAGATCCATCAAGTCTGATGTCAAAAAGGTATGACCATCATCTATATCGTCATCCGGAGAATTAGGCGAACCATTACCTGTCACATAACACATATCTCCTACATCACCTGGCACATCAAAACCTGGAATAGAAGCCGCGCCACCAAATGTAGCTTCCATCGGTACTACACGTACCCATTCTCCTGTTTCAGCTGTCGTTTCAATCTCCCATCCAAGATCTACAATAAAATCATCTCTATATCCTGGATCTAACACAAAATCAACCGTGGTACCCTCCGCTAGATCTACCATTTCTCCTTTTTGATTGTATCCCCAAGCACCGGCATATACTTGATAGTTCGCCGCAGGAATAGCTAATACAAAATCGCCTGCATCATCTGCATTGATATTGAAGCTTACTTCGTCACCAATTACAGAAACAACGCCATTGCTGATCGTTTCCCCTGTGCTTGACCGGATTGTTCCTTCGAAACTTACAGTCGGAATGGCTTGGAGCTCTACATCTAGGATCGTCACTTCACCATTGATTAATTCTGCTTGAACAGTTCTTTCTAAATAAAGGGGGTGTTTCACTACCACATCAAATGTGCCCGCTTCTGCTTGGCCCATCTTATAATCACCCGCTGCATTTGTAGCCTCGGTCAAGTTTTGGCTGGATACTAGTTCTACGCTTGCTCCATTGATTGAAGCGCCAGTAGATGCATCCGTTACTTTGCCTTCTAAGTAGCACGCACGCACATAGGTTGGTTGAAATACATATAGACCTGAGTTAATATCATTCACTAAAATCCTATCAGAGTCAAAGAATGGGAAGGCACCCCAGTTCCCACAGAATCCACTACCACATTGACTGGGTAAATACGTATCATACTGCGCTACTCTAACTAGATTATCAGGCTTGTGCGCATCGATTATAACCAATCCTTGCGTGTACCAAGAGGTCACCAAATAACCCTTGTAATAATGGGTATTATGCGGTATAACTAATTCAGAGTCTTGCTTCTCTTCTGGTCTGTATGAATCTAAGTATATGATGTTGTTAGGATCAGAAACGTCATAGGCGTCCACATACGCACCGGCACGCTCATCCGTGGTAAATAAAAACTGCTCGTCATCAGACAACCATGCATTATGCGTGAAGTCAGTAGTCGTGATTTGACTACCTAGGTTTACTGGGTTTGCCTTATCGCTCACATCAAAAATGGTAAAGTCACCATCCAAGATATCTGAAGAGTATAGGATATTATTCTTTGCATAGGCATCGTGGCTGTAGGTCTCATCTTGAATGCCCACTACCACCGGCTCTTCTGGATCATCGATGTTAAGCATAATTACACCGGCGTTTCCGATACCGCCACAGCCGGATAAGTACACAGTACCAAATTCATCAATGTATAAATTATGGCAACTGGCTAATTGGCCTTCAATGCCATTCCACTCGATAAACGGTTGCCAAAATTTAAAAGTGATATCCTCAGGGGCATTTTCCATATTAATGATCAAAAGACCATCAAAACCCACATCCGTCGTAACATAGACATGATTGTTCCACGATTTCATATCCCTCCAAGTCGAACTTTCACCCGGAATTAATAATCGCTCTATTGGGTTAGCTGGATCTTCTAATGAATAAATTCGAGTATTGGTTCGAGAACCGCAAATGGCATACTCTACACCATTGTCATCCACATATCCCCAAATATCATTGCCATCTTCTTCAAAGGGCACATGGGATAGTAATTCTAGATTAAAATTTTCTTGGGCAAAGAATGGCCCCGCACTCAATAGTGCAAAAAGTAAAACGTAAAATGTCTTCATGTATGTGATCATTATGTGATTAGACCAGATAGGCCTGGTACTAGGATGCCCAAAAATAATATCTTTCTCCGTTCTCCAAAGGATAAAAAAAGAAGGAATGTCCGCTAGAAAATATTCGCGTGAATAGCCAAAACATTATTCGAAAGCCCAATTACGTATTGACTCCTCATCCGAGCTATGTAGTCTAGGCCATTCCGGATAGCGACGTAGCCAGGTAAGTTGCCGTTTGGCATAGCGCCTAGAATTGATCTTTATCTGTTCTATAACCTGCTCTTTTGATGTAATAGTACCGTCAAAATATGGGAACCATTCTTTATAACCCACAGTATCTAAACTCTTTAGATCTCGGTATTTCAGCACTTGACGGACTTCTTGCTCAAGGCCTTGATCTACCATTTGATCCACCCGTTTGTTTATTCGATCATATAGCCTTGATCGCTCCATTTCTAAGACCAGATGTTTTACGGTATACGGGAGTGCTTTGCTTTTCTGTCGTAGGAAACTTGAGTAGGGTGCCCTAGCATATTCAGAAACCAGTATAGCTCGATCCAGTCGTCGCCCATTTTCAAGATCGACCGTTTCAACGTATTTAGGATCTAGTTCTTGGAGGCGCTTTTGCTTTTGGTCCAATGTCCATGTGGCTAGTTTCGCCTTCATCTCATCAGCAAAGGATGTTGGAATAGTAGGAAAATCGTCTAAGCCATTCAGCAAGGCATGTATGTAAAATTCAGTACCCCCTGTTAAAACCACATACCTATGTTCCTTAAAAAGACGTTCCAGCAGCAAGCTTGCTTCTCTTTCGTAGTCTCCAGCCGTAAAATTTTCCGTTATGGAGCAATGGTCAATAAAGTTATGAGGTATGCCTTCCCTTTCTGTTTCATTGGGTTTAGCCGTACCGATAGAAAGCTCTTTGTAGATCTGCCTAGAGTCTGCGGATACGATCACGGTATTGAGCGCCTTAGCTATAGCTATCGCATGTCTTGTTTTACCGACGGCCGTTGGCCCATGTATCACGAGTAGGCTTCCTTGCAAAGCGGATAATTTTTAACGTATATTGAGTGCAAAAGTACGTAAATGCTACTACGAATTCTTATCCTATCCAGCACCTTAGTCCTCCTTTTTTCGTGCGCTGAAAAACAGACCAGCACGCAGGCAGATTCCGAACCCAAGGCTCATGATTATGCCCTTGTACTCCATGGAGGAGCCGGATACATGTCCCCTGACAAAGGCGCCGAAGAGGAACAAGCCGCACTCCGTTCATTTATTGATTCATTATTAGTCAATGCAGGCCAATCGCTAAAGGGAGGTGCCCCAGCGATTGATGTAGTTTGCGAGGTCATACGTACTATGGAAAATCACCCTCATTTTAATGCCGGAAAAGGTGCCGTTTTTGCTGCAAACGAAATGAATGAACTCGATGCGTCCATCATGCAAGGGAGTGATTTGAATGCGGGGGCGGTAGCTGGCGTTCGCACAATAAAGAACCCCATATTGGCGGCCCGAGCAGTCATGGAATCGTCTCGACATGTGATGATGGCACGAGAAGGGGCTGAAGCTTTTGCTGAAGAGCAAGGATTATCCATGGTAGATAATAGCTACTTCCATACGGCAAGCAAGAAGGAACGATTGAAAAAAGCAAAGCAAAAGGAAGCGGAATCAGGAGCTGTTCGAGCTATGCCTATAGATGAAAAATATGGTACGGTAGGATGCGTTGCATTGGACAAAAAAGGAAACATTGTGGCAGGGACATCCACCGGTGGTCTAACCAATAAAAAGTATCATAGGATCGGTGATTCGCCCGTGATTGCAGCGGGTACCTATGCCGATAACAGGACTTGTGGCGTTTCTTGTACCGGGGTGGGCGAGTTCTTTATACGCTATGCGGTGGCACACGAAGTATCGAGTCAATTAATGCATACAGAAAGGACATTGGACCAGATCAGTCATGAGATTATCAATACCACCTTACAGGATATTAATGCAGATGGTGGCTTGATAGCGCTGGATCGTTTTGGTAATGTGTCTATGCCGTTTAATACACCTGCCATGATTCGTGGATATATTAATCCAGAGGAGCATAAAGTAGCGATTTTTAAAGAGTAGGGGTGGTCCAATGTGATTCCATAAAATAGTAATACTTTTATATATATAACCAAGCCATATCCAATGCAGGATTCTTTTATAAAGCGCAGTCTCCCATACATCATTTCCATAGTGATTATGCTATTGGTGAGTATCATGTATTTCTATCCTCAGTTCCAAGGTAAAGTATTGCAACAGAGTGATTTAGTTAATTTCTCCTGGATGAGTCAAGAGTCCAAAGAATTTAGAGAAACCACTGGAGAACAGACCTTGTGGACGAATAGTATGTTTGGCGGGATGCCTACCTATCAATTAGGTGCCCAAGAGCCAAGCAATGTATCCAAACCGCTGTATAAGGTGATGCGGCTGGGTATACCTAGGCCAGCCGGACTGTTTTTTGTTGGGGCCTTGAGTTTCTTTATCATGATGCTTTGCTTCAAGGTAAATGTTTGGGTGTCACTGATTACAGCCCTAGCCTTTGCATTTTCTACGAATAACTTGGTATTATTTAATGCAGGACATACTTCTAAAGTGTTGGCTATCATGGTGTCACCTTTGATCATATCGGGCGTCGCATTGACCTATGCAAGACGATGGTTGATGGGGATCGCTTTGTTTAGTTTGGGTATGTCGATGAACCTGATGGCCAATCATTATCAGATGACCTATTACCTAGGGATTTGTCTGTTCATATTAGTGGTTGGTTACTTGATAACGCTCATGCGTAAGGGGGATTTTCGGACTTTTTTTACGGGTTCAATGTTATTATTGTTAGGATTGGCTATTTCTGTAGGAACATCTTCCACAAGATTGTTGACCACCTATGAATATTCACAGGATACCATGCGTGGCGATCCTATTCTAAATAAGAAAACAGATGACTTTAGTAGTTCGGGTGTTAAGGGATTATCCTTTCCATATGCGATGCAGTGGAGTAATGGATGGGAAGATGTATGGGCGAGCTATATTCCAATGGCAGCAGGAGGCAGTAGCGCCGAGAAGGTCGCTTCCAGTTCTGAGTTAGGAGCTAAACTAAAGCGTCGAGGTGTTCCCATGAGAGATGGTGGGGTAGTACTGGGTACCTATTGGGGTAAACTTCCCTTTACAAGTGGGCCGATTTATTTTGGTGCAGTCATGTTTTTTCTGTTTTTTCTCGGAAGCTTCTTGGTTAAAGGACCCATCAAGTATTTCTTGGTGATAAGTACTATACTGACGCTATTATTATCCATGGGTAAAAACCTTGAGTTTTTGTCAAAGTTCTTCTTTGATTATGTGCCTCTCTACAATAAATTCCGGACACCTAATTCAATCCTATCTGTTACGGCCATCTTTATTCCTCTCTTAGGTGGATTAGCTATCCGAGAATGGATGAAAGACATTAATAAGCAAAAGCAACTTCGGTCTTTATATATTTCTACCGGTATTACAGCAGGCTTTGCCTTGGTATTAGCCCTAATGGGCCCTAGTTTCTTTGATTTTAGCAGCACGGGTGATGTGCGTTATGAGCAAGCTGGATTTGATGTGAGTTTATTCGAAGAGCACCGAGTGTCTATGTTGGCTAAAAGTTGCTTTAGATCTGCCATTTTCATTATACTGACTGCGCTACTTTTATTCTTGTTTAAGCAAGGTAGATTGAAGTCAGCGGCAGCGTTGGCCGGTTTGATCGGGGTGTTGAGTTTGATCGACCTCATGCCTATCAATGCCCGATATTTATCGGGAGGAGACTTCGTAAACAAGCGAGCATCTAAAGCCAATTTCGAACCACGACCGGTCGATAAGCAGATCATGAATGATACAGAACTATATTTTAGAGTTCATGACCTAACCAGTGATCCTTGGAGTTCAGCAAGACCGGCCTATTTCCACAAGGCGGTAGGTGGATATCATGCAGCAAAGTTGCAACGATATCAAGATATAATAGACATGTATTTGAGTAAGAATAATGAGAAGATCTTAAATATGCTCAATACAAAATATGTCATAGCGCCCGGGCAAAATGGCGAACCACAAGTTCAGCTAAATCCAGCCGCCATGGGCAATGCTTGGTTTGTGAAAAATATAGATATGGTGCTAAATGCCAATCAAGAAATTGACGCCTTGCAAGATTTTGATCCGAGGGGAACTGCGGTAGTTCATCAGGACTTTAAGGATATAGTGCCGGCAAAAGAGTATTCACAACAAGGCACTATTCAGTTAAAGACCTATGCGCCAAATAAATTAGAATATACAGTAACAGCCAATGGTGATCAATTTGCTGTATTCTCGGATATATGGTATGGCCCAGATAAAGGATGGAACGCTTATCTAGATGGAGAAAAAGTGCCGCACGCCAGAGCCAACTATATTTTGCGAGCGATGGCTATTCCATCCGGTACGCATGAACTACGCTTTGAATTCGAACCTAGTTCATTTAAAACAGGAAGTACGATTGCATTAGTTTCTAGCGTATTGCTGATCTTATTACTTCTCAGTATATTAATTGCTAGTTACAATCCAGCATGGTTCCCTTTTACAAGCTGGCTGGGTGATGAAGAAGATGAAAACGAAATTTGAGTATGGAGTTAAAAGACATAATACTAGAGCAGAGAGAGGACCATATTCTGTTGGTCAGCATAAACAGACCTAAGGCCCTAAATGCCTTGAATAGGGCTGTGTTTGATGGCTTAGAATATGCGTTTGGGGAATACCGTAACGCCCATCCGGAATTGATTGGTATCATAGTAAGCGGTAGTGGGGACAAAGCCTTTGCAGCTGGCGCTGATATCAAAGAATTTTCCAGCCTGAACGCTGAAGAGGCTACTGCATTGAGTCGGAGAGGGCAGCTGATATTTCAACAAATAGAAGACACAGATATTCCAGTAATTGCAGCAGTAGAAGGCTTCTCTTTGGGTGGCGGATGTGAGTTAGCTATGGCTTGTCATCTGAGAATTGCAAGTGAAAAAGCAAAATTTGGACAACCGGAGGTAAACTTAGGATTGATCCCGGGTTATGGTGGTACGCAACGACTAAAGCGCTTGGTGGGTCATGCAAAAGCCCTAGAACTTTTAATGACTGCAGATATGGTAGGCGGAGCGGAAGCTCGACAATTGGGTTTGGCCAATCATTGCGTGGCACCTGGCGAAACAATGAATAAATCGATTGAGATTATACATAAGATAGCTACTAAAGGACCCATTGCAGTGGCTAATTGTTTGAAAACCGCTCAAATTCCATTTGGCCAAGACGGGTATTTAGAAGAAGCTAGACTATTTGGTGCCAGTATTGTTTCTGACGAAGCAAAAGAAGGGATAGATGCATTCGTGAGTAAGCGGAAAGCAGCTTTTAAACGTTCTTAAAGGGATACCCAATTTCAACAAAGCAAGAGCACATGAAAAAGCTTCTTTTCATAACAGTAGTATTTATATCTGGCATCCAGTTACACGCACAGGTAGATTGCGTAGTCAATGAACCGGCTATCGTAGATTCACTGAGTGAATGTGGTGATGCCCTACAAGAGCTAACTATAGGAGACACGCTCACTGTTTGTCTTGATTCTATATTGTATGCAGAGACAAATGGCAATTTGTTAGATGCCGTTATACCCTTGTTCGATACGCTTACTTTTCAAATAATAGATGCTACAGGACCCGATAACAATTGGGTTTTTGTGGATTCCTTAGATGGATCAGCAGTAGGCGGTATTTTTTATGACGAGAATGGCGATTTGGATCCGTTTAATGATCCAGGCGATGATTCTTGCTTTCCTGAGGCTTGCGGTAATTTTTGCTTTGATTTTTTAATCATGGGTCCCTTTGTTGATTTAGAATGTCCACTACAAGGTATTTTTGTGATAAGTGATTTTTCCACCGGAGGGAATCCAGGTGGTTTGCCACCTCTCTGTGATGAGCGTGATACCTTATTTACAACCTTACCGATAGACTTATATTACTTCCGAGGAAGTGCTGAAGAACACCACAATGAATTACGCTGGGCCAGCTTATATGAAATAAATAACGAGGGTTACTTTTTACAGCGAAGTTTTGATGGTGAACGATTTGAAAACCTAGCCTTTATCGAAGGGCAAGGCACGAGCTATGATGTAAATACCTATACAACTCAAGACGACAATCCGTTCTCATTAGCCTACTATAGGCTTAAACAGGTCGATTTGGATGGCAGCTATGCATACTCAAATATCATAGCCATTAAGAGAGAGGATAAGGAAATTCACTGGAATGAAATTCAAGTATACCCTAATCCAGGTCATGATTTCATAACTATCGATTTCAATCATGAACGCTTTGAACGGATTCGAATATCTGATATTTCTGGGCATATATTGATAGACCGAGCCTTAGATACAGAAAGTGCTTTTGAACTAGTGGATATCCAATCCTTGAGTAATGGATTATACATTATCCAGTTTTTTGGCGAATATTATAAAACCGTCCCATTTACCAAACAAGAGCGATTTTAGCCTGACTCCTTCTGCGATCAAAAGAGGGTAAAGAGATCATTCACCCATGAACATATCTTTAAACCTGATCAAAGGGGGAGTTTTTTCGTACCTTTGCGCCTCACTGTTAGCTTGAATATTAAGTTTTGTAATAGCAGTGAAGTAAGGGCGTATGACATTCGAAGAATTGGGTTTAAATGAAGCGCTACTCGAAGCGCTTGGATACATGGGATTTGAAAAGGCAACCCCTATTCAAGAAAAAGCCATTCCCGTAATCCTTAAGAATAAAGATTTGCTAGCTTGTGCCCAAACCGGGACTGGCAAAACAGCCGCATTTATCTTACCGATATTACAAATGCTGGCAGAGAATCCTACCGATCATTGTGGGGCATTGGTTATAGCACCCACTCGGGAATTAGCGATACAAATTGAGCAGCAGATCCAAGCATTTGCCTATTTCGTGAATCTAAGTTCAATAGCGGTATATGGTGGCGGTGATGGCAATGAATTCGTAGAGCAAAAGAAAGCATTGATCAATGGGACAGATCTCATTGTAGCCACGCCAGGTAAGCTTTTATCTCATTTGAATATGGGATATGTAAACTTTAAAAATCTTCAATTTTTAATTCTAGATGAGGCGGACCGAATGTTGGACATGGGCTTTTTTGAAGACATAACGAAGATTGTAAAATATACATCTAATGATCGGCAGACCTTGCTCTTTAGCGCCACGATGCCTCCGAAAATCAGGCAATTAGCAAAGTCTATCCTTAAACAACCCGAAGAAATATCCATAGCGATATCAAAGCCTGCAGAGGGCGTTCTTCAAGCCGCATATTTGGCCTATGAGTCTCAGAAAGCTGAATTGGTAAAGACACTTATTGATCAAAAGCCTAACTACGAGAGTATTATAATTTTTTCCTCCACAAAAAAGAAAGTTAGAGATGTAGTCCGTGTGTTGAATGGGAGTAAATATCAGGTACAAGCTATTTCTTCGGATCTGGAGCAAAAGGAGAGAGAAATGGCCTTGCGTAAGTTTAAGTCTAAAGAAACGCGTGTAATTGTAGCCACAGATGTCTTATCTAGAGGTATTGATATAAAAGGGATTGACCTGGTCATCAATTATGATGTGCCATCAGATGCAGAAGACTATGTTCACAGGATAGGTCGAACTGGTCGTGCTCAATCAACAGGTGTAGCCATTACCCTGATCAATGAGGACGACATGTATAAGTTCCATAAGATCGAAAAGCTAATCGAAAAAGAGGTCATTAAAATCCCAATGCCCAAGGAGTTAGGATCAGGTCCAGAATGGAAGACACACACATCTAAAAAACGAGGGAAGTATCAAGGCGGCAAACGCAGATATAATAAATCAAGACGCTAACCTTCGAAATGAAAGCTTATCGTAAACACTTGCGAGAGCAGATCATCTAAAATCCTAGATTCATTTAGACTATCCTTAAAAATGTGTCTATTTGAAATCCCTTGAGAGAATTTTATTTCAGGAGAAAAGATAAAGTAAGGGAAGAAAAATTGTATGCCCGCACCAAACTCCAATGAAAAATCATGGGGTGAAATTTGAACCAGGTCTTGAGCTACATTTCGTTTTACTCTTGAATTACTTACTACATCATAACTGTATTTAACCCCCGTAATTACAAATAAGCGTTTATCCTTATATGGGGCTGACTTAAAACGCAACAAGAGTGGCGTTTCAAAATTTACAGATTCAATAGTTTTGGAATATTCATTTCGAGAGCTACCTGTATATTGGATGGTGTGCTCCATGAAACTAAAGCCAGGCAGGATTCTAAAATCAAAGTAGTCTCCAATCTTTATATTGGCGATTAGATGAATATTAAAGCCAGGGTCATTCAGACTATGGACGATATTAATACTATCGTTATTGATGAAATTGCTGCTTCTATTAAGCTTGTATGTCCCATTATTAAGACCAAAAGTAATCCCAAAGTAATAGGGCTTACTTTGAAAATCCATAAAGTTGTAGTTACCCTTAGCGTTAAACTGGGCGTCTACTTGAATGGCTGCAACTACGAAACAGCAAGCTAGAATTATTTTACAGAATGATAAATGGTACAAATGCCTAAACTTAATGCTCTCCATTTTACTTGTTTAAACCCGATATCTTTTAGGATCTCTCCAAATTTGTCATAGTCAGGAAAAACCTGAACAGATTCGTAAAGATAGCTATATGCTCGGGGATCTTTTGATGTAAATCTACCTATGAGTGGTAAAATGTACTTAAAGTATAGATTAAACATCTGTTTGAATGGAAATATTGTGGGCCGAGAAAATTCTAATACGATCATTTCGCCGCCTGGCTTTAGCACCCTATGCATTTCGCTGAGGCCTTTTTTCAGATCACCAAAGTTTCGTACGCCAAAGGCAGCAGTGACTACATCAAAATAGCCTGTATCATAATGGAGGTTTTCAGAATCACCTAATTCTAATTTGATGGTATTATCAAGCCCTTTCTTTTGGATCTTTTTATTGCCAATGTCGATCATTTTTTGAGAAATATCTAATCCTATGATCTCTTTAGCATCTAATTGTTTATTAGCTTCTAAGGCAAGGTCAGCGGTTCCAGTAGCTATGTCTAATATGGCCAAGTCTGTGTTTCTAGTTTGGACTGTTTTGATAGCTTTTCTACGCCACAGGGTATCAATCCCTGCAGATAAAACGCCATTTAACAAATCATAGAAAGGGGCGATTCTATCAAACATGGAGGTAACCTCTTCCTTTTTGGTAGCGTCTGACTTTTGGTACGGTTTTACTTGATTATGCTGCATAGATATCCTTAGAAATATGGTACTAAGGTAGAAAGAAAATTAGGCCCATATTGTTCATTTTTAGACGGGATTTCTATAATCTTCAATAAATCCATTAGAATGCCCATTTTTAGGCCGATTTAGGGGGCTAAAATGTCGATTTTGAGGCGTATATGTATTAAAAGATACGTATCTTTATGAGGCGAAATTAAACACCAAAAAAAGCTCATTTTTGCACCCGCAATCTCGTATAATTATATTGCTCTTTTTCCTTATTCAACAAGGATTTTCTCATGCTCAAACCCTGGGACTATTACAGTATGACCCTGATGTTTTTGAGGCCTATACCTTGATTGCTGGTCCTAGGCCGCAAGTGTTTCTAATTGATAAGTGTGGTAAGGTGGCTAATGAGTGGAATCTAATCTCTAATCCGGGACTTTCGACATATTTGTTAGAGGATGGACGACTGCTGCGCACCGGCAAGGTGCAGACCACATTTAACGGTGGTGGAAGTGGGGGCCGTGTCGAGATTTTTGATTGGAACAGCAATCTGGAATACCGCTATGATATATCGGATGATCGAACGCATCAACACCATGATGTCGAGATGATGCCAAATGGGAATATATTAGTGCTTGCCTGGGAAGGCTTTACTTTTGAAGAAGGGGTGGAAATGGGTAGAGATGCCAACATGATGGGCCCTAATGGTATTTGGCTGGAACAAATATTGGAACTTAGACCTATTGGAACTAACGAAGCTGAAATTGTATGGGAGTGGCACTTACGTGATCATTTAGTACAAGATCGGAATGCTTCGCTAAACAACTTTGGGTCTGTGTCTGAAAGTGTAGGCAAGTTAGATATTAATTATCCACAAAGTGTTAATCCTGATATCATTCATTGTAATGCGATTGATTACAATCCGTATCTGGATCAGATTATTTTGAGTTCCAGAGCTTTAGATGAAATTTGGGTTATTGATCATAGTACGACGACAGAAGAGGCAGCTACTTCAATGGGTGGTGTGAGTGGGAAAGGAGGTGATTTCTTATTCAGATGGGGAAATCCCGAAGCTTATCAGCGTGGCTCAGAAGCAGACCGTCAGCTTTTTGGGCAACATGATGCACAATGGATTGAATCAGGACTACCCGGTGCGGGTAATATCCTAATTTATAATAACGGTAATGGACGACCTGGGCAAGACTTTAGTGAATCCGTAGAAATTGTGCCTCCTTTACAATCGGATGGAAATTACACCATAGATGACATTGAACCTTACGGACCTGAACAGCCTGTATGGACGTATGGAAATACGGTAGATCAATTTTTTTATTCCGCGAGAATATCTGGAACTGAACGATTAGCGAATGGTAACACAACAATTTGTGTCGGGGATCAAGGTAGAGTTCTTGAAGTAACACCAGATGGCAAACTAGTTTGGGAGTATATAAGCCCAGTATCAAATAGTGGCATTTTATCTCAAGGGGATATGCCGATAGGAAATTCCATGTTCAGAGCATACAGCTATGCCCCTGATTTTAGCGGATTGATAGACCAGAATTTAGAGGCCAGTAACCCCATTGAAATGGATCCGATTGATTATGAATGTGAGATTGTATCGAATGTCATTGGACAAGAAGAACAAGGCATCCAAATCGTAAATCCAATGCAGGATCAATATTCGATTTATTTTGAATCACCGTGGACAGGGACTTTGTCTGTCTTTGATATCAAAGGACGTTTGATTGAAACAATGACCATTGAACAAGAAAGGGTTTTCAGCCGACGAGCTGATTATTTAGCCCCCGGATTATATATTCTTCACTTTGAAAATAGCGAAATGTCATTTTCAAATTGGATAACAAAGCAGTAACACGCATAGATAACAGAAAAGAAACGTATGTCAGATAATACTAGAATTATCCCGATTAACATTGAGGAGGAAATGAAGTCCGCTTACATCGATTATTCGATGTCAGTTATTGTGGCCAGAGCCTTACCTGATGTAAGAGATGGTCTTAAACCAGTACACAGAAGGGTATTGTATGGAATGTCAGAATTGGGCTTGACTAGTGGGAAATCTCACAAGAAATCAGCCAGAATTGTAGGTGAAGTACTCGGTAAATATCACCCACACGGGGATAGCTCAGTATATGATGCCATGGTCCGAATGGCGCAGGATTGGTCTCTTCGATATCCATTAGTTGATGGGCAAGGAAACTTTGGTTCCATGGATGGAGATAGCCCAGCAGCTATGCGATATACAGAGGCAAGGCTTCAAAAGATTAGTGATGAGATTCTAGCGGATATCAAAAAGGAAACCGTTGACTTTTCATTGAACTTTGATGATTCTTTAGAAGAGCCGACGGTACTACCCACTAAGCTGCCAAACTTACTGATCAATGGTGCGTCGGGGATTGCTGTAGGTATGGCCACAAACATGTTGCCGCACAATCTTTCTGAAGTTATAGACGGTGTAACAGCAACAGTGGATAATCCAGATATTACTATTGATGAGTTAATGGAGCATGTTAAGGCACCCGACTTTCCAACAGGTGGTATAATCTATGGAATGGAAGGAGTGAAACAGGCCTTCAGAACGGGTAGAGGTAAGGTAGTAGTCAGAGGAAAAGCTGAGATAGAATCCAAAGCAAATGGAAAGGAAGTTATCATTATAAATGAAATTCCGTATTGGGTCAATAAGGCAAACTTGGTAATGAAGATTGCTGATCTTGTGAATGAGGAGAAGATTCAAGGCATTAGCGATATTAGAGATGAGTCTGATAGAAATGGACTTCGTATTGTTGTAGAGGTTAAGCGGGACGCGATGGCCAATGTCGTCTTATCTAAGCTCTACAAATATTCTCAATTACAAACTTCGTATGGGGTAAACAATGTGGCATTAGTGAATGGGAGGCCACAAACCTTGAATCTAAAACAGATTATTGAGGAGTTCATAAAATTCCGTTTGGAAGTTATAGTCAGACGGACGCAGTACGATCTAAGGAAAGCTGAAGAACGAGCCCACATTTTAGAAGGATTGATCATCGCTATTGACAACTTGGATGAGGTCATTAGGATTATTCGTTCGTCTAAAACAGTCGAAGAAGCAAAAGAAGGATTGATTAAAGCCTTTGACCTATCTGAAATTCAAGCAAAAGCGATCCTGGATATGCGACTGCAAAAGCTCGTAAGTCTGGAAATGGAGAAATTACGTGCTGAATATCAGGAGTTGCAAGAGAAGATTGCTGATTTGAAAGATATTATTGCGAATGAAAGTAGGCAGCGTGAGATAATCAAAGGGGAACTAGCTGAAATCAAAGAAAATTACGGTGATGAGCGTCGAACGCAAATCTCCTATGCAGATGGCGAGATCAATATCGAAGATATGATCCCGAATGAAAAAGTGGTGGTAACGATTTCTTCATTAGGATATATCAAACGTACTAAAGCCAATGAATTTAAGGCTCAGGGACGAGGTGGACGTGGTTCCAGAGGAAGTAAGACAAGAGATGAAGATTCTATAGATCACATGTTTGCGGCAGAGAATCATAATTACCTCTTACTCTTTACAGAGCAGGGTAGATGTTTCTGGTTGCGGGTGTATGAGATTCCAGAAGGTAGTAAAGTAGGAACGGGTAGGGTGATTCGGAATTTCTTAAATATAGATAAGGAAGATAACATCCGTGCTTATATTCTAATAAAGGATCTAACGGATGAGGAATTTTTAAATAGTCATTCCTTAGTCTTTGTTACTAAAAATGGATTGATCAAAAAGACGAGTGTAGAAGCGTACTCTAGACCAAGAACGAATGGTATTAATGCGATTACTATTAATGAAGGTGATCAGCTACTGCAAGTCGAATTAACGAATGGTAATCAGAATATTCTTATTGCGAATAAACAAGGTAGAGCTATTCACTTCAATGAAAATGATGTGCGTAATATGGGGCGGAATGCAGCTGGGGTAAAAGCGATGAACTTAAATCTGGAGAATGATGAAATCGTAGGCATGATCGTTCACGACCCTCAAATTCAAGATGGAACCATACTTGTAATTTCGGAAAAGGGAATTGGCAAGCGTAGCGATTTTGAAGATTATTCCATCATTAAACGAGGTGGAAAAGGGGTTATCAATATGAAGACCACTGATAAAACAGGTAAGGTAGTCACGATCCAGAAAGTAGCGTTAGAGGATGACATTCTTATCACTACTACTGACGGAATTATAATCAGAATGAGTGTAGCTGATATAAAAGTACAGAACCGAGCCACCCAAGGTGTGAAGTTGATAAACTTACGTGATAGCGATAATATTGCAGATATTGCCGTTATCAAGGGAGGCGCTAGCGAAGAGGAGGAATAGAATTGTTAACATTTTACATGCTCGATTTAACAAGGTATTATGAATTTAAATGATGGTAAATCGAGTTTGAAATATTGGAAACTAACAAAATTGAAATATATCTAGGTACTATATTTGTAAGAACAAAAATGCAATAGTCACCTTTAATTATTTATTGTAAATCAAATTATTCGTAATGAAATATTTATTGTACGCTTTTAGCTTCTTTTTTGTAATCGGATCTGCAAATGCACAAGCAGACCAAGCGTTTAAGGATGCTAAGAAGAAATTGAAAAAATATTATCTCGATCAAACCAATGTTGATGCTTTGAATGAAGCGAAGACTGCGATTATGACCACTTTAGAAGACGCATCTTTTGCTAACAATGCAGAAGCATGGGTTACTAAAGGAAAGATCTTCAACGAACTAGCAAATGAAGATTTTAAAATTAAAGCTATCACTCCAGATGCAGCTATTGCAAATCCTGGTGCGGCAGCGGCAGCAACAGAAGCTTTAATGAAGGCGGTAGGTATGTTTGAGAAAAAGGCTGATATTAAAGATGCTCTTAAAGCATTGGCTGAATCTGAAAACCACTTAAACAACTTTGCCATCTTTGCTTACCAAGCACAAGATTATGCGGCTGCATTTAATAACTTTAAATCAAGCTTAAACTTAGCAGATTTTCTAGGCGCGAATGGAGAAGCCAGTCGTTTAGCAGAAGGTAGTCTAATGGACGAGCAGTTATTATATACGGCAGTTAGTGGCTACTATTCAGAGGACGTACCTAAAGCAGATGTAAAGCCATTTTTAATGAAGCTTTATGAAAAAGAAACATCTGAAGCTTTCGTTTACGAAGGTCTTTATGCTATCGCTTCTGAAGAGGGTGATGATAATGCCTTGTCTTTCTTGGAAAAAGGTAGAAGCTTATTTCCAGATGATGCGGGACTTCTATTCTCAGAAATCAATCACTATTTACAGTCTGGTAGATTAACAGAGTTAACCAGTAAATTAGAAGAGGCCATCAAGAAAGAGCCAGACAATGTATCTGTCTATAATACAACTGGTAATGTATACGATCAATTAGCTCAACAATCTCGTAAAGATGGAAATGCTGACGAAGCGGAGGGTTACAAAGCGCAAGCTATGAGCTATTACAATCAAGCGCTTACTAAAGATCCTGGAAACTTTGAAGCTAACTATGGTATCGGCCAGATATTTTATAATGAAGCGGCTGATATGGTACCCGTACTAAATAAATTAGGAGAGGATTATAGCAAAGCAGGTATCGCTAAATACGATGCAAAGAAGAAAGAGATGGATGATAAGTTTGCTGAAGCACTTCCGTTCTTCCAAAAAGCGGAAACGGATAATCCAAGTGATCTGAACACTATTATTGCCTTGAAAGAAATCTATGCAAGGTTGAATGACATTGAGAAGTCAGAAATGTACAAAGCTAAATATGAGGAATTAAGTGGTGGTCAATAATAACCATCCAATTGAAAATATAAAGGAGTGCTCAGCGAGCACTCCTTTTTTTATATCGTATATCCTCGATAATTGTTAGGACTTATTAATAGCAGTTCTTGCTTTACAGATTCGGATACGTCAAGCGTATGGATAAACTCATGAATCTCTTGTTTTCCAATCGTTTGCTTTCCTCTTGTTAATGCCTTTAGTTTCTCGTAGGGTTTTTCTATCCCTTCTCGACGTAAAATATTCTGGATGGCTTCTGCAATCACAACCCAGTTATCATCTAAATCTTGTTGGATAGCGGACGGATTCAATTGCAGTTTTGATAGCCCTTTTTTGATGGATGTATAGGCTATGAGCACATGAGCCAAAGGAACACCAATATTTCTTGACACTGTGCTGTCTGTAAGATCTCTTTGTAATCTAGATACAGGTAACTTTTCGGTCAAGAAGGATAGAGTAGCATTGGCTAGCAATAGATTGCCTTCTGCATTTTCAAAGTCTATAGGATTTACTTTATGAGGCATGGCCGAACTACCGACTTCATTAGCAATCGTTTTTTGCTTGAAATACTCCATGGAGATATATGTCCAGATATCTCTACAGAAATCCACCAAGATGGTGTTAAGTCTAGCAAGAGCATCAAAGATGGCACCCATGTTATCATAATGCGCTATCTGGGTCGTGTATTGAGAACGCTCCAAGCCTATCTTTGAAAGAAAATCATTACCAAATGAACGCCAATCTATCTCAGGAAAACTAACCACGTGTGCATTGAAATTACCTGTGGCACCTCCAAATTTTGCTTTATGGGGTAATCGTCTTAGAAGATCTAGTTGTGTTTCTAATCGTTCGACGAAGACCATAAATTCTTTGCCTAAACTAGTCGGACTAGCTGGCTGTCCATGGGTTTTTGCCAACATAGTAACATCTGCATACTCAATAGCCAATGTACGTATGCCTTCCAATACGGAAGACAGCTGAGGAATCATGATATTCGTCAGACCATCCTTTAGCATTAAGGGCATGCTAGTATTATTTATGTCTTGAGATGTTAAACCAAAGTGAACAAATTCTATGATAGAAGTGAGACCCAGACTTTCTAGTTTTTCCTTGACAAAGTATTCGACCGCTTTTACATCATGATTTGTAACTTTCTCAGTGGCTTTAATGGTAGCTGCATCTTCTATTGAAAATGATGTAGCTATGGAACGCAATGCTTGTTTTATGTCATCATTAATAATGCGCAATTGAGGCAATCCTTTTTCAGCTAAAGCGATCAGGTATTCTATCTCAACATATACCCTATACTTGATCAAAGCAAACTCGGAAAAATACGGAGATAGTGATTCCGTCTTCTTGATATATCTACCATCAACAGGTGAAATATTTGTAAGTGCTGATTGGCTCATGCGTTCAGATTTTGCTGCGAAAGTACGCTATTTGTATGAATAGCTATGTTTCCATCTTTTATGAGTCCACAGCCAATCTTGAGGCTGTTCTTGGATCATTTCTTCTAGTTCACTCATATACACCTGCATCAATTGATCATGCGAATCGCCTTTTTGAGGATCTATTAACACAGTCACTGCAACCGTATAGTATCCGCGTGAAACACGCTTTGGTTTAAGATGGATCACAGGCGTATTGAGTCGTTTGGCCATGGATTGAGCACCATGTAGGCAAGGCGTTTGTGTATTAAAAAAGTCCACCATGACGGCCTTCTTTTTATTTGAGGGATTTTGGTCTGCTATATAGACAATCATCTTAGCTCGCTCGTACTTTTTTAGCAAAGGGGCATGGTCGTCATATATACTCTGTAATTGAGAACCCGTCATGCTCCTTTTAGAGGCCACGTATTTGTGTATTCGTTTATTACGCATGGGTTTAATGAGACCAATGACATGAAATGAAGGGTGAACAATAGGCAGTACTAAGGCGCCCCATTCCCAATTGCCAAAATGAGCAGCCATCACGGTTAGATCTTGTTTTTCTTTGGCCCACTCAAGCACCTGCGGCTGGATCTCTATGCGGTATCGTTCTTTTAGTTTCTGTGGATCGTAGCTAAAGCTTTTTAAAGATTCAAATACTATATCGAATAGGTTTTGATAGCTTAATCGTATGATCCTTTTTCTATCTCTTTTAGCTAGCGTAGGAAAGGCTATAGAAAGGTTTTGTTCAATGACCTTTTTTCTGTAAAAAGGAACGAGCCCAGCCACTCTACTCAGTAAACTAGAAAAGAAATACAGTATCCGGAATGGAATAAAACGGAATGTAAATATGAAGACTCTAAATAATAAATAGGATAGCATATTATATTATTTCATCCGCCTCTGTATTGGAAAGATGCTCATCCAAAATGATCATCTCATTACGGATCAATGCTAAATGCTTAAAGTTATCTATTACTCGCTGGAAATCTGGAGAATGGCACCATTTTATAACAGCCTTATCACTGCTTAGACTGTCTTCGCGGAACTTTATATGTTGTTCCATTCGATCAATTTCTAGCTTAAGAGAGAATTGTGATTGATGTGAAAAGACAGTGCATTTGACATTTGCCAAATTGAATTCATTAACTATCCTCATGAACTTTAAAATGATTTTGAATATAGTTGCTAATACTTTGGTACATGGCGCTGTGATCTGGATATGGAGCTAACATATCCATATGCTCATGTAATAAGGCTAATTCACCTCTAAAGGCAGGGCCCGTTTGTAAGGTGTCTGGATGCGATTCTACTAACGCTTTACACGTTTTTTCAATGATAGCCTGTAGTGGATCTAAGGTTATATTTTCTTTATCCAAATACGAATACGCTGCAGAATATATGGCATTCGAAAAGTTATTTATAAATACAGCTGCTAAGTGTAATTTCTTTCGTTGTTCATCCGTGATATGATAACTATTGTGACTAATAGTACTAGCTAATTCGGCTAATGATGTATATGTATCCTCATTGCTGGCATCTAGTAAGAAAGGCGTTTTTTCAATTTCTATTTCAATGTCCTTCTTAATAGATTGCAAGGGATAGAAAACCCCATAATTAGAAGAAACCTTAGAAAGGTCTTCCATCTTAAAACTGCCAGAACTATGTGCAATGATGGCTTTAGTTGATATTTCTGAAGGCCAATTAGAAAGCACCTCCTCAATACCTTGGTTAGGCAAAAATAAAAGATAGCAGTCTGCCTGAATACTCATGTTTTCAAGGGACGGTGTGTAGTCACAATCTAATTTTTTAGCTAGTGCACTACCGGTCTGTATGTTACGAGAAACAATTTGAACAATATTTATCCCCTTAGTAAATAAGGCAATGCCAATGTGATGAGCCACATTTCCAGAACCCAATATACATACTTTACTAATGCCTGGATGTGTTACCTTTCTTTCCATCTTCGGGATAGTGCTAATAAAAAGCCAAGCATCATCAATATAGCACCTAGCCAGAACATATTAATACCTGGAAATTCTTTGGCCTCAAATACAATGAAATCCGAACGGGGTACATCTTCGGCGATTTTAAGTGGAACTCGAAGATTCTGTCGTTTGTCTTTTGCCACACTGAAAGTAAAAAGCTCTTTTTCAGGATCTATTTTCTCAAAACGAATATGAAATCCAGAAATAGGATCATAATCCTTGACCGACATTGATCTACTGTTTCTCAATAGATAGACGGGTTCTAGCAAAGCAGTACGCCCTTGATGAGTCATTAAAATCGTAGCTCCAGCCGAAACATCATTCTCTTCAGCTTCATAATTTTCGTTGGTAATTTGGTCGGCGAAGCCCTTTAGATCGACCCTGAAATCTTTATATAAAAAGGATTCATTTCTTCCAATGGTATAAGTAGCATATTGTAATTCATCTTCTGCATTAAATACTTGGGAGAAGAAACTATCTTGCACAAACACCTTTAGATGATAGGGATCAATGATCTCCGGTAATTCGTAAATGAGATTATCTTTTACACCAATAGCAGGACGAATAGTGTAACTCTTATTGTCCTCTAAACCCTTAAACTCTATCTCTACCGCCAAGGACAGATCATAACTATCCTGAGCCGCAGGTTCGAAGATGATGTCTTTGACAATGCCATAATTTTTGCGAGTAAAAATAGTATCGCCAACAGCAGGTAGATAGGACACATAATCCAATGAATCTTCTATTTCTTGCGCCAGACTTATATCCATCTGTGACCTCGGCAAAGAGGCGATATTGGTGAAAATATCTTTATGGAGATAGTGTTTGGTATCCGGATTCGATGCAGCTACTTTTTTGAATTCCCGATCAAACTGGACATTGGGCTGTAAAGTAAAACTCTCTACTACAGTGGAGTCCACTATTTTATCAAATTGTACATCGAAGGTTCTAAACTGGCCATGCAGTGAATCTTTTTTGTAAGTGATCCAATAGCCATTTACAAATAAGGGTTCTCCTTTGATGAGTGAAACCACCTTACTTAGGGTTTCATCATCCACCAAACCTTTCATGGCAAACGGATTAGTAGATACCACTTTCATATTTAATCCACTAGTAATAACCCCATAGATCATTAATCCAAATCCAAGATGGGAAAAGGCTGCTGCTCCTGCACGCAATTTCCATTGATTTGGTGTTATGAAATAATGAATACTAGAAATGATAGCAAACCAAGAGGTGAAGCTGAGCAATAGATATCTAAACTCTTTGTAGTCTATCCACAAACTGCCAAGGTAGGTGACTACACCAGCTAGTAATAGATGAAGAGCGATCTTCTTAATAAATGAATTTCGCTTGTTTGGTGACCATTTTTGATCCTTATATCGCAAGAATAAGGAAGCCCCTGCAAGCATGGAAATAAATATCGAAGTCCAAATTTGGTACTTATTATAATGGGGGATTGGGTCTTCAATAACGGCACCAATATATCCTGGATCAAAGTAATTTACGATCTTATTGAATACAGGAAGTGAAGAAGAAGTGGCAATGATGGCACCAGCAAAAAACAGGACAATGGCGCCAATAAACATCCAAAACTCTCGTGAATAGCTAGACTCTTCTTTTGGTTTTGTAGGGATACTCTTGTACCGGAAGGCAAAGGTGATTAATCCTAATAGCAAAAAGAATAATACAAAAATGACCAATTGCCATTCTAAGCCCATTTCCGTAAAAGCATGAGCAGAAGTCTCACCTAGAATACCACTCCTTGTCAAGAAGGTGGAATAAATAATTAGAACAAAAGTCAACAAGTAGAAAAGCATGGTTGAACGTATGGAATAGCCCGTACTTTTGGCTATTAGATTTGTGTGCACACCAGCGACTAAAATTAACCAGGGCACTAAAGACATATTTTCTACAGGGTCCCATGCCCAATACCCACCAAAACTCAAGGCTTCGTAAGCCCAGGCACCACCCATTAAAATTCCTATTCCTAGAAAGGCAGCAGAAAATAATCCCCACCGAAGTAATGGAGTAATGTAGCTAGCATAATCCTTTTTCCACATCGCAGCCAGCGCAAACGCAAACGGCATGGTAGTCGAAGCAAAACCAAGGAAGGTGACGGGCGGATGTATCGTGTTCCAGTAGTTCTGAAGTAAAGGATTTAAGCCCCGTCCGGTAATCCTCGATAAGTATTCTGCATTTGCAAAAATAGGGGCTTGCATAGTATCTCTTAGTAAGAGAGTAGGGTTAGAACCCAATTTATATAAGTTATCGCCCCAACCCACATATACCCCTAGAATCATGGACAATAAAAATGCTTGAATAAGCATAATGATACTAACTACGGGTGCTTCCCATTTGCGACCTTTCCATACGACAACCCCAGCTAAAATCACATGCCAGAACATCCAAAGAAGGAAGCTACCTTCTTGCCCTTCCCAAAAGGCTGACAAGATGTAGCGCATGGGTAAATCATCTGAGACATGTTCAAAAACATATCTGTACTCATAATAATGCTGCACCATTACATAAAACAAGATGCCTATCAGTCCAAATAAGCCTATACCATGCAACCTGTAGCCGATCCTACCTAGCGATCGCCAAGCTTTATCCTGCTCGTTATTGGCAGCCTTGTAAAAGGTATACGTAGAAAAGAGGGCAGAAACAAAAGATAGGAGTAGTAAGAAATGGGCTATTTTCCCAGGTAATAAATGTTCTCCTACGTATTGTATTTCATTCATCAGCGATACTTAACTATCCGCGCGCAAAAGTAATTCTTCATCCTTATATTTTGAAGGACATTTGGTCAATACTTCGGTTGCAACAAAAATATCTTCTTTCATGGAACCGGTTACCACCACTTGTTCTGACAATTCAAAATCCTGTGGTTTTGGTTGTGTTAAGATTACTTTCTTAGAGGAACCATCCGTATCCTTCATATAGAAACTGAAATAATTAGGGTCTACAGCTGGATCATATTCAAACTCTTTTTCCAGGTCAAGTGTCCCAGTCACTTTTACTTTATTTCGTTGCATAGCATCAGAGAAAGTGGCGTATGTCGAAACATCTCCTGATGCTGAAATTAATATAGCTACGGCAGCTAAAATGCATACAATACCTATGATCAGATTTTTCTTCATAATGCGTCGTTAAATAACTAGCTAAAGGTACGTTAATTTGACGAGGATTAAATAATGATTAATTTTAATATATTATTCAAGTTTCATCAAATCTTGAACGTAAAAAATGCAAGTAAAATCTGTAATAGAACTAGAAAATGTATCGATTGTTCAGGGTGATACGCCTATTCTGGAAAACGTGAGCTTTTCGATTGATGAAGCAGAGTTCGTTTATCTGGTAGGAGAGAGCGGTACTGGTAAATCCAGTCTAATGAAATTTTTATTTGGGATTATCCCACATACTCAGGGTAAAGCAAGGATATTGGATAGAGATCTTTCGAAGCTACCGCAGAACCAATTGTATGTATTGCGTAGAGAAGTAGCCATGATCTTTCAAGATTTTAAACTTTTCGAGCGTTGGACAGTCTACAAAAATTTGTTGTTTGTATTGAAAGCTACGGATTGGACCCATATGGAAGCTATAGAAAAGCGAATAGATGAAGTTTTGGAGAAGGTGAGTTTAACGAACAAAAAACATAATCCAGTCTACGAATTATCTGGGGGAGAGCAGCAACGTTTATCTATTGCCAGGGCTATCCTTAATAAACCCAAAATCGTGTTGGCGGATGAACCCACGGGTAATCTGCATAATGAAGCAGCAGAAGGAACTATCCGTTTGTTATATGAGATTTTGCAAGAAGAAAAAACGACTATCTTCCTGACCACCCATCATCATAACTTATTAGAAAAATTTCCAGGACGGACATTGACCTGCAAAAACAAAACGATCCTAGTCTAATTCATTAATGTCAGGGCCTTATCTACATCTGTTGTAGGCAACTTACATACTTTGTTTTTACAAACATATATATAGGTATCTCCTTCTTGCAATTTACTTTTTAATAGTGGAAGCGTACCTTCACTAGTACCTCCCAATAACATCGCATTGCTTAAATAATTAGCCGCTAACTCATTTCTCAATTGATTAGCATTAGGACCTACAATAGCTACTTCATAAGGTGCTTCTGTTAAGTCAAACATCAATTGCAACCAATTTGAAAAGAAATCTGGAGACGCCGTTTCTTTTATTTGATTGCCGTAATTAGCAATGAGTTGTTTTGCTTTACCCTGCATGTCGAGATCATAGTAGAGGGTTCCCAATGCGTATAAATTTCGAGCCATCACTGAATTGGATGCTGGAATTACATTGTCCATGGATTCAATTTTTCGAGCGATTAGCCCAGGGTCCAAGTCTGATGTATAATTGAAAACCCCTGTTTTTGAATCATAGAAGTGATCCAAGCTATATTCTACCAACTTTTTAGCTTTCGCTAACCACTGCTCTTCCAATGTTGTTTCATATAAGGAAATAAAGGCTTGAGCGAGGAGTGCATAATCATCTAAGAAACCATTAATGCTGGACTTTCCATCTTTATAATTTCGATCTAAACGACCATCACTTTTCATCATATTCTTGGAGAGAAAATCCGCGTTTTTTAATGCTATTTCTAGAAAGTGAGGTTCTTTAAGGGCATCAAAGGCCTTTACATACCCTCGTAGCATTAATGCGTTCCATGCTGTTAAGACCTTATCATCCAAGCCTGGTTTGACACGTTTACTTCGTTCCTTCATCAGGCTTTTCATGGCGGTGTTACAAATATCTCTTAGCTCTTGTATGGCTATTCCAAATTTGTCAGCTACTTCTTTATCGCTTCTAGGTCTATTCAAGATATTTGTATGCTCCCAATTACCATTCGCACTTATATCAAAATAGTATTTGAAAATTTCTGATTGGCGTGGGTCGGAAATAAGACTATCTATTTCGTTTTCTTGCCACACATAAAATTTTCCCTCTTCCCCTTCGCTGTCAGCATCTAAAGAAGAGTAAAATGCATATTGCTCCGACATAAGTTCACGCTCTACGAAATCTAAGGTTTCTCGTATAACTTCTTCATATCGAGGTTTAGCAAAGAATTTGTACCCCTCAGAATACAGACTGATCAACTGACCATTATCGTACAGCATTTTTTCGAAGTGAGGTACTAACCAAATATCATCCACACTGTACCTGGCGAAGCCTCCGCCTAATTGATCATAGATGCCACCGGCAGCCATTTTATCCAAGGTTAATTCTACCGATTGCAATGCTTCTTTATCATTGTACTTGCTTCCATATTTCAAGAGGTATTCATAGTTGTTTGGCATTGGGAATTTAGGACTTCCAACTCGACCGCCATTTTTATAATCCAGTCGCTCTTTAAATGCAGTTTGGATCGTTTTTAGATCGGATGCTTCGTAACTTATATCACCTTCAAATTTTTCAATAATATCTACCTCATTAATCCCTTGCGTAATCTTATTCGCACTGTCCTCAATTTTGGCCCTATCCGTTTCTTTCATTTTAATGATCTGATCCAAGATGTCCATCCATTGGTCTTTAGGAAAATACGTGCCAGCAAAGAAGGGTCTTCCATCAGGTAAGGCAATAGCATTTAGCGGCCAACCACCTCGCCCAGTAATCAAATTGCACGCCGTCATATAAATATCATCTACGTCAGGTCTCTCTTCTCTATCTACTTTTACCGAAATAAAATGCTCATTCATTTTTTCGGCTACTTCAGGATCTTCAAAAGACTCATGTTCCATTACATGGCACCAGTGACAAGCAGCATAACCTACACTGATGATAACTAACTTATCCTCTTTCTCTGCTTTCTCTAAGGCTTCATCTCCCCATGGATACCAATTTACCGGATTGTGTGCATGTTGTAATAGATACGGACTTGATTCATTGATCAAACTATTTGTATAGGCATGCGTACTATCATGGGCTTGTTTCATGCTGCCATTTTTGTTGTTACATGAAGCTAAAAGTAGGACTACTGATATAAGGGCTAAATACTGGATACATCGTGAATTATACATGGCAATTAAATTGGACCGCAAAGCTATTAATAAAAAGCAAACAAAACCTTAATTATTGTAACACAGTCAATTAGCTCATTAAAATTTCATATATTTAAAAGGGCCATATATTAAAAATTATAAATCAATGTCATGCAATGGAAACGATTTAATGGTGAAATAATTCAAGAAGATATTCTGATTGAGCTCGAAAGAGCCATTATCCGTGAAAAATCAGCAGGACATAACTTAAAAATTTGTATTGGCACAGATTCTCAACTATATGGTAGCCGTACAGACTTTGCCACCGTTATCGTAATTATCCGTGAACATAAGGGCGGTTTTATGTATATCTCACGATATAACACCCAGCAAAAGATGTCGCTCAAAGAACGTATGATTACTGAGGTTTCTAAATCTATTGACATTGCCTATAGAATGTGTGATGTATTGGACAAGCATAATGTGGAATTAGAGGTCCATGCGGATATTAATACAGACCCTAGCTTTAAATCAAATGTAGCTTTACGGGAAGCTATGGGTTATATACTATCAATGGGATTTATATTCAAAGCGAAGCCAGATGCTTTTGCTAGTAGCTCTTGCGCAGATAAGTGTATTTAGCTCTCGCCTAATAAAAGTAAGCCTTATGTAGTACTTCCCAAATCCATCTCTTTTTGCGCCCAATCCATGTAGGACTTTTTACCATGTACAGGCCACCAAACTAAGCATGGAACATCATAGCTATGGTGCTCGTCAAGAAAGGTCTCAATGGCCTTTATCTTAGAAACGTCACTTTTACAAAGACATCGAATTTCATTGTCCTTTTGAACGGCTCCTTCCCAACGATACAGACTTGAAATAGGACTGTAATTGGCACAAGCAATAAAGCTCTTTTCTAATAGATGTCCGCAGATACGTTCGCATTCTTCCAAGGATGGAAAAGTAATATAGACAAAGATCGGCTCCATTTACATTGCTAGAATTTCAGCCATTCGCAGCAGGTCTTTGTTTATAGGTTTTATTGACTCAATGGCCTCCTTAAATGGAGTAAATACAACTTCGTCACTAATTATACCAGCAGCAACACCTGATCGACCTGATAATAAGGCTTCCACAGCTACAAAACCAAGACGACTAGCCAATACTCTATCTTGACAAGAGGGAGCGCCTCCACGTTGCATATGTCCAATTATAGTGACTCGTACATCTTCATTAAAACCGGCTGCCTTAATTTTTTCTGCTACAGCTATGGCACCTCCATTGGGTTCGCCTTCTGCTACAATTATCAAATTGAAGAGTTTTTGGCGTTCGGCAGACTTTTTTAGTTTGGTAATCATGGCATCAAGATCTGTGGTCTGCTCAGGAATCATGATCTTACTAGCACCGGAACCTATGCCTGCGTGAAGAGCAATGTAACCGGCATGTCGACCCATCATTTCGATAATGAACAACCTATTATGGGCATGGGCTGTGTCTCTTATCTTGTCTACAGCATCAATAGCGGTATTTATCGCAGTATCAAAACCTATCGTGTAATCTGTCCCTGCTAAGTCGTTATCTATAGTTCCTGGTAAGCCAATGATTGGGATACCATACTCTTCGCCTAGGATCATGGCCCCAGTATAGGTTCCATTTCCGCCAATGGCAACGAGACCATCAATGCCATGGTATTCTAAATTGCTAAATGCCTTAGCTCTTCCTTCTTTCGTTCTGAATTCGTCACTCCTTGCGGTCTTTAACAAGGTGCCTCCTTTTTGGATAATGTTTGCTACATCACTTCGCTCTAATCGCTTAATCCGATTGTTAATCATACCATCATAACCGCCTTCAATTCCGAAAATGTGAAGATCGTTGTATATAGCCGTTCTAACGACTGACCGAACGGCGGCATTCATACCGGGTGCGTCTCCTCCAGAAGTAAATACCGCTACTTTTTTTACTGTGCTATTCGCATTCATACTATATCTATCTTTTGTGACAACAACTTAAGCGCTGAAATCTCAATTTGACCGACGGTTAGTCCACATCTAGAAAACTCTTCTGTGAGTATATCTTTGAAATGATACGCTACCGAACCGACAAAGTTACACTTTAGGGAGCTTGCCGAAGGGATGCTTTTGATAATTTTATGGGCTAAGTCAGAAAAAACTCGATGTAAGATTCTTCCTTTATAATTGGGGCTGGCGATTTGCAGGAAGGTAGCAAAGGAAGCTACATATCTTTTTTTGTCATCTTGCTCATATAAGGCATTCACAAACTTTTGAGGTGTGGTTTGATAACTCATTAGAAAACTATAATGGTCTTCCTTACTCATATTGCGATTAATGAAATCCGAACATATAGTAGTCCCTATATGGAAGCCGCTTCCTTCATCGCCGAGTAAATAGCCTCCGGCTACATTTGTACTTATTATTCTTCCATTTTTGACCTGTTTAAAATGACTGCCTGTACCTAGAATTACGGCGATATATTCGTCATCATCAAAAACGTCAAGTAGCGCATCCATATCGCTTTTGATGAAGCACTGCTTAAGGTTCGGAAGATGCTGATCGAGTATTGCTTTTATTCTATTTTGTTCTGATTCATCAGTTAGGCCTGCACCATAAAAATGACATTGGACCACATCAACGGCCAAGGCCGGTTCTATCTTCCGCAAAAAATTGTAATCCTTTTCTGAGGTCTTTACATTAAGACCAAGGTCAGTCCAGATTTGTTTCCTATTTCTGGACTTATCTAAGACCATCGCTTTTATATTGCTTGCCCCTGACTCAATAATTAATATCATCCAAAAAATTAATGTGTAAAGCTAATAAGCACGATCCTTTTCCTAGTCTAATTTGCTTAAATTCATGCAAAATTTGAACAATGAACAAAATTGCTGTTATTGGGGCAGGTACAATGGGAAATGGGATAGCGCATGTTTTTGCTATGCATGGGTATTCTGTAAAACTTTGTGATTTATCGGATGATGCCCTAACTAGAGCCATTGAAAACATAAAGAAGAATCTTTGGAGAATGGTGGCTAAAGAAAAGATCTCTAAGGAAAAATCGGATCAAAGTCTTGAAAATATAACCGTTACAACGGATTTGCAAGAAGCCGTTTTTGATGCGGATCTTGTAGTAGAAGCAGCTAGTGAAAATGTGGATATTAAGATTTCATTGTTCAAACAACTTGACGAAATCTGTAAGGATGATTGTATTCTAGCTACCAACACATCATCTATTTCTATAACAAAAATTGCGGCGGCTACTAAACGACCTGAACAAGTGATTGGGATGCATTTTATGAATCCTGTGCCTGTAATGAAGTTGGTTGAAGTCATTAGAGCTTATCAAACATCGGATGAGGTTACACAAACCATAATGGATATGTCAAAGAACCTAGATAAGGTACCTGTAGAGGTAAATGATTATCCAGGTTTCGTTGCTAACCGAATATTAATGCCAATGATCAATGAAGCGATATATACCTTATATCAAGGGGTAGCTGGTGTCCAAGAAATCGACCAAGTAATGAAATTGGGCATGGCGCATCCAATGGGTCCACTACAATTAGCGGATTTTATAGGATTGGATGTGTGTCTTGCGATCATGGAAGTCTTATTTAATGGTTTTGGAGAAGCAAAGTACGCACCTTGTCCGTTATTAGTAAATATGGTAACAGCTGGCCAAACGGGTAGAAAGTCGGGGATCGGTTTCTATGATTATTCAGGAGAAGGAAAGGAACTAGTCATTGCTAAGAAGTTTGCCTAAGATCATCGAGTAGACAAAATATAATCTTCTAAAAGTTCAGTAAGGAATTGATCTTTATTTCTGATCTCCTTTACATCTTTTCCCACAACGGATGCTAATTCAGCGCTTAATGTATTGATCATTTTTTGATTTTCTACAGATGGGTATTTCTTCATTCTGTTCAGACTTTCCTTGACTAAAAGCATATCATGGTCATTAAATTTTTTTAGCGCAGGATATTTAGCTTCATATGAACTTGTCCCTAACTTTTGTAAACTATCTAGGGGATGAGATTGGCCCAAAATGATTTTGATGACGGTTGTATTAGCTAACAAATCGCCAATTCTTTGATTTTTACTATTGCTAATAATGGATAAAATAGCGCAACTGCCAATGGTTAATGTTATATCAATGATCCTAAAGATCCACCTCAACAGAAATTCTTGTTTTTCTGGTGATTGACCTCTCACGGATATAACTTTAATTCTCATGAGTTTTTTCCCTATGCTTTGTCCATTATTAAACATTTCAAAAAGTAAATGATAAAGCATTGCACCGACAGTAGAAAACAGATACAGGAAGAAACTATTTCTGTGAAAAATAGCAGACATAAGCAAAACATAGATAGATAAAATAAATCCGTCAATTGCAAAAGCAAGAATTCTATCTGTAGCAGTAGCTAAGTGGTACTGTATAGTAATATTATGAGCCGTCTTAACTTCTATAGTCTTCATGTAGTCTCAAGATAAGTAAGATAATTTTGTAGCTTAGTATAAATTCATTTTGGCTTGACCGAATCTGAGTTTATAGAACGTAATCAAGGTACCTGGAAGGAAATGGAACAGCTTCTTACGCATCCCATCAAGGATGCGGATAAGATTCAGCAGCTATTTGTGAAAGTGTCTAGCGACTTATCGTACGCGAGGTCCTTTTATCCAAACCGATCTGTAAGAACCTACCTAAATGATCTTACGCAACGAGCCTACAATGAATTCGTGCGAAAAGAAAAACAAAGCGTTTTTGTGGCTATTAGTGATTTTTTTAAAACTATACTTCCTGCTGAGATATACCATTCTAGAAAACAGCTTTTCTTATCATTTTTAGTCTTCTCCTTAGCCGTATTTATTGGCGCATTATCTAGTAAACATAACCCAGGTTTTACGGCATTAATCATAGGCGATGATTATGTGGCTATGACAGAAGCTAATATAAATGATGGCGACCCCATGCGAGTGTATAAAGATGAAGATGCAGCAGGTATGTTTTTTGGCATTACGATTAATAACATCAGGGTGGCCATGTTAGCCTTTGCTTTAGGTTTTTTCGGAAGTGTGTTTACCTATTTAGTCTTAGTGTTTAATGGTATCATGCTGGGTACCTTTCAATACTTTTTTTATAATAAAGGTCTATTTGCAACTAGCTTTCTCACTATCTGGATTCATGGCACTATAGAGATTTCTGCCATAATTATAGCCGGTGCCGCAGGGATTGTAATGGGTAACGGTCTACTATTCCCAGGCACATATAGCCGAAAGAAATCACTGCAAATTTCTGCAAAACGAGGCTTGCGCATTTTTATGGGAACGGTGCCTTTATTTATTATTGCGGGGTTATTTGAGTCTTTTCTTACCAGACACACTGAATTCCCTGCACTATTGAAGTTGGGAATAATTATTCTTTCTTTGGTTTTTATCCTATTTCTATTCGTGTATTATCCTTATATCGCCCATAAGAGAGGTTTACGGTATTCGTCGGTTTCCATAAGCCCCTCAATTGAAGAAAATAGGACCTACACTAAGATGGCGCTTCGCTCCCTTGGGAATAATCTGAGTACTGCTATTTGGTTGTATGGTATTCAAGTATTTAAATACTTAAGATTTGGGGGCATTCCGGTATTACTCTTCATCACCTTGATGTTTGCTTGGCAAATACCGGCACAACATGAAGGGGCAAGTAGATTGTTAGATGATTATGCACTATTTAGTTTTACCTATGGTCAATACGTTTGGTTTCTTTTGTTGACCATTTCAGTAAATTATTTGTTGCACGTATTGGCTGCCGTTCACTATCAGAATGTAGGCGGCATATTAGCTTTATTCACCAGAATAAGAAGCCAATTCTTTATTACGCTGCCATTTACAGCATTTGTAATAAGTGCTTTCTATTTTTTTGATGGATGGTTACAGTTTTTAGCATTGCTTATTGCCAGTCCTCCATTTTTATTCATTTTATTTGATCAAATAGCAGAGGAAAAAACAATAAACGGTATGCAGGTATTGAATCTTTACAAACGAAATTTTGGGTATTATCTTTCGTACCTGCCAGCTGCCGGAATTTTGGTTGTTTTATTAGCGTTGATCTTCTTTTTCAGTGCTTCTTTGTCAAACCTAATTGTGACTGAATACTTTACGTGGCACCAAGTATTCGATCAACATTTTGTAGAAGTATCCTTTATATTTCATTTTTTGTGCAGTAGTATTTTTATTGTCTTCTTACCACTCGCATATTACTTCATTCTAAATATTTATTATTCAGAATTTTGTAAAAAAGAAGCCTTTGATCTTAAAGAATGGCACAAATCTTTTGGGAAAGAAACGGCAGAACATTTTTGAAAGTTAAAGCAGTCATACTATTGTTTTTTTTGGCTTGTGTTCCAATGCTAACATTGGGGCAAGACCTTATTTCTGAAACAGAATTCCAGGAGCTTTCTAATGAAGTCCGCTTTGAGAAGACAAAAAAAACATGGGTTTTAAAAGAACGCTTTATCCCTAAAGCGAAAGAAAGGAATGTCAAAGATAGGATAGCAAATGATTTTTCTCCCAACTTTACTTTCGCCAATCAATTGGCGGTTATTTTAGGAGGCATTCTGGTCGTGATCATTCTATATTTTATATTCAAGAATATCTCATTAAATCGCCAAGTATCTATACATGCCGATGATATTCGGGAAGACGACATAGAGGCGTTCATGCCTGAAACAGCATTGGACATAGCATTAAAAAATGAAGATTATAGATTGGCAATAAGGTATAGGTTTTTGCATGTACTTAAACGGATTAACGAAAGAGGATATATTGACTGGGCTTTTGAAAAAACAAATAGAGATTATCTGTTTGAAATGAGAGTTCATGATCAGTTTATGCCATTTAAGAAGCTGACTCAGGTTTATGAAATGATTTGGTATGGTAATACTCAAATAGATAAAACGACCTATGACTATTTGGATAAAGACTATGAATCCTTTTTAGCACTAGAGTTATGAAAAGCAATACGGTATTATATATCATCTTTGCCAGTATTGGGCTCTTTGGCTTGACGGTCTTTTTGCTACTATTTAAACGAGTCGAAATACCGGATGTTAATACGATACGAGATTATAGATTAGATTCAAAAGAATTGTATGGGTTCTATCTGTTTAAAAGTTTGGTAGAAAAGAAATATGGGGCGGAAAAAGTCGTATTGAATAGCATTGATACTTCATATTTAGACCTGATTGATGATTCATGTTTGCTTATACGGTTCGGGAAGGCAGCCAATTACAATGCAGATCAAAGGGATTCTTTATTAGGATGGGTGGAGCAAGGAAATCATCTTTTGGTTTTGTCCGATGCTATGACTATGGATAGCTATCTTAATCAAAGTTATGATAGAGGCGTGCCTCTTTCAGACTCAATCAAATTATATTATTATGAGGAAGATAGCTTACGAGATCAATTTGCATGTGATTCCTTATTCAAAGATTTTCCATTTCAAAAATCCATGCTAAGACTGAGAAAGGCTAGCCAGTTTTCGTTCATGGAAAATAAGCGACGAGAACTATATTTGGACAGTGTGGTCATCTTTCATGAATTTGATTATTTAGGAGGACGTATTGCGCATCATTCTGCACCGTATTTATTCAGTAATTTCTTTGGTCAACATGATCCTTATCTCAAGCATTTCAATTCAGTGATACATTATGACTCACTAGATTGGATTATTTTTGATCATCCTAGCTTTCACACGTCAAATCCGTATGGAAGAGATATTGCCGATTCTCCTTTACAGTTTATAATAGCCAGTCCACCCCTGAAGTGGGCGTATTATCTGACCTTACTTTTAGCGGGTCTGTATATATGGTTTAGTGGTAAAAGGAAACAACGGATCATTCCAGTTCTCGAAAAGAATGAAAATACAACGATGGAATATGTAGAGACGATTTCTAGTATGTATGAAAAACAAGCCCAGCATCGAAAGTTGGTTTTGAAGATGCGAGACATTTTCTACGATACCATAAAGGAGAAATATTATTTAGATCCGAAAGACCCTGCCTATACATCTAGACTTATTCGCAAATCTAGAATTGAATGGACCGACCTTGAACCGATTTTCAGGGATTTCGAAAATGCAGAAAATAGAGCCGAATTTAGCGTTCAGCAATTGGCCAACGTATATCGTAATATTGAATCATTTTATAAAAATATGGCGTGATGGAAGACCATTTATATGAAGACACTCATGACAATAAACAGGAAGAATTGCGAGAAACCCTGGATCTAAGTCCATACACTCAAAAGATAGAACGTTTTCTCGAAGAGTCTGAAAAGATATTAGTGGGACAAAGAGACATTATTGAGTTGATGCTGATTTGTATTTTTTCCAATGGCCATATTTTATTGGAAGGGGTGCCAGGTATTGCAAAAACCTTAGGGGCCAAAGTAGTGGCTAAGGGATTGAAAACTGAATTTTCAAGAATACAGTTTACGCCTGATCTAATGCCCGCTGATGTCCTTGGAACATCGGTATACAATTTGAAAGACGGAAATTTTGAATTTAAAAAAGGGCCTTTATTTTCGAATGTAATTCTTATTGACGAAATTAATCGGGCCCCTGCAAAGACCCAATCTGCTTTATTTGAAGTTATGGAAGAACGTCAGATAACGTTTGATGGGGTAGAATATCAGATGGAGGAGCCTTACCTCGTAGTGGCAACACAAAATCCAATTGAGCAAGAAGGAACATACCAATTGCCAGAGGCACAACTTGATCGGTTCTTGATGAAGATCGTAATGGATTACCCATCAGAAGAGGACGAGTTTTTGATTCTCCAACGGTTTAAAGGTAGCGTATCGAAACCTGACTTGTCTATAATAGAACCGACCCTTTCTGTCGCAGACCTAAGCCAATTTCAACAATTAATTACCAAAATATATGTCGAGGATGATATAATGAGATATATAGTTAAACTCATACAGGAAACGAGGAACCACCCTAAGCTTTACATTGGTGCTAGTCCGAGAGCCTCTTTAGGAATTCTGCGATGCAGTAAAGTAGCCGCAATGTTCCAAGGAAGAGATTTTGTAACTCCTGATGATGTAAAGTTTGTGGCTCCACATATTTTAAATCATCGGGTGTTGCTAACACCGGATGCTGAAATTGAAGGGATGAGTTCTTTTGGTATTCTTGATGAGATTTTAAAAACATTAGAGATTCCAAGGTAATTGAAGTCTTTATTTCTGACATATCGTTTTTTTCTTTCTATTGGGATTGTGATCCTAATCTTCATATTGGCGTATACATTTCCAGTCCTGTTTTCTTTAGCTAAAATAGCCTTGGCCATTCTGTTTCTTATCGTACTTATTGAATGGATATCTCTGATCAGGTTGACTAGGCAGTATACGATTGTCCGAACGGTTCCTGATACCTTGAGTTTACATGACGTACAAGAGATTAATTATACTATTATCAATGGATCTCCTCGGCGCTTAAAAATTGATATTGTCGATGAATTACCTGATCAAATTCAAGAGAGAAATTTTGAGAAGGGATGGATAGTAAAAGCAGGTAATGAAGAAACGCTTACTTATCAAATACGACCCACTGAACGCGGCGAATATAACTTTGGTAATGTATATGGTTTTGTTTCGTTTTCATTTCCAGGTTTTGTTACCCTCCGAAGTAAAAAGGATTACCCCAAAAGCATTTCAGTGATTCCCTCAATCCTACAAATGAAGAAGTATGAATTGATGACTATGGCTAGCACCGCAACACAAGCAGGGATCAGGCGCATTCGGAGAGTTGGAGAAAATGATGAGTTTGAACATATCAGAGCATATACACAAGGAGATAATATTAAATCTATAAACTGGAAAGCCACCTCTAGAAGGAATGAGATAATGGTAAATCAATATCAGGACACCAGATCACAACAAGTGTATTGCATTATTGATAAAGGACGTTCGATGAGACAACCTTTTGATGGCTTAACTTTGTTAGATTATTCCATCAATTCCAGTCTGGTCATTAGTAATATTGTTCTAAAGAAATTTGATAAAATTGGGCTAGTAAGCTTTTCACATATTTTTGGCAACTTTCTTAAAGCATCGAATAAAGGGACTCAGTTACATAGAATAGCAGAGCATTTGTATAATGAGAAAACTGATTTTAAGGAATCCAATTTATCATTGCTACATCAGACGATTAGGCGAAGAATAAGCCAACGAAGTATTCTGTTTTTATTTACGAATTTTGAAAACAGTTACGATATGGAACGTTCATTAGCCTATTTAAAAGCTATTAATAGAAGGCATCTTCTCATTGTGATTTTCTTTGAAAATACGGCTCTGAGAGCCGCTAGTGAATCAGCGGCTAAATCTAGTTCAGATATTTACACACAAACGTTTGCCAGGAGCACCTTAGTGGAAAAGAAAGTGATGGCTAGACGATTAAATAAATTAGGTATTCAATCCATTTTGACGAGCCCTGCTAAATTGTCGGTACATGTGATTAATAAATATTTAGAGATCAAAGCAAAGCGGATGAGATAAACCGTTTGATTACATTTATAATGTAAACTTGAATTATGAGACTAGTTGGAAGTATAATTTTAATAGGTTTAATTATGGTATTCGCTTCATGCGACCCGGAGGAACCTATTTGTGAGACTGAATCATTGACCTATACTGATGATGTTAAATCCATATTGGACACGCATTGTGCAGTAGCAGGGTGTCATGTATCAATGACAGGGACCTTTGACATGTCAGACTATGAAACGGCAAAGATTGCTGTAGATTTCGGTAGAATAGCAGGGGCTATCAATCATGAAGAGGACTTTGTACCAATGCCGATAGGAGGAGACAAATTGGATGATTGTTCTATTGATAAAATAGAATCGTGGATTGCAGATGGTGCTCCTGAATAAAACTAGCTGGGGATTATCCGTACTATAATCGATTTTGAAGCAGGCGTATTACTTTCGTCAGCTACGGAATCTATAGGTACTAAAACATTAGCTTCAGGAAAATACGTGGCAATACAACCATGTGGAATATCGTAAGGAACAATAGTAAACGTTCGTGCTATCCTTTTAATTCCATTATGTTCATTTTCAAGATCTACGACTTGTTCTTTCTTTAAACCTAAACTGGCCATGTCTGCTTTAGATATTAGAACGACTCGGCGCTCTTTTTTAATACCTCTATACCGATCGTCAAGACCATATATGGTCGTATTAAATTGATCATGAGATCTAATAGTCATCATAATAAATTGACCCGAGCTAGCTTGTGTGATGGCACATTCCTCTGTGGTAAATTCAGCTTTAGATGACGGAGTCATAAACACGCCCTTGCGCGCACCATTAGGCAAATAAAAACCACCTGGCTCGCGGACTCTCTGATTATATTGCTCGAAGCCCGGAATACAATCTTCAATTGCATCACGAATCCTATCATAATCATCGGCCATTTTTTGCCACTCTACGGCATCGTCCGATCCGAAAACAGCCTCAGCTAAATCTGAAATAATTCGCACCTCACTTTTTAGCAAGGCAGAGACGGGAGGTAGCACACCGGAAGAACTGTGAACTACGCCCATAGAATTTTCAACAGACACAAATTGTTCTTGTTTTGATTGTATGTCTTTCTCAGTCCGGCCCAAACAAGGGAGTATCAAAGCTTCACGACCAGTTACTAAATGGCTCCGATTAAGTTTAGTAGATATTTGAACACTTAATGCAGTATTACGGAGCGCCTCTGCAGTATATTTAGTATCGGGGGTGGCTGATAGGAAGTTTCCACCCATAGCTAAAAACAATTTTGCTTTGCCATCATGCATAGCTTTAATAGCCTCAACGACATCATAACCATGCTCTCTGGGTGGAGAAAAGTCAAAACGAGACGCTAAAGCATCTAAAAGACGTTTTGGGGGTCTTTCATGGATGCCCATTGTTCGATCACCTTGCACATTGCTATGTCCTCTCACAGGACAAGTGCCAGCCCCTTTTTTACCTATGCTTCCTTTTAACAATAAAAGATTAACGACCTCTTTAATGGTATTTACTGCATTTTTATGTTGAGTCAAACCCATTGCCCAACAACAAATTATCTTAGACTTGTGTGTGAGTAGATGGGCAATCTTTTTTATTTGATCCAATTCAATGCCGGCTAACTCAGCTAAAGCTATTTTATCTTGTTCTTGAAGATGTTTCGAATAGGTTTCAAAACCATTGGTTTTCTCTGATATGAACTTGTGGTCCAATGTACTTCCTGGCTCATTAGTATCTATCTCTACCAAAAGACTATTGAGACACTTAAACAATGCCTGATCTCCATTTATTCGGACTTGCAAATAGTGATCAGTAAGGGATGCACTTCCACCTACAATGGTGCTTAACTTTTGGGGATCATCAAATGCTAATAAACCAGCTTCTTTTAATGGATTTACGCTTATGATAATCGCGCCATTTTCTTTGGCTCTAGCTAGGGCACTAAGCATCCTTGGATGATTCGTGCCTGGGTTTTGACCGATTACAAATATTACTTCAGTGTGATAGAAATCATCTAATGTCACAGAACCCTTTCCAATGCCCACAGTAGATGATAAAGCTCGCCCGCTACTTTCGTGACACATATTGGAGCAATCGGGGAGGTTATTTGTACCAAACTTTCGTACAAACAATTGGTATAAAAAAGCCGCTTCATTGCTTGTTCTGCCCGAGGTATAAAAAACTGCCTCATTGGGATCATCGAGTGATTTTAGCTTTGAGGCAATCATGGCAAACGCCTCTTCCCAAGGTAAAGGTGTATAATGATTGGCTCCTTCTGCTAGGTACATAGGCTGTGTGAGCCTTCCTTTCTTACCGATCGTGTAATCATCCCAAGACGCTATTTCTTGAATGCTATGCGTTGAAAAAAAATGCGCATCTAATGATTTCTTTGTCGCTTCTTCTGCGATGGCTTTTACACCATTTTCACAATATTCACCCAGTCTACTTCTTTCATCATCAGGATCGGGCCAGGCGCAACCTGGGCAATCGATGCCGCCTTTTTGATTCAGTTTTGTTAGGACCTTTGCACCGCGAAGCCATCCGGTTTCAGCCATGACATGTTTAGCGCTTTCAATAACAGCTGATATCCCTGCTGCCTTTTTTTTAGGTTCAGACAAGTCCAATTTTGAGGCTTGGATGGGGTTTTCTGAAGCGGGTGGTGTAAAAGAGCTCATATCAATAAAAATACAAAAAGCAAAATAGGGTATGCCCCCATTTTGATTTGCTTTTAAGCTTATGAATTATAAATATTCATAGAATGAGATTTTAGAAAACCAATTAACTGTATGCCTGACGATTTGGCTAGCTCAACGGCCAAACTCGACGGTGCGCCAATGGCAGCAATATGTCGAATGCCAGCCATGTGTGCCTTTTGAATCAATTCGAAACTAGCGCGTCCACTTAACAATAATATGTGTCTTTGTAAAGGAAGGACATTGGACAAAAAACAATGTCCTATCAACTTGTCTAATGCATTGTGGCGTCCTACATCCTCTGCAAAATGTAATAGCTCACCACTAAAAGTAAAGAGAGCGGCAGCATGGATACCACCCGTTTTATTGAAATTATTTTGGTGGCTTTTTAATATCTCAGGAAGTGTCGAAAAGATGGATATCTCTGGTGAATCAATGGCTTCAGTCTGCGGGTAATCTGGCTGAACCACGTGTATAGCATCTATGCTTGATTTACCACACACACCACAAGAACTACTGGTGTAAAAATGCCTTTCAATGGATCCCAAATCTACATTTGGAATAGTAGTATGTATGGTAATTACATTTTCTTGGATGATGTGGTCTAGATATTCATTTCTGTTTTTCAGTAAGCCCTCCGTAAATAAGAATCCAATAGCTAAATTAGGATCATTGCCTGGCGTGCGCATGGTTATTGAAATGTCCTTTATCTCTTGCTCTTGATTACATAAGCGGATCTGTAATGGCTCTTCAATGGCGAGGTCATCTGAAATAATATCAGTTTGATTCCCCTTTACCTTTGTTATTGAAAATGAACGAATCCCAACATTATCCATAATTCATTTTTTATTGAAGGTACAAACTGGTGATTAATCGAGCTTTGCGGGTATTCGATGCATAAAATACCCCTGTCTATCCATAGCCATCCATTTGCCGCAAGGCTCCAGCTGAGTATGAATATACTTTTGAAGTTCAAAGGTTTCATGGCTGTACCCCTCAACGGTATCGGTAGTGGCCATGTGTCCGATAGAGTAATATCCTTTAACGTAAATGCCCACCCAATCGATTTTCTTGATGAGTTGCAAATGATCCATTATATAGTATTCTCTAAACTGGAATAAGGTGTCAGATAGTCGGATTAATTCATATTTAAGTTGACCTTGTTGCGTGAAAATCTGATGAAAAATCGTGCTGTCTCCCACATCTCTTCCATGATTGATCAAATTTTCATAATCTCTAATTTCATCATCGACAATTGTAAATTGCGGGATATCATATTGCGCCGACAAATGAACCGAGAGTACTATAGACAGAATGAATAATGGGCCCTTCATGGTTTTTTGTTTATGTAACGGAGCCTTGGGCAAGATTTGATTTCTTATTTCAAATTTTAACATCCTTGGAAAGAATGGATTTTGGTGTGAAATAGTACCTTTGTAGCAGATCTGGCCACGTAGTTCAACTGGATAGAATATCAGATTTCGGCTCTGAGGGTTGAGGGTTCGAATCCTTCCGTGGTCACTATTGAGTCTCTAAGTCTTTGATTTAGAGACTTTTTTAATTTTAGGTACAGATATATTACAAACAAAGTAGAGTAATCTTACTCATGATTTATTATGTTGGTCAGCGTAATAATTGAAATGTCTAAATCTTTTAGACGATATGAGTAATTTATACGGACAAAAATTACAGACAGAGAAGGTGTTTGGTAATCATAAGCTCATTAATTTGAATAATACGACTGAAGGATTGCATTTCATTAAGGTGACTGATATGGATAGCAATGCTTATGAAATACATAAACTATTAATCACAAATGAATAAAGCATTTCTATTTTTATCGTTAGTAATCATTTCCATAATTCAGGTACATGGGCAAAAAAATGATCATATTTTAGTACTAGGATATGCGGGGCTAAACTCACAAAGTGATTCAACTTGGGGAACGACCATAATAGATTTTAATGTTGATCCACCTGACATGTATTATGAAGCAGCGGGTATTGCGGACATAACAGGCACATTGGCGTCTATTTGTGATGATGAAGGTGATTTGGTCGCATATACAAATGGTATGCGCGTATGGGGGAGAGACCATCAAGTAATAGAAAACGGGAGTAAAATATCGGATTGTTTTCAATGGAACCAACAATATATAGCATCCGAGGATCGACCCTTAGGTTGGCCAGTAGAGGGTACATCCCTTATTCTACAACAACCCGGTCATTCAAATTCAATTATAATTCATTCGGATCAAATATTTGACCTTACAGAAGCTGTAAGTTCATATTCTTCCCAGCTGCTATATTCAAAAATTAATGAAGGTTCAAACCAAATTATGACTGTTGTTGATAGTGTTTTACTAAACGGTATATTTACTAGAGGAGGGAAAGAGGCTGTTAGGCATGCCAATGGTAAAGACTGGTGGATTTCTGTGAATGATATTTTTCTAAATGCTATTCACTTATTTTTATTAACCGAAGATTCAATAAAAAAAATTAGTACTATATCATTGAATGAAGACCTGCCTAATTCTTCTTTTGGACAGTCCGTTTATTCTCCTAATGGTGATATGTTTGCTACTATACATGTCTTAAATCGCATAGAAAATATTTATGGGATCCATCTTTACTCTTTTGATAGATGTGTAGGCCATTATGAGAAAATCATGGTTGATTCTATAAAAGGATTTGGAATTGGTTTAGGAACAGCCTTTAGTCTTAAACAGAATTATTTATATGTTTCAAATGACGAATTAGTGTACCAATATGATTTGAAAGACGATAATATAAAGGACACTAGACGAGTAGTTCAAACGTATAATGGAATGGTTTACAATGAATTGTGGCCATCTACATTAGGAAATATGTGGTTAGCTCCTGATGGTAAAATATATATTGCAAGTGGATCTAATAGTGGTAAGTATTTGCACGTAATTAATAATCCTGAATTGAAGGGTAATCAATCTAATGTTGTACAAGGACTTATTGAAACAAATACACGAATTGGCCATGGCTTACCCAATACGCCTAATTTTAGACTTGGCCCTATTGATGGTAGTCCCTGTGATACTTCTGATCTTAATAATGAGGTTGTTTCTAAGTGGAGATATGAACCAGACACTTCAGATTATTTGACGATTAATTATACGGATTTATCATATTTCGAACCTGATGAATGGACCTGGGATTTTGGGGATGGCATAAAATCACATTATCATTCTCCTTCTTATACTTATGATTCGCCAGGCACATATGAAGTTTGCTTACAGGTAACTAATGAGTTCTCAGAAGATGAGTTTTGTAAGACAATTCACATTGGAACGTCCGCTATTCCTGAGGTGAAAGAATATACTATTTCAGTATTCCCTAATCCCGCAAGTGAAGTTATTCGATTAGTCTTATATGATTATGTGCCCATAGATGGAAAAATAGCCTTGACAGATCTACATGGGAGGACAGTATTGACAAGTACGTTTAATTATGGAGAAAACATAATTCATATTGGAGATTTGAATAGTGGGTACTATTTTGTTGAATTGTATGACGAAAATATCCTTCTAAAAACTAAAAAGCTGGTGAAACTATAAACAGCCAATATTTTTATTGAAAAGTCAAATCAATATCAGCGTTTTTCATAAAAGAAAAAAGCCAGAATACGAAAGTCGTGATTCTGGCTTTTGTCTTTTAAAGAATCTAAGGGAAGATTCTAATCATTGATGTATACTACTTTTTGTTTGTATACTTCTTCATTTTGCTTCACTACAAAATAGTATGCTCCGCTAGGATGTTGGTTGAAATTATAATTGAATCGAATACTACCAGAAAAGTCATCAAAAGATTTCTGGTCTATTACAGCCCCTTCGTAGTTAAGTACCATAAATTCAATGGCCTGGTCAACTTCTGACTGAAATTTGATTTGTGATAGACCTTTAGTAGGATTAGGATAACTTACAAATGTTACTTCCATATTTTCAATAGAACCCGTGGCAATATCTGCTTCTGTAAGGTCTTCTGATTTCTCGCAAAGTACATATTGAAGGTTATTTACTAATTGTGCACCCAATATTGCCGGTTCTTTGAGTTCCTCTTCTGATTTTATGGCATGTACCAAGATCGATTGTCCAACCTCATAGGCATTAATAGCCTTTTTAAAATCACAAAAGCTAATAATCTCATGATCATTTATTTGGAGGATTATATCGCCCACCTGATAACCCATTAAGTCGGCAGTGCTATTTTCTGCAACTTCCGATATACTTACACCTACTAAATCATCATTGCAACTCACTCGTACACCAAAGGTAGGTATCAGTTCAGGTACAATTTCTTCACAAATAAAAACCTCATCAACATTCTCCAAGTCTAAGTTATTGGAATCAAATCGGACTCTGTCAAATCCTTCATCATGGCTAAATCCACCATAGCTTACGATTCGTCCTTTATGGGCATTGGACTCAATGAATTTGGATAAATTAAAGGTTCTAGCTTCGGGACCTTTTAGTACTAAATGGTCTATGATCTGTCCCGTTTCATCATATAATTTAACCGTTAGGTTTTCTTTCTTAGTCGTTGTTTTTTGTCCAATGGCCATATGGGTCATTAGTACAATCATGACTGTGCTCAGTAAAATTTTTCTCATAAATAAAGTGCGATTCGTTTACGAAGAGATACTAAAAATCAAAGATCCCTTGCTTTATTAAATAAATAGTGAATAGGGTAGTCGATAAGAATAACTAGCAACTGTAAGACGCTGGGATTTGTAGGATTGTTACAATTTTAATGTTAAGATTTAGAACATTAACGATTGAGTGTTAAAGAAAGAATAAAGCCAGATTTTGTGTAGGGGTAATTACGATTTTTCTCAAATAAAAATGACGATAATTGGGTAACCTAAATGAATAGAATAACACTTCGTAGTACTATAATCAAGAGGAGGAATACATCGAATAATGACCTAGTGAAACATTTTTATTACATTAGAATATCAATCCTCAAGTATTACATTTTAATGTATCATAACTGTATGCAATAAAGTCTCGGCATGAAGTCTTTACAAGAGTTTAAGGATAGGTATCACTACAATATAACGGATGACAAGTTAGGCCAAGGCGCTTTTGGCGTAGTATATAAAGTATACGATAATCTTAAAGATTCTTATGTCGCACTAAAAATCTCTCCGGTAAAAACGATTCAGGAAAAACGGTTTTCACTCGTTGATGAATTTGAAACGGTTCAGCATTTGCCTGTCCATAAAAATGTGGCAAACTATGAGGCAGTGTATCAATTTGAACAAATAAACGGGATTCATGACTATGCTATAATGCAATATTATCCAGAAGGTAATTTGCAACAACTGCTGAGTCACACAAAACTGTCAGTGGAACAAAAAGTAGATATAGCTAGCGGCTTATTGGAAGGACTGGCTTTTCTTCATGAGCAAGGGATAGTCCATAGAGATATTAAGCCATCCAATATTTTGATTTCCAAGAGAGAAGGCACTGAAAAATATATTCCTAAAATTACAGACTTTGGATTGAGTAAAAATGTCTCGGAAATGAAAGAGGCCTTTTTCTCTAATAGCTTAACGGCTGGCACGATAGAGTATAGTTCGCCTGAGCAGCTGCAGGGTATGCCCATTAATTTTGGCACAGATTTATGGAGCTATGGCGTTTTGATTTATGAAATGTTTGTCGGCGAACATCCATTCCATGGTTCCATTTCATCATTGAGTGGGGAAGCAAAAAGATCCTACTTATTTAATAAAATTGTACACACAGAAGAAACGCATGTACCGATTAAGGTCGCTAAACCTTTTAGGGAGATTGTAGCCTCTTGCCTAAAGAAAGACCCAAACAAAAGAGCCGATAATGCCGTTCAGCTCTTATCACAGATAGCACTGGCAAAAGAAGTGGAGTATGAGGTTGATGATGACGATGAAACAACCATCTTCGATCCTAAAAGTGGGCAATCTTTTGGATCACAAAGCAAATTCAATAGATCTTCAGGTAGCAAATTAACAGGCAGCTTTAAAGATCTACTGGAAGGTCCAAAAGGAGATAGTAAAATATCTAATAAGACCTTAGCGATTGTAGCTGCATTGATCTTTGCCAATTTATTACTTATGCTCTTTTTGTTTAAGGGTGATGAAACCTCAGAAAATGTGGGACATTCTGAGCCAATAAATGAAATAGAGCAAGTACATGAGCAAGCAAGCATGGATGAACCCTCAAATGAGGAACTTATTAAACCTAAGTTGAACGAGGAAGCTAGTGAAGACACTATTCTATTAGGTAAAGAAGTTGTAGAAACAAAACCAGAAGAGACCCCAATAAAAAAAAGTAGGCAGACATTGAAACCATCTATAGATCCTACTTTAATATTAGATGACTATAACAAAGCTCGTAAGCTTGACACCAAAGAAGCGTATTTAATTCACCTAAATAATTATCCGAACTCCCCATTCAGAAGTAAATGCAATAAACGGATAGCGGAGTTAGATCAGTAATCGTTAAAGTGATCCTTATCGTGGGTATAGCTGAAATGCTCATCTTATTACCCTTGTTGTTCTACTCATTGCTGTGCTCGCTACAATTTGATTCTACTTGGAGGAGCAGTTAAGCCACTATTTTAACTTTTTAAAATTAAATGTTATTTTTTTAGGGTCACGCCCAATTTCATTGTCTTTTTTATGAAGGGTTTGATAAATAACCTCAAAAAGAAACGTGTAATGAAGCCTGTAATTTTCCTACTATGTTTATTCATAGTCGGATTTGCATTTAACGGTAATGCAACTAATCACGAAAATCTAAGTGGCGTTGTAGTTTTAGATATTATCGAACAGAACCCATCCTGTGGTAATTCTGACGGTAGTATTACAATTATAGCTGAAGGAGAGCAAGGCGCTAACTTAATGTATAGTATCGATGGAGGGATGACATTCCATCCATCAAACTACTTCCCTGATTTGCCTGCAGGAGATTACTTAGTCATTGTTATTGATGAAAATTTTTGTTCATCAATACCTGAAAGCCCTCAACTAGTTAATACGGGCGTTGCAGAAATTGATACTCTGATCTATGAATGCCTGCCAGGTCAAGGCAATTTAGTAAATATTTATTCGGAAATTATTTCAGACTTTGCCGTGGAGTATTCATGGGAAGCAGCTAATGGATTTGAGTCTGATGCGGAAGATCTTATGGGTGTTGATCCAGGCGTGTATCAACTCATAATACGCACAGCTGTTGGCTGTGCGGATACCATGTCTATTGATGTCCCTCAGTGCTGTGTTTTTGATGTGTCTTGTAATTTGATTGATTCAATTATCGTCAATACTGTGGACGAAATTGGTGATTTGCCTAGTTCTTTTTTGGACTCGGAGTCAAGTACTGACGAAGCTGACTTTATTTCTTTGGGTGGTTTTGTAGGGGATAGCTTATGTTTTCCTTTAGTGATTGAAGCCGTAGAAGATATTAGCGGTGCATGCGACGGAGAGCCATTTATGGGGGTTCGCCATTTTAGTATTACAGATGGGGTAGAAACAGTAGAATGTACACAACACATTTTAGTCTTAGATTCGATTTCGATTTATAATGGTTATGCACCTAATGCTGCATTTACTGTAGACACTATAAATTGTAATCAAGCCCTTGTTGATTTAATTATACTTGATCAAAGTGAAAATAGTATCGTCATATTTGATAGTGACCCTGCTATCGATGAGACGGGTGTTGATATCGCTTTTTCTGATAGCGGATTATATAATTATACCTTGATAGATACTATTTATAATTGTCAGATTGAAGGTGTAATTGAAGTATTCGAAGACCTTGATCAACCAGATATAAATATCCTAGGATCCAATCTAGGTTGTTCCATTACGCAGGTAACCCTTATTGCTGAAAGCAGTGTGGATGGATTAAACTATGAGTGGAGGGCCAATAATGGTACTATAGGAAATGGAAATAGCCTTGACGTTAGTAATGCTGGTGAATATGAATTAGTAGTTACAGCGGATAACGGATGTAGTAATACAGCTAGTTTTACGGTTGAAGACGAATCTACAGCATTGAATCTAGTATTGGATTTTACACCGATGCTAAACTGTGATCAAAGTGTAGGACAAGCCTTTTTTCTAAATATCTCTGAGGAAATTACAGTGAGGTGGGAAGATGATCAAGGAGGTATATTGTCAGAAGATCAAGAATTTACATACACCGAAGAAGGCGAATATTTTTACTATATAACCAGTGATGATGGATGCAACCAGGAGGGTAGTTTTTTAGTGGATAGTGATCTGGCCTTACCAGAGGCGGACGTCGCTCCTATACTATTAGATTGCGATAACCCTAGTGAAACTCCTACGGTAACCATAGTAAATAATGTAGACAGTTTTGTGTGGTTGGACGAGCAACAAAATGAAATTGGAACCGATCCTTCGATCAATACAGATGGTTTTTATTATCTGGCAATGGTAGGGGAGAATGGGTGCGTAGATACGCTGGAAATAGAAGTGATAGCCGACCTTGATTTACCAAGCATAGTATTGCTGGATCGAGATACACTCACTTGTTTGAATACGGAAGTGTTGCTTGTACCTGAGGTAAATGAAGATGTGGCATACAGCTGGGAAGATCCACTAGGAAATGAAAGTGCTGATGAGCAATATTTAGCGACTGTTGGAGGGGTATATACACTATCCGTAACTACTGATAATGGATGTAGCTCTGAAGCTAGTGTACTTATTGAAGTGGATACAATATCACCTATTTTTGAACTCGAGGATATCAACCTAAATTGTAATGATTCCGTTGCCATTTTTGATGTGGCATTGATGGATGAAGGACTGAATTACCAATGGTTTGATCAAGCAGGAAATGAATTATCTCAGACTACAACATTTAGCACTTCTACTGAAGGGCAATATACCTTGGAAATTATTTCTCCAAATGGCTGTAGTAGCACACAGTCTGCCAATGTTTTTGTAGATCAAGACCTACCGCAGGCCTCTGTAGATCCGATTTTCTTAGATTGCGAAAATCCAAGTGCAAACCCAGCCTTGACGATCATAAATAATGTGGAAGAATTTGTATGGCTAAATGAGGAGAAGAATGACATTGGAACACAACCAACAATAGATACTGAAGGTATATATTATGTAGCTCTCGAAGGTGCGAATGGTTGTGTTGATACCTTGCTTGTTCAAGCGGAAGCGGATATTGAATTGCCTGCCATAGAACTGGCAGAAAGAGATACAATAAATTGTTTGGAGGCAGAAGTTTTGTTAACCCCAATGGTTAACGAAAGCGCCACATATAATTGGGTCGACCCATCCGGAAATGAAAGTGATTCCGAAGAGTACCTAGCTACAGAAGGAGGAACCTATACAGTATGGGTAACAGGAGAAAATGGATGTAGTGCTGAAGCAAGTATACTGATCGAAGTAGATACCATTTCTCCCATGTTTACCTTGGAAGATTTCAGTCTAAACTGTCAAGATACAATTGCCGAGTATGAGATAAACCTTGCAGGAGAAGATGTGAGCTATCAATGGACAGACTCGGGAGGAGTAACACTTTCAGAAGAGAATACATTTAGTACGACAGCTAGTGGTGAATTTAATTTGGAGGTTACTTCCTCAAATGGATGTAGTCATACAGAATTGACAACAGTTACGGTGGATCAGGAATTACCAGAGGGAATATTGGCTGTAGAGCCTAAAACCTGTATGGAAGGTTCTGGATTACTCGAGATTGATGGACTTGATCCCAATATTGAACTCACCTGGTTTCTAGAGGGTAATGTATATTCTAACGAAGAAGAAATTATATCGCCTGATGATGGTACTTACGAGTTAGTCTTACTCAATACGAATAATCATTGTGAGCAAATGTATTCAGCTGAGATGTTTACAGAGTCCTTCCCAGAAGCCGTTACATTTGATTTGGAGCAGCCATCTTGTTTGGAAGAATCAGCTATTTTAAGTGATATTATATCTGATGGTGGAGTCGGGCCTTTCAATGTCCTTTTGAATGGTCAAGCTATATCTTCTGATGGACTTGCCATTCAAAACTCAGGGCTCTATGCCTTAAGTGTCATAGATGCAAATGGCTGTGCTTTTGATACAAGTCTGGTAGTAAACGAAGTGAGTTATCTAGATGCATATTTAGATACGGATTATTTGGAGTTATTTACCAGTGATACGGCTACAGTACACTTATTTACCAATAGAAATATAGATGAAATTGAGAGCATCGAATGGCAATCTGAAGTGATTGATCTCAGTTGTGACGATTGTTTTGACCCACTACTTTCCAATATAGATGAAGATGGATTTATTGAAGTTTGGGTGACAGATACCTTAGGTTGTGAAGAGCTTCTTGAGATTTACATTAGACGTTTATATGATCCTAAGGTTATGGCCCCTAATGTTTTCTCATCAAAAGCCAATTTTGAAAATCAATATTTCAATTTATTCACAAATGACGAAATAGAGAAAATCCTATACCTACGTGTATACGATAGAGCAGGTGAAAAGATGTTTGAGAATTTTGATATGGAACCGAATGTCAACTACCTAGGTTGGGATGGTACTTTCAATAATGGACCTGCAATTACAGGGGTCTATACTTGGATTGCTGAATTGTTGGTTATCGATGGTTCTGTTATCGTCATGACAGGGGATGTTACCTTGCTGAGATAGGCGTTACTTTAATAAAAAGTAATACACATCCGTATTGTTCCTTTTAATGTTTTTTACCTCGAATGCTCCAAATTGGGAAGCACACTCTTCTACAAAATCGAAGAATGTACAAGATTTAGGTAGCCCTGAAAAGATTAAAGAAAAATAATGTTGGCGTCCCGGATGTACGTCCGTCCATTCTGGATATAGGCTTATATTTTCAATGTGCACCAATTCACTTCTATGATCAGAATGATGATCAAATAAAAAACTGCTAGGCCATATCCTAATTTTAGACCCTTCTCCCAAAGGAAAACTAAGGTAGATAAAATGTAATATGACTTGACCCGCCTCTTCTGGTGATGTCTTCAATTGTGCCAAGATAGACGGATCTATCTTTGCTTTTGGTTTCTTAATTTCAATTACACTCATATATGATAATGCCCCTATTTATTGGTAATTATTAGCTAGAATTAAAAATTAAACGATATATAGGGTTATTCCGTGATTAATTAGGGGAATTGCCTTATATTTGGATATCATTTTCTCATATTATAGGGTGTTAGCTATTGGCAGCTTTCTCAAAGCTGCCTTTTTTTATTTTACAACTGAATGTAAGGCCTTTTTGGGGTAATCAGTAATCAATCCATCTACACCCATAGCAATCAAATTCTTCATTTCATTTACATCATTTACGGTCCAAGGAACCACTTTCATGTTCAGCGAATGTGCCTTATTTACCAAGGCAGAGCTAAGCAAAGCATAGTGAGGATTATAGAAATCAGGAACAAATCCTAGTTCGCTAATATTATCCTTTACTTTAGTAGGTCTATCTATAAGCAAGCCCAGCCGCAATGAATCGTTTTGCTTGTAAATAGCTTGCAATAGTTCATAACTAAAGGACTGTAGTAAGCAAGAATGCGCTATCCCTAATGCCGATATCTCCTCAATGACGATCGTAGCATATCTTTCTGCGTCTGGATAGTAGAGACTTTTGCGTTCGTTTTCGAACTTAAGCTCAATATTCCAATATTGATGAGACGCTAGAGCTACCTCATGAATTAATTTTTTTAAACTTGGTTTTGTGTGCTTTTGTAAGGTTTGATTTGGAAAATTTGGATCGTAAAGATGCCCACAATGATATTGTCCAATGTCCTTTTGGGTCATTGTATAAATATTATTACTTGGTGAATAGCTAAGCTCTTGACCTGAGGGACCTGTACAAAGTTTTGGGTTAAAATACGCTTCATGTGAAACAATGAGTTGATGATCAGCATCTACTACCAGATCAATTTCAATGGCGTCGATATTCAATTTACTAGCTTCATGACACCCGATAATGCTGTTTTCAGGAAATAAAGCGCGCCAGCCACGATGTCCATGAATCTCTATCGTCCTGTCTGAGTCATTCATAGCGTAATGTATTTATAAAAAAGATATGTGCCTAAAAGAAAAATACGCCAGCACTTAGGCTGAACGATCTTGCACTACCAAGAATATATTTAGGCTCAATGTATAACTCCAATTTTTCGGTAATCGGGAAATATGAAAAAAGACCAAGATTAATCCCAATATCTATCCTTGTATTATTGGGTTTTATGAAATGCAAGCCTCCAAACGGATATATATAAACCGTTCGATTTATATCAATAATGCGCCACATAGCATCCACATTTACATCATATTGATTAGCCGATGAAAGATAATAATTATAAGAGCCACCTAGCATCAATTCATTAGTTATGCCAACAGCCGTTTTAGCTTGTAAGCTAAATTGATTACCATTTTCAAGATAGCCAAGACCTGCTCCAAGCTTAAATTGAGCAAATGAGAAATTCGAAATTATCAAGAATATAAATATTGGCAGGCTTTTCATTTTTACGCTTTTGAACAAAGTTTAATAGGTCTAAATGCATCAATTAAGATATTTCCTTCCGTTCCTTTGGTAGCTGTATCCGGATGGTAGGCTTCTATCAGTATATATTGCATTGTTGATTCAGGCATAAAATCAATTCTGACGTTTTGCCACTCAGAAGTATTGATGAAATCAGATTCAAAAATGAGTTGAGTTCTATTTTTCTTTTTGTCTCCAATATATATTCTACATTTTATTGGTGTAGAATATCCAGCGTATGTCTTGGAATGAGCTAAATCCACTGAAGTGGTATAGCAAACCCCTTTTTCCAGAGGACTCGCTAGTTTCTGACCAATAGTCTCCCAAGTTCTATTGGGTCTTGTAATCAAACCTATGTACGTTTCTCCATCTGAAGCCTCATTATAAACACCCCAAAAACCAGGCAATATGTCTGGTGTTGTATCTGGGTCTATTTTCCACCAGCCCGTCGGCACTGTTGCATCAGCTGGCTCATCTTCGAATGAAGGATTCGTTACTGTTATTTGGGCTGTTGATTCAAATGAAATAAATAACAGGAACAAAGTTATATTTGTAAAATCTTTATATGATATCATATTGAGTAAAGCGAAACAAACATCTGATCTTTTTAGCAGCATTCTAACGCTTAGCATAATATTGAGTATAATATTTCTGTACCTCATAGTATTGCTGCATAGCCAAGATATAACGAATTACTTTAAAGAGCGCGTCAATTTTATTATTGAACTACAACCTGATGTATCAAATGAGGCTAAAAGTAAAGTATTAAATGACCTTAGGGAAAATACGAGTGTATTAGAATCTAGTATAGAGTTTATACCCAAGATGGAAGCCTTGGAATATATGTCTGAGTGGATAGGTCAAACAATTGAAGATAATGACAACCCATTCAATGATGTCATTTTATTCAATCTAGATTCCGAGTATTTTAATGAGGCATTTATTCAGAAGCTCGAAAAATCATTCATATATAAAGAAGGCATGCTACAGTTTTATAATCCTTCTGCCAATTTCGATAAGATAAGTGCCAATCTTTCCAAAGTCCAAACCGTTTTGTTTTGCATTGCGCTTTTCTTTATTCTACTAGGTGCGATGATATTGCGAAACACAATTCGATCAATTATTGAACGAGATCGAATGCTTATTAAGAATATGCAATTTGTAGGGGCGCAAAACAGCTTTATCAAACGTCCTTTTTTACGAAGAACGCAATGGGTTTTTTATAAAGCGTTTATACTAATGATTTTTATAATGTGTCTGGCATTTCTTTTCCTTTTCATCCTTGCCAAAGATAGCTTGGGTTTTATAAGATGGGAGTGGGTTGGTTTGTCAGTAGTTTTATGCTTTATTTTAGGGATGCTATTAACTAGGTGGTCTTCGCATGCATACCTTAATAGATATTTGTCGAAAAAATTGGATGAACTGTATTAAAGCAGTAAAAATTAATCAACTTTGTAGTAATTAAAGAGTAACTCATGGCTAAGAAGAAGGTAGCAAAATTCGAATCAGCTAAATCTAAGAAGTCTGAAAAAACCACAGTGCAACGTAGGACTACTGTAGGTAATGCTCGTAAAGAACTCCTATTTGGGAGAGATACATACATTTGGGTTCTAGCAGGAATTGGATTAATTACACTTGGAATGTTACTCATGCTCGGTGGTAATATGCCTAGTCCAGATGTATGGGATGAAAGCTTAATTTATAGCAAAAGAAGGACTCTTATTGCTCCTATCCTTATTCTTGCAGGCCTCTTAGTGGAGGTGTATGCAATCATGAAAAAATAAAAGATATGCCCGCGTGGTTGGAAGCGGCGATTCTAGGTCTCATTCAAGGTCTTACGGAATTTTTGCCGGTAAGTAGTTCTGGTCATTTAGAACTTGCTAAATATTTTTTTGGTGATGATCGATTCCAAGAACAAAGTATGTATATGAGCATAGTGCTTCACTTTGCGACAGCATTAAGCACGGTATTATTTTTTAGGAAGGAAGTGGCTAGTTTATTTGATGTAAGACACCAGCATAATAGAAAGTACATACTTATTATACTTGTTTCTATGATTCCAGCTGGCTTGATTGGCTTGTTTTTCGATGATGTAATAACATCTATCTTTTCAAGCTCAATTATTCTTATAGCTGCCATGCTGTGCGTTACGGGTGTTCTCCTTTGGATAGCTGATAAAGCTAAAGCTGATGGTAATCCTCTAACGCTTAGCTCAGGTTTCTTAATCGGACTGGCTCAAGCGTTCGCATTAATTCCAGGTGTATCTCGATCGGGTTCCACTATTGCAACCTCCGTTCTATTAGGGATCGAGAGAGAGTCTGCCGCACGTTTTTCGTTTTTAATGGTGGTTCCATTGATTTTAGGTAAGCTATGTAAGGACTTACTGGATGGTACAGCTGCAGATATGGTTTCCCAGAACCTTGGATATTATGTAATAGGTTTCATTGCCGCCTTTATATCTGGCTTGTTAGCTTGTGGATTTATGGTTTCTTTGGTTAAAAAAGCGAAACTGAGATATTTTACTTTTTACTGTTTTACTATCGCTATCTTCGCGATTATTTTTCACACATTTAGGTTTTGAGCCGATATATGCAGGATATTATTTTCGTCAGAAATACAACTGACTGTAGCAATATTGATTTTCAAAAAGGAGCTACGATTCTAGTAGATAAACCTAGAGAGTGGACTTCGTTTGATGTCGTTAATAAAGTACGAAACAGGTTACGAAGATTGTATGATACTCGAAATTTCAAGGTAGGACATGCAGGGACATTGGACCCCCTAGCTACCGGCTTATTAGTGCTTTGTACGGGCAAGAATACGAAGTTAATCAGTCAGTTTCAAAATGAGTCTAAAAGTTATACAGCGACTATTAAATTAGGTGCGACAACTAAAAGTTTTGATAGAGAACATCCGGAAGAGAATATACAGGACCTTGATAATCTAGATCCAGATGTCATCGTACAAACGATAGAAACATTCCGAGGACCTCAAATGCAACTTCCACCTATGTTTTCTGCGATAAAGAAAAATGGTGTACCTCTTTATAAGTTAGCTCGTAAAGGCAAAGAGGTAGAGATAAGTCCTAGGGTCATTGAAATTTACGAGTTGGATATCGAATCTATAGAATTGCCTTTAGTAACTATAAAGGTTAGTTGTTCGAAGGGTACCTATATTAGAACCTTGGCCAATGACATTGGAAAAAAGTTAGGCATAGGTGCTTACCTATATGACCTTAGAAGAACGTCTTCAGGACAACTGGATTTAAAAGAGGCAGTGGAATTGGATTCTTTAATTGAAAATATAGAGCTTCGGATCAAGGATAAAGAATAAGGTGTCTATCCTAGTAAAAAATATCACTAAAATCTATGGCGAACAAAGGGCGCTAGATGATATCAGCTTTTCTGTAGAGAAAGGTCAGATTTTAGGTTTTTTAGGCCCAAATGGAGCAGGCAAAACGACAACAATGAAAATTTTGTCTTGCTTTATCCCACAAACAAAAGGCTATGCTGAAGTCATGGGCTATGATGTAACAAAAGAAGCGCAGAAAGTCAAGCATGAATTGGGCTATCTGCCTGAACATAACCCATTATATACAGACATGTATGTCAAAGAGTATCTTAGAACTATAGCTAGAATTCATAAGGTACCCCAGATTCACAAAAGAGTTGAAGAACTGATTGATATAACAGGACTAAGCAAAGAACAGAATAAAAAGATTGAAAGTTTATCCAAAGGGTATCGGCAAAGAGTAGGCTTGGCGCAAGCGATCATCCACAATCCCAATGTTCTGATTTTAGATGAGCCTACTTCTGGATTAGATCCCAATCAATTAGTTGAAATTCGAGAGCTGATCCGTTCATTAGGCAAAGACAAGATCGTCATATTTTCTTCACATATTATGCAAGAGGTAGAAGCGCTTTGCGATAGAGTTATAATAATAAACCAAGGAAAATTAGTGGCAGATGACCCAATTAGTCTGCTATCTCAACGGGTAAAAGGGATTCAAAAAGTTACAGTCGAATACGAAAGCGTAATCAATGAAAAAGAATTTTCATTGATTGAAGGCGTCCAGGATATCCGTAAAGTAAAAGAAGGAGTTTATGAGCTTTCGGTTCAAAGCGATGTGGATGTTCGCGCTCAATTATTTGACCTTGCAGTGCAACACGGTAATAGGATGCTGGCTCTTAATTCCAGCTCAGCATCTGTAGAGCATATTTTTCAAGAACTTACAAAGTCTGAAAATGATTAGTATTTATTTAAAGGAAATACGGTCATTTTTTAGTTCATTGATTGGTTATCTTGTCATTGGCGTGTTTCTTTTATTTATTGGATTATTCATGTGGGTATTTACAGAGACTAGCGTTCTGGATTATAGGTATGCTTCAATGGATAGTTTATTCTCCATAGCACCTTTGATCCTGCTTCTAATTATACCTGCAGTTACTATGCGGAGTTTTGCTGAAGAAAAACAGAAAGGAACATTAGAGTTACTTTTTACAAAGCCCATTGAAGATTGGCAAATCATTTTTGCTAAGTTTTTGGCCGGACTGACTTTAGTGTTGATTGCTTTACTACCAACAATAATTTATTACGTAAGTATTTATCAACTCGGTTTTCCAAAAGGCAACATTGATGGAGGTGCTGTTTTTGGATCTTATTTGGGATTGATATTTTTATCTATCGTATTTCTTTCTATAAGCATATTTGCGTCTAGTTTAACTCAAAATCAAATTTCATCCTTCATTTTAGGCGCTTTCTTGTGCTTTATTTTTTATCTAGGGTTTAGCTATGCAAGCTCACTTCCCATCTTTTTTGGAACTACAGATCACATAGTAGAAAAGATAGGTATGGAGTATCATTACCAATCTATTTCTAGAGGCAAAATTGAATATAGAGACTTATTTTATTTCATCAGTTTAGCTGGATTTTTCTATTGGCTCACTCTTGTTTCTTTATCTAAACGCAAATGGGCATGAGGAAAAGAGCTGAAGTAATTATTATCACCTTTATTCTTGCCACGCTGTTAATTGTAAGTAACGGTATTATTAACCGATTTACAGCTTATGTAGACCTAACTGATGATAAGAAGTATACCCTAAGTGAGGGAACGCGTGACATGATTGCAGATATAGATCAAACCATTTATGTGAAAGTATTATTGGATGGCGATTTTCCTGCTGAATTCGAAAGGCTTAAAGAATCTACAGCTGATATTTTAAGACAATTCAGGTCTATAAACCCAAGAGTGGAATACATTTTTGAAGATCCTAATGAAGGAAGCGTAGCAGAAGTTAACGAACGAAGAGAATATTTAAGATCTCAGGGCATTCTAGCTACTACATTAACAGTAATGGATCAAGGGCAGCGGACTGACAAGTTAATTTTCCCATATGCTATATTTAGTTTCGGGTCACGCCAAACCGCTGCCAATTTATTAGAAGAGCAAACGCTACGAAGTTCCCAAGAGCTTGTAATCAATCGTTCTATCAATCTCTTAGAATACAAAATGGCGAATGCCATCCAAAAACTATTGCAAAGGGATCGGAAAAGTATTGTATTCGTAGAGGGGCAGGGAGAGCTAAATAAAGATCAAACCGGTAGACTAGAAAGAGAGTTAGGTATCTATTATGATTTAGGAAGAGTACAATTGGACTCTATTTACCAAATTACCCCAGAAATTGATTTGGTAGTCATAGCTAAACCAAAAGAAAGGTATACTGAAAAAGATCAATTCAAGATTGATCAGTATATCATGAATGGTGGAAAGGTAATTTGGTTATTGGATAAGTATGATATTAACTTAGACAGTATTGCCAAATATGGCCAATATGTTCCGAGAGAAATCGAACACGGACTTGATGATCAATTATTTAGTTATGGCGTTAGAATTAAGCCCAATTTAATTCTGGATGCCGAAGCCAGTAAAATTCCCCAGGTTATTGGCGTGTCAGGAGACAAACCTCAAACGGCACTTTTCAAATGGTATTATCATCCACTTGCCGAAGGAAACCCAAATCATCCTATATCGAAGAATATTGGTCTCACTAATTTTATATTCCCTTCGACCTTAGATACCTTAAAAACGAAGCAGCCATTATCAAGAACAGTGCTAGCTTCGTCATCTAATTATTCAAGATTCCAGGTATATCCTATGAGAATTGGTTTTGATATTTTACAAGTTGATGAAGATTTGTCAAAATTCAATAAGGGAAGCCAAGCTATTGCATTATTAGCTGAAGGCGAATTTGTAAGTCATTTCAAAAATCGAGTGCCTAAAGCCATGTTAGATGGGTTGGCATCAATTGGAGTTGAGTATAAAGAAAGCAGTATAAATACCCAACAAATCTTCATTAGTGATGGAGACTTTATAAAGAATCTATATGATCGTGAAAAAGGTCGTATAAGCGATATAGGTTATAATAAATGGGAAGAAAGAGTATACCCAGGAAATAAAAATCTAATCATAAACGCTATAGAATATCTTCTGGATGATTATGGTTTATTAGAAGCTAGATCAAAAGATGTGAAATTGAGACTACTTGATCAAGGAAAAATTGAGTCTGAAAAAACGAAATGGCAATTTATCAATGTGGTTCTCCCAATTTTACTTTTGTTAGTTTTTGGTATTGCTTTCAATTTTATTCGTAAAAGGAAATACACATGATTGAGTTAAGCGTCTAAATGGAATTTTATGAAAAGAATTGTATTGTTATTATTGGTTTTATTGCTAGCTGGAGCTTTATATTATTATACATCAGATGCAAATGATGTTAATAAACAAGCAACCAGTGGCATGGATCTATCTGATCGAACATTTGCCATAGAGAATGAAGAAGATATTCATAAAATAGTCATTACATCCACGACGGCTCCAAAATATACAATGATTCGGCAATCTGATGACAGTTGGATTTTTAATGAATACTTCAAAGCAGATAGACATATCATGGTGCGGGTTTTAGAAGCACTTACCAAAATTGATATTCGATATATTCCTCCACAGGCTGCTCAAGAAGTCATTGCTAAGCAAATGGACAGAGATGGTATAGAAGTACAAGTGTATGATAAAAGTGGTGTAAAACTTAGAGATTTTATTGTTGGAGGTAATGCAAAGGATGAACTAGCTACTTTCTTCAAAGTTAAAGGCAAAGAAAAAGCATATGCTATGCATTTCCCTTATTCAGAAGGTTCAATTCGAAAACGGTTTCAATATAAACTGATGGATCTTCGAGATAAGTATATTATGGAGCAGTCCATAAATGATATAATGACAGTGAGTGTGGATTATCCAAAGCAAAGAGACCATTCATTTATATTGACGAGGGAACAGGGACCTTGGGAGGTTCTTCCCATTCTAGATGGTGTTGAGCCGAATGTGAATCCAATTAATGAAAGAGCCATCAACGCCTTCCTTTCAGAATTTAAATCAATCCCTTCAGAAAGTATAGAAACAGAGAACCCGAGAATAGATTCAATTAATTCTGTAGTTCCATTTTGTGTAGTACATGTTATTACAAAAGATGGTCAAAAGAAAATGCTTTCATTAAGGCCAATGATTGATTTTTTAGACGGCAGTGTGGATACAAGAAGTGTTGATGAGGTGCATGCAGTAGAGCGATTTTTTGTAGAAACGAACTGGCGGGATAATTATTTATTGCAGAAAAGGCAGATTGTACATATTTTGCGACCCTATAATTACTTTTTTAATTAGCATATGAAATCCATCTCACTATTCGGGCTACTACTAATACTCTCTAGTTTTGTATTCGTAGCACCTGAGTGGGGGTTTTATGGTCACAGAATTATTAACCGGAAAGCGGTGTTCACCCTTCCGGCCCCTCTAATTAGTTTCTATAAAGTCAATTTAGAATATATTACGGAACACGCTGTGGACCCCGATAAAAGACGCTATGCAACTAAGCATGAAGCAGTAAGGCATTATATAGATGCCGATCATTGGGGCAGCTATCCGTTTGATAACATTCCTAAAACCTGGCATGAGGTTATTTTAAAATATGGGCTGTTTATTAATGAAACAGGGGACACCTTACAATTAGATTGCTGGAATAATTTTTCTGAAAGTCAGATTAATAGGGAAGTGTGTGATTCGCTTTATGCATTGTTTTATGAAAATATAGGCCCATTATATTACGAGGATAACATTGAACTGGATAAAAATCAACTGAAGAAAAGTTCTGGAGGTACGTTCCATTTGCCTGGTGAACGATTTACTTTTATTGACCAATTTTCAGAATATGGTATTTTGCCTTATCATCTGAAGCAGTACTATGATAAACTGGTAGATGCATTCTACTCTAAAGATCAAGCCAAGGTATTACGTCTTTCGGCTGAAATAGGGCATTATATTGGTGACGCTCATGTTCCTTTGCACACAACGGAGAATTATAATGGTCAGTTAACAGATCAAATAGGGATACATGGATTTTGGGAAAGTAGACTACCGGAGTTATTCGCAGAGGAAGAATATGATTTCTTTGTAGGTAAAGCAGAATACATACAAGATCCAGCTAATTACTTTTGGGATGTTGTTTTAGAAAGCCATGCCTTGTTAGAAGATGTACTGGCCTTTGAGAAGTCTTTGAGTCAAGACTTTCCTCAGGACCAACAGTATTGTTTTGAAGAGCGTTTAGAACGGACCATTCGTACGCAATGTGAACCGTACGCTTCTGCGTATCATACGGCATTAGACGGCATGGTAGAAAAGCGAATGCGAGATGCCATTTTAAGTATAGGCTCCGTTTGGTTTTCGGCTTGGATTGACGCGGGTCAACCAAATATGTCTATTGATGATAAGTATGTACTATCGGAGGAAGAGGAGCAGAATAAAACTAAACTGAATAGATTATTCAATAGTGGGGATATTATGGGGCGAAATCATCAACAAGAATGAAAATGTTACCTACAATATTGAAAGGAATGGCTATGGGATTAGCGGAGGTAATTCCAGGCGTTTCTGGAGGTACCATTGCTTTTATCACCGGTATTTATGAAAAGCTATTACACAGTATTAAATCGCTTGATGTTGAGCTACTAAGGCTTATATTTTCAGGTCAATGGGATGCACTGCGGCAAAAGATCGATATTACTTTTTTGTTTTTCTTGATTTTAGGAATGGGTCTAGGTGTTGGTGTGGGGATATTTGGAGTTAGCTATATTATGGAAGCGTACCCATTGCTTTTATGGTCGTTCTTTTTTGGATTAATCTTCGTGTCTGTTTTTTACATCTTATCCCAGATTCCAAAATTACAATGGCAGTATTATATATATTTTTTTGTTGGAACTTGTATTGCCGGATATATTAGTTTTATTAGTCCTGCTTCAGGAAGTGAAAATCCAATATATATAATTCTTGCTGGATCGATTGCTATATGTGCCTTGATATTGCCAGGGATTTCGGGCAGTTTTATTCTCTTATTGATGGGTATGTATACGATAGTCATTCCTGCTGTTAAGAGTCTGCTAACTAGTTTTGATATGGCTTCTTTATCTATAGTAGCACTTTTTGGGCTTGGCTGTATATTGGGTTTAGCATTATTTTCTAGGATCTTATCATGGACCTTCAAGCATTATAGAGACAGTACATTGAGCTTGATGGCTGGATTTATGCTTGGTTCCTTAATTAAAATATGGCCTTGGCGGATTCCAACTCGCATCTTGAAGAAAGAAGAAGGAATCACATTGGACAACGGTGAGTTTGGCATAAGTGACGAAATATATCAAAATGAGAATATTAAAGTTCTGAAGGAGCAATTAGTATTACCGGCTGACTATTTTTCTGATCCAATGTTATTTTACTGCATTATTTGTGCACTGATAGGAGGAATTACTGTTTACATGCTATGGAAGTTTGAGGACTAAGGGAGGGACTTGAACTATTTATTTATATTAATAATTTTTTATATATAAAATTTTATATATATATTTGGCCTGTATTACCAACCGTTTTGATATTAGAATAATTTTTTATTTATCGTAAAATTATTCAAAACATGAATGTAAGGCTGCTACGAATAACCATCTGTTTACTTGCCGTGACTACACTGTATAATACAGTTTCTAGTCAGACACTGTATACAAAAGGACAGAAACAATTTGACCTCAAAGCCTACGATCTTTCAATAGAAAACTTCAAAAAAGAGCTTGAGTTAAATCCTAATTGCAATGAGTGCAAGTATATGATTGCTGAAGCCTATCGCCATCAAAACAACAGTATTGATGCAGCAATATGGTACAGCCAATTAGAAACAGCGGATAACGTACCTCAAGAATACTTTATTAATTATGGTAATGTTCTGAAGAAAATGGGCCAATATGAAAAAGCTCAAGTGAATTTTGCTAAGTATCAACAATATGATGCAGCATTAGGAGAACATTTGACCTTAAGTTGTGATTATGCTAAAGTGCTTCTTGCTGAGGACGAACGATTTAGAATTTCTTTATACAAGCCTAGTTCTGATGAAGCTGATTATGGTGTTGGTTTTTTCGGTGATGAGGTGATTTTTGCCTCATTTAGAACTGATTTCCTTCGAGATTATGATAGAAATGATGGTAATAAAATCAATAAAAAAGGAAGTCAACTATTTAAAGCAAAAAAGGGTAGAGAGGGCAAAACGTCTAATGTAAATTATTTGCTACCAGACGAAAAGGAGACTTACAATATAGGTGCGATTTCGTATGCAAAGTCAAAAAATAAATGTGCTTACACTAAGAACAATTATACGCATGCAGGAATGGAAATTTTTGCGGATGATCAAGACATGCACATTTATATAGCTAATGTTGCTCCAGATGGTAGTATGATAGATGAGGAGGCATTTGAATATAATGAAATAGGCTACTCTACAGGATTTCCTACCTTAAACTATGAGGGCAAAGCCATGTATTTTGCGAGCAATAGACCTGGCGGTTTTGGTGGCTATGATATTTACGTAAGTTATTTTAAAGAAGGCATCTGGTCATATCCAGAAAACTTAGGTGAGCGTATAAATACAGAAGGCAACGAGATTACACCATTTTTAGAAGAAGCTAAATTATATTTTGCTTCAGATTACCACCATGGTATGGGCGGTTTTGATATATTTTCTAGTGAAGTATTTCAAGGAGAATGGGACTACCCAAGCAATCTAGGTAATGGTATTAATTCCCCAGAGGATGATTTTTACCCAGCATTTGATCAGGAAGCCAATTCATTGTATTTCACGTCTAATAGACTCGGAGGAAGAGGCCAACATGACATATATATGGGTGTTAAAGTAGTAGAACACGAGGTAATCGTTTTAGCACCTCCTGTGACGTCTGAGCCAGCATTGGATCCTAGTATACCACAAGCCATTAACCTCGATGAATTACTTAGTGACCAAGCCAAAGATGAAGTGACTGCTAATCCAGTTACATTGGTCAGTAATCCAACAACTGAGGATAATACTTCTATATTAAATCAAAAGTCATCGGATAGTGAGACTCGTTCCGATATTGAAGTTAAGTCGATAGAGGAAGTGCAAAATGCAAGTACCGAATCTAGTAGTGTTAGGTCTGTGAATATTTCTGAAGAGATGAGTGTACCACCTCCTGCTGTTTCATTGGAAGACATTAATGAAGCTAATAACTCTTATGGCACTTCTTTTAGTACAGTATTGGAGTCAATGGCGGGCATAAGAAAAGTAGCGTACGGAGAAGTCATTACAAACCCTAATAGGGTATACTTTATCCAACTAGCGGCTCTATATAGTTCAAAAGGGACCATATTGCCATTTAAAGGTTTAGTCCAGTATGGTAACATATATAAAACGACTAGTCCAGATGTAACTAAAATAAAATTAGGCTATTTCCATGATGCAGGTCAAGCAGCGCAAATCTTGAATCAAGTGAAAGATTTAGGATTTACGGATGCATTCATTACTCAGGAGGCAATGAATAGCGCAGGTCTAGAGCTAATGGTGTCCAATGGACAAAGTAATGTTGACTATGGATCTAATTACAATACAGGATATTCTACAGGAAATCAATATAAAGTAAGACTGGCTGCATATGAAGATCCAATTTGGTTTGATGTAAATCGGGTTAAGGATTTAGGTATGATTGAGCAGTGGTCTAAAAGAGACTGGACCATCTTCGTTCTTAGTGGATATTCTTCTTTTGAAGAAGCGAATGGTGCTAAGATCAAAGCCCTGAATAGAGGCTTCAGCGATGCGGAGGTGGTACTTGATAGAAATGGTATTTTAGAAACTATAAATTCCCATTGATCAAAGAATCATGAGATTGGTTTAGTAGGGGTGCCTTGGAGAGGGCCCCCTTTTTTTTTGTTAGAAACTAGTGTCTCCCATTTTCACACCTATAAACTCCAATTGATTCACACTTCCTGGCTCTATTTCTATCGGAAGAGATTCTGGTATAAATTTCCAAGCTTCAACATTAGGAAATTCATCAATAATTCCAAGAATAATTTGACGCGTAAGCACTAGGTCAAAAGCACTTAACTTTCCATCGCCACTAACATCTGCAGCAAATAATGGATATTCAGTATCAAATTCATCAATACCAAGAATATGTCGTAAGGATAGGGTAATATCTAAGGTTGTAATACCCGCTTTATGATTATCGTTTTTCGAAGGTTTAATCACCGGATCTGATAAGCCAAAGGTATTTTCGAAATCTTCAATAATGATTTGACCTTGATCATCAGTGGATATATCAAAACTATTGGATCCAAAAGCGCTAGATGCTAGCGCAAGCGATACGCCTGGAATAGTTTGGCCATATTGATCTTTAATTGATATTTGTATGGTTATCGGTTCAGGACTCACCTCCATGCCTCCTGTTGCTCCTGTCGCTGCTATAGCACTGTTAATATTATCAGGATTTGTTCCTACATTATAATTGACCGATCCATCTGGAGATATAACCGCAATCGATGGGGTACCCCAAAAGGTGCCAAACATTCCATTAATATATGGAGATGCTGCATCTAAACCACCTCCATCACTACCTGCTGCAGGAAAGGTTAATCCATAATTGTTTTCAAAACCAAGTACGTGAAAATTTGTATCCCCTGATTTAGTACTAAAACTAAAAAACTGAACATCCTCTTGGCCAGCTCCCCAATGCTCATATAAACCTTGTAAGGTGGGTGCAAATGATTGACACGGTGGGCAATTAACAAAAAAGAAATCAATAAGAACTGTTTTACCCTGATCTAAATAATCTTCGTATAAATTGTGTTCAACACCATGAGTGTCTGTAATCGTAAAATCAGGAGCGTCTTGGGTAAATAGGGGATAGCTAAAGGAAAGACAAGAGATAATGATAATTATCGTAAAACTTTTCATTCTGTAGGTTGGTTATTTTATAAATTCTGAACTTTACTTGTATTACATAAACGATTTCACGTATATAATCGATGCAAAGCGCTACTAATTTCGTTCAAATACATACTATATACAAGGGGGAATACAAAAGTGTTTGGGAGTTCCAAGGACAATTATTGCAAAAACTAATCCAAGCCAAGCGTTCGAACAGTAGTTTGAAACCTGTTCACCATTTAATTTTTTGTGAACATTTTCCTGTTTATACATTAGGAAAGAGTGGAAGTATGGATAATCTGCTCTTGGATACGGAAGGCTTAGAAAAGAAAGCCGCTTCCTTTTACAAAATAAATAGAGGAGGAGATATTACATTTCACGGACCAGGACAGTGGACAATTTACCCCATTTTTGATTTAGAATTTTTTTATCGTGATTTACATAGATATATCAGAGAGCTTGAAGAGTGCATCAGATTAGTAACAAGACATGTGGGTGTTGAAACATATAGGATAAAGGGTCTTTCGGGCGTATGGCATGGTGAGGATAAGGCACAAAAAAAAGTATGTGCAGTGGGAGTCCATATGTCTCGATGGGTAAGTATGCATGGACTAGGATTTAATGTAAATACCGATTTAGCTTGGTTTGATAACATTATTCCCTGTGGCATTGATGATAAAGGGGTTATATCATTAAGTAAGCTTGCAAATACGCCTCTGGAAATGGAATTTGTTAAAAAGCTATTAGTAGATGCTTTTTGCGAGGTGTTTAAGCTAACAATAATATGACAATGAATAATAGAGTAAAAGCAGTGCATGAATCTAAGGCAGAAAGCTCTGAATTAATTATGCCTAATGATACTAATCCCTTAGGTAATTTGATGGGTGGTAACTTGATGCGATTCATGGATGTAATTGGTGGGATTTGTGCTGCACGTCATTGTGAAAGTCATGTTGTTACAGCTAGTGTTGATCATGTTACTTTTGGTGCTCCTATTCATTTGGGTGATGTAATTACATTGAAAGCATGTGTGACTCATGCATTTAATACTTCAGTAGAAGTCTATGTAGAGGTTACTGCTTCCAAAATGGGTAGTCAAGAGCCTAAAAAAACGAATCATGCGTATTTAACCTTTGTCGCTATTGATAAAAATACAATGAGACCTAAACTGATTCCTAAAGTTAAACCTGAAACAAAAGAAGAAAAATTACGATACGAATCTGCCCCTAGGCGGAGAGAAATCAGACTTATATTAGCCGGTAGGATAGAAGCTAAGGACGCCGTACTCGTTAAAGAATATTTTGGTAATCTATAACTTAATAACTAGCATTAAAAAAGCCTGCCTAGAAAACTCTAGACAGGCGACTCCCGTTTACGAATAAAAATACTTCTTTATAACATGCCTAGAATATCTAGGATTTCTTCTTTGTTTTTTCGGACCGGCAATATAGTAAACGTATTTCTTTCGCCCGTAATTATTTCTTCCAAACCTAAATAATAATTATCATCCGACAAGCCCGTTAGGCTCACTAAAAATGCGTCTTGATCTTTGGGTATAATACCCATGATATCACAATATGAAAGTGAGTTTGTTCCATTATCAAGTTTAAGCACACTGGAAATGTCTTTAAATACTAAAAAGACAGAACTTGTATTTTCACCGATTTCCTCCGGTACCGTAGCACATAAATCAGCATTTTCTACTGCATCACTACTGAAATAACGGGATAATGAAATCCATCCATCCATTGATGTATTAATTATATAGCCAAAATCACTCCAATTTTCACCATTCAAATCTTCAAAATCATATTCCCCATGCTCAATAGATTCGGCCATAATGTTCCCGTTGTTATAATCTCCATTTAAAGCCCAATCAATGCAATTAACATTTTCAATACCAGAAAAAGTATACATTATGCCTCCATACTCTTGGCTAGGTACTCTAATGGTAACCGATTTTTCTGGATCTATAAAGACCTCATCTCCATTGTATGTAAATCGCAAATAGTATGCAAATGCTGTTTCAAGCATCTTTTGGTTGGATACTGTATTGAAGCCATAAATCGTCATTAATGATTGATCCAATATCTCGATGTATTCCAATGTAACTTCTTCTAAGATAACACTGCCTGAAGCGTCAACTATACCTCCACTAGGAATCGAAATAATGGATTCATTGGCTGTAATAACATCAGTTCCTTTTAATGGATCAACTGTCACAACATCACTAAAACCCTTTAACTCCTCTAATAATGACTCTAATGAACTATCATTAATAGAAGGAATAAACTCCTCCTTATCAGGAGTACAAGCCACAATGAGGACAAATAAGGATATATATAAAGTAATTTTTCTCATCTAATTTTGTAATTGGGATTTTCTATAATATTGAATACTTTAAACCGAGTGTCAGAGATGGGTTAAGGTACGTTTGACGTAAACTATATGAATCTAGTGTAATTGAATTAGGAATCATTTTTAGTTGAGGTGAGGCATATAGACTAATCAAATCACCAACGTGATAGGTAGCAGTGGCACCTACCATATATGAAGCGCCTATTTTTTGTTCGAACGCTTCATATCTATTAGGCACGTTAGAACTAAACCATACAGGTTCTTCATTTTCATTAATAAAACGGCCTCTTTGTCGAGCACTAAAATTTAAGATTACTCCAGCTTTAATACCCAAGGCCACATTTTGGCTTAAATTGTATTCATAACCTAACATAAATGGAAAGTTGAAAAACTTATATCTATTGTTTGTAAGAATAGTAATGGCTCCAGGGATATCGACATATGAAGTATCTGAGCTTGTAATCATTTGACCATCTACTATTAATGTGTCAAAAGTTATTACCTGCGATCTTTTTATAGTTTCTGGGTCTGTGAAAGAAAACTGTTCTTGAATTTGTGAATACTGTACACCTAATTCACCATAAACGCCAGATGGAGATTTGATTCCAAATCCAGCCCCTACATCCCATGAATATTGGGTGGATTCACTAGATTCTCGCATAGCGATATAGTCTTCATTGCCATTTACAGATTGTAAATTTCGTTGAGGCAAAATACTTCCATATTCTAACCACATATAGGGTACCCATATGTTCTTATAAAAACTTGGACATGCTTGTGGTCTTTTCTTAATAGCAAAAACAGGAATATCTAATAAAGCAGTTGAGTTATTAATAGTAAAAAGCTCTTCATCACTCAAGTTCCTGGAATCAATAGGTGCGTAATCATTATCTCTTTCTTTATCTAGTAGTAGGGTGCCAAATAAATTACCTGTATTGCTGTTGTCTAATTGACCTGTATTTAGTAAAGTTTGTCCACTTTCTACATCTGATATTTGATTATCATTAAAAGGATTAGACTGAGTTACAGTCGATTGACTCTGTGTTAGTGAAGTAGCGTTTTTAGTATCATTTATGTCAGTCTTGCGTGTTGTATTTTTTGAACTGGTATTATAATCTTGTGCAGAAACTGCAGCTTGAGCCTGGGTAACGCTTTTTTCTAGTTTTATACTTTCTGTGGAAATTTGTGGACTAGATTCAATAGCTAAAGGTTTTTCAATGTCTTGTTTGATTGTTTTATAGTCCTTCCCACTCATTTCAGAATCTGTAATGAGATTCGATCGTGAGAGATTCGGTATTATAAAGTATCCAGCACTAGCAATAAGTACTAAAGAAAAAACCGACACTACTTTAACCCAACCAAAAGAAACAGGTACTGGCTTCTCTGTGTTTTCAATATTGGCTGAAATTTCATTCCATATATCATCCCGAACTGAGCTTTCATGGTCGTTTAACCCTCTCTTAAATATTTCGTCCATTCTACTCATCCTACTAATTTTTGAAGCTTGATTAGGTTAACCTGCAGCATTTTTCTTGCTTTTACTAATTGAGATCTTGAAGTACTGGTCTTTATGTTTAACAAATCAGCTATTTCTGCATGACTATAGCCTTCAATAGCATATAAATTGAAAACAGTTCTATACCCTATAGGTAGTTGACTGATTAATTGCATTAGATCCTCCGCGGATAAATTCGAAAATGCTTCTGCTTTGACAGAAATAGAAGCCTCATTTGACAATTCAACAAACTCCGTTTTATTGATTTTCTTGGTTACATACTTAATGCAAGAATGAACCATAATCCTTCTAATCCAACCTTCCAAAGATCCTTGGAAATTGAATTGATGTAGATTTTTATACACTCTTATGAAACCCTCTTGTAATAAATCCTCTGCTTGTATCATTTTACCAGCATACCTTCGGCACACGGTCAACATCTTTGACGAGAATCTGTCAAATAGTTGTTGTTGTGCTTTCCTGTCATTAGAAAGACACAACTTAATTAGCTCTTTTTCGCTAAGACCGTGCATGTGCAAAGGTGACACTACTTTGAACGATTTAATATTATAGATTCATAAATACGAACGAATGCTGCTTCGTACTTATTCTTCTTCCGAAATAATTGCATCATCAATCAATTCATTACCATCTCCATCATGATCTGTAAAGCCTGCTGCTTTTGAAATTGGGTTTTCAGGTAGATTCCCTTCATCGGAGCTTATTTCAATTTTTCCTTCATTGACAGCATCATAATTACCTTTTGCAAATTGATCAGCTTTTGCAAAAAAATCATCTTGACCTTCTAACAATGATCCAGATGCATCTAGAGTATCGTCAGCAAATGGTTTATCAGGAGTATTTTTCTGCTCCTCAGCGAATGTTTCCGCTTTCTCCATAGTCTCATCAAACTTCTCTTTCATTTGCCCACCAATTTCATTGGCCTTTTCAACCATTGCATCTTTGGCTTGAAGTACTTTTTCCCCTACATTTTCACTCAACTTCCCACCTTTATCTAATATTTCAGACCCAAGCTTTTCCGAAACTTCGCCAAACTTATCCATAGCCGCTTTTCCAGATTCTTGCAGTTTTTCTCCAAGGTTTTCAGCGGATTCTCCTAAGTCAGCTAAGGTTTGAGAACCTTTCTCTAATACGGATTTACCCAGTTCATCCATTTTTGATAATCCGGAGTTCAATGTTTCATTTTGTGTTATGCTTTCCATGCCTTTATCCATCAAGCCTTTACCAGATTCCATTAAATCAGATGATTTATCTAGGATAGCATCTTTGAGTCCAGATGTTTTGTCCATTACAGTGTTACCTATGTCGGTAGCCATACTTTTGCCAGATTCCATAAGTTTACCTCCTTCTTCAAGGATTGTTTCGCCCGCTTTTTCTGACGCTGATTTTGCTACGGATTCGCCGGCAAAAAAAAGTTTTTTTAAACTGCTGAAAATTCCCATTTTGTAATTTTAAATTATATCCTAAGATAGCTATAATTTTAGGCATTTGCCATTAAGGAAATAAACATGGATCAATTAAGTCCCATATTAACAAGGTTACGCGAGCTTAAGCTTGAAATTGAAAACCTTAAGCATGTTGAGGAACATCTTACAGTTGTTAAACAAAGCTTGAAAAACCATTACTCTTCTTTGGAAATCTTAGAACAAGAAGTATTAAAAGAAGAGAAGTCTCTTGATAAACTAGAAGGTAGAACTGTGACTTCTATGTTTAGAAACATTCTTGGTGATAAAGAGAAACAATTAGAAAAACAAAGGCAAGAGTATTTAGAAACCAGTTTGAAATATAATGACTCTAAAGAATCAGTAGAGCTTCTGGAATTCGAGCAAGAGATTTTACAAAAGAAGCTTCTGAACAAGCCTAAACTAAATAAAGAGTTTGAAGAACTGAAACGAGCTAGGGAAAAGGAAATTCTTACTATAGGAAATCCTGAAACAAGGAAAAAGATGCAATCCTTAATGGAGGAGTTGGAAAAGAACGTCATTTTCCAACAAGAGCTTGAAGAGGCCATAATTGCCACTAAAAGAAGTTTAGAAGAGTTGAACTATATAAACCATCATTTGAATAAGGCCAAAGACTGGGGTCAATGGGATATGATGCAATCAAAAGGTAGAAATTTAAAATATGCTAAGTTTCAAGCTATTGACAGAGCCAAGAGCCACATTCCTGCCTGTCAACATAGATTAAATATTCTAAAGCGCGAATTAAGAGATATTGGATACGGAGGCAATTCATTTACCATTAATTTGGATCAAATGAGTTCGTTTAGTAATATGTTTTTCGATAATATAATCTCCGACTGGTTGTTTCAACAAAAAATTCTTAACTCATTAAAATCAGTTCAAAACTTAATCAAGGAAGTTGAACAGGTTAATAGAGTATTACATGAACGAAAAGAGAAGATATTGGACGAGTTCAGTAAAATGATGCTTTTTAAAGATGAATTACTTTTTGAGGAATAAAAAAAAGGGACCTTGCTTAAAAGGTCCCTTTTTTATTGTAGCAATGATGCTTATTATTGAACGATTACACGTTTAGTAATAGATCCATCCTCAGTACCTACTCTTAATAAGTAAATACCTGCATCAACACCATGTAATGGCATGCTATATGTTCCGTTTTTCACATTTTGTTCAAGTTGCTTATTTACAACTTTACCTTCAATATTCATTAACTCTAATGAAACAGTACTAGAAACATTCTCTAATTCTAAATCTACATTAATCATATCAGTTGCAGGGTTTGGATAAGCGCTAACCTTCAGATTGTTATTAATATCCTCAGCATCTGAGAATACAGCTATTTCCATTGGAATGTACCATGTAACTTGTGTGGATATTCCAGATGTAAGTGTTCTATTAGCATTATCACTTGGCGTACCATCGACACCATCTGGAGCCCACATAGAACCATATCTTCTAACCTGAGTACCTGAGTTTTCAAACGCAAATTGCATTGGACCATAAGAATAACTTCTATTCGTTTCTACAAACATCCCTAAGAACCCAATTGGATCATTGTTGAAGTCGTCTGGTGTAAGTGGATTCACGTGGACAACGGCAATGTATTGCGCATTATTTGTCAATTCTAATGTTTCTGCTCCATCAGGATTTAATGGAATTTCGATATTTCTAAGTTCGAAGAAATTGATATTATCAGGATCTACAAAGTATTCACCACTAGCTACTTTAAACTTTTCGTTTGTTGCAGCTGCAATACCATCTCCATCATCTATCCATAAATACAGTTCTGCTACTAATGTGGCAGGTTGAATAGTTGCATTACTTCCAAACTCAAGTCCACAACTAATAGATCTTGCTTGCCATCCTTCACCTGCGGGTACATAATATGCATTTGCATATGAATTGTATAAGTTTCCTCCTCCTGGAGATAAACCTACTAAGTAGTTTGCACCTGCTTCTGCTTCTGGAATTACTTTATTAAACGTATCTCCTCCTACAATAAAGTTAGAGGAAACGGTATTATTTGAAAGATCTGAATCTTCACTATCTGAATTTAGCTCATAAGTGATGGTATATTCTCCTTCTTCATTGGACATCTCATAAAACTCATCCCATACCACATTCCAATAGTTTGTAGTAGGTTCTAAGTTTCCATAATCCAAAGTGCCTGAAAATTCATTTCCGGATGGACCATCTATGGTTGCAGTAAGTACTGCATTATCTACGCCGACATTACCTCTGCTTTCTACATCAGCCATGAATGGTATCAAATCTACTTGAGAAGCAGGCGTTCTCCAGTTGGGTGCTGTTGCAAACCATCCTTCAGGTACTACACCATCAGAGATCGCTTCGTTTGCAATAACTACATCATCAATCATCCATGCATAGAAATCAGCATTTAAAGAAGCGAAACCAATCGCTGCATTTGCTTCACCAGCAATTGAAGTGATTGGGAAGCTCAATTCTTCTGTTAAAACCACATCACCGTTCGTTTCATTAACTTTTTCAAGGGCAATTGTATCTACCCAAGAAACACCACCGTCGTTACTCAAATAGACAAAAAATCCACCATTGTTTGCATAGGCATTTAAATCATCTAATACTTGTGTAAACCTTAACACAGGTGTAGATGCCATCGATAGATCAATTGGTGGAGATGTCAAAATAGTGTTATGCCATGGATATGGAGGTGGACCCGCATCGTTACAATCAATAATAGCACAGGTTAGGGTTGCTAAATCTAAGTGAGCACAACCATTAGCAGCCGAGGCAGATTGGATAGCTACTTGTCTAAAATTTGCTGTAGCATCAGCTTCGTGTACCCATATATCCAAAGTATCAGCCGCTTGAGTATACCACTCACCAAGGCCACCATCAAATTCTCCTTCGCCATTAGCGCCCCAAACTATCTGACTAGTCGCAGATATCTGAAAAAAGACGATTAATGCGAGGGCATTAATAAATAGTGTAAATGTTTTCTTCATAATCATTGTTAGTTAATAAGAAAGTAATTTCAATTAGAACCATTAAGGTACTAAAGATTTGCATTCATTTTTTGATCCTTCGGGACATATTAGGATTATATTTTACTGGGATTTAACTTAGATCTGAGGGTTTCAATGAATATACCCCCAAATTTGAACATGCAGCCGCTCCAGCTCTTATGGCTAATCTTGATATAGATTGATAATCTAAGCCTAGCTTCTTTGCTAATACTATAATTGAAAATACAGCATCTCCTGCGCCACAAACATCCGTCAATTCTATATCTTCAGCGGCTTCAGTAAGCGTCTCTCCTTTTATATTTGCATATGCCAATCCCTCAGAACCAAGGGTAATCCACATTTCATTGATATTATATTCTTGGCAAATCAAGTTGGCTTGTTGCGTAACACTGGATAGTTTTTCTTCAGTATTACGCCCTTCTAGCATCGAATAGAATTCAAGCTTATTCGGTTTTAGAATGCTTGCATTTCTGTAACATTCCAATGGTTGCGACTTTGGATCAATGGCAATTGGAATTTCATTTTCGTTTGATATTCGAATCAATTCGGCATATAATGAGGGAGTTAAGAAGCCTTTATTGTAATCCTGTAACATGATAGCATCAATGCTAAACTTTTTAATAATGGCTGAAAATGAACGTAAAACCTTTTCTTCATACTCATTATTTAGAGGAGTGGGTCTTTCTATATCTACTCTCAATAAATGTTGATCTTCTGCAAGAAATCGTTGTTTCGTTGTAGTTATTGCCGTATCTGATTCTATTAGAAAAGGGATGAGATTCGAAGCATGTGAAGCTAATTTTTCCTTAAATACTAATCCATTTTCATCGTTCCCTATTATTCCTATTAAGAAGGCTGAAGCACCAAGTGAAGCGATGTTTTTAGCAACATTGGCGGCACCGCCTAATTTATAATCTACGCTTTGTTGGTTTAGAATAGGTATGGGTGCTTCTGGGGATATCCTTCGCACAATTCCCTGTATGTAGACATCGAGCATGACATCACCAATAACGAGTATATTCAATCCCTGAAAATTAATATCCATTTTAAACCAGACTACTAATTATTTTATTGACAAAAATGCCAATATCTTTCTCAGCATTCGCAATATTCAAGTCAATTTTTTCTATTGCAAGGGCTTGGGTACTTATGTCAGTTATCGATTTGGGTGGATCTACATGGAAAATATGGGGATACTCATTTACTAGCTTTTGGTATGGTCCAATGTTCCCACTGATTAGAATCGGCTTTTTGTATACCAAAGGTTCATACACATTATGTACACCCTTATTAAGACCACCACCTACATAAATTAGTGAGGCATATTTATATAAATACTTAAGCTGTCCAATAGAGTCTACGATTATATTATGATGCTTTACTTCTATGGGCTCATAGTTAGAAAGGATCTTAAATGCACTTCCTAATTGATCTTTAAATCTCAAAATATTTGATTCATTGACTTCATGTGGAACAACAACATGCTTTGTCATTCCGTACTTTGTCACCAATGATTTAATTAAAGGCAAATCCTTAACATAAACACTCCCATATATAAAGGTTTGTAACTCCCCATCCATGTAGTCTATGTTGATGTTTTGTGCTCTGTTTGCCAAAGATCTATTTATCCTTGGATCTTGAATAGGGTAGAACGATGTTTTGCGATTATGATTCTGTACTTGGAAAGGCAATTTGCCTACATGTGCTACTTGGTCTGCAATCTCAAATAGATGAATGAAGGCTCCTAGTTTCATTTTATAGAACCAAGGAATATGGTCATTCCTCATGGCAAAATAGCTGTAAGGAATACGCCTTTTATGAAGGAGTCGCATCATATTAAACCAATACTCATAAGCTACAAAAACAACATGATCGGGTTTGTATGTATCCAAAAATGCATGAACATTTGTTGGAGTATCATATGGCAAAAACAATTTGTTTTTACAGGGTGCATTCAAAAATCCTGAGTGTGAAAAAAAGCTCACAAAAACTTCAAAGCCACAGTGTTCAAGCTTTGTAATAAGATCAATGGCTATTTCATACTCACCTAATGAAGCTGCATGAACCAATACACGTCGGTTCGTTTTTGACTGTGGCGCAATTGGCTTCCAGTTTTTTCTTGTCTTTCTAAACACCTTTAAAGTAGGAGTAACGAAAGACCCCAAAAAAACAAAGACTGGAATCAATCGGATGACAGAAGAATAAAGAAAGAACTGTATTTTATGAAGCAAACTCAATAGTAAATTTCTTCAACAGGTACTTTCCTCTTTAACGGTAAATAGTACGCTAATTTTACAGCCATGTCAATATCTAGTCGTGAATCATTATTAATGTTCCCTGTATTGAAATCAACAGGGTTCGTAGGGCTAGTAAAACCTTCCGTAACTTCTAGAAGCAAAGACATGTTTGCATTTGATTTAATAGCGCGCCAGTGAAAACCGACTATTTGTTTTATACTAGGTCCAATAGTGTTTCTATCATATCCCCTAACTGTTTCATTTGTGAACAATGGGATATTATTGCTCTCTGGTTGAATTCTTATTTTATGTTGCATTATACCCGCACCGATACCTATTTCTATGCCGGTAGACCTATTATTTTTTAATATAGGAAAAGTTTTAGTCACCACTGCATCCAATAAGATTCCTCTCATTCGCAGTAAAACTGTTGCATAGTTATTATCCAATCCCAGAAAAACACCATTTTCATTACGTAAGTTAGAAATAGGATCTTCATTAACCTTAATCCCAAAGAGATAATCAAAAGAAACACCATATCGTAAATTTAGAGGCGCATTGTACCAATAGAGCCCAGTTCCGGCTATAGTATGATTACCAAAACGAGTAGCCAAATCTGCCGATGGTGACGCAAAACCAAATTCTAAACTTATCCCAATATTTGACGGAATCTTATTACTATTTTCCTGTGCATCCAATGTACTATGAATACTGATGAACAAACATAGAATAAGCGTGCTAAAACAAAATTTCATGGGACTAAAATAATGATAATTAAAAATCAGTTCTTTGCATATCGAAACATTAAAGCTATAATATCGTGAAGGAGATAAGAATGGTCGATTTGATAGGCCAATTAGCACATATAAGGGAAGATATTGTCTCAGAGATAAACAAAGTTCTTGACAGTTGTTGGTTTATTCACGGACCACAAGTATCCCAATTTTCTGAAAACCTGGCAGACTATTTAAACGTTGCGCATTGTATTCCTTGTGCTAATGGAACAGATGCCCTCCAAATTGCACTCATGGCATTGGAATTAAAGCCGGGTGATGAAATTATTACCACTCCTTTTACTTTTGTGAGTACTGCTGAAACGATGCAGCTTTTAGGTTTGGTGCCTGTTTTTGTAGATATTGATCCAATTACTTTCAATATTGATGTAACAAAAATTGAGAAAGCAATTACATCGAAAACTAAAGCCATTTTACCCGTGCATCTATTTGGTACAGCCACGGATATGGGGGCATTACAGGAAATAGCTAAGAAACATACTTTAAAAATCGTTGAAGACAATGCCCAATCAATAGGAGCTAGCTTCAATTTTACTGATGGAACCTCCACAAGCTTGGGTGCCATTGGAGAAATAGGCACTATTTCATTTTTCCCTTCAAAAAACCTAGGTGCTTTTGGGGATGCTGGAGCTATAGTTACGCAAAATTCGGATTTGGCCGAACAAATAAGTATGATATGTAAACATGGCTCGAAAAAGAAATACTATCATGAAATTGTAGGCGTAAATAGCCGATTAGATGCTATTCAGGCAGCCGTTTTGAATGTTAAACTTACTCACCTTGATAGCTATATTACAGCAAGAAGAAACGCGGCCTCTTTTTATAAGCATGCTTTGGATGAGGTTGAAGAAATCACTTTGCCAAGCGCTCTTCATAATCAGGACCACGTGTATCATCAATTTACCTTACGAGTTTCCAGGCGTGATGAGTTAAAAGCATACTTGAAGGAACATAATATCCCATCTATGATTTATTATCCCGTACCACTGCATCTTCAAAAAGCATTTGCTCATCTAGGATATAGAATAGGTGACTTGCCAGAATCAGAGAGTGCAGCTAATCAAGTGCTATCCTTGCCTATGCATACGGAATTAGATACCGAACAACTTGAGTTTATTTCAAATACAGTTAAAAAATTCTATCTAAATAGCTGATTAACATTAATATATGTATTTGAATTGGTGTCATTCGAAAATATGGTTTTAAATTTGATATACACTAGTATTAGCTATATGTCATACCAAGATAATTGAAGGTGTCATCTAAAATATTTACGCGTTTCTTTTTTGCAGCAGCAATGCTAGTTGCGCTGACATTTCAGCTTAATTCGCAAGTGATTTCGGGAATTTCAAGATCTGATGTTAGTAGAGAATTACAAAGTAGAGGAATTTCAGAAATTGAATTTGAAAAAGTGTTGAATGAGAATGGAATGACTTTAGATTCCATTGAGTATTATTCTGCTCAAAAAATCACCGAATTGCAATCCGTTATTTTGCAATTGGAGCGAAATGCCGATTTAGGAGCCCTCGATACTATACCCAAAGAATCAGACTTTGACACAGGAATAGAGTTAGATGATGAAATGACGTTGGACTCTACACTAATAGATACACTGCCTATCGAAGATGAAGTCATTGAGCGGTATGGTCGTTCTTTGTTTGTAAATGGAAACTTTGGGGTAAGTACTGAACCTTTCAAATCAAAAGCACCTCCAAGTTACATACTTGGGGTAGGCGATGAGTTAGCTATTTCCGTATGGGGATCGTCAAAAGTGGATGATTTGCATGAAATTTCAGAAAGTGGATTTATAGAAATTGTGAATGGTGCAGTACGGGTGTATCTAAAGGGCTTACGTCTACAAGAAGCTAAAAGTAAACTTCGAGATGCATATCGACAATATTATCGATTTGGAAATGGCCAGTTTGATGTTAATGTAAGCTATGCAAGAACAGTACAAGTTAATGTGTACGGTGAAGTTCAAAATCCTGGCCCTCAAAGTTTACCAGCTATCAATAATGTCTTCTCTGTCATAAGCGCTGCTGGGGGACCCTCTAAAATTGGTACTGTTAGATATATAAATATTATTAGAGCTGATGGCTCAAGGAGTGAGGTTGATTTATTTAAGTATATGGAGGATGTGCAGCAAGGAAATAATATATATCTCCAGGATAATGATGTTGTCTTCGTTGGACCCTTTCAACATTTAGTAGAAATAACGGGTGGTATTAATCGCCCTTACAAATATGAATTAAAATCGGGCGAAAGCTTAGGCGATTTAATTGGCTATGCTGGAGGATTTGATATAAATGCACAAGTTAGAAACATACGAATTGTCCGCAATGAATTGGATGCTAAAAAAGTAATTGACGTTGAATGGCCAAAGGATAAAAATGTCAAATTGGAAAATGGAGATCTTGTAGAAGTAAACAGCATTGAACGAATACTCGAATCATTTGTACGTGTTGAAGGAGCCGTTTTGCAAGAAGGATACTATGAGTTAGAGAACCGTATGCGCTTATCTGATTTATTAAATAAAGCTGGCGTTAAAAACGAGGCAAGAACAGATATTGCATTTATAAAAAGGGTAGCCCTAGATAGTACCATTTCATACCTTCCTGTTGACTTAAAGGCAGCTTTGGAGAATACAGGTAGCGAGGCAAATATTTTTCTTTCGAATAAGGATGAGTTGACGATTTGGTTTCAAAATAGATTTTCTGATAAAGCCAGCTTTAAGATTGATGGTGCCATCAGAGAACCAGGAAGTTTTGAATTTGGAACGAATGATAACATTAGATTAACGGATGCCATTTTATTGGGTGGAGGTCTACGTAGAGATGCTTCTTCAGTTTTGATGATTCATAAGCAGGATCCTCTAAACGAAAAAGTAAAAAGATATTTTACAGTAACAGATATTAACCAAATCATAGATAATCCAAATAACCTAGAAAATATTTATGTCGAGCCATTTGACTCCATATTTGTTTATTCTCAGAACGAATTTCTAGAAGATGCAACGGTTACTATACGAGGCGCAGTAAATAAACCTGGGAAATTTCAATATGGATTAGAAATGACTATAAAAGATATTTTCACCTTGGCTGGTGGTTTTAAGCTTAGTGCAGCAACCGACCAAATTGAAATATCAAGAGTTGAAATAACCAATAATCAACCCACCAGAGTTGTTGTGGCTAATATCGAGATGGATAGAGCGTTTAATGTATTGAGTAGTGCAGATGACTTTAAACTTGAACCTAATGATGTCATAACTGTGCGATACGTTCCAGAATTTGAGCAGCAAAAGACTATTGAGATTTTCGGTGAAGTAAAATATCCAGGGCCTTATACCATATTGAATGATACTGAAAAGATTTCGAATATTATCAAGAGAGCTGGTGGACTCACAGAGGAGGCCTTTCCCGCAGGAGCAACATTGAACCGAAAGGATGAAAACCTAGGCGCTGTTGTGATTAAACTGGATGATATTTTAAACAACACGGCTTCTGAATTCAACTTTGTGGTTAAAGATGGTGACAGGATCGAGATTCCAAAATTGAAGGAATTTGTAACGATTGAAGGGGCAACTCGTGCAAAAACCATGCTTTCTGATGATGCAATAAATCTAAATAATAGAATTCATGTACCATTCGAATCAGGGAAACGAGCTATGTTTTATATCAATGAATATGCAGGAGGACTTGGTGTCAATGCTGATCGGAGGAGTATTTTTGTTGAGTATCCAAACGGTGAAATAAAGAAATCACAAGCATTTTTGTTTTTCACACAAACCCCAAAGATTCGCAAGGGATCCATTATAAAGGTTCGGAAAAAAGTAGAAGAAGAAGAAAAAGAAAACGAAGAAACGACTGACTGGAGTAAAGTTTTACAAGACACAGTCGCACAAGCAGTTACTATCATAACTTTAGTTTTAGCCATTCAAGGTCTAAATTAACTAGCGGATCTTTTCATTATATATTAGTGGGAAGGAACACATTATTTGTCTTTATAATAAGTAAAGACACAAAACCTTAAAATTAGACTAATTGTGAATAATAGGATATTGTTATTCTTCGCAGTAACATTGATGCTTTCCAATGCGACATTCGTTGGAGCACAATCCTATTATTTGGATCTTATTTATCCTAATCAATGCGTTAATTCTCTATCTATTGATCAGGTTTTTGAGCATAAAGGGAGCCTTAAGTTTTTTGCAGAAGGTGAATTGTATTCTCTGGATGGCAAACAAGTCGAGCCCTATGGTTTGAATGTGAACAAGCAATTGCCGAATAGGGGGAAAGTAAATTCTGTAAATGGATTACATTGGTACATCTCACCGAATAATGTAAAATTATTTCTTTCAAACAACGAGCTTTCGGAAGGCCGGCAGATAAACCTTCCTTCTCAAAATGAATACTCTTATATAATTGATAATTTGGAAGGAGCTAAAATGCTCGTAACTCCTTCTGGCTTGAAATCAGTAAAAGGGGATGAGCGTTTGTCTGTAAAATGGAAAACATTTGGTTTAGATCATACTTGGCAGTATGACGTAGAATCCAATGGTAGAACCTGGCTTATTAACACAGCAGGTGGCATCTACTTATTTGAGAAGGATTACTCTTCGGTTGCGTACAGAACAATATATAACTCTACAAAATCCAATGCATTGTATATTGATGATAGTGATATTGTGTGGTTAGCCTTGGACCAGAAACTTATTGGTGTCCGTAATGATTCGATTTTGCAGGATATTTCGGTTAGAGGCATTAAAAAAATCCAAAAAATTAAAAAAGACAAAAACAATGTATTGTGGGTATTGAACAATACACTAAGTTTTGTTCATCCCAAGACCTTAGAATTAAAACAAATATTCAATCAAGAGGAATTTCCTGGTATAGTGGTAAATGATTTTGAAATTTCAGAAGATCAGTCCATTTGGATAGCTACAAATCAAGGATTATACTATCACCCTGGGCCCCAATTATCGTTTTATAATTTAGCTAAAAAGCCGGATCAGAACTTTAGGAAACAGTTTTTCGTTTTTGGAAAAGATAAGTTTTTGTCCAAGGGTAAACAAGTATTTAAGTTTGATTTAGAGTCTTCAGAAAAGCTACAGGATCAATCTTTGTCTGATGTCCCATATTATAAAAAGTATGACTTTGGAGCTAATCGATTCTCATTATTTTATCAGGATGCTGTTAAAGATTATGACATTTCTTCTCATACTATTTTAGAGACTCAAAATATAGGTTCAGATTATATCATCGATAAAATTAAACTGGAGGAAGCCAATGCCAATTTAATATTACAAAGCGAGTTATTATTTGCATCTGAAAATCCTGATGGTGGCGTAGTACTTTCAGATATTAAATATGACAATAAGGCCAGCAAACTCATACCGTATAACTTATCTGTACTAGCAGATAAGAAATTACTAACGAGCAATGTTGGGATTTTTGAAATTCAAGTTAATACGAATAATAAAGTAAATGTTTCGAAAGTAGTGTCTGGCCAAGATTATGTGGCATCCACACCTGTTCAACCCATTAATTATTATGATTGCGTTTTAGTGCCGAATGACAGTTTAATTAACATTGTAAAAAAGGATGAATCAGGTGATTTAGCAGTTGATGCTTTTAAAGTGATTGGTGGTAAGGATAAAATACTTGATCTAAAAAATGTCAACGATCAACTTTGGATTGCTACGAATAATCACATAATTGGATATAATCTTGATACTCTTTGCTTTCTTAATAAGTACCAAAGTAATTATATAATACCTTTTCCAGAATACCAACAAGAGATTTCTTTGGATTATGACAAAGACAGTATTCTATGGATATTTAATAGTAAGAAGCTCATCAAATTTGATAATAGTCTTTTAGCTGTTAGAGAGCAGGTGAAAAAGCAAAAGTTATTATCGACTATTGATATTACACAGTCTGATAATGAAAAAAATCTTTTTGCAAGAAATCTATCCAGTCAAGGAAAAGATGTTACGGTTCAAGTTGATGTGAATAAGTTTCAACAGCTTGAAGGTGTCGTTTATCAATACCGAATCAAGTCCATTTCAGATAATTGGCAGGATATTCCAAATGACGGGAATATTATTATTGAACGTATACCATATGGATCTACTGAATTAGAAATTAGAGCTTGCGATATTGATAATAATTGTACCATAATGGATGCAGGTAAAATTGATGTAAGTAGACCTTTATTAAGTAACCCATTATTCTACCTAGGCCTTTTATTTATCCTCCCATTGATTGCTTATTTGTTTTTTAAGAACTATCAAAATAGGGTACGCACCAAACAAAAATTGGAAGCTCAACTTATTGCCACCGCTATGCAAGCGGAAGAAGAAGAAAAGCGTAGAATAACCAGTGAGATACATGATGGTCTAGGACAAAGTCTCATTCTTTTGAAGAATAAAGCATTGTTGAGAGGGGATCGAGAATATGCACAAATGGTGGATAATACCATTTTGGATATGAGAGGCTTATTGACCAATATAAGACCTGCAGAGATTGATAAAATTGGTTTGAAAAAAGCGCTGGAGGAAATGGTGGACAGATTGGATAAAAACTCTTCAATCTTCTTCTCCCATGACATTAACGATATAGATGATTACCTAACAAATACCCAGAAGCATCATTTATACAGAATAGTCCAAGAGGCTTTCAATAATATTATTAAGCACTCTGGAGCCACTGGTGCTAAGGTCTCAGCAAGGACTCACAACAATGAAATGTTCTTCTTCATCATGGATAATGGTAAAGGAATCAGTGCAGAAGATATAGAATTAGGTTCGGGACAAGGAGTGTTATCCATTAAAAATAGAGTCTCTCATTTGGGTGGTAAGCTATCATTTAACCCAGTATTCCCTAAAGGTTTGGAGTTAGCCATTCAATTTCCAATATCTAAGTCCAAATAGGAATACACCTCAGACTAATTTTGGACGAGTAGTTTTAGAGTTTGTTTTTCGGTATTATTCTGAACGCCAATAAAATACATGCCTGCCATCAAATTATCCGGGAAAAGAGTTTGTCTAATTTGGTTTGAATTGAAGATGGATGGATTGTCTTGGTAGCTACTGATGATTTTACCTAAAGCATCAAAAAGAATTACAGTATGTATTTCTGATTTATTTGTAAAGTAACTGTAGAGATAATCCTCTTCATTAAAATATATTTGGATTCGTCTATCCCCACTAACTATAAGTTCAGTTGCCGCTTCATCACAAAAGGAACCTTGTTCATTACTATTCGCAAGACCCTGCATTGCTTTAAATATATTCAATCGTCCTCCTGAAAGAGTTCTTGTTTTTAAATCATTGGTTACATCTACATTTTCTAAGATAATATCTTTCATAGCCAGTGCAGTGGCTGAAGGATTAGTTATACTTGCTTCTGCTAGATTTGGACAATCAACGCTAAATAACAAGGCTATAGCACCAGCAACATATGGACAAGAAGCAGAAGTTCCACTAAAATACCTGAAATCCTCACCCGGTGCTAAGGTGTAAATCTCTTCACCAGGAGCGCCTAAATCAACTATGGTTGCACCATAGCCAGCCTGGGTAACTTTAAAATCTGCACTATTTGTGTTGGTCGCCATTATGGTAAAAGGTGATGGGCAATCAGAGGGTAAATCTTTTGTCACTTCTAAGTCCACATCTTCATTTGGTACAGCGCCAGCGCTTAAAACACCTACATCTCCTAAGGCATCATACATGTCACACCACTCTGGATAATCACTTGGACCGAATCCTGTCAAACCCGCTGAAAGGTTTGTGGCAACTACATAGGCTCCTTCAGCTCCATTAGTTTCATTATACAGTTTACGTTGCTCATATGCGTACTCGTAACCTTCTACTATGGTAGAAATTAGACCGATGCCGCTTAAGAACATCAGTTTAACATTCCAATTTACCCCTGTTATTCCATATTCGTTATTGCCTGCAGCGCCGATTATTCCAGCAACAGCAGTTCCATGTCTATCAAGAAATGGATGATTGTCCGTTCCAGATGGCATATTTAGCCCAAAAAAGTCATCTGTATACCCATTACCATCATCATCAATATTATTGTCAGGTATTTCACCTGTATTCTCCCATACTCTTCCTTCAAAATCTGGATGTTGTAGATCAAAGGCATCATCCAATACCGCCACGACTATTTCTTTTCCATCTGTATCAAAACCCCCTGTAGTCTCATTCCATACCTGATACAAGCCTAATTTTTCAATGGCCCACTGAAAGGCTACATCAGGATCATTAGGCACATTATTCCGTTTAGATACCTTTCTATCTAGATAATAATTGACGTTTTTCTTACTGTGTCGCTTGTTATGTAGGTCAATGTTATTTTTGAATTGAACAGCATACATGGGCTTCCTTTTAGAAATACTCCGCCATGCTATTATATCTACATTATTTTCTTGTTCGAATCGTTCAAAATCCGTCTCCACCAACCAAACATCGGATGTAATAATCCATCTATCCATTTGTGAAAAAGCAACCGTACAAATGAGACTGAATAGAAGAAGTAAAGGAAGTCTATACATAGGCTCGTCTTATTTCACAAAAATAACGTTATTATAAAGTATCAATTGTCTTGAGTAACAACCACCAACTTATTTTTTCGGATGATCATTCTTGTAATATTGGTAATCCCATATTCATTTAGATCCACGTATTCTCTCCAACCAATGTTGTTTTCCATATTTAGTTTGTAGATAATACCATCTTTAGCCATTATGAGCTCGTGTGTAGATAAATATTCAAAATCTTCTACATTATGAAGGCATCTATCAATGATTGTGGCCGTTTGGGTGTTTGGATTATATGATTTTAGTAACCATTGATCTCCAACTTTATGAATAAAAATGAGTTGATTATACTTATCACATTTTAAGGTTCTTCCTATATCTTGGAATAAGACTTTACTCTTTTTTGTGTCTCTATCCACGAAAGCTAACTTGTGTGGTTCGTCTACTAAAAATAGATACACATTACCCGTTTGATCATAGGTAAAATAGCCTACATTCTCAATCTCATCATATACGGTTTTACCTTTGTCTTCAAGATGCATTGGATATGAATGCAGATGTTGTGTGGTATTATCTTTTTCCACCCGAACCACTGCAAAGTTTTTTTGATCAGATAGTAGGATAGGAGAGTATTCGCTTTCTACCGTTTTTGTGATTCTATAAATTTTCTTTTCATACTGATCGAGTTTAACAATTTCTGTTTTCTCACCATAATAATCAGTAGTTACAAACAAACTATTATCATCAATAAAGCTTGGTTGATTATTATAACCTCCCTTGTTAAAACCACTAAGTAAACTTGCTGATTTAATGCGAAGGCGCTCAGCATCTTTGATAAAGCTAAAAGAATAGACACTGGTGCTTGGCAAATCTTGACTAATCAATAGCGATTGGCAACATATTAAAAAGGAAAGAATCAGACATGCCCGGGTGTAACTCCCCATATTAAATCTTATTTGGATTCTTAAATATACGTTTCCAATTTACACCATTTTTAAAACTTCCATTCTTTGTTGCCCACCAAATAACCTTGGGTTTTCCAACAATATGGTCATGAGGAACAAAACCCCAAGAGCGAGAATCTTCACTATTATGCCTATTGTCACCCATAGCCCAGTAATAATCTTGCTTGAATGTATAGCTACTTGCAACCTCTCCATTAATTTTAATTTGACCATTACTATTTTCAAAGGAATTGCCTTCATAGGTTTCAATGGTTCTTCTGTAGATTTTTACATTTTTTTCATTTAGCTCAATGGTTTCTCCAGCTTTAGGAATCCATAATGGCCCATAATTGTCTGTAGACCAATTTCCTGAAATATTCTGTGCATGTGGAAATAAACGTTTACCTTCTGCACCCGCCCTTGATGGGCTAAGCTGTATTCCTGGATCTAGAGCTTTTAGCTTCTCAACTTGTTTGTCATTCATATGGAATCTACCTAATCCATCCGGGTTGCTGAGTTCAAGTTCTTCCAATTTTCTAGCACTAATGCTTGTATTTTCAGGGAATCGAACATAATAAGAAAACTGCATCTTATCTGGGTTCTCAGCAGGTTGCCCATTTACAAATAGTTGTTGATCTTTGATCTGAATGCTATCTCCTGCGATAGCCACACAACGCTTGATGTAATGATCTTTTTTGTCAATGGGTCGTACTACATATTCTTTGTTATCAACCATTTTTTTCAAAGCTAATCGTGCTCGTCTTTCATATGTATTTTCACCTTTTCTGGGCGCCAGCATTTCTTTAGCTCGGTCTATTTGTCCTACAGCCCAGGATCTATCTGGTGCTAAATACACACTGTCACCAACAGGCCAGTTGAAGACTATAAGGTCATTTCTATCAATAGATTCGAAAGCTGGTAGTCTGTGATAATTTAGACTCGGTTTCTTTAAGTAGGATTCTTTGTTTAAAACGGGAATTCGATTATGTAGTAGAGGTATCATTGCAACAGTCATAGGCGTCCTGATTCCATACGATGCCTTTGAAACGAATAAATAATCACCCACTAGTAAAGACCCTTCCATTGAAGGCGTTGGGATAACATATGCCTCAATTAAGAACATCCTAATAAAAGCAGCTGCAAAAACAGCAAAAATTATTGATTCAGCCCATTCTCTGATGAAGGATTTTTTGTACGGGTTTTCTTTGACCAATCGTTTGTATAATCGTTCATTTTTATCTGTTGCCGCTTGCTTGATTTTTTCTCGATAATCCATTTCTGCGGTATACCCTGTACCTAGGTATTTTATCTTATCATCTTTTGCAATTCGCCACAAAATTACCGGAGGTAACATAACGGCTAAAAAACTGTCGATCCATTTAAACTGTCCAAAGGAGCGAACTAAGAAAATCATTAAACCTGCATATACAAAAATGCCAACAATAGGTACTAAAAGTAACCAGGCACGCCATTTTGGACGACCGATAATTTCAAAGCACTCGGCATAGTTTAAACCAGGTATAAGCCCTTTTTGGGATTCTTTACCCGCTTTAGGGAATACCATTGAAAGGGTCAGGCAGATACCCACTTGCATTAATAAAAAGACAATTAATAAACTCACTATTTAACCAATTTTGACTCAAATATACAAAGCCTCACTTGGGCAGCCCTTATTTGTAGATAGCGGTGCTAAATTGTTGGATTAAATAGCCCTAAACAAGGTATCAATATCTGAAATCGGTGTTGTAATTAACGAAAAGCTCAAAGCCTGGACCTGCCGTTAAGAGTGTTTGACTCACATTTAAGTTACCAATAAAACCAATTTTCATGTATGAATAGTTTCTATCCATATTTCGAACATAAAAACCACCTTGTAGGAAAATGTCATTTACAGTAGAGTAGGATAGACCTAGCCAAAATGAATCATTATAATCAAAACGAGCATTGGTAATAATATCAAGTATTTGCGGGAAGGTATAATTTATATGAGAGGACAACTCCCAATAACTATTTAAGCCATATATTCTTGTACCTATTTGGCCAAATAGATGGAGTTCTCTTTCAAAGTCATTATTTACTACTAACAAATTTGTGCTTACCGCTTGAAGGAATGAAACCCCGAAGAAGAAGGAGTTATTTTCATAGTGTCGTGGATTGGTAATATATGCTAAACCTGCTCCTACAGATGGATAAAACGCCGAATTTCTATTGGTTAGGATAAGTGGGTCGCCACCTTCTCGGTATATCTCTTCCGTTGCATTAAACCCAAATTGGGTGCCTCTAGCTTTTATGGCCAGTGACAATCGGTCCTTTCTAAATAGTAGATTTTTGAGCTGATAGGCATAGTTTATAACAATACTATTATTGGTAATTGGACCTGCCTTGTCTGAGTAAATGGCTCCTCCAAAGGCCATATTCAAATCTTTAAATGGGTATTGCACACTGGCATACATCATTCTAGGTGCTCGCTTTGTACCAATACCTAACCACTGTTGCCTCACATAAACACCATAAACACGTTCATCATCAAAACTTACAAAAGCTGGATTCCATACTTCTCTCATTTCGGAAAAGGGACTTGCATATGGAAATTGTTGCGCTACGCCTTCATACATAAAACAGGCAAGGAGAAATACAGTAATGTTTATTCTTATCGCTTTCATGTCGCCTAGTTTTCTCTGGTGATTGTAATTGTATTTTTAATGGATTGTTCTCCAAACTCTAGGACGTAGTAATAGACGTCTGCAGGCAAAATAACCCCTCCATTCGCTCCATCCCAAAGCTCACCATTAAGTTGATATCCATCTTGCTCATAGACGATATTACCCCATCTGTTAAAGATGACTAGATGGCTATCAGAGAAAGCCTCTAAACCATCAAATATTAACTCATCATTAATACCATCCCCATTAGGTGTGATAATCGATATTGGTTTTACAAGATCTTCAGGATTTATAAAGACATTGATTCGAACATCTTCATAGTACTCACATCCATTTTCATCAATGATTAGAACCTCAAAGGTGGTTGAATCATTTACAATTACAGTTGGATTAGCTACTTCATTTGAACCTTGTATTAAGGCTATATTATTCCAAATGTATTCTTCACCTCCAAAAGCAGAAAGGCTAAAACTAGAACCGGCAACTACCGTAGTATCATTCATAATGCCTACAGTTGCTTCTGGAAAAACAGTAATACTTATATCAGTTGTGGCTTCATTTCCAGGACAATCATCAAAAACGGTAAGTGAATACGTAGTGTTTTCTTGTGGATACGCTATGACATTGGCAATCGAATCAGAACTCAAACTTTCTGAAGGTGTCCATAAATAATTTGGACCGCTTACCGCTTGAAGTAGAAGAGAATCACCAAAACAAATCTCTGTTTGTGATGGTATGATTTCGGCCTCTGTGATTGGTGAAGAAAAGAAAGCTATCAATGTATCCCTTGAAGTACATCCGTCATTCTGTGCTTGAAGGATTATCGAGACCTCTCCTTCAAAACCAGAATCTAAGCTTAATTCTAAACTTGGATCTAAATCTCCAGTGGGTAGCCATAAATATTCATCATATTCACCTTCTGGTTCTAATAGCACTGATTCTCCAGGACATATTGTCAAATCTTCTCCTAGATCAACTGGATCTACCATTCCTTCGTTTACAAAAGCAAATAGTGTATCAGAACAGATCTCATTTGTCACTATTACAGAATAGTTACCTCCCTCTTCTGCGGTATAAGTATCATCATCCTCAGATTCAATGAGTTGGTCGTCAAAAAACCATTGAAAATCGTACGTTTGAAATTCATCAAAGACCACCAAGTCCACACTTTCTCCAGAACAGATAGCCAAACTATCAACCCAATCTACTATTTCAGGATTCTTAGCTACGAAAATTGTCTTAGTATCAAAGGAGAAACAATTTGGATCATTTTGGTAGATGGTCACAATTATTGTAACAAAAGGCTGATCTTCTGTAGGACTAAACGTAATTGTACTCCCCGTTTCTCCCATCTGAATTTCTCCACCAAAATCCCATTCGTGAATAAATCCATCCAAACCTGTATTAAGTGTGATAACATCACCTCCGCAAACAGTGGTATCTACACCTAAATCTACAGGAGGTGGATCGCTAAATACAACATATATACTGTCTGAATAAAAACAATCTGCTACAGGTTCAGTAGCATTCATATAGTACAATCCTTCTTCCATAACATTGACACTCACCGACTCCGTCGCAAAAGGTGCACTGTCACCGTCTTTAAACCATTCTATATTATTAGGAAACCCTTCTCCATCACATTGTGAGTAAATTAAAGTCAAGCCATTTCCATTTGTTAGACAACCAAACAAGGTATCAACACCTTCATTAAGACAAAACCGGAAGTCAACAAAATCCACCGTTACCTCCGAAGAAACCTCGCAGTTGCCATCGGTAGCAATAAAACCATAATTGCCATCTTCCGTAACAATGAGTTCATTACTATTTTCGCCATTAATGATGTTTGATGGCGAGGAAATATACCAACTGTAATCTACGCCATCTTCAGGGTTTTCACCGGTAGTCAATATGTATTCATCACCTTCACATGCTCGTTGAAATGTATCTCCAATGTCCACATTAGGCGCATCAACTAAAACAACTTCAATGGTGTCCCTATAAAAACATCCATTTAAACTATGCGCCGCTTCAGCAACATAGAACCCGGCCTCTTCTACTTCAAAATCTTTTAATGAACTGAATGATCCAACTTCTAGCACATCAATGCAATTGCCACTCAAGTCTTCACAAAAGAACCAAGTCAAAAAATCAGCTGTTACAGATGACAGTCTAATAGTATCTAAGGTCCCATCACATAATTGTAAAACAGGTGATTCAGTCTGAAATTCAGGTGCTTCCAAGTATTCAAGTTCTATAGAATCTATAGACGAACAGCCCGTTTCATCGCTTAAAGCCGTCACATAATAGGTTCCTGTATTCGCAGTTTGATCAGGTCCAATGCTATTTTGAATGCCTAAAGATGTCCCTAAAGGTCCAGTCCAATCAAAAGATATACCTAGCTCATTCGTTAGTGCTGTTAAGGTTACTGGACAGTCTGGACATAGTGGTTTATTTGGTTCAATGTTATCTTGAAGAAGAAAACCAGGTGGCGCTACCTCTGAAAGTTCGATTGTATCTTTTGCTTCACATCCATTTAATTCCACATAGGCAATTAGTGTACCTGACTCAGTGGCTGAATATGCGCCAAATATGTTACTAGTATCTATGTCAACTCCATTTGTATAAATCCAACTGACATTCACAGCAGCACCTGTAAATGCTTCAATTAGTAATTGTTCTCCTTCGCAAAAAGATGTATCCTGATCACCGATTATCGTTACATCTAAGGATTCTTGAAAGTCTACTTCAAAATCAGCGGTATCAACACATCCATTTTCGTCTGTGGCAGAAAAAGTATACGTGCCCGAATTGAAAAACGAAGCCTCTTCATCTGAAGATATTTCATTATCATCTTCGTCAGTCCAACTCAAGGTTACGTCAAGCGGTGTTTGGACTTCTGCATCAATTGTAATAAAATCAATACCACAAACTACGGTATCCTCTGGTACAAATACTTCTGGAGATGGGGTCACAACTACTTCAATGGTATCGCTTGCGGAACAACCTGTATTTCCTACGGTTACTATATAGGTTCCAGTTATTGTGGCTTCAGCCATAGGTGTACCAAAATTTTGAGGAATGAATATGGTGTCTGATTGATCAAAATTTATGATTTGCCATTCATTAAATAAGCTACCTGAATTTTCTGGAAAGAATTGATAGCTAGGAGATGAACACAATTGAATAGCATCGCCTTCTGTAAAACTGACTGTTGGTGTTGGTTCAAAGGTTACATCAACAAATTCCTCTACCTGGCATCCTGCATCATCAAAAACAGTCAATCGATACACACCGTCCTCAATAGGTGTGAATGGATTTCCAAAATATACATTACCGCTATTGATTGCTTCCCAAGAATAGCTGGTAGCCAGATCACTTATGGCTGTGATTGATTCACCTTCACACAAGTTATAGATACTATTGACCTCTACAGACAAACCAGTGCTCATGCCAGGATTTGTGTAGAAAAAGCTATTCGCACAATCAGGATCTTGTTCCAAAAAAATATCGATCATCATGGTAGAACCATCAGCAGGAAGTCCGGTTAAAGTAATGAAGTTCTGACCACCTGGTGCTGGGAATGAATTACCATTGACATTTATAGTATTTGAGCCTTGTGGCAAATCAGAATAATATACGATAAAATTCTGATCATAGGTTTCTGTGTCCAAACAGAAGTTTTCAGGGAACGGTACAATGGAATCTATGGAACAATTCATTAGAGCATTAACCACCAATAATTTGAAATCATCAGATAGTTTAAAGCAATTTCCTTGATTCAGTAAAGGTAAAATACTCGATCCTTCTAAGTCAGTGATGATTATGTTAGCAGGAGGTTCAGCTCCTGTTGCCTTGTATGCAATTGCGTATACTTCATATTCGCCCGCTGGAAGGCTTGTGAAATCTGCATCTATATTTGCTTCTTGAACTAGTCCAGTAGCCGTATTTACCGCTATATACCCTGTTTCAAATCCTGGTTCATGACTACTTAATAGGTAAAAACTACCTTGAGCAACAGGTATAATAGAAACCGTAAAATTCACAGATCCAGCCGCGGTTGCAGACGCAAGTACATAGGTTTGACAAGATTCTAACTCAAGCTCGAGATCACTTGATGGGAAGTAGCCGCCACCATCAACATGTCTTAAGTTAGATCCAACATAATTTGGACAAGCATTATCTAAATCTAATCCTTCAATCGTGTAGATGGTCAGAAATTGATCTGTCATCTCTCTAGTAAATCTATATCTACCATCTTCACTCACCCTAAACGTGTCTAAGTTAATTCGTCTGTTTACCCAAGCCGCACAGGCGCCATCCTTTTCCCCAAAATATGGGTGCTGTGGATCTGCTGCACTGATATCGACATTGAGATCGAAAACAAAATCTGCGGTAATTCCTATTGGGTCCAATTGGAAAATTGTATTTCCTTCTTCACCCACAATGGTTTCTGTGTCACAAATAACCATTTCTGTCGCATCACAATCCGAATTAATGCTGATAGTGCCCGCATTTACATTATAGAACTGTACACATTCATAGTCAGCACAGACTACCATTACCTTTGCATTATCAGACCTAGGGACTGATAGAGGTAGGGTTCCCGTAAAGCTCATGGCGCTATAGCTTACATTGCTAGCTAAGGGAATACTAAAGTTAAACCCACCATCAATAGAGAGTAATATATCTACATTGTCACATAATAAAGCTGATCCGTTTAGCTCCCAATCAACCGTGAAACTTTGCCCAACATCCCAGGTTTGTCCATTTGTAGGGCTTGTTACTTCTAAAGGGCCATCATCATCTACTGTTACATTAAGATCATCAGTGGATACGGCAGCTCCGTCTCTTACTGTAAATTGAAAATCCAAATCACGAGGGACATTGGACAGTATATCAAAATCATTAGGGATATTATTTACAACTTCAAATAGAGGTGGGAAATATCTTGAAGGACTTTCGGTTGGCGGATAACTTCTAAATATTGGACTAAAGAAATTATTGGCCGCATTGGTGCTTATTGCCCCTTGTGGTCCACCATTATCATATTGCTCCCAACAATACAATAATGGATCGCCATCGGCATCTATAGCTTCCCCTTCCAGAATAAAAGGGGTTGCTCTTGGCACAACAATATTATTTATACCGCAAGGATTTGCATCAGTCTCGGGGATAGCGTTATTTGAAGTAGACTCGTTGGCACAAGCTGCCATTGGGCTTTCCACAAAATTTATCATTTGTACTAAGCTAGCAGTATGGAAGTAATCATCAGCTAATCCTCCCGAAGGTATATTTTGAGATGGATCACAGATACCTCGATACGACATTATGGTTGTACCACTTCCTATTTCATATGCTGTCTCAGCAGAATAAGCATCAGTACATGCACTACCATCTCCCTTGAAGGTATGTGTAGCTCCAAATTGATGACCAAATTCATGGCTGGCTAATCTAATGAAACTAGTAATAGGAGATACACTAAATGTACCTGACCAAGCAGCGGCTTTATTTATACCCACAATACCATCATCCGGATTGTCCGATTCATTGGAAGCATACGTTTCTTCGCTGCAAACTGATTGTAAGAGGGCAACACCACCACTAGACCACCCTTCAGCGGCTGCATCGCCGTATAGGTGAAAAACGTGGCCAATATCAAATTGTGACCCATCAAATAATGTAGGGACCACTTCACTTGCTTGGTTGGTTCGTCCATCACTACCTGGTAATTGATCTGGATCAAATGGATCATTGCTCGTTTCAAAAACGGCAGGCATTTGCGCTAACACCAAATTCACTGACATTTCTTGATTGAAAATCAAAGAAATTCCATCCAAAATGGCAGCTGCATACGCTTGAGAATTGGCTCCTTGATGAGTGAAGAACTCATATGTACATACAATGGCTACTCTGAATGTTCGGATTGTTTCACCATTATCCTCGACTATTTTATTGCTTGTATTTAATAAGTGTTGATGCTGTGCAATGACCTGTCTGTCGTATTCAGGGTTATTCCCACAAACATGTTCTTTATGTATAGCACTAATTTCTTCATTGCTTTTATGCTGAAAGGCATATGAATTATCTTCTGAATTCGGGGTGAAACTTACTAATCCATGTTCGGTAAGAAGGTGAAAGTATATTTTGTTCCCATCTGAGATCCCTCTACCAGTTACGAGTCTATTGTTAAATTGTAAGATGTCAAATGATTGAAACCCTTTGGCATCAGAGACGTTTGATAGAAAATCGTTAGGTTTTATCTGTAAAGTAAAATGGCCGTTTGTCGTTTTAATGTCTATTTGATTATCTAAATCAAACTGCGGATCATTAAGCATTTCCAGTGGTGTCCCTAATAAATCATTTTCCTCTAGCCAATGATACTGACTTATTCCGATTCTGGGTAGAATTAGAAATGCCAGAATAATGTATAAAGATCTTTGCATCTGTAAGGTCATGTGGGCTGTAATATTCGATTGTATCAAATACAAATATTAAAAAATTATATATTTAAAAGGCTAATAAATGCCGTTTTTATCCCTTCAATTGCACGCTCTAACTCCCATTTGTCACGATCCCTATCTTCAACATAATTGGATATACATCTGATTTGAATCCCCTCAATATGCAACATTCTGCAGTAGTATAAAAAGGCAAAGCCTTCCATACTTTCGGTGATGGTTCCCGGGTGTCTTTCTTTCATCTTATCTGCAGAATGGTTCGTTCCAGTAACTTTGTTAACACTGATTCCCTTTACTTTTTGAAAAGGACTTTTAAATGAGTGTTCAGAACGGACCCATCCATCCGATAAAGGAAATTGGTCTTTGTTCTTTAGCTCTAGATCAAAAACACTTTCGAAACTCCCATTTTTGGTTTCTACACCTAAATCTGCATTTCGGTCTTCTATTACTTCAACGGATGAGCCTAATGGAATTGTCTTATCATAACTTCCTGCTACACCCAACTGAATCAATTGGTCAATTTCATTCATTTTAGGATACCTGCATAACGCAAACATCGTTGACACCATACCTACTCCTGTGATCAAAATTTGAATCTCAGAATTACCTATAAGATAACGATTAAATCCTTGCTTCTGTCCGCTTTCTTCTAACCATTTTAACACGGAGGCTAATTCATACGTAGTGGCTGCGACTATTAGCAGTTTTTTCATTTGTTTGGCTTGATGAAATAGAAATGGGGAGAATACAATATAAACATATAAACGGATCGAATATTGTCCAGCCTATTTGTTGACTTTTTTAGTTGGGTTCTGATAAATTATGGAAATTCCAGGTGTTGTTCCTAAAAACTCGTGAATGCTAAAGGCTAAATCAATTCGTAATCTAGATTTCCATTGATAAGCGGCACCAAAACTAAATTTACCTTCAGTTGGGGATGTACTAAATCCGGTTCGTAAAAAGACAGACGGTACTAGCATGTACGAAATGCCTCCTTTAAAAGCAGGTCTAGTATCTAAAAACTGATCAACTTCAGCTCTTAGTTCTACCTTTTCTGAAGGTAGATATGATAACCCTATCCGTAATCGACCGGGGACACTTTCGTTATCCGTAAGTGCTATTTGCGCAGGAGAGAACGCATGAAAACCTAAATAGACTTGATCTACTATTCTGGTAATTAAGCCTACTTCAAAGGTAGCAACCATGGCATTGCCAAATTGATCTATTGTAGTATTAAGTAAGTCTAATTGGGCACCTATGAAGGTGTTTTTAGCAATACTCCTAGCATAGGCTACACCGACTTTTTGCTCTGAATATACGCTACTTCCATAGTTAGATAATTGAAGTCCAAAACTTCCTAGTCTTTCAGTAGGGAGTACTAAACCGAGCGAAACACCTGTTAATTCTGGTAAGTTGAACTTTCGTTCTGAACTAACGATTGCTGATAATTGATCGATACTAGCTAATCCTGCTTGATTCAAAAAAATGGCATCAACATCTGTACTTGTTACCCCTGAATTACCCATAGACAAGCTTTTACCCCCAAGGGTATAACTGGATCCTTTTTGACCAAACACAAGAAAGGGTTGGGATAGCACCGCCCAAAAGATGAAACCAAGTATATACTTTATTACTTTCATAATACTAGCAGATTAAACTTACACATAAATTTGTAGGTTAACATAGTAGATACCATAAATAAAAAGTACCAATGGCTAAACTAAGGCATAATCACCAAGCAAAGAAAGGATTTGGAAAGGGGACCATTCGGATTGTCATGGTTCTGGTTTTACTGGCTGGATTATTAGTGATGGGCCCATTCTTTTATATGGAATTATTTGAAGGGATGGATGAGCCTGAACCAGAGTTGTCATCAGACCGATTTTATATTCCGCAAGGCGGAAATGGCCAGTTGGTTCATCATTCTTTTTACTCTTTAAGTTATAACGAAGATAGAGAACAAGCAAATTGGGTCGCTTACCCACTGACACGTGACCTTATTAAAATGCCTAATGTTCCACGTACGGATTGGTTTGAAGTAGATCCAAAAGTAAGGACTGGCTCTGCTCATCATCGAGATTATAAAGGCTCGGGTTATACTAGAGGTCATATGGCTCCTGCTGGGGATATGGCCTTTGATAAATTAGCTATGGATGAATCCTTTTATATGAGTAACATGAGTCCACAACTTCGTGCATTTAATAATGGTATTTGGCGGGAATTGGAAGAAAATGTTCGTGATTGGACATATAAGAAGGATAAGGTATATATAGTGAGTGGACCTATTTTTGGAACGAGTCGAAAAGAAATTGGTAAAATCGGCATTGATGTGCCAGCAGCATTTTACAAGATTATTCTTAACCAGAATCTAAACGAAGTTATAGCTTATTTGATCCCACATGAGAAAACAAATAAGCCACTTTCTGATTTTATAGTGTCTATTGATCAAATTGAAGCAGAGACCGGACTTGATTTTTTCGACTTGCTTTTAGATGATACCCAAGAAGATGAATTGGAGTCAGCCTTAGGAAAGGGTAATTGGGCTTTCGACCAATCGAAATTCAAGCAACGTGTAGAGCGGTGGAACAATCAATAATTGCATTTCTTCAGCCCATTACACAAAAAAGGGCAAGACAGAAATCTTGCCCCATTGCTAATCAAATTAGCAACTATGAAATTATTTGTAGTATCAAATTATACTAAAATTTCAGGCGTATTTTTTATTCTAGAAACAGATGGGTTGCTTTTGACAACCCACCTATGTATTAGAAATTACTGTTGCTACACTACATCTTTGTGATTCTTTGTGTCATATATTGTCCATCTACCAATAATTGGATATAATAAATACCAGCTTTAAAGGCTGTAATATCAAGTGTCTCATTTATTTTACTAGTTTTTGTAAATACCTGACTTTTCACCAACTTTCCTTGCCCATCAAATATGCGTAAAGTTGACGCTGTCGCTTCATTGTAAACCACTGATAGGCTTACAAAATCTTCGGTCAAACTTGGATAGATAGTAAAGGCTTCTACTGAAGGAATATCCCCAGTGGAAACAACATCAACAATAGTGATGATAGTAACGCATTCTGATACATTACCTGATTCATCCGAGACAGTTACAGTAAATGTTGCTGTGCCTTCAGAGTTTGTATTGTATGAAAATGTGGCACCTGGATCAAGGTCGAAAGACTCAGAAGAGCCATCTGGATATTCTATTGTTAGCGTACCTATTGGATTATCATCACAATTATCAGTAACTGTTGGATCTGTGAAATCCCACTCAGCTACTCCGTCTACCATTTCTACTTCTAAATCTGCTGGACATTCCACTTCTGGAGCTATGGTATCATTATCGCAAGGATCTCCTTCGGTAATGGTAACCGTAGCCGAACATTGAGCGGTATTACCTGCCGCATCTTGCACCGTATAAGTAAAGGTGATCTCACCGGTTACATTGACAGTGTATGGGAAAGACGAACCTGGACTAATTTCAAATGTTTCTGAACTGCCATCAG
>JAHDDO010000011.1:90239-100156 GCA_020629315.1 Saprospiraceae bacterium | reverse complement strand
GATAGGCGATGTTCAATTAGCTTTACATTTGATACTTCGGGAAATAGATTTACTAAGCATATTGTATGTCATTCCTATTATATATCGCGTTAGGGGTATAGAAGGCCCCGATGCTCGCTTAGAGAGATCGGAGACAGTTCCTGACGTTTGCGTTACAAGATCGGAGACAGGTTCTGATGAATACAATACGAGCATCGGAAATGGGTCCCGATACTTTGGATCGGGACCGAGCGGAATTAGCGAGCCTGGAATGGCCCGACCCCGATATTCCGAAGGATATCGGTGGTAACGCCCTAGCCCTTGATAAATAAGGAAAAAAGATATGTATTTGCTGGAACTAAAAAAGTAGTATGATACTTGTTTGTGATGTTCTTATTCGCTTATTTTGCGACCACTAAAAATTTTGTATTATGTCAGATATTGCTGATAGAGTAAAAAACATTATCGTTGAGAAATTAGGAGTTGATGAGTCAGAGGTAGTAGAAAGTGCAAGCTTTACTAATGACCTAGGCGCAGACTCATTAGATACAGTTGAGCTTATTATGGAATTCGAGAAAGAATTTGATGTTTCGATCCCAGATGATCAGGCAGAGAATATTTCAACTGTAGGTGAGGCTATAGAGTACCTTCAGTCGAATAAGTAAGTACGATTGTAGTCACATCCTCAACAAAGGATATAGAGTCAAGATCTTTAATTAGGTCTTGACTCTTTGTTTATAAAGCCTATCCTTTTTATCATTCCTTTAGGCTTCGTACCTTCGCAGAAATTTTCGGATCATTAATACATCTATATGAAACGAGTAGTTATTACGGGAATTGGGGCTTTGACGCCCATTGGAAATACAGCTGAGGCCTTTAAAGCAGGTTTATTAGCGGGTAAAAGTGGCGCGAATATTATCACGCGTTTTGATGCCACTCACTTTAGAACCAAATTTGCCTGTGAGTTAAAAGACTTTGTTGCGGCAGATATCTTAGATAGACGGGAAGTGCGTAGAATGGATCCTTTTACCCAGTATGCCATGGTAGTAGCAGCAGAAGCTATGGGTGATTCGGGTATAGATGTGGAGCGCATCGATCTAGATCGAGCGGGTGTTATCTGGGGTAGTGGTATCGGTGGATTCGAAACTATAGAAAATGATATTACTGAGGCGGCTTTAAGTACATCAGAAACGCCGCGATATAACCCATTCCTTATTCCTAAGCTAATTGCTGATATTGCGCCTGGGCAGATCTCCATAAAGTATGGGTTTAGAGGATTGAATTATGCGACCGTTTCGGCCTGTGCTTCTTCGACGCATGCCTTAATTAACGCTTGTGATTATATTCGATTAGGACGTGCCGATGTGATTATAGCTGGTGGTTCGGAAGCGGCCGTTACTAAAGCTGGAATGGGAGGTTTTTCATCCATGAAAGCCTTAAGTACACGAAATGATACGCCAGAAACGGCGTCTAGACCTTTTGATAAAGAACGTGATGGATTTGTCTTAGGCGAAGGAGGTGGTTGTTTGATTTTAGAAGAATTAGAACATGCGAAGGCTAGAGGTGCTAAGATATATGCAGAGGTGGTTGGAGTAGGCATGACAGCCGATGCTCATCATATTACGGCGCCGCATCCAGAAGGTTTGGGTGCTCGTAACGTAATGAAGCAAGCCTTGCAAGACGCTGGATTGAATGTAGAAGATGTAGACTACGTAAATGTCCATGGCACATCGACACCATTAGGAGATATCGCAGAGACTAAAGCGATTCGTTCGGTATTTGGTGACAAAGCCTACGATCTAAATGTAAGTTCGACTAAGTCCATGACCGGTCATTTATTAGGTGCGGCGGGTGCTATTGAAGCCTTGGCTTGTGTTTATGCCATTCAAGAAGGGGTAATCCCACCCACAATAAATCACCATACTCAGGATCCTGATATAGACCCTAAACTCAATCTTACCTTAAATGCAGCTCAGGAGCGTGACGTAAATGTCGCGCTAAGTAATACATTTGGCTTTGGCGGTCATAATGCCACTGTAGTACTATCCAAATACAAGGGTTAATACGTGGGATTTTTTAGGCGCTTATATAACAGCCGTTTATCAGCAGATCGAACGCTAGCTTCCAAGCTTAATTCTGTGCTTGGATTTACGCCTAGTCATCTTGCAGTTTTTAAGGTGGCTGTTTCTCACAAGTCTTTAAATGCTCAGGGTAAGGGCAGCAAATACAATAACGAGCGCTTAGAATATTTAGGGGATTCCGTATTATCGACGGTGGTTGCCGAATATTTATTTAAAAAGTATCCAAAGAAAAACGAAGGCTTCCTTACTAAAATGAGATCTAAGATTGTAAAGCGATCGACCTTAAACATGATCGCTGACAATATGGGATTGGATGTTATTTTATCCGAATACTCCATGGGTAATTTATCGAACTCGATGAAGGGTAATGCGCTAGAAGCATTGATTGGAGCTATTTACATCGAAAAGGGTTATGTAGGCACTCGAGATTATATCATCAAACACATTCTGATGAAACATTTAGATGTGAAGGCATTAGAAGCCTTGGATGACAATTATAAGAGTCGATTATTAGAATGGTGTCAAAAGCATGGCAAGGAAGTAGAATTTGTATTGCTTAATAAATACAAATTTGATAAACGAGATCGATTCAAGGTGGCGGTACAAGTAGATGGTAAAGAATTAGCGACCGCTGAAGACTATAATAAGAAGTCTGCTGAACAAAAAGCCTCATCCATCGCTTTACATTCTGTGATTAAGGTGTAATATGGATTCAATTACTCAGATTGTATTAGGGGCGGCTGTTGCTGAAGCTACCTTAGGTAAGAAGATTGGAAATCGAGCTATGCTCTGGGGCGCCATTGGAGGTACTATCCCTGATTTAGATGTGATATCTAATCTTTGGTTGACCCAATTAGAGGGATTAGCGGCTCACCGAGGTATTACACATTCCATATTTTTTGCGGTGGTATTTGGGCCTGTTATGGCGTGGCTAGTTCATCGCATGTATAGTAGTCCGCACCATAGAACCTTTGCCATGATAGTGCGAAGTGTATTTATGTTTGCTGTCGGAGCAGGTTTATTGTATTTGGGATTTACTGTTGAGGGTGCTGGTGGATGGATATGGAGTCTAGCAGGTATGGGGGTCCTAGCAGGATCGTATTTTTTTGTCAAGCGTCGCTATATTACCGAACCGATCGCGGCGCCGGATGCCAGTTTTAAAGAATGGGCACTTTTATTTTTTCTAGCTTTTCTAACCCACTCCTTACTGGATAGCTTTACGGTATATGGCACTCAACTCTTAGCACCGTTTAGTGATATGCGGGTCTCTTGGAATAATATATCAGTGGCAGATCCTAGCTACACTACACCCTTTCTTTTGTGTCTAATCATAGCTTCGTGTATTCCACGAACAAATGTCTGGCGCTCTCGTATTAATTGGTTAGGGATAGGCATTAGTAGTCTTTATATGATTTTCACAATGGTGAATCAGCAACGAATAAAAAGTATATTCCAAGAGAATTTAGCGGATAATAACATTACCGTTTCACGGAGTATGGTCACACCTACTATCTTGAATAATGTATTATGGTATTGTGTGGCTGAGACAGATAGTAATTTAGTTTTCGGTCGATATTCATTTTTGGAGAGGGATCGTAAGATGAAACTAAAGTTTGTAACGAAGAATGATGATATAATAGAAGGGTATGAAGATACCAAGGCTATCAAAACACTAAAATGGTTTTCTAATGATTACTATACGGTGAATCAATTAGACAATGGTCATTTTGTGTTTGGCGATATGCGATATGGTCCATTTGATTTTCAAGATTATAAGAATCCCGAAAATTATATTTTCAAATTTGAGTTGGAAGAAAAGGATGGTGATCTCAGCATGCTCAACGAACAAGGAGGGCCACCACCTGGTGATGAACGAGAATGGATGGCTGCCTTATGGCAGCGTATCATGGGCGATGATTCAAGTGACTAAGCACCACCAAGCCTACCTCCAATCCATGCCATAGGAATATAAGCTAAGACCAAATCTGCTACTTTAAACCAAGTAGGACCGCCTAACATCATAACATTGATAATTCCTCCCAATAAGAAAAAGCCTCCGATGACAAGGGCATAGTTCATTTTATTATTGACCGCAATTTTAGCAGCGACAAAAGCACCTACCAAGGTACCAAGTGCATGAGCAAGAAATGGGAAAATAAAGTGTTTGGTTTCGAAGAGATTGATATTCTCTGCGAAGTTTTCCATGTTTACACCTTCAGGTAGAGGGATGATACTTGGGCCTAAATAAACTAAAGCCATATTTACGGTAGACCCGATAATTATACCGGCAACTACGGCTAATGCGTTTTTAAGGGTTGCATTCATTTTGTTTTGATTTTTTCTAAATATAGCCAATTATCAACGAATTGACTTTTAGAACTTAATCATGAATTCATTCAAGTTTTGTTCTTTTTTGAGGTCCAATTTTTTTCGTAGTCTGTAGCGGCTAATTTCTACACCTCGTACTGAAATACCTAGGAGAGGTGCTATTTCTTTTGTCGAAAGATTCATGCGTAAGTAGGCGCATAACTTAAGATCATTGGCGGTTAGTTGATCATAGGAATTTTTTATTCGTTTTATAAAATCCTGGTGTACTTGATCAAAAGAGCGTGAAAAGCGTTCCCAATCTTCTTCAGTTCTTTGATTATCTCTGAGGATGGAAAGGAGTCCTTTCAGTTCTTTACTTGCTTTACTATCTTTTACGTACCGAGCTGTTTTGCTGATAGATTGTTCCACATTTGCAATAAGCTCATTTTTTTGAAGCAAGTGCATGGTAAGACTGGCTAGCTCTTCATTCTTGGTACTGATCTGATGTTCTAAATATTGTTTCTGTAAATCTTCAAACTCCTCTTCTGTTTGTTTCTTTTCTGTTTCTAGGATTTCTTTTTCTTTGATAGTACGTCGATTAAATAATCGAATCAGGCCCATGACAATGCCAATGGCTATACCTGAGTAGAGCACAAGCATAACAAAACTCTTGTACCAAGGCGTTTTGATTTCAAAATCAAACGATTGGGCTTCACTTAGATTATTTCCGTTTTTTGCACGCAATAAGAAAGTATAGTTTCCTGGATCCAAATTGGTATAATAGGTATATTTTTCCTGACTCCAATCTGACCATGTTTCATCATATCCATCGAGCATAAACTGGAATTCATCCTTGGCGCCAATCCCTGTGCTAAGTCCAGTTGAAAATTCAAAGGTGATAGATTGAGTGGTATGAGGCAAAGCCACCTCTTCCAAATCTTTGTTTATAAAATGAGTCAATTTATCCTTCCGATCATAGCGGTAGATAGTACTATTAATAGCCTTTATTTTGCTTGAATTATTCAATTCAAAAATGTGGCTGACTCCAGTATTAGAACAAATAAAGGCTTCATTTTGGCCAATAGGGTAGAGATTTTCGAAGCCTTCAACCAGTGTATTTTCATTGGGCAATAAAGCTTGTAGTTGAAGTCCTTCATCATCCTTGGTTATAATTCCAAGATTTTGTTGGGCTATATACCAATGTTGTTTCTCTCCTTGTATGATGCGTAATAATCTATTATTATCAAAGGCATTCATAAATACAGTATCCAATGTAAATTTTGAGGTGATTGGGTCCAAAGAGAAGATACCTTGATCGCCACTTACTAGTACTTGGTCTTCTAGCTGATGAACATATATATTGTTTAATGACGGTAAGCCATTTTCGCTTTGTATCAATTTTATAGAGCCACTTGCAGGATCATTCATTGGAAAGTCAAATTGAAAAAGACCTTTATAGGGGTGACTGATTAAATATTGACCATCTTTTACCTTGTTTATTATCCTTGATGATTCAAAAAAGTCATTGACTTTACTTTCTAACTCCCAGGCGTTGTTTTCTTTTTTAAGTATATACAAACCATCATAGGTACCTAATAAGATTTTTGAATTAGCCAGTGGGAGGAATCGCCAAGCACCGGGTCCCGTAAAAATTTCGTTGAGTTGACCATTTGGCAGAATCTGAAATGCACCTTTATGATGAGCCAGGAATAACTCACCATTAATTATGTCGAGGCCCCAACATTCCCCTTCAGAACCTGCTATAAATTCATACTCTCTTTTACCTAAAGTATAGTGTTTTTTGTCGAGGATTCTGCGAAGTCCATTAGCAGTGGCAAAGTATATATGATCATTCCATTTTATGATATCATATAAAGCAGCCTCCGCGTTTTCATCAGGGGATAAATGACGCAGACCAATGGAATTGCAAATCTTATTTATGCCTTTATAAGAGCCGACCCAAATGTTCCCTATTTGATCACTACCGAGGGCACTGATCGTATTGCTCAGTAATCCATTATTTCGATCTAGTTTATGTATTAATTGACCATTACCATCAAGCAATACAACACCGCCTAAAAAGGTGCCTATTGATATAGTATTGCTTTGCATTTCAATATAGGCGGATTGGATCTTATTTTTTCTTAGGTAACGACTCGCCTCGTTTTCCCAAGGGACGCATGAATTGCCCTTAAAAACTAGAATACCGTTATCTCGAGTGAAGCATAGTTTTTCTCCTTTTAATTCGAGGATTTCGACTATTTCTATGCCAGCTAAACAACTAGAAGAGCTAAGCCCTTTAACGCGCTCACCTTCAAGTGTAACTAGCCCTTCTTCTTTTCGGTTCGCCGTTATTTTATCATCCAATAGGGTAAGAAAGCTGCTCGTTCCTCCAATAGGGAAATGGGTGATATTAGTCCCATTGTATGCAAAAATATGTTCGTCCGAACGAAAATAAATTATGTCCTTAAACATCAAAATTTCCCAAACATCGGCAAAACCATTTTCTCTTGAAACCAAGTGGCTTAAGTCTATCCAAGTGGGTTCATTAGTGATGGACTCAAAGTAGCCAAATTCGCCTTGCCCTCCAGCGTATAATCGCTGTGTTAAGGTATCAAGGTATAGGGAACGCATGATGGTTCGTTTAGGTGTGACATGGGTGGTCCATTTATTACCGTCAAATCGAAGAAGTCCATGATTATTGGCTATATAGATAAGACCTTGTTTATCAAACTCAATATCCCAGTTTTGCAAGCCCCCTTCATATTGACCTCGTTCAAAGCTTTCAATTAGAGGAAAGGCTATGTTGGTTTTTTGAGAAAACAGCTCAATTGTACAAAAATACAATATGAGAAAGGGCAATATGTAGTTTAAAATTCTAATAATCAATTATTTATGCATGAATGACAAAGTTAATTGATGTAGTCTTGATGTATTTGTTTAATATACTTGTTGTAGTAAATCTACTTTTTTGAGGCAAATAAAGTACCAATGTATATTTATATTTCTTCTTTGAAAAAGAAGACCTGTTTTTAGGTTAGTATGGTGATGCAAATCAAACAGGTTATTTTATGAATAATAAGTTGTTTATGGACGTTGGGATTTTTGTTTTTTTACCCAACGTTCATATCAACTAATCTCATATTTTTGAAACTTATGATTTTACGAGTTTTTACTACGATTTTTGGACTAATGTTATGTCTTAGTCTAACTGGTCAAATGCAAGAAATGACTGAAAAACAAGCTTTTGTACAAGATCTAATGGACCGAATGACCTTGGCTGACAAAGTGGGAGAAATGACCCAATTGTCAATTGATGTTCTATCCGTTGGTGAGCCTTATAATTTGGCGGAGCCTCATCAACTAGATGCAGATCGCTTGAAGAGGGTTTTGGTTGATTTACGAGTTGGATCCATTTTGAATGTGGGAGGCCATGCTTATTCAGTGGACCGATGGCATGAGATTATGGATACGATTCAAATGTACGCCGCCCAAAAGGAAACGGGTATACCCGTAATTTACGGCATAGACGCCATACACGGTACTAACTATACTATGATGGCCACCTTATTTCCGCAACAAATAGGTCAAGCAGCAACATGGAATCGAGATTTGGCTAGAGATTGTGGAAAAGTGACCGCTTATGAAACCAAAGCTTCAGGTATACCTTGGACCTTTAGTCCGGTCTTAGATATGGGTAGAGATGCCAGATGGCCAAGACTATGGGAAACCTATGGAGAGGATGTTCATCTAGCCAAAGAGTTATCTGCCGCCTATATAGAAGGTTGTCAAGGAGAAGATATTGCCGATGCTGAAAGTGTTGCCGTATGCATGAAACACTTTTTAGGATATAGTATTCCATGGAATGGTCGGGATAGGACAGCTGCATTCATACCTGAAAGACAGCTTAGAGAATATCACTTACCTACATTCCAAGCTGCCATCGACCAAGGCGCCAGAACCATTATGATAAATAGTGGTGAAGTAAACGGTATTCCGGTACATGTCAATAAATGGATTTTGACGGATCTATTACGGGAGGAGTTAGGTTTTACTGGCTTAGCCGTGACAGACTGGGAAGACATTGGTTATTTGGTGAGTCGGCATAGGGTAGCTGCCGATATGAAGGAAGCGATCGCCATGGCGATAAATGCAGGAATAGACATGGCCATGGTACCTATGGATACTCGCTTCCCTGTACTACTAAAGGAGTGCGTTGAAGAAGGAATGATTGATGAAGCACGAATTGATGAAGCGACAGAAAGGATCTTAGGTGTGAAATACGAATTGGGCTTATTTGAAAACACGGACTTTTATAAAAAAGGCTATAGCAAATTTGGTGGCAAAGAGCACGCCGCCTTAGCTAAAGCCGCAGCAGATGAATCTATCGTATTACTAAAAAATGAGGAAAACACTTTACCATTTAGTACGGCGACTAAAATTTACATCGAAGGGCCGAATGCAGAAAGTGTGATGGCTTTAAATGGGGGTTGGACAGGTACATGGCAAGGCGATGACCCAGCGTATATGCATCCGGAAAAAATGAGTGTGTCAGCAGCTTTGAAGGATAAGATGAAAGGAGCAGCTATCGTTTCAGACCCGGCAATGGCGGAAGTGATTGTTTATGTTGGAGGTGAGTCTACCTACACCGAAAAACCGGGTGATATAGAAAATATGGCATTGGACCAAAGCCAAATAAATAGAATAAAAGAGTTATCTGGAATAGACAAACCTTTGGTGTTTGTATTGCTAGAAGGCCGTCCTAGGATTATTCGAGAAGTAGTGGACGATTGTGATGCCATCGTGCTGGGTTTATTACCGGGTAATGAAGGTGGGTTGGCCATTGCAGATGTAGTAACCGGGGCGGTGAATCCATCAGGTAAGTTACCGATTACGTATCCATCGAATGTAAATGACTTGCTGACCTATGATCACAAATGGACGGATGTATTCGATAAGAATTTTGGTTGGAATGGTTTTCAGCCTCAATACCATTTTGGACATGGCTTGAGTTATACTGATTTCAACTATAGCCGTATGCAAGTTCAGGATTCAGCGGATGGTTTTACGGTCAGCTGCTGGGTGAGCAACACTGGCGATCGATCAGGTAAAGAAGTTGTCCAATTATATGTGGCAGACAAGGTTGCTAGCATAACACCTAGTGTTAAACGCTTACGAGGTTTTGAAAAAATTGAATTGGAACCTGGTGAATCCAAACAAGTACAGTTTACAGTAACCCGTGCTGACCTTTCCTTTGTAGGCGAAGATCTCAATTGGGTTTTTGAGCCTGGTGATTTTGAAGTTATGATAGCCGATCAAAAGGCAGAGATAAATCTGAAGTAAGATAATGTGGGCGTCCCCCCGACGCTAGCGGTCGGGGTCAGGCTCTCTCAGGCTTCGGTCCGCACTCATTGCATTCGCTCTGGACACTTATTCAGTCCTTGCCGATCCTTGACGCAATACATAATTGCAAAGACCTTAGATATACGGAGGACCTTGGTTTTAAAAGAGGCAAAACCTCCCCGATGCGGCCTTACCGATCGGAGGTGG
>JAHDDO010000011.1:87673-90139 GCA_020629315.1 Saprospiraceae bacterium | reverse complement strand
CTTGGTTTTAAAAGAGGCAAAACCTCCCCGATGCGGCCTTACCGATCGGAGGTGGAGTCCGATATGCTGATTATTCAGCATCATCAATAGGGGTAAAACCTCCCCGATGCGGCCTTACCGATCGGAGGTGGGGTCCGATATGCTGAACCCCTTCAGCATCATCGGGGCTAAAACTCAAAAAGCATCTCTTTAGGATAATACCCTTTTTCTATGCTGATGTTTTGATCTACCAAAACCGAGTGTACCTCAGGTTCGACAGACTCTTTTTGCCACTGTTTAAAAAGGAATACGCTTCCAAAAATTAGGGCAAAACTAGCGGCCACTTGATAAAGGGGTATTGGGTAACGAGCTATTCTATGCAGAACGGATGGTTTTTTGGAAGGAATGGAAGATTGAACCCGTGATGCCAGCACACTATTCTCAAAAGCGAAAGGGGGCATAGACCCATGCATATCCTGATACTCCTGCTTACTTATATGTTCTAGAACCACCGTTTGTTGCTCGGGTGATAAATCTTCAAAAGCGTATTTTCCTAGCCAATCAAATAGGATAGAGGGTAGTTGATCCATTGTATTATCGTCGTACATAGTTCTTTACATTTTTAATGGCATAAAATAATCTCGATTTCACGGTCCCTACACTACAAGCTAATATGTCTGCCATTTCCTCTAGTGTGAAGTTGGACCCATACTTCAGAATCATCACTTCCTTTTGCTTAGGCGGTAATTGATTCAGTGAATGGTGAATAGCTTGGATACGAAGGTCTTGCTCACGATCCGGGAGTACTTGAAGTTTCGGTATTTCAGGTATGACAGCAGCTGATGACATTCGTGGGCGGGATGCATCTGCTCTCAATTGATTTTTCCAAACATTCTTAGCAATGGTAAACAACCATGGTTTAAATAGCTTGTGGTCATCGAACTGTTCAGCATGTTGAAAAACCTTAATGAAAACCTCTTGAGAAGCATCTGCCGCTTGGGTGGGTGGCATACCTAACCAAACTAGATAGTGTAAAACCTGGGCTGCGTGCCGACGGTGTAGTTCACTAAAAGCGTCTACATCTCTTGAAGTTTTATACTGAAGTATCAGCGCTTCACTACTATATGTATCCCATGACGGTTTCAAAAATATCGTTTACTTTTTAAACCAGTTTAATACGGTTTCTTTTCGCCCACTTTCTTCGGCAATTATATTAATTACTGTTTCCATTTTGTCAGCCTGTTCCGTTTGGCCAGTAGCAAGATAGTGCTCTTTTAACATCATGAAACCAGGAAGATAGGTAACATGCATATGCTTTTTGACCATAGCATCTTCAGGATGCTTTTGGAAGCTGTGGCTAATGTGTTCAATACTATACTTGTTCTCTATGTTATTGACTAGTACTGGAATATTATCAAAGTCTTCCTTAGAAAAACGTAAAACATTACCGACAATAAACATTTTGTCTGATAAGTTATAAGCGTCTAAAAACGTCCATGAGGTACCCACTGCTATGTAACTAGGTCTAGGTGAGCGCATCAATATATCAGCAGCTAAAAAATCGACGTATTCAGATGTAGTATCAAAGTCATTTTCAGATTTGCTAGTCATCGGAATGCCCAGTTTTTCATAGATTTTTTTACAGTGTTCAATGTCCGTTCCCATCAACCATTTATTCGCAACTAGGACATCAGGTCGCGTATTATTCCCATATTGTAAGACCCATTTTGGAGATCCATCCATATCTCCATTGGAAATAAGTAAGGCATTTGGCTCCACAGACTGTAATGCATTATAATTCCACTTTAAATTGGCATCACTGTAGGTGTTGTTGGCCAACATTTTTTCTGCTAGATCAGTACATTTTTCTGTATTGAATCTAGGGACGTAATAGCTAAATAGCCAGCCGTATACTTCAGATCGATCCGGATCAATAGCGTGTGCTTTTTCAAAAGCATCGATACAGACTGCCCGTTGACTGTTTAAGCCTTTTATGTAATAGTAATCAAAGGTTTCAGGTATGGCCTTTTGGGCGGACAGAATGATTGGATTTAGACTTGCATAAAATGCATCTTTTTCATTCGCCCATAGGGTAGCATCAGCCAATTGAAGATAGGCTCGCTTTGCTTTATAATAGTTTTGCCAAGCCATACCATTAGTCTGATCTTCTTTAATTATGTCATTCCATAATTGTGCTTGTTCATCATAATATTCAGGGGGATGATCTTCTTTTGCAATACCCAAAATAGTTTGTGCTTTTGCTTGGGCTGAGCTTGTAGTGTAAGAGCCTAGAAAAACGAAAAGCACCCAAATGTAGTAGCTGTATTTCATTGATTTTTATTTCTAGATACACTCGAAAAATAAGAAGGTTCATTTTTTTGAAAGAGGAAAGAGGAAAGAGGAAAGAGGAAAGAGGACAGAGGACAGAGGACAGAGGAAAGCAGGTAATAGGTACAAGTAAGGGTATAAAAAAAGCGCTTCTCAAAC
>JAHDDO010000011.1:0-87573 GCA_020629315.1 Saprospiraceae bacterium | reverse complement strand
AGAGGAAAGCAGGTAATAGGTACAAGTAAGGGTATAAAAAAAGCGCTTCTCAAACTATGAGAAACGCCTTTTTTAATTTTTTAAAAACCGATGCGTTAGCCTTGTAAAGCCTCGTATTTTTTCTCAACTACATTCCAGTTTACTAATTGTAAGAAACCCTTTACGTAGTCACCTCTTCTATTTTGATAATTAAGATAGTAAGCATGTTCCCATACATCGATACCTAAGATAGGTGTGCCACCGCATCCGATGCCAGGCATTAAGGGATTGTCTTGGTTAGCTGATGAACATACCTCTACTGTTCCATCAGCATGTGCACATAACCATGCCCACCCTGATCCAAATCTAGTCGCTGCTGCTTTTGCAAACGCTTCTTCGAAGGCATCTTTTGAGCCATACGCTTTTTCGATAGCATCTTTAAGTGCACCTGAAAGCACTCCTTTATTTTCAGGATTGATCACTTCCCAGTATAAGCAGTGATTATAGTATCCACCACCATTATTTCGAACAGCACCATTACTCATATCGAGATTAGTAAGGATATCTTCAATCGATTGGCCAGCCATGTCCGTTCCTTCGATGGCAGCATTTAATTTATTAGTATAACCATTATGGTGTTTGCCATGATGTATCTCCATCGTTCTTGCATCTATGTGCGGTTCAACGGCATCATAGGCATAAGGCAATTTTGGTAATTCGAAAGCCATATTATTGTATTTTAATTTTTTTGAAAAGTAAGTCCTCTATTTATAACAATTCAAAAGTAAGAAGTTCACTCCAACTCTAAGAATAAGTATATTTTTTCTTGTTTACTTTTGTGGCAAATTTTTTTGATATGAGCTTCAGAAAGGAAAAAGATTCCATAGGTTATATAGATGTGCCGGCCGATAAATATTGGGCAGCCCAGACACAGAGATCAACGCAAAACTTCAAAATAGGTGGGCAACAGATGCCAAAAGAAGTGATAAAGGCCTATGCCATTCTGAAAGAGGGGGCGGCACGTACTAATGCTGCATTAGGTGTACTTTCTGAAGAAAAGCGAGATCTTATAGCCAATGTGTGCGCTGAGATTAAAGCGGGTAAATTGGATGATCAATTCCCATTGGTGGTGTGGCAAACGGGTTCAGGTACTCAGTCCAATATGAATGTCAATGAGGTTATAGCTAATAGAGCGCATGTTATAAATGGCGGTAGTTTGACGGACGAGAAAAAATCCATGCACCCTAATGACGATGTAAACAAGTCACAATCCTCTAATGATACGTTTCCAACAGCTATGCATATAGCGGCCTATACATCCTTAATTGAAGTTTGTATTCCGGGAATAAAAGAATTAAGAGACGTCTTTGCCAAGAAATCTGACGAATATAAGGATGTTGTAAAGATTGGTAGGACGCATTTTATGGATGCTACACCATTGACAGTTGGTCAGGAATTATCAGCATTTGTTTCCCAACTAGATCATGGTATTAAAGCCATAGAAAATAGTTTGGATCACTTATCAGAAATTGCCTTAGGCGGTACAGCTGTGGGAACCGGATTAAATACACCGGATGGTTATGCCGAACGAGTAGCCAAAGAGATTGCGGATATTTCTGGGTATCCCTTCAAGACAGGAACTAATAAATTCGAAGGACTATCGGCTCATGATGCGATTGTAGAATCTCATGGTGCCTTAAAAACAGTCGCTGTTTCTTTGATGAAGATTGGGAATGATATTCGAATGTTGGCTTCGGGCCCAAGATGTGGTATTGGTGAATACACGATTCCAGCTAATGAACCGGGCTCTTCGATTATGCCGGGCAAAGTAAACCCTACACAGGCTGAGGCATTGACTATGGCGATGGCCCAGGTGATGGGTAATGACGTCGCTATTAATGTAGGTGGCATGAATGGTCATTTCCAATTGAATGTGTTCAAGCCTATGATGATTTATAATTTCTTGCTTTCCTCTAGATTGATTGGAGATGCTTGTCGAAGTTTTAGTACGAATTGTATTGAAGGCCTTGAACCTAATACGGCCAGAATAAATGATCTTCTTAATAATTCATTAATGCTTGTTACGGCCCTCAATACTAAGATTGGTTACGACAAAGCGGCGGAGATCGCCAAAAAAGCATATAAAGAAGGAAGTTCACTAAAGCAAGCGGCCTTGGCACTTGGGTATTTAAGTGAAGAAGAATTTGATGCTTGGGTTAAGCCCGAAGATATGATTGGATAAAAAAAGAGCTCCTAGCTTTTAGCTGGAGCTGCTGTTTTTTTTGTTTTAGGTCTTGAATTTCCGTAAGAACCTTTAGAGATCTTACCTTTTTTTGACCTTTTGTCACCTCTACCCATGGCAATTCTTTTTTTTAATGAGCTGCAAATATAATTTTTTTTGGGCGATCCGCTGAAAACCTTGCTACACGATTGGCCTAGCTTCAGCGGCAGGCCCCGCCACCCTCGCTAACAGCTCGGTCCCCTATAAAACACAACGTTCACTATGATAATCTTCAAGCATAATCGGGGACCAAGGGTTCTGGACCCTTATCGCAACGAATTTTTCAAAATAGAAAGCGTGATAAACCCTTGATTTTCATCGCCTTTTTTGTTAAATTAATCAGCATAACCAAATAACCTGTTATTATGATGAACGAAGAAGTCCGCAGGATCATGACCCTTGATCCTATCACTGTAAGCCCAAATCAGACACTAGCTCAAGTACAGGAAGTGATGATCGATAACAAAGTCCAGCAAATACCGGTGGTGGAAAACGGTAAACTACGTGGCTTGATCACATCTTATGATCTATGGAAAAATCATAAAGATGCTTCTTTTAATCCTGAAACACAGGTGCAGGAAGTCATGACAACCAATGTACTACGTATTACGCCTATTGATAAGGTGGGTACAGCCGCAGAATTGTTTATGTCAAAACGGTTTAAAACATTACCCGTTGTAAATCTAGATGGAGATCTAAAAGGAGTGGTTACCGCATTCGATGTGATAAAACACACCTTAAAAGAGGAATATCCGAGACCTATATTGTACCGAGAGGTACTTGAAGGCTAGAAAAGAATGGTTGCCTGATTTTTAGCGAGTTAGGGTAGATTTTTTACAAAATAAATCTATCTTTGCAGCCCATTTAAAAGTTCTTTGGAAATGAAGCGGTTGAAACATTTTTCGATACCCTTGTTGGGTTTGAAAGATGGGAAGCATGAATTCGAATATAATTTGAATAAAGATGTCTTCGATTCTTTTGATTTTGGTGAGATTTCAAAAGGTGAATTTGAGGCACATGTTTCCATTACAAGGTCCTCCAGTCATTATGAATTGGATTTTATAGTTCAGGGCTCCATGCTGACAGCCTGTGATAGGTGTACAGCGGAGATAGCTATCCCAATTCAGACAGAGGAGCATTATGTTATAAAGATTGGTGAAGAGAGAAAAGTGGAAGATGAGATCATTTATATACTTCAAAATGATCACGAAATCAATGTGGCTAGCTATTTGTACGAAAGTATTTGTCTTAGAGTACCGATGGTCAAAAAGATTGATTGTGAAGCTATGAATGAAGAGCAAAAACCTTGTGATAAAAATACGCTGACGTTTTTAGGAGAAAAGAATAATGACGAGGCTACGGGCTCTATTTGGGACAGCCTTAAGGAAATAAAGTTTGAAAACTAAAATTTAGCGCTATGGCACATCCGAAGAGTAGGATATCAAAGCAACGCAAAAGAAAAAGAAGAACCCATAAGAAAGCAGACGTACCACACGTATTGGTATGCAAAAATACTGGGGAGCCTCATCTTTATCACAGAGCGTACTATCATGAAGGAAACTTGTACTACAAGGGTAAAATGATAGTAGAATACGCTGTTGAGGACGAGGATTAAGGAATAGATTTACAGAAAAAAAAACCAATGGAAGCTCCCTTCGCACGATCGAAGAGGAGCTTTTTCTATTTAACTACGTCAAAACCATAGATGGCAGATAAAAAAGGCATCGCAAAACGATTTGGAAGGTCATTGGACCAAGATCAATATGAACAGACCCGTCAAGTATTGTCACCAGACTGTCGATATATTATTGGAGACAAGATCATTAAGGGACCTCAAGCGATAAGCGACTCGTATGAGCAAAATATGATTGAAGGCAAGAGAAAATTAGATAAGCTAGTATGGGGTGAATGCAAAATTGAAGCTATTGATGAGCAATATTTCTATGTTCATTTTACGGATTATATAACTCATAAAGGCCAATCATATACACACAAGTGTAGCCAAAAGGTTTTGGTAAATGATCAAATGCTCATCGAACAAATAGAGCATATTCATAATCAAAATGAAATGGATAATTTGCATAGCTTTTATAAAGCAGTGGGTGTTTTGTAATAAGCAGCCAAATCATTTTAATAGAAAAACGAAGAACGTACCTTTACAGGGTTAATTTTGAAAATGAAAAAGATCATATTTACAGAAAAAGCACCGGCCCCAATTGGTCCTTATAATCAGGCCATAGCACATGGAAATACGCTTTATGTTTCTGGACAAATAGCCATTGATGCCAGTAGCGGCCAACTTATCAATGAAAGTATTGAAGCAGAAACAGAAATGGTAATGAAAAACCTAGGGTATATATTAGAAGCAGCGGGTACTTCATTTGAGAATGTGCTTAAATGTTCTGTCTTTGTTTCGGATATGAATGACTATGCACGGATCAATCAAGTCTATGGGACATTTTTTAATGAAAATACGGCCCCTTGTAGAGCTTTAGTAGAGGTGGCTAATTTGCCGAAATTTGTGAATGTTGAGATTTCATGTATAGCACACGTAGATAGCTAAATTATGAAGAAAAGAGTCCTTTCCTGTATACAACCTACAGGGCATATGCACTTTGGTAATTACTTTGGTGCCAATAAAAACTGGGTGGATCTACAAGCTGAATATGAGTGCTTTTATGGCGTAGTAGATTATCATGCTATGACCATGCCATATGATGTGAAAAAGCTTAGAGTAAATACCTGGGAAATGATTTTCAATCTAATGGCTATAGGCGTAAAGGGAGAGAATCTATTTGTCCAGTCTTTGGTGCCTGAGCATGCCGAGCTAGGTTGGATCTTCAATAATTTTGCAGCCATGGGTCGGGTTGAGAATATGACACAGTTTAAAGACAAGAGCTCTGATAGTAAAGAAAAATCAAGTGGTTTTATCAGTGTGGGTCTTTTTGACTATCCCGTATTGCAGGCGGCAGATATACTTATCTATAAGGCAGATTATGTGCCTGTTGGAGAGGATCAAAAGCAACATCTGGAATTGACTAGGGAGATTGCTAATCGTTTTAATAATCAAGTAGGTAAAGAATATTTCGTATTGCCAGAAACCTTACTTACTAAAACTCCTAAAATCAAATCCACTGCTGATCCTAGTCGAAAAATGAGTAAAAGCGCTGGCGAAAAGCATTATATAAATGTATTTGCTGACGAAGCTAGACTACTAAAGCAAATAAGAAGTGCAGTGACAGATACCGGCGAAACAACTGAAGGGCAAATGAGTGATGGAGTTGCGAATCTTTTTGAATTACTGAAAGCAGCTGGAGCTGATGAGGATCATACTTCTTTGATGAAAGACTATGAGGCAGGCCAACTAAAATATGTAGATCTTAAAGATGCTGTAGGTCAGGCTTTACTAGGCTTGAACCAAGGTTTTGTAGCGGCCAAGGCTGAAATCTTAGCCAATAAAAAAGACGTAAAGTATCAGATCAAACAATCATCAGAGCGGATCCGCAAAGTAGCACAAGAAACGGTTCGAGAGGTTAAAGAATTGACGGGATTACTAAATGTAAAATTTTGATTCATGAAAGAAATGACCTGCAGACAATTAGGCGGCGCTTGTGACGAAATATTTAGAGCCAATAGTTTCGATGAAATGGCAGCCCTAAGTAAAAAACATGGCGTAGAAATGTTTGAGAAATCAGATATGCCGCACTTGGATGCCATGAATAAAATGCGTGCTATGATGCATGAGGCTGGCGCTATGGAAAAGTGGATGGAGGAAAAGAAGGCATTGTTTGATAGTCTTCCAGAAATTCAAGTATGAAAATCTTTTGCATAGGGCGTAACTACATTGATCACGCAAAGGAGTTACAAAACCCGGTACCTACCTTGCCTCTGGTTTTTATGAAACCAGCGAGTGCACTACTTAAGAATAATGCGCCGTTTTATCATCCTGATTTTAGTAATGATATCCACTATGAATTAGAGTTAGTATTAAAAGTTGGGAAAAATGGTAAACATATAAGCCCTGCCTTTGCTGAGCAATACATCAAGGAGATAGCGGTAGGGGTTGATATGACGGCCAGGGACTTACAGTCGGAGTTAAAGAAAAAAGGCCACCCATGGGAGATAGCTAAAGGCTTTGATAATTCAGCGATTATTAGTGAGTTCAGAACATACGAATCATCAAAGAATTGGCATTTTAGTTTTCATAAAAATGGATCGTCCGTACAAGAGGGCCAATCTAAGGATATGATCTTTAGCTTTACAGATATAATCTGTCATCTATCTAAATACTTTTCCTTACAACAAGGGGACTTAATATATACTGGGACGCCTGCCGGAGTAGGACCCATAAAAATAGGGGACCGTTTTGAAGCCTTCTTAGAAGATGAAAAACTATTGGATTTCTTTATCAAATAAGGCTAAGCTCTTATTCCCAAGCTTCTTGAACATCTAGCGTCTACTAATCACCGCATCCATCATAAAAACTTGAATATTTAACCTTCTTTGAGCTAGATATTTAAGCAAAGAATGCCTTATTTTGCTGCAAGCTTTAAAGGCATACATAATGGGACTAAATCAATCTGCATCCTTCGATAAAAGGCATATAGGCGTCCACGGTGAAGACGTAAATAAAATGCTGACTCGAATAGGTATTTCTGACATGGAATCATTAATCTCTAAAACGATTCCTTCAAAGATTAGGTCAGAGAAATTATTAGATATTCCAGCGGCATTAAGTGAATATGAATATTTAGCTCATATACGCGAAATCGCAAATAAGAACACGGTTTTTAAATCCTATATAGGACAAGGCTATTATAATACAATTACGCCATCCGTGATATTGCGGAATATTTTGGAAAATCCAGGATGGTATACCCAATACACGCCTTATCAAGCAGAAATTTCGCAAGGCAGGTTAGAGAGTTTGCTAAACTTCCAAACGGTAGTTTCAGACCTTACCGGTATGGCCCTAGCAAATGCTTCATTATTAGATGAGGGTACCGCAGCTGCAGAAGCTATGGCTATGCTATATCATCAAAAGAATAAAAGAAATAAAGGGGCAGCCATTAATAAGCTGTTTGTTGATGAAGGGGTATTTGCACAAACAAAAGATGTCTTATATACACGAGCAGAACCATTGGGTATAGAGATCGTGGAAGGTAGATGGAATGAATTATCCTTAGATGGAAGTACATTTTTTGCTTCTATTTTGCAATATCCTACCGCAAAAGGAAGCATAGAAGATTATAGAGCCTATTCTATGGAACTCGAATCCAAAGAGATCTTTTTATGTGTGGCTGCCGATTTACTCTCTCTTTGTTTATTAAAACCACCTGGTGAGTGGGGTGCAGATGTAGTTGTGGGTAATACACAGCGCTTTGGTATACCACTGGGCTATGGTGGCCCTCATGCAGCTTACTTTGCAACACACGAAAAATTCAAAAGACAAATACCTGGTAGAATCATTGGGGTTTCCCAAGATGCCGATGAAGATGTAGCCATGCGAATGGCCCTACAAACCAGAGAACAGCATATAAAAAGAGAAAAGGCAACATCTAATATTTGTACAGCTCAAGCCTTATTAGCTAATATGGCGGGCATGTATGCTGTTTATCATGGAAAAGAAGGACTGCTTGAAATTGCTGCTGGAATTCATGCGAAGGCCAAGCGTTTAGCGGCTGCATTGAAGCAAGATAAGTTTGTTGTTGATAATGCAAGCCATTTTGATACCGTTTCCTTCCACACGGACAAAGACCAACAGGATAGTATTCGATCTCGAGCTGTGGCAAAAAAGATTAATTTTTATTATGCAGAAGGGTATACTAGCATCAGCTTAGATGAGAGTACAACGGAACATGATCTTAAGGCGATATATGACGTGTTAGGGCTTAAAGATGGGCAAGTTGCTGACTCAGCTATACCCGCTGAATTACAAAGGGAGACGTCGTTCTGTGATAATGAGGTATTTAAAAAATACCGTACAGAAACGGCTATGATGCGCTACATTAAGATGCTTGAGAACAAAGACCTTTCCTTGGTCCACTCAATGATCCCATTGGGTTCGTGTACGATGAAATTAAACGCAGCCACACAGCTTATGCCTTTAAGCTGGGCTGAGTTTGGGCAAATTCACCCATTTGTGCCATTAGATCAAGCCGCTGGTTACCAAGAAATGTTCGCTGCCTTAAAAGACTATTTGATAGAGGTGACTGGATTTACCGCTTGTTCGTTGCAGCCAAACTCTGGTGCACAAGGAGAATATGCGGGTCTTATGACCATACGAGCGTATCACATAGATCGAGGCGATAATCATAGAAATATAGTCCTGATTCCCTCCTCAGCGCATGGTACTAACCCAGCTAGTGGGGTTATGTGTGGAATGAAAGTGGTGGTGGTCCAATGTGATGATGAGGGAAATATCGATATAGAAGATCTTACAGCAAAAGCGGCCGAACACACGAATAATCTTGCGGCATTAATGATTACCTATCCTTCAACTCATGGTGTGTTTGAAGCAGCAGTGAAAGAAATTTGTGGGATTGTACATGATAATGGTGGTTTAGTGTACATGGATGGTGCTAATATGAATGCACAAGTAGGATATACGTCACCCGGTTTGATTGGGGCGGATGTATGTCATCTAAACTTACATAAGACCTTTGCCATTCCTCATGGAGGAGGTGGACCTGGTATGGGACCCATTTGTGTAAACGATAAATTAGCTCCTTATTTGCCTGGACATGTATACGAAAAAGTAGGTGGTGAAAAAGCGATTTCTGCCATATCAGCTGCCCCAAATGGTAGTGCGAGCATTTTATTAATAAGCTATGCATATATCCGTATGCTAGGTGCTGAAGGCTTAACTCGATCCACAGCCATTGCTTTACTCAATGCAAATTACATCAGAGCAAGACTCACTGATGCCTATGATGTTCTGTATCTAGGCGAAGAAGGAATGTGTGCACATGAATTAATTATTGACCTAAGGCCGTTCAAGAACTTTGGTATCACGGCAGAAGATGTAGCTAAACGATTGATTGATTATGGTTTCCATGCACCGACCTTAAGCTTCCCTGTTGCAGGCACTATTATGATCGAACCTACAGAGAGTGAAAATCTAGAGGAACTCGATATGTTTTGCGAAGCTATGCTAGCCATCAAGGAGGAGATCAATGAAGTCATCAAAGGAGAGTATCCACAGGATAATAATGTGCTCCATAATGCTCCTCATACGCTACAACGGATTACAGCTAACGAATGGAATTATCCGTATGATAGGCAAAAAGCAGCGTATCCATTAGACTACCTAAAGGAGGGTCGTAAATTCTGGCCTTCGGTTGCTAGGGTAGACAATGCATATGGAGATCGCAACCTTATTTGCACTTGTCCATCGGTTGAAGAATATCAATAAATGATCGTTATAACAGGTGCTGCCGGGTTTATTGGTTCTGCATTAGTCGCCGCATTTAACGACATGGGTCGTAAAGATCTAGTCTTAGTTGATGATTTTAACAGACCGAAGAAAGCGGCTAATTTCAAGGATAAGCACTATCATATTTTAGTCAATCGACTGATTTTTTCCGATTGGTTGGATGCACATTATGAAACAGTAGAATCTGTATACCACTTGGGTGCACGTACGGATACGGCCGAAATGGATAAGTCGATTTTCGATGAACTAAATGTCAACTATTCGAAAATGGTGTGGCTTAAATGTGCCAGGTATGGCCTCCCATTAGTCTATGCATCATCAGCGGCAACCTATGGTTCTGGTGAGCATGGTTTTGTCGATAATCATGAGATCATACATAGTTTACAGCCCCTTAATCCATACGGAGAATCAAAGAATAATTTTGACAAATGGGCATTGGACCAAAGCTTGCAGCCGCCTTCCTGGTATGGTCTTAAATTCTTTAATGTGTATGGTCCTAATGAATACCATAAAGGCAGAATGGCAAGTGTTGTATTCCATACGTTTAATACCGTTACGTTGAGTGGTTCAATGTCATTATTTAGATCACATAGATCTGATGTAGAAGATGGCATGCAGTCTCGGGACTTTGTTTATATAAAGGATGTGGTAAAGATGTGTATTCACTTACAAGAAAATCCGAGTGCTGATTCTGGTTTGTATAACATAGGCACGGGCAAGGCACGATCATTTATTGATTTAGCAAGCGCCACATTTAACGCCATGGGCAAAGAACCTATGATTAACTTTATTGATACACCGATAGATATTCGCGATAAATACCAATATTTCACGGAAGCAGATATACGAAAGATACGGTCTACAGGTTATGACCCAATGTACTCATTAGAAGCAGGCATTGAGGATTATGTCCAACAGTACTTAAATCCCTCAGCTATTTATTGAATACTATCTTCTGACCAATCACTTTGCTCTGTTTGGTCAATCGTATAGTAAATAAGGTGCCAGTCTCCGGATAACTTTGCGAAGCGCCTATTCATTTCGAAAAGACCACTTTTGTGAATAATCCGCTCATTTATAATGCCTTCAAAATTGGCATAGGACCGTAGATACTCATTACCCAAATTTGTAAAAGGTTTATGAAGAATCCAACGTTCTTTATCCCATGGAATCCCCGATTTTTGTTGAGGAAGAGGGAATGAAATACGGTTTATCTGAAAACTACTATCCTGGTGAAATCGGTCATAGAAATTTAGGAAATCAGCAGGCACTTGATCATTAATTTCTACCTCTCTAGTGGGTGCGGCTTGTTCCGATTGTTTGCATGAAGGCAAAATAGAAATAACCAGACCTAGTAGGATTAAGATTTTGTATGATTTATTTTTCGATAGCATAAACGAGATAAAAATTATCTATTTGATCAACGTTAATATAGTATTCCGCGAAGTATTCAGGTTTATTAAAACGCGCAATCATCGCATCTGTATATGAAGGATGTAATAAAGGTACATCAAGGTGCTTTTTAAAATCAACCTTTTTTTCTCCATACGCTTTAAACATGCTTTCTTTTGCGCCCCAATAATAATGGATACTTTCCATTTTCATAATATCAGGTATGGCTTCGATTTCTGATTCAGTAATAAATTTAGGCGCGAGATCGATGATTTTATCTTGGTGAATCTGGATATCTATACCCACTTTACGCTCATGGTAGATGAGTGCGACCCTATTTTCTGAATGTGAAATGGAAATATAATGGTCATCATCTTTGAGCCACGGTTTGCCATAGTGGTCTTTACTAATTTCGATTGGTTTATCCAGCATGAATTGGAATCCGGCCCTTGAGGCAAGAAATTCCCGTTTTCGGAAATCTTTCATTCCTTTCATAAGATCATGGTCATGTACACTTAGATTCAAAGCATCTGTGTACTTTTGCCAATCGTCTTTTGTTTCGAGCACGGCAACGAAAAAAGGATCTTCAAATCGTCTTTCGTACAAAAGCTTCATTTTGTAAAATTACAGTTTATAGTAGCGTCATGATATTGACAGATAAACAAATATTAAAAAGTATTGATGATCAGAAGATCGTCATTGAGCCATTTGATAGATCTTGTTTGGGTACAAACAGTTATGATGTTCATTTAGGCAAAACATTAGCCGTTTACAATAATAAAACACTGGATGCTCGAAGGCACAACACTATAAAGTATTTTGAAATACCTGAGGAAGGCTATGTTATCCATCCGGGTATTTTATACCTAGGCGTTACATTGGAATACACTGAAACGCATAATTCGGTTCCTTTTTTAGAAGGTAAATCGAGTATAGGTAGATTGGGTATTGATATTCATGCCACAGCAGGGAAGGGGGATGTTGGATTCTGTAATACATGGACCCTGGAAATATCTTGTGTTCAGCCGGTACGTATTTATGCAGGGATGCCCATAGGCCAACTTATTTATTTTAAGATCGATGGCGATGTAGATAATTACTACAATAAAAAGCAAGGCGCTAAATATGTAGATAAAGTCACTCGACCCGTTGAATCGATGATGTGGAAGAATAAATGGTAAAAAAAAAGCCCGGCTAATTTAGCCGGGCTTTTTTAATCTATATATCTAGATCTTAGAACTTGTCTAAGAATTTTGACATTTGCTTACCAGCAGCATCTCTTCCTCCCAATCCAAATGATAGAGCGAAAGCAACAGCCACCGCACCTAAAGTAAGACCAAAGGCAAGGTTAACTATATCATCTGCAATTCCCATATATCTAAGGGCCATAGCTAGGAACAATCCTAATGTTGCAAATCTTGCGATTGAAGCTAACGCTGGAGAATCAGACTTTTTGAAGTAATCACTTACAAATTGTGATAATCGGTTACCGATAATAAGGATCACACCACCGAATAAAATTGAACCAGCCATATCCATAATTGTATTTAGGATACCTGTTAATTGACCGAAACCTAATTTCTCAACAGCTGTGATGATACCGAAAAACATAATGAAGAAATAAAGACCATTTGCGATCAAGTTAGATAGTGATCTGTTAGCTGTTAATGAACTAATACCTAAGTTCTCAGCATATTGGTCAATATTCAAGTTTCCTAATAATTCTCTTACAATACCCACAACAAATTTTCCAACTACATAGAAAACAACAAGGATAATACCTGCAGCTAATATGTTAGGAATAGCGTCGAATAATGAAGTCAACATTTGTTTAGCAGGATCAGAGATAGTCTTCATGTTTAATGTATCCAATGCAACCAATAAAATTGGGAAGAATACGAAAATGAATACTAATTGCTTAATGATCGCAGTAACATCGAAGTTACCTGTCAATCCGTATCTATCAGCGAATTTTTCTACAGATCCAGAAATAAGACCTACTGCTTCTTTAGCGATATTAGCCAAAGTATAACCAGCGAATCCGATGATACCAGCAGCGAAGATATTAGGAATGAATCCTGTAATCTCGTTTAACATGTTTTGTAATGGCGCCAGCGCATTGCTGATTCCCATCATGTTCAATACTGCTAAAAGAACAAAGATTACTACGATGTAGTAAACTAATTTGCTTATTGTTTTTGAAAGTGTAAATGAAGACGAGCTAAATCGGCTGTCCAAACCGCTTCCTCGTAATGCCTTTGCTGTCACTCTTCTTAGTACACCTGCTAAGAAAAGACCTACTATTAATAGTAACAAGGCAGATAGAATATTTGGTAAAACTGTACCAAATCGAGCAGACAAAGACTCCAATCCCTGAGTTAGAAATTCCATATTAACCTATATTGTTTAATTAGTCAAAAAATCAGTTATACCATTGAGACTTAATTAAACCGATAGGTCACATATTTTTTAAGAAAAATTTAAGAATTGGGGAAATGCTCCCTCCAACTAAGTACACCACCTAACAAATTGCGTACTTTTTCGAAGCCTGCCTTAGTCATAAATGCTTTCGCCGAAGCACTTCGGGCACCTGATCGACAGTGTACAACGATTTCTTTGTCCTTAAATTCATCAAATTCGTGTAATCGCACTGCTAGAGCACCTAGTGGAACCAATTGTGCGTTTAGATTAAACTCTTGAAATTCATGAGGCTCCCTAACATCTAGAAATAAAAAGTCATCACCTCTATCCAGTTTCTCTTTTAATTCAATTACATCAATATCCTTCATTATGGACAATCTTTTGGTTTTTCTTGTTGAATAGTTACAGTAAACTCACGACCCATAGCTACAGAACGCACCGTTTCTGGGTTGGGAGATTGGGCAACGATTGTAGCTGCGTTAATGTCTGTAATCTGCCCTAGCTCTTTAACTTCACCTAACTTAAGTTGGCTAGATTCTAGAATAAATTGTGCGGCAGCGAAAGGTTGGCAACGAAGATCTGGAACTGCAGCTTCTCCGCCTCCTTTTTGACTGATTACAAACTCTAGCGTATCACCTTTATCTATAGATACGTTCCTTTTTTCTACATTCTTGGTAATTACAGCCTCTCCCTTGTACCACACTTCTAAAATATGATCTGGTTCTCCTGGATCGTATTTACGTCCTTTTATGGTACTATTTATTTCTAAATAGGCCAATTCCCTTTTTTTACTTTCATAATCCTGTCCATATAAGACGCCTAAACTACCTACCTGGATTTGATCAGCACTATATTTTGTGACAGAGACATACACCTTTCTGTTTTCTTTCACTTTGGCTTGTTTCGCTGGGTTCTGCCTAGTAATAATACCACCTGGTTTGCCGACAATATGGATGGAGTCGCTGACTATTATTTCGAAAGATCGTTTACGAGCATCTTCGCTCGCCTCATCGATATGTTGACCTACATAGTCAGGCAATTCTAATTGTTGTCCGTGATTAGTATATACACGTAACCAAATATTCAAACCCACAAAGATGAGAATCAGGATGAGCCCAATTATGAGGAGGTTAATTAAAAATCGTTTAAAACTCAATGTATTTAGCTTTGTTTTTGATGCCGTTGTACACCGTACTCCAGTATCTTATCAATAAAATTAAAAGGTTTATAGTTATTCAACGATGATTGGTGAAAAATTGCAGTAGCTGGTGTCATACCAGGTAGTGAATTGATTTCAATAATAACGGTTTCAACACGACCTTCATTATATATTCGCACAAAGGCGTCTATACGGCAATACCCATCGACTTGAAGTATTTCTGCTGCTTTTTGAAGGTCCGCTTTAACCTTATTTGCCACGTCTTCATATGTAAGTGTGCTAGTCGCAAATCTGGCTGGCGTAATATTTTGACCTTCTCCAGCCAAGAATTTTTCTTCCAAACTTAGAATTTCATTTCCTGCCAGTGCTTCGGAAGGATGAAAAACCTCGTATCTAACTTCTCCATCTGAGTAAGAAGTAATCATGCCACCCGTTATTTCTAAAAACGCATCGGCGCCATTGGGCCCTATCAATGCTTCAGCTAATACCTCGTTCTTTCTAGGGAATTCTTCATTCCTTTTTAAGGATAGCGTTTCTGCATGTTCAGGACGTATTTCGAGTGCACTTCTAAACATGGTATGTAAAAAGGCATGCAACTGCTTCTTATCTTTTATAACTTTTACGGCAGATGAGCAACCGTCATCTAAGGGTTTCAAAATAAAAGGATAGCTAAACCTTTGTTCTATATTCGAAACTAACTCTTGTTCGTCATCTAGAAATCCTTGTTTAGTGTATATGGCTTGATCAGTTACAGTAAAACCATGTTTTTTCAAGGTTTGTAGCGTATTGTATTTATGTATTGTTATGGCTGCAGACTCAGGCATGCTTCCATTAAATGGAATGCCTTGTTGCAATAGCAACTGTTGGATGGTACCATCTTCACCAGGTCGGCCATGTAAAGCTATAAATGCAAGGTCGAAAACATCAGTCAAATTATCTTTGTCAAGTTTTTGAGGCTCTAGAACCGTAAAGTTTGATCGATATTTTGCAAACAGATCGGCCCCTTTTTCTTTGATAGATTCAGTGATAGTATGCTTACTAAAATGCAAGATGTTTTCTTTAATATCATCTGCATTATCTTTCAATAGAAGATTAATAGGAATTTGATATAATTCATATCCTTCGTCGTCTCCCATTAGGAAAATCGGAATAGCATCATATTTTGTGGAAGAGGCAAGCTTCTCATATATGTTCCGTCCGCTTTCTACTGAGATATGCCTTTCGAAGGAATACCCACCTAATATAATCCCCACCTTTTGACGGGTATTAGCATCGGTCTGGATATCTTTTAAGCCTTTATCTAATCGTGTTATTAGTGATTCATATTTAGTAGAATCATTAGAATGACGTTGTCGTTCAGCCACACTATTTCGAATGATATAGCTTAGAAATTGTGATGGATTCCAACCTACTTCTGCTGCCTGATGGAAAAAGAATGACGAAGGAAGCATTCCCGATGTAGTATTTGGATCATTAAGATATATCTCACCATCGGTTCCATAAAACCCATCAATTCGTGCATATGTATGAAAGCCAAATGTTTTGAATAAGCGTTCACACTCCTTTTGTATCTTTCTAATGGCTTCATCTTCGAGATCTATGGGCGTTTTTTTCCGAGACAGCCCAGGCATGTACTTGCTCCTATAGTCATACAACTCCTGCCCTTTAACTATTTCGGTAGGAGGTAAAGCCATTATACCATTGTTTTCGTCTTTGATAACGATACATGAGAATTCTCGACCTGAAATAAATCCCTCAACAATAACTTCGGATTCGCCATCCTTGGCTTCTGCAACCATTTGATGCCATCCGTCTTTCTCGAAGTATTCAAAAAGGGCATCTGGGTGATGTATCCATTTATCATTAATCTTTACAGGTAAACCGATTCCTTCTCGGATATCAGTCCATTCTCGTACTAGTTGTATTTTTTGTTGGCGGTCCAATGTTATCCAATGGTCCCTATGTATATTTCTTTTGAAAAATGCTTTTTTAATGGCTTCTTTCAAAGCTCCAGGATCAGTATCCATTAATATGCTGACACCTATGGAAGAGCCTTGATTAGCGGGTCTGACTACTAATGGAAATCCAAGCTTTTCTGTAACTTGTTCGATGAGCTCATCATCAATGGTAGTAGCTCGATGAATAGTGAAACTTGGTTTGGAAGCATAGCCAAAAGCCTGCATCCAAGATTTTTGGATTGATTTATTCATGCCAATGGCAGAAGGGAGTATTCCGGATCCAGTATAGGGTATGTCTAAAAACTCTAAAAGACCTTGTATACTTCCATCTTCCCCTTTTACTCCATGTAGTGCCAAAAAAGCAATATCTATTATGGAAGAAAGGGACGAAAACGAAATCTCGGTACCTACTGATTCAATACAAGCCTTGTGTTTTTCGTCATCTAAATCATGGACATTTTCAATATATACTTGAAAATTATATTCAGAAGCTTTGACTTCAGAGGCTGGTGGATAGAAATCACGAATACTTCCTTTATAAATGTATGACCAATCTAAAAGGATCAATCGACCTAGGCTATCCATAAATATGGGCACAGGATCAAAAAGGCTCTTGTCTATATTATCATAGACGGTACGCCCACCAGCAAAGGAAATCTCTCGCTCTCGAGAAGGACCTCCAAAAAAGATACCCACTTTTATTTTTTCCATCTTCCGCGATTCAGTGCAAAATTAATATTATTAAAAAGGGTAAAGTATAAATTTGTGGTACAACCGAAAAATTAACCGCTTTTGAATAAAGAGATCCTTCGACTTGCTATTCCTAACATCCTAAGTAATATCTCCGTTCCATTGATTTCTACAGTGGATACGGTTTTGATGGGACACTTATCGACTGTTCATCTAGGTGCTGTCGGTTTAGGTGCCATGATATTTAATTTTGTGTATTGGAATTTTGGCTTTTTAAGGATGGGCACAACGGGTATTACAGCCCAAGCTTTTGGGGAAAATTCAGATACAAAAATCTTAGATACCTTATTGCGATCTTGCATCACAGCAGGGGTGATTACCTTGATCATTGTAGCCTTTTCCATACCCATTTTCAGGGCCACTAGTTGGGCTATGAACGTATCACCAGAAAGTATGGCACTTGTTAAGCAGTATTTCTTTATACGACTTTGCGCGGCGCCAGCAACCTTGTTGATTTATAGTTTGAATGGTTGGTATTTTGGGATGCAGGATGCTGTATCTCCCCTTAGAATAACATTGATAGTTAACCTTACAAATGCAGTTATTAGCGTGGTGTTAGTCCGATATTTTGATTGGGAGTTGGCGGGTGTAGCTTGGGGTACAGTAATAGCTCAATATTTGGGTCTACTTACCGCTATATGGATTATGTACAATAAGTACCGTTCTACATTTGCTTTTTTTGATAAAGTCAGATTGTGGAACAAGGATGCATTTCTAAGATTTTTGCATATAAACCGCGATATCTTTATTCGAACCTTATTTCTTTCATCTGCATTCTTCTTTTTGTATTCGCAATCTTCGAAAGAGGGAGCCATGTTTCTGGCTGTAAATACGATCCTAATTCAACTGATTCATTGGATGTCGTATGGTGTGGATGGCTTTGCCTTTGCTGCAGAAAGTATGGTGGGGAAATATGTAGGGGCTAAAAACGAAACAAAGGTAAATCAGACGATACGATATACCATGATCTGGGGTTTTGGTTTGGCTTTATTGTATAGTCTTACATTCGGATTATTTTTTGATTCAATAATTATTTGGTTCAATAGTGAAGCAGAATTACTCGCTTTATCCAAGCAATTTTTCCCATTTGTAGTTGCCATGCCATTAGTAGCTTTTGCTTGTTACATTTGGGATGGTATTTACATTGGACTTACAGCCTCAAAAGCTATGCGAAACTCAATGGGTTTGGCCTTTATTTTGTATTTGAGTTTGTTTTATTTTGGTGAAGGTGTATTTGGCAGCTACACTATTTGGGTAGCTCTATTTGGCTTTTTATTATTTAGAGGTATATTCCAAAGTATCCTTTATAAGCGAAAAGGCTGGTCATTAGAATAGACTATTAAATCCGACATGTACCTTAGGTCTACCGAGATCAAAGGCCTGCTCATTAAGACGTCCCACGGCTAGGGAAAGATTGAGTAATCCTGCTCTGGTGTCAAAACTTATCCCAGTACCCACGCCTATGGTTTGGTTCCAATGTCCTCCCTCATCTCTAAAATATCCATAGTCAATAAAGGGAATGGAGAAGTAGGAATTTTGCCCTAGTATTAATCGGTAGGATACAGTCAAATGACTATAGTGCTGAGCAAAAAAGGCCTGTTCATCAAAACCGCGAAGATTTTGATTTCCACCTAAACGAAACAGTTCGTTTGTTACTACACGGCCTTCAACGAAATTTAATCCTGTACGATTTCGAAGCATTAGGGAACTCCGTTTTCCTATCGAAAAGAAATAAGCAGCCTCTACCAAGGCTTGAATCCGTATTCCCTGTAGGTCCAAACTGTCATAAGCCGTTTCAAAATCAACGTTTTCATTGGATAGGGCTTGGATTTGGACATTGGGTAGTATAGTGCGAATTCCAGTATTAGCTTTTGCATCTACATACCAACCTCTCTGTGGATTAAATCTATAATCTGTATTGTTCCAATCTAAGCCGATACCAATAGCGTCTGTACGGACATCTAGGGCACTAGGTAGACTTCCTGATTGTAGGATACTTGTACTATCAATCTCGATGAGTCTATTTCGATCGAATAGAGCATTTATCGAAAGGGTATTTCTTTTTGGCAAAGGAAAAAGAATGCCAAAACTATTTTCAATTTCCAGAAATTCTAATGATCGTCTGAAGTAGTCAAACGAAAGGTCTAATCCTACGGGTAATTGAAATGGATAGAGCATTTTATAGGCAAGAAACATTTGTTGGTGCTCTGGCCTAAGGCGTTCGAAGGTAAATAAAAAGGTCTCGCCTCTACCTAATTTGTTTTGCAACTTTGCATTAATATCGAATGAGAAGAATAGGTTCTGTTCTTCTAAATCATCACTAGGAATGATTCCGAAAATAAGATCGAAGCGACTTGTATTCTTTGTTGCTAGATCCATTTCTAGCGTCACCCAGCTATTAAATACAGATAATTCAGGGCCCGCATTTACGGTAATAAACTCCAGTTCTGACATTTTACTAGGAATATCTTCCACCAGAGATAAATTAAAAGGACTTAGTGGTTCAATACCCAAGTATTGCTGCAAGAAGCGTTTATGTATTCTAGCATTTCCAGTTATACCTATTGTATCAAAGTATAATTTTTGACCTAGGTCAAGCTTCCATTTCCCTATAACCTGATTGTTTTGAACAGAAGTACTATCCAAAAATAATGTAGCAAATGGGTATCCTGTGTTATTAAAATGGCTAACTATTTTGGTCAAGTAACGCTTAGATGAGATTGGATGAAAATTATCAGTTAATACATTTTTATTAATTTTCAATTCATCAAGTAATGCGGGTTTTATGTCTCCTAAGCGGATGCCTTGTTTATCATATTTTGGTCCGATGTGCAAGTGGATTAGACAGTTGTTTTCTGTGTATTGAATGCTATCGATGCTAGCTTCAAAATAACCTTCATTCAGATGAGCGAGCACAACTTCGTTAGCTAGATCATTACATGCTATACTATCCGTAAGGCGGCCGGCATCATCTATATTTTTAATGGCCGGCGGAGGTGTAATCTGATATGTATATTGACCCGAAAGATCAGTAGATATCAGGAAAACAAAGGAAGCCATTATGTACAACTTTATTAATTGGTACATTTGGAGAACTTGATAAGTTTCAAGGTACAATGAATACAGGAAACTCTAAACATAACGCTTCAGGCATCTATCTTCATATACCTTTTTGCAAACAAGCCTGCCATTATTGCAACTTTCATTTTAGCACTTCATTAGCCTATAAAAGTCGAATGATCGACTGCCTTATTGCGGAGTTAGTTCAGAAGGCCGAAGATTGGAAGGATCATACATTTCACAGTATATATTTGGGTGGAGGGACACCTTCGTTATTGGACGCCCAGGAAATAAGCTCTTTATTCGATACCATTTTCCAACATTATGATATTGCTAATTCTCCAGAAATAACGATTGAAGCGAATCCAGATGATATAGATGAGGAGATCTTGGAAAGGTGGTATGAAAGTGGTATAAATCGATTGTCTTTAGGTGTCCAATCACTCGATGCTCAAGTGCTACAATGGATGAATCGTGCACATAAGGTAGAAGATGTAAAACGATCTTTGGATTTATTTGAATCATCAAATATTACCAACATAAGTGTGGATCTGATCTTTGGTGTACCAGGGACAGATCTAGATTATTGGAAGAAAGAACTAGAACAAATTACAAGCTGGAATGTAGATCACATTTCTGCCTATAATTTGACAGTAGAAGAAGGAACTGCTCTCCAAAAATTTATTGACAAGCGTATTTCAAAACCCTTGGATGAGGAGTTGGCGCGAAATCAATTTATCTATGCGCATAACTTTTTACAGGGGAAGGGTTTTGCTCATTATGAAATTTCAAACTATGCAAAGCCTGGCTTTGAATCTAAGCATAACCGATCGTATTGGACTGGGCGGAGTTATTTAGGAATAGGTCCTTCAGCGCATAGTTTAGTAGATGGGTGCCGTTCTTGGAACATAGCGCATAATGCAAAGTACATGGAGGGTATAGAAAATGGATTAGCGCCGGGCGATTTCGAGCTACTCACCGATATTGACCGCTTCAATGAATGGATTATGTTGGGACTTAGAACTTCAAGTGGCTTACATCTCGATGTACTTACTGAGTTTGCGGAGCAGGGGATTACATTGGACCAAAACCAACTAAACCCGTGGATAGAAAGTGGCCATATACTAAAAGAAAATGGAGTATTAAAACTGAGTCTTATGGGTATGTTGCTTGCGGATGATATTGCTGCTAGTCTATTTAACTAGTATGCCACATCAGATTTATTTGTTATCTAATACAACTAAACGAATAATATCCACCTTATTATCGCTGACTTGAAGGGCTTGCAGAACGTAGCTCTCGGTGGCAAACTCCTCCTCCATTTCAGGAATATTTCCAGATGTCATGACCATGTATCCTGATAGCGTTTGGTAATCGCCATCGGGCAGATTTATATTCTCATATTTTTCATTCAGGTAGTCTATCTCGATACGCCCAGAAAAGATAAATTCATTTTCTGAGATCTGTTGTTCCAATAGTTCTTCATCATCAAATTCATCTTCAATATCGCCGAATATCTCTTCAATGATATCTTCCAATGTAATTATGCCTCCAAGACTACCATATTCGTCTACAACACAGGCGATGCTTTTTTTCGATTGGATAAACTTTGTTAGTAAATCTTGCAGATTCATGGCCTCAGGTACGAAGGGAATATCAATGGCTATTTTCTTTAAAGATTTAGGTTCAGATAGGAGTTGTTGATGATGAATATAACCTATAACATTTTCGATGTCATCATCAATGAGTATGATCCTAGAAAGCTTTGTCTCTTTAATTAATCGTATTAATGATGGACGATCTTCATTGATGTCAAACGATACGATTTCCGTTCTTGGAATCATCGCGTCACGTACTTGAAGCTCGCTCAAGTTAAGTGCATTAGTAAGAATTTCTTTATCTATATCTTGTTGTTCTTCTGAAATTTGCTCTTCAAAATAATCTTGAACATCGACTTTAGAGATTGAGTAATCCACTTGATCAAGCGGCAATTTAAATAGTCGTAAAACGCCATTGGACAAACTGTTCATCAGCCATGTCGGAGGGGCTAATAATAGTTTGAAAAAATACAGTGGGTAGGCGAGCCAAACCAATATATTATTTGCGTAAAGTCGGAAAAATGTTTTCGGTATAAACTCCCCGAAGAGTAAAACAACAACCGTAATTATAAGGGTAAACACGAGCAAAGCCATGACAGGAAAAGGTAACAGTCCTGGCATTAATTGTTCTAAAAATAAAGTCATGAAATAAGTAAAAGCCACTAATGCGATATTATTACCAACCAGCATTGTACTTATGAACTTCTTGGGCTCTTGATAGAATTTTGAGAGTATATTCCCTCTGCGGGAGCCTCCTTCTTTCTCCATCGCCATACCTAGTTTATTAGCAGTGACAAACGCTATTTCGGAGCCTGAAAAGAAGGCGGAGAGTAATAAGAAAACCAATATGCCTAAAAGTATACCCATAGGTTAAAGATACGAGCGATTCTATTAGCGGTAAGGATCCACAAATTTTTCCATAATAATCGGTCTTATATTTTCGATAGCTATGCCCATCCCGACTTCTATCGTATTGCCAAACGCATGATGCCTGAACGCACCGAAATAGAACATATTTTCTAGTGCCGTCATTCGATTATATACGGCCATAATTGGGACTAGGTTTATCTGATATTCTTTTCGTAAGATGTAGAACATCCCTTTAAAAATATCTCTATCTAACATCGACTTTTGGTCATCCGTGAGTTCCCCTTCTTCTACTCTTTCGTTATCATAAACATTCATGAGATCAGACGCTTTCCAGTATTGGCGTGCAGTCCCCGTGAAGAAGCGGTGTGCTTCTCTTTGTTCGTAGATATTATAGAGTGTCACTTTACCAAAGTATCCTTTGATGTGTTGGTTATTTGCATAAATGAAGCCTAAGCCATGCAAGACATAATCAAAAGATTGACGAGTTTCTCTTTTCTGGTAAAATGGATTAATAAACGAACGACCCAACTCAGACCATGTTTCTTTCTTGATGTTCGGATTAAAGGTGAAATGATCACCCATAGGTCCTTCTTCGTAGGTGTCGCCTGAGTGTATTTGATACCTATACCCTCCAATGATCACATCAAGTAAGCTTTCAGCGTGGGGGTTTAAGATCATTAACTGTTGGGTAATCGGCAACGTGTCAAAAGCATCCATATCATTTTTGCCTACACCACCGCCTTCATTTCTAAATGCCCATTCTCGAATAATTGTCAAGGCTGCAATAAGGTTTGGATAGCTAAACCAATCTGTTAAGCAGATTACGTATTCTGTATTCGGAATTTTGTTGTGACCTTTACGCTGTACCTCTTTAATTTCCTTTTTTATTTCTTCAAAATCACAAAGCTCATGTAGCGCTGAAAGTACATCTTCTTCTGTAAGGAATGGAAAGGTAGGGACCGGCTTGTAGATTGACTTTTTGTCATCAAAAAAATCAATAAGGTTAATATTTTCCAATGGTTTTGCTACTAGAACCTCTTTCATTTTCAAGCGTTAAATTCACGTTCATTAGGACTCATAGTATACACAAAGTCACGCATTTTATCAGCAAGTTCTCTGTAGTCTTTTTTAGTTTCATTAAGTAATAGACGGTCTACTTCATTATATGAAATACATTCAGAAACTAAAACATTAATATCGCCTTTGGCTTTAACGAATTCTCTTAATTGGAAAATGTTTTCTAATGGCACTTTTGCTAATCTTTTATACTTTGCTCTGATATTGGCGACTTTAAAAAACAAAGGGCTATTGCCTTTATCAATGTGCATTAAAATAACAGGTGTTTTGTACTTTTTGGCGTATTGTAAATACGTGGCTCTCCATCTTCTATCCACGAGATTTCCACTTTCATCTGGTCTAGAGTTCATTCCGGCTGCAAAGAATACAACAGCCCTTCCATTTTCGTATGCTTTGTCTATTTGGTTAAAATCTACAGCATTTTTGGATGCTAACTTATCCACCGGTATTACAATGTCTTTTACAGGCTCTATACAGACTAAGGAGTTTGCCAAAATAGACGGGTCCTCTCTAACCATACCTATCGTGGATATTAATGCCATTACATCTGCACCTCCAGGGTGATTTGCTGCGATGGTTAGGGGCCCTTCCTTAGGGATAGCTTCGGTGCCAATTGTATGGATTTTTATGCCCATATCTTTTAAGCAAGACCAAATGAATTCTCTGTTTGAAAGGTGTTCACTATTTGCGATCACTTTATTGATCGTACCCACATGCAAAACGGGTAATCGTGTTAAGAAAAAATCGACCAACTTTATTTTCCATTGAGGCCAGTTGGGTTTGAAGATATCTATGGAATATTTTTTTATCAAAAATTTAGGTATTGGTAGCTTGCTAAGGTACTGCATTTAATCTTACTTATCGAGCGCTATAAAATTGGTATTTTTGCGGGCAAATAACGAAGAAAATGGATTTCAAGAATGTGGTAGCCCATTGCAAAGAGTATGCTTTTGTTTATCAGTCAAGTGAGATTTACGATGGTTTAGCAGCGGCGTATGATTACGGACCTTATGGAATAGAGCTAAAAAATAATATAAAGGAATACTGGTGGAAAAGCATGGTGCAAATGCACCAAAATATTGTAGGATTAGATGCGGCCATCTTTATGCATCCAAAAGTTTGGAAGGCGTCTGGACATGTTGATGCTTTTAATGATCCACTAATTGATAACAAGGATTCAAAGAAACGATACAGGGCAGATCAATTGATCGAGGGTTATTGTGAAAAGATCGAGAATAAAATTCGCAAAGATGTAGAGAAGGCGCGAAAGCGATTTGGGGACGATTTTGATGAGGCTCAGTTTAGAAGTACCAATGGTAGGGTAGTAGAGCGTCAAGAGCGGATAGATAGTATTCTTAAACGTATGAATGATTCTTTATCTAAAGAGGATTTAGCTGACGTAAAGTCCTTAATCGAAGAATTGGAAATCGCTTGTCCTGATAGTGGTTCTAAGAATTGGACCGATGTGAGGCAGTTTAATCTCATGTTTTCTACGCAGCTAGGAAATGTAGCAGGGGAAGAAGGAAAACTTTACTTGCGTCCAGAAACAGCCCAAGGGATATTTACCAATTTTTTAAATGTACAAAAGTCTTCAAGACAAAAAGTACCTTTTGGTATTGCACAGATAGGTAAAGCTTTTAGAAACGAGATCGTAGCTAGACAGTTCATTTTTAGGATGAAGGAGTTTGAGCAAATGGAAATGCAATTCTTTGTTCGACCAGGAACAGAAATGGAATGGTATGCACATTGGAAAGAAACAAGACTTCAATGGCATAAGGCCTTGGGTGTTCCAGCTGACAAATTACGATTCCATGATCATGAAAAGTTAGCACACTACGCCAATGCTGCAGCCGATATTGAATTCGAATTTCCGTTTGGATTTAGAGAGTTAGAAGGCATCCACTCTAGAACTGATTTTGATCTAACTCAACATCAAGAATTATCAGGGAAGAAGCTACAATATTTTGATCCAGAGTTAAATGAGAACTATGTTCCTTACGTAGTAGAAACTTCGATAGGTTGTGACAGAATGTTTTTAGCTCAGGTAAGTTTGGCATTACAAGAAGAAAGTGTACCAGATTCAAAAGGAGGTGAAAGTACTCGAACGGTTATGAAATTTCATCCTGCTATTGCTCCTGTGAAATGTGCGATATTGCCCTTGTTGAAAAATGATGAAGGCTTAGTAAAAGCATCGCAAGACTTGTACAGTGCTTTAAAGTTTGATGTTAATGCACAATATGATGAAAAAGATGCCATTGGGCGTAGATACAGGCGTCAAGATGCCATTGGAACGCCTTATTGTTTAACGGTGGATCATCAAACATTAGAGGATAATACAGTGACGATTAGAGAGAGGGATAGTTTAGAACAACAAAGAATAGGTATAGATGAAGCACCAGCGATTATAAGGGACAATTGCAGTGTAAAAAAATTATTTGTTTAATAAAAAGGCCCAGTGATTTCACTGGGCCTTTTTTTATTTTATCGTTGGATAGCTATAGGTAAGGTATACTTCTTATAGAACTCCAATTCTGTGCTACTTAGCGTTTTGTAATTAAGTTTGTTTTTCAATGTAGCGTCCATTTCTGGTTCATTTGTAGATATGATAAGGATCTTGTCTCCTTCTACGATCATAAAATCTATCATCACATTTTCAAGGTCATCATACTTATCAAAGTCAATTGTACTTAGGTAAGAAACCATTTGATCTTGCCATGTAGGTTCACTGTCTGTAATACGATCCGTTGCCTGTAGTTGTGTCATTGAAATACTTACAAATAAAGGAAGAATAAGGGCCAATTTTTTGAAATTCATAGTCATAGAAATTAAGGTGAATAAATTAGTGGGTTTGTTTAAAAAAGTTAAAAATTTCGTTGTTTGCCTTTATTACTTTTTCAGCTGGCCTAAGGTTACTTTATATAGATAAATAGCAGAAAATAGTCCATGAGTGGGTGAAATTATTCTATAAAAAAAGAGCAATGTGAGAAACACATTGCTCATGAGATTATTGTAGATTGAGTATGCCCGAACGTTCAGTTCAGATATAGGTCTTATTATTTCGTATCCATCAATTCCATCATATAGTAATTGATAATAGAATTTACTTGTTTGTTTAATTTAAATTCAGGTTCTATTTCAAAGATCAATGAATGTTGATCGATGTCTTCAACTAATGCCTCCTCTAATACTTTTACAGCTGCTTCAAAGTTGCCATTAAGATGAAGAGCAACAAATTGACAATATAATATGTCAGCACCAAAGGTAGCTTGAAGGGCTTCATTTTCAATAACATCAATGGCTTTGGTGATTTGCCTTGTTTTTATAAGGAACGAAAGATATCCACACCAATATTGACTTGCTTCAGGAGCAATACTAGTGGCAGTTTGAAGGAATTTTTCAGCTTTGTCAAATGAGCCAACATGATAATAAGCCTCACCTATGCCTAAATAGTATTCTTCAACTCCTTCATCAATGGCAATGGCTTTATGAAAGGCCTTAATAGCATGATTCCATTTTTCTTCTTTGGCATAACATTTAGCTAATATGTGGTATGCTTCATCGCTGTAAGGATCCATCTTTATTGATTTCAAAAGATTGACCTTAGCGGCTCCTGTATTTCCTAATAGAAATTGGCATTCTGCAATCTTTAAGGACAACTCTTCATCAAATCCATTAATCTTTTCGGCCTCTAAGAATACTTCTAATGCTTTTTTATACTTACCTGTTTGCACACAAATATCGGCACAATCCATGTAGGCATTATTGAATTCTCTATTTACGATAAATGAATATTCTAATGCATCAATGGCGTTTTCGTACTCACCTATACAAGCATATGCATGTCCTAGGTTAAACCATGATAAGTGTGAGTATGGATCTTGTTCCAGCAGTTCATCGTGTAATCTGATACTGTCAAAATATCTTTTTGATAACTCTACGGCTAACCATATTCTTTCAAGTGCATCTTCGTTCTTGTGATCTCTTTTCAAAGATTCAGCTAGAGAGAAAAACATTCCGTCAAAATCATGCATAGTTTCAAACACGAATGCTTCACACAAGTAAACTTCCACTAATTCCCAGCTACTACAAATTTGCTTTAGCTCAGCAATAATGGCCATTGCTTCTGTGAATTTATCATCAGATGCTAATACCTTGACTTTCAATAATTGAATTTCATTATCAAAAGGGGCAATGGTTTCTGCTTTATCTAGGTAATGAATGGCTTTTGAAAATTCAGCCATTTTAAAATGTATTCTAGCTTTAGCTATTAAGAAGTCTGCATTATAGTTGTATTGGGTGATACCGACTGATACGACTTCGAGAGCTTTTCTATACATGAGTTCTGATTCATAATATTGAATCAGCTCAATTAAATTCTTTTCAGAAATAAAAGCTAGGTTTCCGTTTGCGTAGTTATGTTCAAATTGAGATACAAGACTAACGATCAAATTATTAGGTTTAGTCCTTTGGTTCATGCGTTCTTTTACTGTTAGTAGGGATAACAATTATGCGCCAAATATAAACAAATTAGAACCTATTGATTCTACTATTTTTTGAAAAAAAACAAATAATTTTTTGCATCATATGAAGATATAATATATATGTTAACTGCTGAAATAGTGGTACATATGCAGAATAAGACTTATTTAAATAATCTAATAGGTTAAGGCTCACTTGGGTATATATATTACTTTTTCGAAAGATGATAGCGAATGGCTTGAATCATTTAAACAAAAAAGGGGGTTTTCATAGAAAACCCCCTTTTTTATAGTCTTTTGTTATATTACTTTACTTCAAAAGTAATTTTTAGGTTTACTCTGTATTCAACTACTTTTCCATCTTTACATACAGCACTCTGACTTTGTACAAAAGCAGACTTAACATTATTAATAGATTTTGAAGCTTTTGCAACTCCTTTTGCGGTTGCATCTTCCCAACTTTTCTTTGAGTTAGAAAGAATCTCAATTACTTTCATTACTGCCATAATTATCTAAAATTTTTAACAAAGGTATTCTCTGAAGATTTGCGATGCACAAATTCGTATATAATTAACCTTTGGATAATTCCTCAACAGCCTTTTGAGCTCTTGTAAAATTGGGGTTTATTCGTAAAGCTGTTTGATAATCTTCTATGGCGAGTGAATTCCTACCCATCATTTCATTAGCAATACCCCGATAATAAAAGCCAAAATAATTAGTAGGAGAAGTGTTTACCAATATATTAAATTGATCATATGCCTTGGTTACGGAATCCATATCTAAATACAAAAGGCCGGCATTGAGATATGCTTGAGGAAAATACTTGTCGATGGTATTTATTTTTTTGTAGATAGTAAGAGCTTCTTCAATTCCGCCATTATTCTGTAAATAGAAAGCTTTTGAGTGCCAACCATTCACATTTTCTGGTGCTACTTCTATTGCCCCATTAAAATAATCAATGGCTTTCTTATTTCCCATGTCTTCATAGATCTGACCCATAATGATCCAAGCATCAAATAAATCAGGATCATTTTCTATACACTCTTGAAAAGCAGAAATAGCTCGTACGGTATCTCCGGTATCCCTAAAATTCATACCTGCCATAAAATAGCCTTCGGCATTTTGAGGATCTATTTTCAAGACTTTATTAGCGGCCAGAAACGATTGCTCATAGTTCTGTAAGATGAGATGATCTTCTGAAAGCTTTAATAAGGTCTTGATATCTTCAGGAAACATTTCATGTGCTAGTTCTAATGTTTCAATACATTCTTTGGACTGTTGATCATCCATTTGGTAATCCGAAAGCAAATGGTAAAAAGAAACATCGCTATTATCTATGGCAAGCGCTCTTTGAACATCATCGATGGCTGCTTTATAGACGCCTTCTTTTGCGTAAATGGCTGCCCGTTCAATCAATAGCTGAGCGTCTTCTGGATTTTTCTTTATGAGTTCGGTAAGACTTCTATTTGCTGGAGATTTTTCTTTAGGAGGTTCAGCTTCATTGTTACAAGCACAAAGCATAATAATTATAAATAAGAATAAGGTGTTTCTAGCAATATTCATGGTAGAAGAATAAATAATAAAGCATAAGATAATAAGATAAAAAAAGAGAGTCTTAGAAAGACCCTCTTTTATATTCTGATATAGAAAACGAATTATTTTCTAAACATATTACCTAGCATTTTCATACCCATAGAAGCTATATCGTCCATCGCTGATCCGTCACCATCTTGATCCAATATACGCTCGATAAGGCCTTGGGATTGTGCTCTTTGTTGAGCATTAGACTGTACGGATTGATTAAGGAAGCTAGCTAATGTGTTTGCATTCATATTTTGCTGCTTTTTTTGTCTTCCTAAAACACCCAATACAATAGGTGCAACTTTCATAAGCATACTCATTGAGTTATTTCGGTTCAATCCACTTGATTTTGAGATCATTTCGATAACATTAAATAAATTATTACCACCGAGTAAATGTCCAAGAATACCCATACCATCTGCAGCTCTACTTGTCTGAGTGCCGCTTAATAGGTCACCTATATTATCTAATATGCTCCCATCATGATCGTTACTTAGTGCACCCATCAGGCCTTCTAACGATTGAGGGTTTCTTGTATTTTTTGCAAGTGCGTTCATTAATGTAGACATGGCAACGCTAGCCGCGGTTTGTGTTTGCTCTTTTGGCGCGTTATTAAATTGTCTACTTAATTGTTCTAGCACACCTTCTGTTAGTTGACCTTGTAAAAGATCCATCAAATTTGTCATGTAAAATCTCTATTTGTTGATAAAAAAAACATTATTAAATATATACATATTAAAAAATTTTTTAATATGTTTGTGTAACACTGTGATGAAATTGAATGAGCAGCAAGTTAACTATATTTTATTTAGTCCTTTTTCTTGTTTTTGGTTCCACACATAGCAAGGATTTTATCTATAAGTATATAGATAATTATTCTTCAGTGGCCATCGAAGAGATGGAACGAAGCAATATACCGGCAAGTATAAAGCTAGCACAAGGTATGCTTGAGTCCAATTGGGGAAGGAGTGAACTTGCATTAAACGCTAACAATCATTTTGGCATTAAGTGTGGATCTGTTTGGAATGGAGGCGTTTTTTATAGGGCTGACGATGAATATGATCACAAGGGTAATAAGATTCAAAGTTGTTTTCGTTCATATCGATCAGCGGTGAGTTCTTACCGGGCACACTCCGACTTCCTTATGGATGAGAAAAAAGCATATCGTTACGGTATGTTGTTTGAAATACCTCGAAGTGATTATAAGTCTTGGGCTTATGGCTTAGTCCGTGCTGGATATGCCACAGATAAGAAATATGCAGAAAAACTGATTCAAATTATTGAAGATTACGAGCTCTATATTTTTGACGATCCAATTATTATAAGAGATGGTCAATTAGTAGATCTCGATAAAATAAAACCTAGAACCGATAGTTCAATTTCCTTGGAAACCGAAATGATAACAGAACGCCCGGAGGAGTCCAATCCTCCTCCGGTTTTTTCTCTTAAAAATGAGGAAAAAGTATTTGACAGTCGTGTGAGGAAACAACGATTTGGAGACATTCATTTTGTAAAAGAAGGTGATTCTATGGAGGGAATTGCTGCGGCATATGGCATTAGTCTTCAACAGCTGTACATCAAGAATAGGATTCCACCAGGCATGCAACCCAAGGAAGGTGAAAAAATTCAGATTACGGGTATAATTAGGATGGGGAAAAAGCCCGCTTATTATGATCCTACTGCCACCAAATCTGATGAATTCGTCTTTTAGATATACCTTTGGATTAAGTAAATAATCCATGAAGAAATTCCTTTTACTAGTTTTTATCTCATTTATATGCAGTGCTGATCTCCTAGCACAAGGTTTTTATTTTGGCCCTAAAGCTGGGATTACTATGGCTACCCAACGTTGGGAGGCGTATTCATCAAGAAGGCCATTGATGAATATACACGCAGATCTTTTCATTGAAAGTTACAATCCGAATGCCGCGGGAAGTTTTTATGCACAATTAGGATATCACACTAGAGGAAGTTCTATTCGGTTTTTCAACAACTTGAATCTTGAAACCTTAACCCAAGGGTATAAGTTTCAAAATATATCTTTAGTGGTAGGGGCAAAAAGTCCATTTGATCTTGGACATCGAAACACATATTTCTATGCAGTTGGTATTCGTGGTGAATATACGGTTAGAACGAACCTTGAAGAATTCTTATCGCTATCGACAACCAGCTTTTATCCCTTAGATCAATTTGTAAGAAAGTTTCTTTATGGCATTAATTTGTCAGGAGGCATTGTCTTTAGCCGAAGAGAATTTGTGCAACCTTTTTTGGAATTTTCAATCCAACCAGATTTATCCCCTCAGTATGATCAATATTTTGATATCCAGACAACCAACCCTTGGACGGGCCAATTACAAACCATAAGGGCTAATAAGATACGGAATGTATCTTTTGAAGTAACAATGGCCGTAAAGTTCTTGCGAAAGGTTATCTATGAGTAATTAGAAAATAAGATAGGCAAGACCCATACTGAAATAACCTGGGCTTTGACCAAAACCGGATTGCAACTCATTAAATACAAAGTAATCACCAACTCTGTTAAAATGCAATTCATAGCGAAAATCTAAATGCAGACGATAGATTATAGCCCCAACATTAAAAGAAAAGCCGGCCTCTAGCCATTCTCTTCGCTCTTCAAAGTGCTTGAATTCAGAAAAGATCTCATTTTCGGAAATAATAAATGAAAACACAGGACCTACACCAAATTTGAAGCGTTGAATTTCAATTCCCCCAATAACTGGCCAAACTATAAAGTGGGTCCGTTTAGCTTCCATTCTTTCAATAGCTGGGTTGTTCTCCCATATGATGTAACTAAAGTTGGAGGTAATATTCCGGTATAAAAGTTCGGATTGTAGAAATAAATTATCGTCCCTGGTAATACCGAATATTCCAAAGGAAGGAGAAACATCTTCTTCTTCAAATATTACTTCATACAACAAATAGTCAAAAGGGTCGTCGAAGAGTAACTGTTCTGCTTTTGCTAACGAAAGTGTTAGAGCTGATTTAACGCCAAAGTTATTTTGTCCAAAGATGGGTATACTCAGGAGCACACAGCAAATTCCTATCAAACACTTTCTCATATGCTCTCAAGATAGTCTTTTCCTATCATCTTTATGGTTAATCTCATGTATACTAAGAGACATAAATTGGCTCATTTCGCTGCTTCAAAAAAAAAGAGCTGCCCAGAAGACAGCTCCAACGTAAGGGTCATCAAATTTCCTTTCTATAGAATTTCAATACGGAATGTACCGAGCAAGCCTTGTTCCGTAAATACTTTACAGAAGTAAATGCCGGTCGACAAATGGGATACATTTACTTCATTCATTCCTTGGGATAGGACCTTACTATTAATTAATTGACCTGTGATGGTAAAAATCTGTAATTTCTTTTGCCTTTGTTCAATGTCATCTAACGCAAGGAAAAATGATTGGCTAGTTGGATTAGGATAAACGTCCAATGTAAGGTTGGGGTCATTTATCTTAGGAGTGCTACTTATTATTTCTACAAAGTCATCTCCTATCTCATGAAATACGGTGTTGGTTCTAATGGGTTCGTTAAAATCAAAATAGATGTCTGCTTCATTTAAAATCAATGTACCAAATGGTAGATCTGCATTCTGCTCTACTGAAAAACGTACAAATCCGTGAGAGAGTGCTTCATTTGTAGTACTATCAACTAAGAGAATATCAGCAAACGTAAAACATATACTTCTATCCTCTTTTACTTCATAATTGCATGAGTGGCTGGCGTTTTTAAGGACAAAGCTCTCAAGAGATAGATGAGTTGATATTGTATCAATAATAGTAATATTAAATGCAGTGTCAGTTCCTGTATTTTGAAAACGAATCTTATAATCAATAGGTGTATTCTGCTTTATTAGATGTTGCTCTCGATATCCTTTTGGTTCTGCAGCCTTGTCATTAGGATCATACGATCCGATATTTTCCTGACAGTCAATATCTGTAAAGCCATCTAAATCATTTTCAGGGAACATTGTTACAAAGCCTAGACTAAAGGTTCCATCCTCGTTTTCACCACATGCTTCTAAAGCTATGGTAGGCATAGACTCTCCAGGATGATTAGGCTCTTGCGGAATACTAATTCTGTAAGTGGATCCATTTGCCGGCCATTCGAATTGAATACTTTCTCCTGCCTCCAAATCCACATCATTGTCATTGACAGGCATCATAACATCATCTTCAATAACAATAAATTCTTGTACTTCTGCCATACTCCCTTCCCCTACATTTGTTATTGTAAACTGTACTTCTGTTTCATCACATATCCCCTCAATTTCAAGGCTGGCTTTAGTCCAGCTAGGATCAATTATTGATAAGCATGGATAGTTAGGGTAAATAATAGCCTGTGCACAATGGGTTTGTCCTAATGTCGTTTCATCACATTGGAGATAAACAGTAAATGACATTGAACCACACTCACCAACACCTAGTGTATCAAGATCAAATTGTAAAGTATCATTTGATAAAGTATAAGTATCATATGAAGTACTTACAAAATCAAAATATTCGTCAAGAATGATATCGATATAAGGATTAGGTTCTTCTTGTGTGCCATTATTGCAATATTGGACGGTATAGGTGTTTTCAAAACACCTGCGCAAAAAAGGTGTGTTTAGCGATACATGTAACTCTGGACAATACACAGCAGGTTTTGCACTTAGATTGATTTCTTGATTTAGACCTATGTCTACAAAGCCACTGCTTATGGGTGCGCATTCCACCCACAGATCATTGAGAGGTATGATGCTAACGTCATAGCTGCCCGGTGGCAATAATCTACCATAGCTTCCATCCGCTTGTGTATTCGTTACATACTCGAAGTTATCTCCTTGTATTTTAACCATCCAATTAGCTAAAGTAGAAGCATCGTTAGCTTCACAATCTTCATTTTCATCAAAGTATACTTGGCCAAAAATATAAGCTCCTTCACCTACAATATCAGCTGAGCCAGACACCATACATTCTTCTTCAAAATCTGCATTGATAATCTCTACAACAAGAGGATCATTATTAATCGTCAATTGAGTTGATTGTGCTTCAATTACATCAAAGGATAAATGCAAAAGGGATTCACCATCTTCTAATGAGAAAGCGATGAGTGCTGGATCAAAATATGAAACTGTTATATAACCTAGATCTGGGTTAAAATAATTTAATTCGGAAAATTCGTTTAGGGTTTCAGAGTACATTGTATCAAAGGCTAGCACCTCTGGATCATAGTTTATGGTAAACTGAATGGAATAGATATCGGTAAAATTTTCAACAAGCAAATCAACGTCAATATGTGTTCCCGGGGAAGACCCATTTTCAAAATAAAATTCTATGCAGCCATCTTCTGCTTCTGTGACTGTATGCATTTCTTCAGTTAGCTCATAACAGGCCTCACCACTACTGTAAAATACTTCTGTGGAAGTAGGATCATTAGATAATGATATATGTACAGTAGCATCATTTACAGGAAGAAAACGGAAGGTAATAATGGTTTCAGATGGATCAACACTTACAGGATTAATGCCTGTATTATCAAACCATAACAGGCTTATGTCACCTACACCTGAATTCGTAAAATTTGCATCTCCAAATGGTTCAAGATACGCGCTTTCCGCACCCAAAAAGTAAAGATCTTGGGTTGGATAAGAAAGTGAAGATTGAAAGCTTAAAACGTCTATAAAGTTTTCAGCAGATAAGTGTACTTCTAAAATTTCATCCACAGTTTCAAAGTCCAGATGGAACTTTACGGTATCTGGACAGGTTTGTGAAAATCCCTGTAAATGAAAGATCCCAATGAATAATACAAGAGAGAGAAGTTGTCTCATGATCGTTGTTTTTTGATTCGAAATATGTTCATAGGTCAAAAATCAAAAGAAATACCTCAAAGAAAAAAGACAATTATTCATATTTGTTTCGTTTAAATAGTAATTAATAGAATATAAAACACTGTATATCAGATAATTACTAAATATTAAGTTTTGAATCAATCTAAGTTGTTATTGCTACTAGAAACACTATCGAACAAAGAAATCGATCAATTATCATCTTTAGTCAAAGCTGGGGTCTTCAGTTTGTCGTCTTCTAGTACAATGTTATTACTTGAAATATTGCTGCAACTCAAAACAAAAAATGTCTCTAGCAAAACTCATTTGTTTGAAAGAGTATTTCCAAGAACTCAATACAACGATCAAAAGTTTAGATTTCTCCAAAGCCAAATGTATAAGGTTGTAGAAAAATTCTATTTAATCAAAGACATCATCCAAGTTGAATCAAATGCAGAGAGTGATCTGAAATTATTGTCATTATATCAAAAGAACGGTTTAGATAAGCATTTCAATGCTTCATTTAATAAGGCGAATAAAAAGCTGAGAGCAAATCCGAATTATTTCAATCTTGATCAACAGATTGAATTGCAATTTGAATATTATCAATTTACATCTTTAAAAGGGCGAAGTCATGAAATAGATTTCGATGCTTTATTGGAGTTAACAGATGTCAGTTATTATTATAAAAAGCTCCGATTTATCTGTTACGCATTAAGCCATCAAAATATTTATAAAAGTGATCGTACGATACCTTTTACACCCATTTTAAGGTGGGTTGAAACGCACGATTTTTATGACTCTCCATTTGTAGAAGTATACTATTATGCCTGTAATATGCTTCTTGAATTTGACAATGAATCTCATTTTGAAGAGTTTACGCGTATTATTGATCAACATGCTGATTCATTTAAGGCAGATGAATTACGCTCCTTATATTTCTTTGCCTTGAATTATTGTATCCGCAGATTAAATGGTGGAGACTTTAATTATGGGAGGATAGGAATAGCATTGTATGAACGATCCTTAGAGACTGGTATACTCTTTATACAAGGTAAGCTTTCAAGATTTAGCTATCGTAATATGGTAATGATGGCAATCCGAACGGGGGCTTTTGAAAAAGCAGAGGAATTAACACGACGATTCGAGCCTTATTTATTTAGGGAGGACAGAAATGCTGCATTCCATATGAATCTGGCACTGATAAATTATTATAAAGGAGACTGTGATGAGGCACTTAGTAATATTGTACAAGCAGATTTCAAAGATCATCTAATCAGTCTAGCCGCCAAATCCTTGCAAGCGAAAATTTATTATGATTTAGATGAGTATGATCTTTTAGAATCTCATTTAGATAGCATGAATATGTATATCATTAGGAGCAAAGTGCTAGGCTATCACAAAACCAATTATAAGAATATAATCTCATACTTTAAAAAGCTCATTAGGCTTAAAAAATTTGATAAAAACAAGTTGGAAAAACTTAGAAAGGCAATACAAGGAGAAAAAGTATTGACGGAGCGTAAATGGTTTTTAGAAAAATTAGCTGTCTATTAGGAAGGTGTTTTGAATAGGGGATGACATTGACCCACCCCCTAATCATGAATTATTTATTAGCACCGAAAATACTAGCCATATATGACCTATTCAACATAGCTATATTTTCAATAGAAATTTCTTTTGGACATTCGACTTCACATGCACCTGTATTCGAACAGTTACCAAATCCTTCTTCATCCATTTGGTCTACCATATTTTTAACTCTAGCAACGTGTTCGACTTTACCTTGCGGCAACTTTCCTAAGTGTGCTACTTTGGCTGAGGTAAAAAGCATGGCTGATCCATTAGGACAAGCTGCTACGCAAGCACCACAACCAATACAGGTAGCTGCATCGAAAGCTTCTGAAGCAGTGTCCTTTTCGATAGGGATAGAATTACCATCTGGAGCTTGGCCAGTATTTACAGAAATATATCCTCCTGCCTGAATAATCCTGTCAAATCCACTTCTATCTACTACTAAATCTTTAATAACCGGAAAGGCTTTTGCTCGCCATGGTTCAACTGTAATTACATCCCCATCATTAAAATGTCTCATATGTAGCTGGCAGGTAGTAGTACCTCGTTGAGGTCCATGAGGTCTGCCATTTATAACCATATTGCAAGTGCCACATATACCTTCTCTACAGTCGTGCTCAAAGGCCACCGGCTCCTTTTTTTCTGCGATTAACTGCTCATTTAAAACATCCATCATTTCAAGAAATGACATATGTTCATTGGCTTCAACAATATAGCTTTCGAGTCTTCCTCTTGCTTCGGAAGAAGGTTGTCTCCAGATCTTTAGTTTAAGTTTCATACTCTTGATTCGTTAATCAGTTAATTATTTATAAGACCTTGTCTTTAATTCAACGTTTTTAAATTCAAGATCTTCTTTATGTAAAATGGGATCTTTATCATTCCATTCCCACGCTGAAACGTAAGTGTAGTCTGCATCATTACGTAATGCTTCACCCTCAGGGGTTTGATATTCTTCTCTAAAATGACCACCACAAGATTCATTTCTATCTAAGGCATCACACATCATAACTTCACCTAGTTCAAGAAAATCAGCCACCTTGGTAGCTTTTTCTAATTCAGGATTGAATTCATTAGCGCTTCCTGGAATAAATACGTCTTTATAAAACTCATCACGTAAGTCTCTTATCATTTGACGACCCTTCTTTAGTCCTTCTGCACTTCTAGACATACCACAGTATTCCCACATAATCTTACCAAGACGCCTATGGAAACTTTCTACAGATTGATTGCCTTGAATATTCATCAAATTATCAATTCGATCTTGAACGGCTTTCTCTGCAGCATCAAACTCTGCTGTTTGATCAGAGATCATTGGCGTTCTAATTTCTTTAGAGAGAAATTGTCCAATAGTATATGGAATCACAAAATAGCCATCTGCCAAGCCTTGCATTAAAGCACTGGCTCCAAGTCTATTGGCGCCGTGGTCAGAAAAATTAGCCTCACCTAATGCGAAAAGACCTGGTATATTAGTTTGAAGATTATAATCCACCCAAACGCCGCCCATCGTGTAATGCACAGCTGGGTAAATTTTCATAGGATTTTTATAAGGGTCCTCGCCTGTGATTTTTTCATACATCTCAAACAAGTTTCCGTATTTCTGAGAAACTACAGATTCCCCTAATTCAAGTATTTTCTTTTGTGAAGGATTCGAAATGTTTTTAGAATGTGCAGCAGCCTTACCATATCGTTCAATGGCACTGGCAAAATCTAAAAATACAGCAAGACCTGTAGGAGAAACCCCTTTTCCTTCATCACAGGCCGTTTTAGCTGCTCGCGATGCAACATCCCTTGGCACTAGATTTCCAAAGGCAGGGTACCTTCTTTCTAAATAGTAGTCTCTATCTTCTTCTGCTATATCATTTCCTTTCTTTCTTCCTTCGCGAATAGCTATTGCATCTTCTTCAGTTTTAGGCACCCATACACGACCATCATTTCTCAGTGATTCTGACATCAATGTCAATTTCGATTGATATTCACCGGAAACAGGAATGCAAGTGGGGTGTATTTGAGTGAAGCAAGGGTTTGCCATTAATGCACCTCTTCGTACACTTCTCCATGCGGCACTAACATTTGAGTTCATCGCATTGGTCGATAGATAGAATACATTGCCATACCCACCGGTTGCTAATACAACGCAGTGTGCGGCGTGTCTTTCTAATTTGCCAGTCAATAAATTACGAGTGATGATTCCTCTTGCTTTTCCATCTACTTTTACAAGGTCCAACATTTCATGTCGGTTGTACATTTTTACTTGACCTGTAGATATCTGTCGAGAAAGAGCCTGATAAGCACCAATTAAAAGCTGCTGACCAGTTTGACCTCTTGCGTAAAAAGTTCTCGAAACTTGCACCCCGCCAAATGAACGATTGGCTAACAGTCCTCCGTATTCTCTGGCGAAGGGTACGCCTTGTGCGACACATTGGTCTATAATAGAAGCACTGACTTCAGCTAAACGATACACGTTGGATTCACGTGATCTGTAGTCACCCCCTTTAATGGTATCATAAAAAAGACGATAGGTACTATCCCCATCATTTTGATAATTTTTGGCGGCATTTATTCCTCCCTGTGCTGCAATACTATGCGCTCTTCTAGGGCTATCATGAAAGGTGAAGGCCTTTACATTATATCCTAGTTCTCCCAATGTAGCAGCTGCTGAAGCACCAGCTAAGCCAGTCCCTACAACAATCACCTCTATTCTTCTTTTGTTATTTGGAGCTACCAAATTCATGGTCCCCTTATATTCACTCCACTTGGTTTTTAAAGGACCTTCGGGAGTATTTGATTTTAAATCAATAGATGACATATGTTCCAATTATTTGAAGTACATGAAAATAGGTATCACGGCAAAGGCCAATGGTACCACAATCGCATAAAGCATACCTAAACCATTGATAAGCGGTGTGTATTTCTTGTGGTTAAGGCCAAGCGTTTGGAAAGCACTACTAAACCCATGAGAAAGATGGAAATACAAAGCCACCAAGCCAATTAGATATGAACCAACTATAATTGGATTTTGATAAGCTATACTTACTCTGGAATATAGATCGGCAACTTTAAAATCATACGCTTCCACTGCTACCATACCGAGTTGGCCCAATTTCATTTTTAACCAGAAATCTCCCATGTGGAGAAATAAAAACGCAAGGATTAATAAACCAAGTAAAGCCATATTTTTTGATGCCCACTTTGCATTTTCACCAGAAGGCTTTGAATACTTATACCCTTTTGCTGATCGATTTTTAGCAGCAATAATTACACCTTGTATAGTGTGTAATAGTATAAAGAAGTATAACCCATACGAGATGCCTTTTATAAGCGGGTTATGGGTCATAAAGTATGCATAGGTATTAAATGCCTCTCCACCATCATCGTACAATAATTGTAAATTGCCAATAAGATGGACAAAGAGAAATGAGATAAGAAACAAACCTGTCAGACTCATTATCACTTTTTTACCTATGCTGGATGAGAAAAATTGTATGATCCATTTCATAATGTAATCTTCCGTTTGTGTTCGTTCAAAAATAGAAAATACTATAAGGGGAGCTAGGTTAAATAACAGTCACTAGTACTTATTTAGAATCATTCTAATGATTTTAATTAATGCAATGCTGCATTAGCTTGTAGTTAATTATGGATTCTACTCGATATGCCAAATATTCTTCTGGAGCTGCTTGGGCTTAATTTGTATTTTGGGGCAAAAAAGGATGCCTACACGGATAAAGAATTTAGAGCATTACCAAGCTTTATGCAAAAAAGCCATTGATGATCCTACTTCCTTTTGGGACGAACAAGCTAAAAGCTTTCATTGGTTTGAGCCGTATACTGAAGTGTTACAGTGGGAATTTGATACACCTGATGTAAAATGGTTTATCGAAGGAAAGACGAATATTTGCTACAACTGTCTAGATGTTCATTTAGAAGATCATGGTGATGATACTGCCTTAATTTGGGAGCCCAATGACCCTACAGAAGCTTTTAAAAAGTTTAGCTATGACGAATTGCACAAGGCAGTATGCAAAACAGCTAATGCCCTGAAGGCCATGGATATTTCCAAAGGAGATCGGGTAGTATTTTATATGCCTATGGTTCCAGAACTGGCCATTGGTATTTTGGCTTGTGCTCGGATAGGCGCTATACATTCTGTTGTTTTTGCAGGATTTTCTGCACAAGCTTTGGCCGATAGAGTTGATGATGCACAAGCTAAAATGATCATCTGTTCTGATTACAATGAAAGGGGCGAAAAATCAATTCCTGTAAAGGCTATTGTGGATGAAGCTATGGATATTTCTTGTAATAGCGTTTCACATGTGCTTGTTCATAAAAACACAGGCAATCCAATTAATTGGAGTGATGATGTAGATAAGTGGTGGCATGAGAAAATGGACAATATGCCTACAGAATGTCCCGTGGAAATAATGGATTCAGAAGACCCTCTTTTTATTTTATATACTTCAGGATCTACAGGCAAGCCTAAAGGAGTCGTGCATACCCACGGGGGCTATATGGTATATACAGCGTATAGTTTTCAAAATGTTTTTCAATACGAACCCGGAGACATATACTGGTGTACGGCCGATATTGGTTGGATTACGGGTCACTCTTACATAGTATATGGCCCTCTTTTATCTCGAGCGACTACGATTATGTTTGAAGGGGTCCCAAGCTACCCAGATGCATCTAGATTTTGGAATATTGTAGAAAAATATAAGGTAAACCAATTCTACACAGCGCCAACAGCGATAAGAGCATTGATGGCATGTGGAGATGAGTGGACAGAAGGCCATGATCTCACTAGCCTTAAGGTTATAGGCAGTGTCGGTGAACCTATAAATGAGGAAGCATGGCATTGGTATAATGAAAAGATTGGGTGTTTTAAAGCACCTATTGTTGACACTTGGTGGCAGACGGAAACGGGTGGCATTATGATCTCTTCTATTCCGGGAGTAACCGATTGTAAACCCACGTATGCGGCATACCCTTTGCCTGGAGTTCAAGCCGTTTTAGTGGATCCATCGGGCGAAGAAATTCGAGAATATAATTCGGAAGGCTTATTATGTATATCTTTTCCATGGCCATCTATGATACGAACTACCTATGGCGACCATGAGCGGTGTAAACAAGTATATTTTTCTGCTTTTGAAGGAAAGTACTTTACAGGAGACGGTGCAAGAACGGATTCAGAAGGAAGAATTAGGGTGATTGGTAGGGTAGATGATGTCATTAATGTCTCTGGGCATAGAATAGGAACAGCTGAAGTTGAAAACGCTATAAATGCGCACCCTCGTGTTATAGAATCTGCAGTGGTAGGCTATCCTCATGAGATCAAAGGTCAAGGTATCTATGCGTATCTTATATGTTCGGGTGATTCTGAATTAGATGATACAGTTCGAAATGAGGTCATTGAAGTTGTACGAAGAGAAATAGGTCCTATAGCTAAGCCAGATAAAATTCAATTCGTTCCTGCATTGCCAAAGACACGGTCTGGAAAAATCATGCGTCGAATATTACGAAAAATAGCGGCTAAAGAATTTGATCAATTAGGTGATGTCTCAACACTTCTAAATCCACAGATTGTAGCGGTAATAAAAGAAAACGCTCTTTAAGAATTTTACAGGGTACCATAAAACTATTTCAGCTAATTTTGTGGTTGAATTAATTGCATGAAAGCTAATAAAGCACCAACCTTTGATGATCTTCTCAGTTTTTTTCCTTCGATAGAACCACCGATCACATTGTCAGCGGAATCCATTCAGGAGATAAGTAAGATGAACAAAGTTTTTCCGCCCGTGATTTTGGAAGAATTTGTAGCACGTTGGGAAACTGAAATAGATGAATTTACTGAGTTTGTTCCATGTGTTACATTGAGCGAAACAGAAAACTATATTGCCTTAATTTATTGGAAGGCCGGCCTATTAAAGCATCAATATATACTAGTTACTCTAGATCCGCGTACTGGAACTATTATAGGTCAAAAGGTCATTGCAGGAACGATTTCTGATGGAAATACAGTCTTAAGCTCCGTCGCAAAGATTGAAGAAGATTTAAGTATACACATAATGGTTGGTCAAGCTGATGAAGATCAATTTGAGCCTCTTTCGAGTCAGGCTATGTATATGGAGATAATGCAAAATGGAGATATTATATCACAAAAAGAAGAAGCATTTACATGGCTAAACGAAAAAAGCGATACAAAGGAAAAAAGCTAAGTTCTGGAGCCTTAAAGAGCAGTATTCTTAGGCTTTTCATTCGGATGCCTAAGAAACGATTTAATGCAAAGCAGATAAGTGCCAAACTGAAAACGGGTAATAATGTAGATGCTATTAAACATGCGTTAACTCTTCTAGAAGAAGAAGGGAAAATACTGCATGTAAAGGATGGTAAATTTAGGCTAGATAAAACAGGTATAAAGGATTACATTGAAAAACTCCCTAGCTATAATTATAAAGGAAAAGTGGACATGGCTCGAAATGGTTCTGCTTTTTTAGTGGTCGATGAACTTGAAGAGGATTTATTTATCCCTAATAAGCATTTAAAGGGAGCTATGAATGGGGATATAGTTGAAGTTTCTGCCGTATTTCCAAAGAATAAGCGAAAAGGAGAAGCCAAGGTAAAATCAATTCTTAAGCGAGCTATCAGTTCTGTTGTTGGAAAGATCTATTTCCAAAAGAGGTATTGTTTAGTTGATGTGTTACATACAAAATCTCCCCTGGGAATAATGGTGAAACCTAGTGATGCCGGAAAAGCAAAGGATGGGGATATCGTTGTTGTTGATATCGTAAACTGGGGGAATGCACAGAATAAAACCATTTGGGGACGAGTAAAAGAAGTGATTCCAGCAGACCATAGTCATGAAGTAACTATGCAATCTATTCTGAGTTTAAATGGATTTGATTCCTTTTATCCAGATGATGTGTTGCAGGAGTTAAAATTCATTCCGGACGAACTTCAGATTAGCGATTATGATGGAAGAAAAGATTTTAGAGAAAAGATCACATTTACGATTGACCCAGACACAGCAAAAGACTTTGATGATGCTATTTCCTATGCTGAATTAGAAAATGGCAACATAGAAGTGGGTGTTCATATTGCCGATGTTACACATTACGTTACAGAGAATTCCGCTATTGACAAAGAAGCGTATCGGAGATCCACGTCTGTGTATTTGGTAGATAGGTGTGTGGCTATGCTCCCAGAAAAGTTGTCTAACAATTTATGCTCCCTTAACCCTAATGTTGATCGATTAAGTTTTTCTGCTGTCTTCGAATTTGACAATCAATGTAAAATCAAAAATCGTTGGTTTGGACGAACAGTTATTCACTCGGATAGACGCTTTACCTACGAAGAAGCGCAAGAAGTATTAGAAACAGGGGAAGGAGATTATGCAAAGGAATTAAAGAAGTTAAATGAAATTGCATTGAAACTTAGAAAGCAAAAGTTTAAGGATGGTGCCGTAAACTTTGATTCTGAAGAAGTTAAATTTAAATTAGACGAACGGGGTAAGCCTTTAGGCCTTTATGTAAAAGAACGAAAGGCAGCTCATATGTTGATTGAAGATCTAATGCTCTTAGCGAATAGAGAAGTGGCTAGATTTATTGGTGATCGAGAAACTAAAACTATTCCTTTTGTTTATAGAGTGCATGATACTCCTGATTTGGAGCGATTAGCTGAGGTTTCATTGTTTGCTAAAGAATTAGGTTTTGATTTTTCATTTCAAAGTCCAATGGCCGTCAAGGAATCTATAAATGCGCTTAGCAAAGCATCTAAGGAAAATGAAGCTTTAAAGCTGATTGAACCCTTAGCAATACGTTGCATGGCAAAGGCTATCTACACCACCAATAATATTGGCCATTATGGATTAGCTTTTCCTTTTTATGCACACTTTACCTCACCCATCAGGAGGTATGCAGATGTCCTAGTGCATCGAATCTTGTACGCTAATTTGAAAAATGAAACTCGAGTAAATCAAGAAACATTAGAAGCAAAATGCAAGCATATCTCTTCTCAAGAAAAAATGGCAGCAGAGGCCGAAAGAGAGTCCATAAAATATAAGCAAGTAGAATTTATGGCCTCTAGATTGAATGAAAGCTTTGAAGGGGTTATCTCGGGTATAATCGATCGCGGTATTTTTGTAGAAATCAAGGAAACTAAGGCAGAAGGATTTGTGCCTATGATTAGTCTTTATGATGATTTTCAGTATGCGGGCTCGCGATTTAAACTGCAAGGCAAAGCAACAGGAGATATCATTAAATTTGGAGACACAGTCAAGGTGAAATTGATCGATGTGAATCTAGAAGATAAGCAACTTGAGTTCCGGATCATTGAATAAGTTTTTGTCTAATCCTTATATTGCTTCCTATAAGGAAGATATATGCAATGTTTTAGCTTTTTAGCAGCGAGACCTTTTTTTACGAATGATGCCATAACCTTAGGTATTCTGATTATCCTATTGGCTTTAATTTTCCATACGTCATCATTGGAAAACAAAGGGTGGCAGCGATTCTACCGAATCGTGCCTGCTTTATTGCTATGTTACTTTCTTCCAGCATTGCTTCATTGGCCATTAAACCTGATAGGCTCTCATTGGTATACTGGAGAACTAGACGCACTATTGCAGAAGTATGCTATTGAAATACCATGGGGTGCTAGCTTCGATAGAATAAGCAGTATTTTACAGGAAAATGGGGTGCCTTCCGCCGAGTATACATCTATCCAGGGCCATTCAAACCTCTATTATATAGCTTCCAGATTTTTGCTACCTGCTAGTTTAATTTTATTATGCTTGAGTATCGATTTAAAGGGGGTACTTAACCTAGGTCCCAAGGCCTTAATTATGTTTGGCACCGCAACAGTGGGTATAATCATAGGTGGTCCAATTGCCCTTTTAGTAAGTAAATATGTAGCACCAGGCATTTTAGGTGATGATCCTGATATGATTTGGCGAGGGTTATCTACGGTAGCCGGCAGCTGGATTGGTGGAGGAGCTAATCAGACGGCGATGAAAGAAATATTCGAAGTGGATGATAATTTATTTGGCACCATGATAATTGTGGATGTTGTGGTAGCTAATATTTGGATGGGATTTCTTTTGTATGGTGCTAATATTAGGCACAAAATTGACAATTGGTTGCAAGGAGACGTAACGGCTATTGATGATTTGCAAGAACGAGTAGCTAATTATCGCAAAAGTGTCGAGTCGAAACCAACGACAACTAAGTTGTTCGTCTTAATGGCAGTAGCTTTTGGTGGTGTTGCCATCTCACATTGGGGTGCTGATGTTATTACACCTATCATGAAAGGCAAAATGGAGACCTTAAATAAATTGGGATTAAACAGTTTAGCGTCACATTTCTTTTGGTTAATTGTAATATCCACTTCAATAGGTATTGCTCTTTCATTCTCAAGGTTTAGAAAATTAGAGGGTGTTGGTGCGTCTACTTGGGGTTCTATTTTTATTTATTTCTTAGTGGCAACTATTGGCATGAAAATGAATTTAGGAGAAGTTGTGAATAACTTGGGTCTATTTTTCATTGGTATTACATGGATGCTGGTCCATGTAACCTTATTGTTAGTAATGGCAAAACTGATAAAAGCGCCTTTCTTTTTTGTGGCTGTGGGTAGTCAGGCTAATATAGGGGGTGCGGCTTCTGCACCTATTGTAGCTTCGGCATTTAATCCGACCTTAGCGCCTGTTGGCGTTCTTATGGCAGTATTGGGATATGCTATTGGGACAATTGGCGCACTTGTATGTGCAGGACTCATGCAGTCTATTGCTACGTAAAAGCGCATATATTATTGATTTTCATATACTTTACATTTAAGCTAGGTTAGGTAAACTGCCCTTATTTTACTATCTTTGCACTCCGAATTTCGAGGAGGATAATAGAAAATTTATGACTAAAAAACGGGTTTTAATCGTAACTCAGGAAATGAATCCATACACAGAATTGGGTAAAATTTCAGAGTTGGTCAGGAGTTTACCACAAAAAGTGCAAAGTGGGGGTATGGAAGTACGGGTACTTATGCCCCGCTATGGAACCATAAACGAGCGAAGGCACCGACTTCATGAAGTGGTTCGCTTATCTGGAATGAATATAATTGTTGACGATGAAGATTACCCTTTAATCATTAAAGTGGCTTCATTGCCAGGAGCAAGAATGCAGGTTTATTTCTTGGATAATGAAGAGTTTTTTAAGAGAAAGTTCATTTTTAATGACGAAGAAGATGCGCCTTTTGAGGATAATCAAGAGCGAATGGTTTTCTTCTGTAAGGGTGTTTTAGAAACAGTAAAGAAATTTGGATGGGCACCTGATATTATTCATTGCCATGGTTGGTTAACTGCATTCATTCCGACTTATTTGAAGACGGTCTATAAGAATGAGCCTATTTTCAGCAATAGTAAATGTGTTTACACAGCCTATAATGATACCTATGAAAAGCATTTTTCTAAAAAATTGCTTGACTTGGCCACTATAAATGGCATTGAACGAGAAGATTTAGATATTTACCAAAGTCGAGGCAAAATACGATTACACCAAGGTGCGTTAGTACACGCAGATGCAGTTGTGAAAGGGGATAAATCATTAAATAAATCCATAGGCGAGGCGGTTGATAAAGTGGAAGTACCAGTCATGGAATATGCTGAAGATGAGGAATTACCTGCAGAAAACATTAAATTTTACAAAACCCTAACAGAAGAGTAGGGCACAGATCACCCGATCAAATGAAGTATGTAACCTTGATTTTTTTGATCTTATCATTATGCTTTGTTGCATGTGATAGAGAATCTTCCATTGGTGCAGGACTACTTGGAGAAGATAATATAGATATATCTTTTACAGATACTCTAGATCTTGTTTTTACCAATGCCTTTTCGGATTCCATTCGAACATTCGCCACGGACGGACTATTAATTTCTGCGCCCAATAACTATAGAGTAGGGCGAATAGAAGATCCTATTTTTGGGATTAGTGAGCAGCAACTTGTGTTGTGTCCAAACATTCTAAACACCCCGGACTTTGATGGCGCAGTACTAGATTCTTTAGTTTTGATTCTTCCTTTGGATAGTTTAGCGGCCTATGGTGAGCTCAATGCTACCCATGATATTAAGGTATACCGCTTGGATGATATCATCCATAATACAGATATACAAGATCGTCAGGATACCTTTTATACCACTAATTACATTGAACCAAATACCGCTAATCTTATAGGGGAAACGGTACAGCGAATTAGCTATGATGATTCAATCGTTGTATATAACCCTGTGCTGGATTCTTTCTTTAGAGATATACCTCAAGTACGAATTAAACTTGATGACTTCTTTTCCTTATTATGGTTAAATAATGAGAATGTGTCATCAGATTCATTATTTCAGGAAACCTTTAAAGGAATGGTTATTGAAAGTGAACCTGATGCTTCGTCATTTGTCGGGTTTAGTGTTGTTAATTTGAGTTCGGCGACGACTGACGCCAGGCTTAGGATGTATTATACTACAGATACATTAAAGACATTTTACGATTTTTATTTGGCGGCATTCAAGCATAATCCGGTAAATCATGATTATTCCGGTACAATGGTAGAAATGGCCATTGAGGATAATAGCGACGAAAATCTATTTATCCAAGCGACCGGAGGTACTTTCGCAACCTTGGATTTGTCAGAGATTAAAAACTTTGAAGGTCAAGGTATAAATTATGGCGAGGTCGAACTCACCATCAATGAAACACTTGGGGATGATTTATTTACATATAAGCCAAATGCAAATATTTTGGCCATATATGAGAATGAAGATGGGCAAAAGGTCTTACTTTCGGATATAGTAAATCTAGGTTCTGCATCATTTGATGGCCGCTTGCGGAGAGAATTAGATGATATGGGCAATGTAGTTAGAAAGTATCGATTGAAGATTACGGACCATTTGGTGAAAATTAAAAATGGTACCATTGACAATCCAATAATTGAATTAGTCGCCCAAGAACCTTTAGAAGTACCTCGACGAGTAGTATTACATGGTAATGCACCTGGAGAAGGTCAAGCAAAACTTAAATTAGTTGTTTCAGAACCTTAAGCAAATTCTATGTGTGGTATAGTTGCTTACATTGGTAAAAAGGAGGCCAGTCCTATTATTATGGAAGGCCTTAAGCGTTTAGAATATCGAGGATATGATAGCGCGGGTATTTCTATTTATAACGGGGATGTTAAGACATATAAAAAACAAGGAAAGGTTTTAGAGCTTGAAAAGCTGATCGAAGGAAAAGACCTAAGTGGTTCCATGGGTATTGGCCATACTCGTTGGGCAACACACGGACGTCCCAATGATGTAAACGCACATCCACACGTTTCAAATAACGGAGAAATCGTATTAATCCATAACGGGATTATTGAAAACTATGCTAGTCTTAAATCAGCACTGCAAGAATTAGGATACACCTTCGAATCAGAAACAGATACGGAAGTATTAGTCAACTTGATTGAAGAGGTACAAAAGTCGAAAGGACTATTAATAGAAGAAGCAACACGTCAGGCTTTGAACATGGTTGTTGGGGCCTATGCGATTGTATTGTTTGATTCTAAGGACCCTGAAAAAATAGTAGGTGCTAAGAATTCAAGTCCTCTTGTTTGTGGTGTAGGTGAGTCAGAAATGTTTTTAGCGTCTGATGCAACACCTATAGTGAAATACACGGATAAGGTCATCTATATAGAGGAAGATGAAATTATAACTATAAATAAGAATGGTTCGTATTCCATAGTTAATCTAGATAATGAAGTATCCGCAAATCCGATAAAGCACATTGATCTAAAGTTAGAAACGATAGAAAAAGCGGGTTTTGAGCATTATATGCTTAAAGAGATCTATCAGCAACCCATCACCATAGCAGAATCTATGCGAGGGCGGATAAATGCAGCTGAAGGTTGGGCTCGCTTAGGAGGTATGGATCAATATACAAAGCGAATCAAGCAAGCTGAGCGTATCATTTTGACCGCCTGTGGTACTTCCTGGCATGCAGCGCTAATCGCAGAATATTTATTTGAAGAGTTAGCAAGAATACCAACTGAGGTAGAGTATGCGAGTGAATTTAGATATAGGAATCCAATTATCCGTCAGGATGATTTTATTATAGCCCTTTCCCAATCTGGTGAAACAGCAGATACCTTAGCCGCCATTAAGTTGGCAAAACAAAAAGGCGCCCTGATCTATGGGATCGTGAATGTAGTGGGCTCTTCTATTGCGAGAGAGACGCATGCCGGGTCATATACGCATGCAGGTCCTGAAATAGGCGTTGCCTCCACAAAAGCATTTACGAGTCAATTGACCGTACTAAGTTTGATGGCCATCATCTTAGGCTATGAGAGAGGCGTAATTACACAGGGGTATTATCGACAATTATTGACTGAACTCGAGTCCATCCCTAGAAAAGTAGAAAAGATCTTGCAAAATGATGATCATATAAAATACATCGCTAGTGAGATTAAGGATGCTAATAATTCATTGTATTTAGGTCGAGGATATAATTTCCCTATTGCCCTAGAAGGAGCATTGAAGCTCAAAGAGATTTCTTACATACATGCGGAAGGATACCCGGCCGCTGAAATGAAACACGGTCCTATTGCGCTTATAGATATGCATATGCCTATTGTAGTTATAGCTACTAACAAACGTAATTACGAAAAGGTAGTAAGTAATATTGAAGAAGTAAAAGCAAGAAAAGGGATCATTATTGCTATAGTATCGGAAGGCGATACAGAGATAAAGAAATTGGCTGATTTTGCCATTGAAATACCGAATGTTGAAGATCCATTAACACCACTTTTATCTGTAATACCTTTGCAGATGCTCGCCTATCATATAGCTGTTATGCGAGGGTGTAATGTGGACCAACCAAGAAACTTAGCAAAGTCAGTAACTGTTGAATAATCTATAGATATACATTAAAATGGAATATAATAGTCAGAAAGAGAACCTTGTAATATCAGAATATGGTCGACATATCCAAAATCTGATACAACATGCAAAAGGAATTGAGGATAAAGAGAAACGACAGAATACCGTAAATGCCATTGCTCAATTAATGATACAAATGCATCCACAACATAAAAATCTCCTGGAATACAGAGATAAAATCTGGAAGCATATATTTAGAATAGCTAACTATGAGCTAGATGTAGAGACGCCATCAGGCGTGATACCTACACCAGAAGAAGATGCATTGAAACCAGATGTGGTGCCATATCCACAGCGAAATGACACGTATAGACATTATGGAAGTTATTTGAAAGTTATGATAGCTAAGGCTAACTCATTGGATGATGAGGCAAAACAACGTGCCTACCATAAGGTGATTGGTTCATTTATGAAAATGGCGTACAAAAATTGGAATCGTGAGCATTATGTAAATGATGAAATCATCAAGGAGGATTTAAAGAATATATCTGATGGAGCTATAATAATACCGGAAGAGGTATCCTTAGATGGCTTATTAGATTCTATTGATAAACGTCGCCGATCCAATCGCCAAAGCAAGAATAATAACAATTCCCGAAGTCGGAACTATAGAGGCGGTGGGAGAAAAAGAAGGTAATTATCATATTAAAGATTTATTTAATATATTAGAGGGGCTTTTATGGCCCCTTTTTTATTTTAATAAAAACAAATATGAGTTCTTTTCTGGTTGAGGGTAATGCAAGACTTAGTGGGTCAATCACACCACAAGGAGCTAAGAATGAAGCCCTGCAAGTTATTTCCGCAGTCTTACTAAGTGAGGAAACTATCATCATTAGAAACATTCCGGACATTCTCGATGTGCGCCGTTTAATTCAGCTATTAAAAGGATTAGGCGTTACAGTAGAAGCGCTCAGTAAAAATGATTACAGTTTTAATGCTTCTACAATAGATTTGGATTATTTAGCATCTGCTGATTATCAAAAAGAAGCACAAAAAATCAGAGGTTCCGTTATGTTGATGGGCCCATTGCTGGCTAGGTTTGGAAAGGCTTTTTTACCAAAACCAGGTGGCGACAAAATTGGGCGTAGACGTTTGGATACCCACTTCATAGGGTTTCAAAAATTGGGGGCTTCCTTCCAATATAATGCAGAAGAAGATAAATATTATTTGGATGGTTCGGCGTTAAAGGGTGATTTTATCCATATGGAGGAGATCTCTGTAACAGGAACAGCAAATGTGGTTATGGCGGCAGTTTTGGCCGAAGGAACTACTAAAATATACAATGCGGCTTGTGAGCCCTATTTGCAACAATTGTGCAGTATGTTAAATGGCATGGGTGCTCAAATATCAGGCATTGCATCCAATCTTTTGACCATAGAAGGTGTGGAACGATTAGGCGGTACAGAACACCGTGTTTTACCGGACATGATAGAGATAGGTAGCTTCATAGGTTTAGCGGCTATGACGGCCTCAGAATTGACCATCAAGGACGTGAGTTTGCCTCACTTGGGCATAATTCCATCCACTTTTCAGAAATTAGGTATCCAGATGGAATTTAGAGGGGATGATATTCATATTCCTGCCCAAGATCACTATGAGATCCAAAACTTTATTGATGGCTCTATTTTGACCGTATATGATGCCCCTTGGCCTGGTTTCACGCCTGATCTAATTAGTATTTTATTGGTTACGGCCATTCAAGCTAAAGGAAGTATTCTCGTTCATCAAAAAATGTTTGAATCCAGATTATTCTTCGTGGATAAGTTGATTGATATGGGGGCCCAAATTATTCTCTGCGATCCACATAGAGCAACAGTCATAGGATTAGATCGGAAGTTTCCATTACGCGGGATATCTATGAGTTCGCCTGATATTAGAGCTGGTGTCTCTCTTTTAATTGCAGCTTTATCAGCGAAGGGTCATTCCACTATTCACAATATTTCTCAAATAGATAGAGGCTACGAAAATATTGATGGACGGTTAAATGCGCTAGGCGCGAATATTCAGCGAATAAACGCCGAGTCCTAAATTATTTACGTCGTAGGATTACAAAATCAATAAGTTGTTGTAGCGCTTCATTTGATTCATTGGCCGGAAAAGTATTAAGAATGTCCAAGGCTTCTTTATGATATTGATTCATGATTTCTTCAGCATATTGTAGCCCTTGCTTTTCTTTCACTAGACTAATGATTTCTCGCACTTTTACAGGGTTATCGGACTGCCTCTTGATTATGTTTATGATTTGTTTTCGTTGGCCCAATGGCAATTGTTGAAGGGTATAAATCAGAGGCAAGGTCATTTTTTTCTCCTTGATATCAATACCTCTAGGTTTACCAATTTCTTGCTCTCCATAATCAAAAAGGTCATCTTTGATCTGAAAGGCCATTCCGATTTTTTCTCCTAGGTCCCAGCATTTTTCTCTTACTTCTTTATCGTCTGTTACGGATGCGGCACCAGAAGAAGTCGAAGCCGCAATTAAAGAGGCTGTTTTGCTTCGAATTATATCAAAGTACACGGATTCATCAATGTCTAATTTTCTTGCTTTTTCAAGTTGGAGCAATTCACCCTCACTCATTTTTTTTACCGCTACAGATAAAATCTTTAATAAGTCAAAATGCCCTTTATCGATCGCCAATAGAAACCCTCTAGATAACAAAAAGTCTCCAACAAGTACGGCAATCTTATTTTTCCACAAGGCATTTATAGAAAAAAAGCCTCTTCTCATATGCGAGTCATCTACAACATCATCGTGCACTAATGTGGCTGTGTGCAATAATTCGATCAAAGAGGCCGCCGTGTGGGTTTTGTCATTAATACCGTGAAGTAATTTTGCGGTCAAGAATACGAATAAGGGTCTCACTTGTTTTCCTTTCCTCTTAACCAAATAGTAACTTATCTTATTAAGTAATGGAACGTGCGAATTGAGACTTTCTTTGAAGTGCTTCTCAAACTGAATGAGATCCTGGGCAATAGGAGCTTTAATATCTTGTAGACGAGCCACCATGTGATGCAAATGTACTATTCTATAGTTGTAAACAAGTATGGAGTCCTATTTGTTTAGCGGTCCAATGTTACTATTGATGAGGAAGCGCATGATCAAATTTTGTAAATTTACGAGCTAAATAAGCGAAAGGTGCTTTTCTTATATCGTAAGAATCTTTTGGTGAACAGTTTGTTACTGATTCCCTATATTTTGTTGCTGCGTTTGCCTTTATTGTTCAAAGAGCAAACAGTCCATGATACAGCTTGTCCAAGCTTGGTATTCGATAGCATAAACAGTGTATTGAGTTCACCCTTGCTTCATGTGATTTTTACATCCTTGTTGCTTTTTTTTCAAGGGCTTATGATTAATAGGATCGTAATTATAAATCGAATTACTCGAGAATTTACGGTGATTCCTGGTTTGATCTACATTTTGATAGCTTCCCTCTTATGGTCTCAGTTATCTATGACACCTTTGTTGTTAGCTAATACATTTCTGATCTTATGTTTCAGAAGTTTATTTACATTGACCAAACATCCTAGGCCATATATTCCATTGGCTATGGCCGGGTTTTATACAGGCTTAGCATCATTACTTTACTTTCCATATGTGTTAATGATACCTCTCGCTATTTTAACGATTAATAGCCTACGATCCATAGAGCTACGATCCTATTTTCAATTCTTGTTGAGTATGACTTCAGTATTCATAATCGTTTTTTCAACTTTATTTTTCAAAAACCTTGCACATGCATTCTTCGTAGAAGAATGGTTAGCAAATGCTAGTCTCTCATTTGATTTTTCTTCATGGGTAAAAACAGACTGGATATTATTTGCGGCGGCACTATTCATTCTATTGCTTCCTAGTTTTCAATTCAGCAGCTTCATCAAAAAGAAAAGCTTAGCGGCGCGTAAGAAGATTTCTTTGTTGTTTCTTTGGCAATCTTTGTGTTTTATTGGTTTGCTATTTATTTGCAAGATAGAACCCCAATTAATCACAGTGATTGCATGGCCATTTTCAATTTTATTTTGTCTTTCCTATTTGAAATCAAAGAATAGTATAGTACATGAATTAATACATATAGTTTGTTTAGTTTTGGTGCTTAATAATCACTATGGGTTTTTCCCCATTGACCTTCAAAATTTATTGTAATGAAAGCAGGTGTTGTTGTATTTCCAGGATCAAATTGTGATGATGATATGGTACATGTTCTATCATCGGTAATGGGATTTTCAGTGTCAAAGATTTGGCACAAGGAATCTGACCTAAGTCCGTATGGAAATTTGGATTGTATCGTTGTGCCTGGAGGATTTAGTTATGGTGATTATTTACGTTCAGGAGCTATAGCTAGATATTCGAAAATCATGCAAGAAGTGAAACGTTTTGCAGACAAAGGGGGGTATGTTTTTGGTATCTGTAATGGTTTTCAGGTTTTAACAGAAGCGGAAATGCTTCCTGGAGTTCTACTTAGAAATCGTGATCAGAAGTTTATTTGTAAGAATATTTTCTTACGAACGGAAACAACAGAATGCGCCCTAACTAATAAAATGAGCAAAGGGGATGTTTTAAAAATCCCGATTGCACATGCAGATGGTCGATATTATGCTGATGATGATACCATTAGAAAGATTACTGACAAGGATCAGGTTATGTTCAGGTATTGCAATGAAGAAGGCTCTGTGAGTGAAGAAAGTAATATCAATGGCTCTGTCTCTTCTATAGCTGGGATTATGAATGAGAAACGAAATGTATTTGGTATGATGCCACACCCAGAAAGAGCATCAGAATCAGCATTAGGAAACGTCCAAGGAAAACGTTTGTTTGAATCCTTGGTAGCACAAATAAATTAGTTAAGATTCTTTTAAAGGAAGTTATAACCCTGTTTTCATGGAAAAAACCCGACTATTTTTGGGTATTCAAATTTGATTCCATGAGATATATCTTCATTTTATTATTTGCCATCTTTTCGATTAGTTCTCAAGCACAACAAGACCCAGTTACTTGGGAGCTGTCTTTACAAAAAACGGAAGCAGAAAATATCTACAATTTAGTAGCAACAGCAAGCATTTTAGATGGATGGGTTATCTATTCAAAAGACACAGAGGATGATGGTCCGATACCTACCTCTTTTGAAATTGTAGAAAATGAAGGTTTCGCTTTAGTAGGCGACTATCAAGAATCAAGAGAGCCCATTACAAAATATAGTGAACTATTTGAGGTCAATGTCTCCAAATTTTCTGATGAGGTTTCTCTTATTCAAGAAGTAAAGATTTTAGATGCTTCAACAACCATTCAAGCTGCCATTACCTATATGACTTGTTCAGGTGATAGATGTTTACCTCCAAAAGAGGTAGTCTTACAGACAAAATTGTAGGACAATAATTAAACTCTCAGGGTTACTTTTTTTTAGATTCGCTTTTCTTTAAATTTTAGCTACATGCGATCATTCTTATTAATACTTACATTCCTTTCTATTAGTTTCTATTCATACAGTCAAGTTTTAGACCCAGTTTCATGGGAATTTAGCACAGAAGTCCTTTCAGATGATGAGGTGAATCTCGTCTTTACGGCTACTATGGATAAAACATGGACAGTATATTCTCAATTCACAGGTGATGATGGTCCAGTACCTACATACATTGAGTATGAAGAAATGGGTGGAGCCAAAAAGGTGGGTGAATCAGAAGAATTTGGACATAAAAAAGAGGGCTATGACAAATTGTTTGATACCAATGTAATTAAGTTTTTGGATGACGAACCATTTGTAATAAAACAAAAGGTAAAGACTGGCGGTACTTCATCAACCATTTCTGGATATCTAACATTTATGACGTGTGATGATTCTCGGTGCTTGCCTCCAAAAGATGTTGATTTCAGCTTTACTATCGAAGGCGCTCAGAATCAAAAATCTCAAAGTAAAGCTACTCCAGCTACCAATGAATCAGGTGTAGCATCAAGCTTTACATTGGACAATGAAGAAGAAGAGGAAAAACCTAAAAAGAAAAAATTGTTAGATCCGGTATCCTGGGATTTTGCTACAAAAGATGTAGGGAACGGTGAATACGAAATTAGCTATACGGCCAAGATTGATGACGACTGGACAGTGTATTCGCAATTTACTAGTGATGATGGACCGGTTCCTACATATATAGAATATGAGGATTTGGCAGGTGCGGAATTGATCGGGGAATCGATAGAAGAAGGGCATAGAAAAGAAGGCCCAGACCCATTATTTGATAATGTAAATGTTATAAAATTCTTGGGTGACCAAGATTTTACGATCAAACAAAAAGTAAAAGCAGGCTCAGGACCTATAAAAGGATATCTGACATATATGACTTGCGATAAGGAACGATGTCTACCTCCAAAAGATGTCGACTTTCTATTTGACCTTGCGAATGGCATGGCGTATGACCCCACTAAGAAAGCACTTGAAGGGGGCGGCGCTTCATCATTAGCAGGGAATATTAAAGGTGATGTATTAGATCAGAAAATCCTTAAGATCAGAGATACCTTCGAAAATCCTAAAGGAAATTGTGGTGAAGAAATTGAAGAAAAGGATCAAAGTCTTTGGGGCATTTTTATCGGTGGTTTCTTAGGTGGTTTAGTAGCCATACTTTTGCCGTGTATTTTCCCAATGATACCTATTACGGTTAGTTTCTTTACTAAAGGAGGCGCTAATAAAAATGGTTGGGTAAATGGTTTAATTTACGGCTTATCTATCATTTTAATCTTCGTAAGTCTAGGTCTAGCGGTAACAGCAGCATTAGGTCCAGAAGCGTTAAATAAGTTATCAACAAACTGGGTAGCTAATACCTTATTCTTCATAATATTTGTAGCCTTCGCCATTTCGTTTTTTGGCTACTTTGAAATTGCACTACCGAGTTCTTGGTCTACAAAAACAGATTCTATGGCAGATAAAGGAGGTCTTTTGGGTACCTTCTTTATGGCGGCCACTTTAGCAATCGTTTCATTTTCTTGTACGGGGCCATTGATCGGAACGGCTATTGTTCAGGTCGCTTCTACAGGCAGTTATCTGGGGCCCACCATGGTAATGCTAGGGTTTTCTACGGCACTCGCGATTCCTTTTGGTTTATTCGCGGCATTCCCAAGTTGGTTAAATTCATTGCCAAGATCTGGATCTTGGATGACTACAGTAAAAGTGGTGCTAGGATTTTTAGAGTTAGCCTTAGCCCTCAAGTTTTTATCTGTTGCAGATATGACAAGTCATTGGGGTGTACTTAGGTATGAGCTATTCTTAGGACTTTGGGTTCTTATTGGTATAGCGATGACCTTATATTTATTCGGTTATATCCGATTCCCGCACGATAGTAAGGTCACTAAATTGTCAAGACCTCGTTTAGCGTTTGCCTTGGTAAGTTTAGCTACAACGATATATTTAGCGACGGGATTCATGTATAATGACGAGATAAAGTCTTACGATCCACCAGCGATAACCTCTGGTTTAGCACCTCCGACAACATATAATTTCTTCCTTCCTCAACCAGAATTAGATCCAGCTTTGAAAGAAAAGTATAGCTCATACACTAAATGCGCTAATAACATTGATTGCTTTAAGGACTACTATGAAGGTTTGGCCTATGCTAAGCAAGAGAACAAACCAATGTTTGTAGACTTCACCGGATATGGCTGTGTAAATTGCCGAAAAACGGAAGAGTTTATTTGGGTTGATAGCCGTGTCCGGAAAATGCTAAATGATGACTATGTATTAGTTTCACTGTATGTAGATGATCGGAAAAAGCTCGACAAAACGTATAATTCAGTACGGCCGGGTGAAAAGATCAGAAATGTAGGAAACAAATGGGCTGATTTCCAAATTCTGAATTTCGATAATAATGCTCAACCATTATATATTCCTATGTCGAACAATGAAGAAGTATTACTTGCCCCTCGACCATATCGTGAAGGAATAGATGGGTATTTAGAGTTTTTAAAGTGTGGTTTAGAAACCAATAAGAACATTTAGTAGCTAAGAGATTTGGTGAATTGTTTCTGATGTACCATTATGCTCATAAACAAGAGCGTAAAATATAGGTAGTATGCAATCATTTGTTGCCTTTCAATGGTATTCTCTACAAGAAAGGCCAATAGAAAAATGCATTGAAAGCAATAATATAAAGGGATCGCTTTTTCTCGATAAAAAATCATTGGACCGATAATACCGGCCATAAAAAGAATGAAACCAATGATACCCATCCCAGATAGGTGGAATAGATATTGGTTGTGGGGATATTTCTTTTTTAGGAGCTTATATTTTTTCTTGTATTCCAATGTCATTTCTGTTCTCAAGTCGCCAATACCAGTTCCTAAGACAGGGTTTTGCTTAAACAAAGCCCATCCTACTTGATAGCTTAGTATTCGATCGGAATCAGAATATCCATCACCTTTATTGTCCAAAAATTGCTTTACGTCCCATTTAGCATAAGAGAGTTTCTTTTGTAATGAAGGGATCCACTGACTTGCTAAACCAAAAATCAAAACAAGTAAAAACAAAAATGGAAATAACGCAGCTAATTTTTTTCGCTGAACTAGATACCATGAAGCGAGGAAAATAATGCTAAAATAGCTCAGGAAAACACCCGTTCGACTAGCTAGGATATGTTGGAATATGAATAGAAAAAGAGTGCTTGCTATTAGCACCCACCTAATAGCTGTGGACTCTTTGTTCTGAAGAATCATTTCAAAAGATACAGCTATAGATCCTGTGATTATCAGCGAATACATAATATGACCTAAAGGAGTAGGTATAGCTTGTCCTTTGCTTATGGCTATATTAAATGACTCCATATCGCTCAGATATGTTACTAAAACGGGGCATGCTGAAAATGTGCAAATTGCCACAAAGAAGAGGAGTAAAGGTCTGGCATGCTTGGCAAAGAAAACAGATTTATAGACCCACATGAGTGGAAGAACAAGAAAAGGCACTTTTAGGCGTAAGTGGTGCAAATACCCTGAAACATCAGCTGTGTTAATTCCTGAAAATAAAACAGCTATAAAGGGTAGCGTTAACCACAAGAAATGTTTGTGCTCAATATTCCAGCTATAATCCTTAAAAAGCAACTGTATCAGCGTGAGGATGCAAAGAGCAAACATCACAACAGAGATCACAAACTTTGCATAAATGATAGATACAATAAATGCGAAACTGAAAAGTACATACAGAGCATGATCAATATTGGGTCGTATTGATAAGAAGCGTTGGATGATTCGCATTGGTTACGTATTCCTATTAGCAGGGTTTATTCTAAAAACTAACGCAAAGCTACAATGTGAAAGTCTATCTTCTATCAATAAGTACTTACCTTTGTAATTTAAGATAGTATATGAGTAATTCGGTTTTCGAAAAGATAGATGCAATGCTTCACCAAATACAAGGTGAAACTATTCACTCGGCGGAGGAGCTAGAGAGCTTCAGAATAAAATACTTAGGTAGTAAAAATACGATCAAGCCCTTATTTGGCGAGATTAGAAATGTACCTAATGAGTCGAAAAAAGAATTTGGCCAACGTCTCAATGACCTAAAGAAAACGGCTGAGGAAACCTTTGCAAAAGCAAAAGGAGAATTGGCTAAAGTAGAAGCTGACAGCAAAGCAAATAATATAGACCTTACCGCTCCTTATGCTAGGAGTAATAAAGGTTCACGACATCCAGTATCTCTAGTGATGAACCGTATTATCGACATTTTTGAAAAAATAGGTTTCACTGTAGAAGAGGAGAGAGAAATTGAAGATGACTGGCATAATTTCACTGCGATGAATACCCCAGAGGATCATCCTGCAAGAGATATGCAGGATACCTTTTATTTAAAAGACAGTGTTACTAGATTATTGCGTACGCATACATCTTCTGTCCAGGCTAGAGTCATGACTAATACACAACCTCCGATTCGTATTATAGCGCCAGGGCGAGTGTATAGAAACGAAACTATTTCTGCCCGTTCTCATTGTCAATTTCACCAAGTTGAAGGATTATATGTTGATAAAAACGTGTCTTTCGCTGATATGAAACAGACGTTGCTCTATTTCGCCAGAGAAATGTATGGTCCTGACACCAAGATTAGACTTAGACCCAGTTATTTTCCATTTACCGAACCAAGTGCAGAAATGGATGTGTATTGGGGTTTGGAAACGGACGTTGATTACAGAATTACAAAAGGTACGGGTTGGTTAGAAATTTTAGGATGTGGAATGGTCGATCCGCAAGTTCTTGATAATTGTGGTATCGACTCAAAGGAGTATACTGGCTTTGCTTTTGGAATGGGTATTGAAAGGCAGGCTATGCTACAATATAAAATCGAAGACATCAGATTGTTATTTGAGAATGATGTCCGATTTCTATCCCAATTTAACGCGGCATATTAAAGGAATGAAACCGACTATATTAAAAGGTACCAGGGATTTTGGGCCGCAGGATATAAAAAGACGAGAATACATTTTCTCAACGATAAAGAATGTTTTCGAACTGTACGGATATGGTCCATTAGAAACACCTTCTATGGAACATCTTCACACTCTTACCGGTAAATACGGAGACGAAGGTGATGCCCTGTTATTTAAAGTGTTAAATAATGGCGATTTCCTTTCCAAAGCAAATCCAGAAGCCCTCGAAAATAAAGACTCAAATGGTCTTGTCGCCAGTATCTCAAAAAGAGGTCTTAGATATGATCTGACGGTACCTTTTGCCCGTTTTGTAGTGATGAATCATCATGCGTTAAAATTTCCTTTTAAGCGCTATCAAATTCAACCAGTTTGGAGAGCTGATAGACCTCAGAAAGGTCGATACAATGAATTTTATCAATGTGATGTGGACGTAGTAGGGTCTAGCTCATTGCTATATGAAGCAGAATTGGTAAAGATTTATGATGAAGTGTTTACTAGATTGAACTTATCTACTCAAATAAAGGTCAATAATAGAAAAGTATTATACGGCATAGCTGAAACTGCTGGTATCGAAGCTCAATTTGTAGACATGACCGTTGCACTAGACAAATTGGATAAAATAGGTGAAGAAAAAGTAGCGGAGGAAATGGAAAGAAGAGGTATATCGAAGGAGGCCATTTCCAAAGTGTTAGCGGGCATAGCTATTAAGGATATCGAACAATTACCTGCATTTTTTACAAATGCACCTACAGGAATGAAAGGCTACGAGGAATTGAAACAGGTGTTGTCCTATCTTAATGCAGTAGAGATAAAGCAGGAGCTTGTTTTTGATATAAGTTTGGCCAGGGGATTAAGCTATTATACAGGTTGTATACTAGAAGTAGTTTCTAAAGAAGTGAAAATGGGTAGTATTGGCGGCGGCGGTCGGTATGATGACCTTACTTCTGTTTTTGGTATGAGCGACCTCTCAGGTGTAGGAATATCCTTTGGAGCTGAGCGGATTTACGATGTCTTGCTTGAATTAGACCGATTTCCAGAGGATACAGACGCAACAGTACCTCTAATCTTGCTATCCTTAGATGCAGCAGCACTAGCCCATAGTTTTAATTTAGCTGCCACTATCCGAAGTGCTGGCATCCCATGCGATGTCTACCCTGAACCTGCTAAAATGAAAAAGCAGATGAAATATGCAGCAGGACGTAATATCCCACTTGTTATGATAATAGGGGAAGAAGAAGTACAATCAAAGACATATTCAGTAAAGATCATGGAGACCGGAGAACAAACGGCTCTTTCCTCCGATATACTAATAGAAAGCTTAAAAGCGTTGATTTAACACTTTGTTAGAATAATAAGCGCCCTACACTAAAACAAAGCACTCAAACCCCCGTTTTTATTAGCCATGCAAATTTTATTTGGTGATTTTAAGATTGGCACGTGATTTGCTTTAACATATTAAATAAAAATTTAATATTAAAAATACTTCACTTACAATTTAAAAGTCCTTTATATTTGCACCTCATATATTTACGTATGCTAAATACTTTATATATGAAATCCGAATTTTATTTTGTTAACCTGACGAACTGACGTTAATTATTTGATTATCTCATTCGGCTAGCGCCGAAAATTACAAGTTTGATCCTATGAACAGAATTCGTTGTATAGCTACGATGATGGTGGTGTTTTGTGTCCTGATGTTAGGCTTTACTCCTACGACAGTGTTTGCATCTGTTAATGTTGCTGCAGAATTCCATTTAGACATCAAAGTTCAGAAACCTACTGATGCCGATATTTCCAATAGATTGGAGAATCTTCAGTCAGCAATTTCAATAAAATATACTTCTGAAGTTCGAACAAGAGTATTACAGTATACCTATTATCACCGGAAAGCAACCGAGGATCTAATAGGTAGGGCGATGCTTTATTTTCCTTTATTTGATGAGGAAATTTCTAAGCGTAATTTACCTTCCGAACTTAAGAACGTGGCCGTCATTGAATCATTACTAAAACCTAGCGCGACATCTAGAGTTGGGGCGGCTGGATTATGGCAATTTATTAAGTCCACAGGTAAAATGCAGGGCTTAGAGATATCTGAGCTAATAGATGAAAGAAGAGACCCTAAAAAATCGACTGCTGCGGCAATGGATTATCTAGAACATCTGTATGAGCAGTTTGGCGATTGGACATTAGCCGTTGCTGCCTATAACGCAGGCCCTGGGAATATTAGAAAAGCCATAAGGCGCTCAGGTTCCAAAGACTTTTGGAAAATGAGTAAATATTTACCTAAAGAAACACAAGCGTATGTTCCACGAGTCATAGCTTCATTATACTTGATGAATTACTATCATGAGCACGGTCTACAGCCAAAGGTCCCAGACGAGTTGCTACAGTCAACGGTAGAAATAGATGTAAATAAAGACTTGAAAATCAATGATTTAAGCGAGAGTCTTAACATTCATATTGATGTACTAAAACGATTGAATCCATCTTACAAAAAGGGTTTGATACCAGCAAAAGGTGATTATACTTTGATTATACCATCAAACAGGATGCACGATTATCTTAGATTGTATGATAAAGTTTCTTTTGACGCGATGGTCGAGCGAAGAAAAGAACGAGAGCGAAGGGAGTTAGCAGAGAGTAGAGATAGTATAATGGCACTGACAAAATTGACTAGTAACTATTTAGCTAAGGTAACTAGTATCCGTCCAAGAGTATTGCCGATTAAATCATAAATAACAGCAAAGCAATAAGCAACATAAAGGCCGATTCGGGTATCCGGATCGGCCTAATTTATTTTAGTTGGTAAGCATTTTAATATCAAGAGTATTATATGGTATACCGATATCTTGCTGATCAAAAGCTTTCTTGACATTTTCTTGCATGTAGAATTTTGTATCCCAATAGTGTTCGCTCTTACAAAAGGGCCGAGTCGCCAATATGACTGCACTATCTCCTAATTCTGATACGACTACACTTTGGGCAGGTTCGTTAAGTATATAAGGGCATTCAGAACCTACTTTCAGAATAATTTGTCTTGCTTTATCAATATTATCATCATAGCCTATGCCATAACTGAGTTCTACACCCACTTCGCCTTGGCCTGAAATATTAACTACATCATTACCTGTTACATTACTATTTCCAATTATAATTCTTTGATTATCAAGGGTTTTTAGTGTAGTGTTAAAAGCATTAATGGCTTCAACAGTTCCGGTTCTTCCTCCACCAATGGTTACAAGATCTCCCACTTTAAACGGTTTGAATAAAAGAATCATGACTCCACTGGCGAAGTGGCCTATAGTACCATTGAGTGCCATGCCTACACCTACCATTAATGCACTTATAATGGCGATAAACGCAGTAGTATTAATACCAAACATGGAGGCAACCGAAAGAATAAGCATTATGCGTAGACCAATGCTTAGCAGTGATTGAAGGAACTTCGATAGACTGATATCTGTTTCTGTATTAGCTAGTGTATTGCCAAATACTTTAACTATCCACTTTATGAGACGATTACCTATTATTAGGAAAAGTATGGCTAAAGCTACCTTAGGAAGGTAGGTGATACTTAGTTCAATAACGGTCTGGGCAATATTAGCTACATTTATTTCCATATTTATTATTTGGATTGGTTACAGTTTGGAGACGAAAATTTGACTTGAAGTAACACCTTTGGCAGATTAATTAATGGTAAATAATTTTGGAACCACAGAAATACAAACAACACCTCACACCAGATCAGGCACTGGATAAACTTCAAAAGTATTGCGCCTATCAAGATCGTTGTCACCAAGATGTGGCTAATAAATTATTTGAATATGGCGTCTATGGTGATGACCGAGATGAGATAATTAGTGAATTAATATCTGATAACTTTTTGAATGAAACTCGATTTGCAGAGAGCTACGCCCGTGGTAAACACAGAATAAAAGCTTGGAGTAAAGCTAAAATAACGATGGAGTTAAAGCGAAGGAATATTTCGAGCTACAATATTAAAAAAGCGTTACAACAAATTGATAATCAATTATATATAGATCAAATTATAAAAGCTATTTCTAAAAAAGAAAGGACATTGGACCGTGAAAAAAATCGCTTTATTAAGCATAAAAAAATAAAGGACTACATGCTTAGGAAGGGATACCATTATGCTGAAATAGCAGAATTCCTTCCTAGTGTTTAATCAATATTAGCCAGTTGGCCACAAGCCGCATCAATATCTTTACCTCTTGACCGTCGGACAGTAACCATGATTCCTTTGGATCGAATTCGTCTCGCAAATCTATTGATTTGGTCTTCGTCAGATTTATGCATGTCGAAGCCAGCGATAGGATTATACTCGATTATATTTATCATTACTGGAAAACGCTTACACAGTTGCACCAGTTTATCAGCATCTTCTATAGAATCATTAAAGCCAGCGAAACATATGTATTCAAAGCTAATTTTATTGCGAGTCGTCAGGTAGTAGTATTCTAAGGCATCGACTAAACTATCCAAGTCATTTTGCTCATTGATCGGCATAATTTGATCTCGCTTTTTATCATCGGCTGCGTGAAGAGATAAAGCTAAATTGACCTTAGAATTATCGTCGGCTAATTTTCGAATCATTTTTGCAATGCCTGCTGTGCTTATAGTTATTCGTCTTGAGGACATACCTAATCCTTCAGGTGAACTTATCATCTTTATACTTTCCATTACATTTTTATATGTAAGAAGAGGTTCACCCATCCCCATGAAAACTATGTTTGTCAGAGGGTAACCAAATTTTTCTAACGATTGATCATTTACAAATTGTATTTGATCAACGATTTCTCCTGGATCAAGATTTCGGACTCGTTTCATTTTGCCAGTGGCACAGAAACTACAACTTAAGCTACAACCTACTTGGCTAGAAACACAGACCGTAAACCTCTTATCTTTCGGTACTGGAATTAGTACGGATTCAATCATGGCACCATCCCATAGTTTAAATCGGCTTTTAATAGTCCCATCAGAACTAAATTGGGCTGTGTCCAATGTTATTTTTCGTATTTCAAAACGTTCGGTTAACCACTCACGCATAGAAAGTGATACATTGCTCATTTCATCAAAAGAAGCGGCTCCTTTTTTCCAAAGCCATTCGTAGATCTGTTTTGCTCTGAAGCCTTTAAAGCCATCACTTTCAAGCCGCTCAATCAGCGCCTCTTTTGAATAAAGTCGTATATCTTCTCTCCCTTGTTCGGCCATACTACAAAAGTAGACACATTTATAAGAATCATGGGAATGGATTCGTTTTAGTTATTGCACGTATCTTTATCATTTAATGGATATCTACTCAAGGAAATCAAGGTGGAAATTATATTTTTTGATTGCTGGATCTGTCATCGTGCTGATCACAATCATTTATTCTGGCTATTTAGCTAATAAATTAGCAGAAAATGAGGAAAATAAGGTGATTCTATATGCTAAGGCCATGGAGTCCATCTATGAAAAATCCTTAGATGCAGATGTTCAGTTTGAAGCCGATATCCTAGAAAAATATAATAATATCCCGGTGATCATGGAAAGTGAAGACGGGATATTCACCGCTGCAAATTTCCCAAGAGAACATTCTCAAGATTATTATAGAAAGCGAAAAGAAAAATTTCTAAAAGCGGGTAAAGAACCAGTGGAAACAACAGGATATGCTCGTTACATCTACTTTGAAAATTCAAGATTGTATAAACTGATCACCTTATTCCCATTTGTCCAAATGGTGTTATTGGGTGCATTTGTAGGTTTTGGATACCTTGGGTTTAGTAATTCTAGAAAGGCAGAGCAGAACCGGGTTTGGGTAGGTATGGCTAAAGAAACAGCTCATCAGTTAGGAACACCTATAAGTGCTATTATCGCTTGGATCGAACATCTAAAGAGTAGTGGTATCAATCCGGATCAAGAAGAAATAGTAATGGAATTGCGAAATGATGTAGAACGCCTTGAATTAATTGCAGACCGGTTTTCAAAAATTGGCTCAAAACCAAAGCTTGAAGACTATGACGTAGTTAGCGAAGTAGAAAAGGCATTCCATTATATGAAGCGTAGAGCACCTAAGAAAATTGACTTTGCTGTGAATCACGACGGTTCAGCCTATCACCAAGCATTACTTAATCAGCATCTTTTTGCTTGGGTCGTAGAAAACATATTACGCAATTCTTTGGATGCAATGGAAAATAAAGGCTCCATTCAATCGTATATTTATCACGATGGCGCGTATATAAATATTGATATTACCGACTCGGGGAAAGGTATTCCAGCATCAAAATATAAAACAGTATTCCAGCCAGGATATTCGACAAAGAAGCGGGGCTGGGGCTTAGGTTTATCCTTAGCTCGCCGGATTATAGAGAATTATCATAAGGGAAAGATCTTTGTCAAAATCTCGAAACCAAATGAAGGAACTACGTTTACTATACGATTGCAAAAGGCAGCTGATCTGTAGTTGTTTTTTACTAGCATCTGTATGGCTAGGTGCACAAGAAAAAATACAAGTTCTAGATGAAGAAGGTGTGCCTCTTATTGGTGTTCAAATACTCATTTTTGGCGAAAACAATGGATTTATTACAGATGAACTAGGCAAGGTCTCCCTTTCTAAAGAAGAGATTGTTGGCAAAACCTTAGTCTTTCAATATCTAGGGTATGAAGAGCTCGAGCTGGCTATTTCGGAACAAAGTTCTTTCCCTATGACCATAACGCTCCAAAGCTCAGACTTACTTTTGGATGAAATCATTTTAATAGGTCGAAATAATGAGAAAAAATCGTCAATAATAGGCCAAGTAGAAACTATTAGTGCTAGGAATTTAGAAGCATTACAATTGCAAAATACAGCGGATATACTTGCCTCAAGTGGAGAAGTGTTTGTTCAGAAAAGTCAATACGGAGGAGGTAGCCCTATCATGCGTGGCTTTGAAGCTAATAAGCTACTATTGGTCGTAGACGGAGTCCGTATGAATAACGCTATTTATCGCAATGGACATCTTCAGAATGCCATGACGGTGGATCACCAAAGCTTAGAGCGAGTGGAACTGTTATTTGGCCCTGGTTCTTTGGTTTATGGATCAGATGCATTGGGTGGTGTTATTCATTTTAGGACTAAGAATCTTAGATTTTGCGCTGATGGTATCCAACGAAATTTTAATGCATCTTTGTCCACGCATTCAGTTAATAGGGGCTTAGGTATTCATTTGGATGGTTCAATGTCCTCCTCGGAGTTTAGTACATATACTAGCATAAGTATTAATCGATTTGGTGATTTACGTTCAGGCCAAGCTTTTAGACCCCAAGAATTTCCAACATTTGGTCTACGAAATTCATTTGTAGAAACGTCATCAACGGGTCAAGATATGATTAGCGTTAATGAAAACCCACATTTGCAAGTAGGTTCAGGCTATGACCAATTTGACATCATCCAAAAAATAGGATACAAGATTAGTGATCAATTTAAAACTTTTTTGAATATACAATATTCGACATCAAGTGATGTTCCAAGATATGATGCCCTCATCGAAGAAAATGGACTTGGGGAATTGCGCTTTTCAGAATGGTATTACGGACCTCAAAATAGATTACTATTAAGTGCTTTATTCGAATTAGATCAACAGAACAAACTTTATGATCGCCTGTCTTTACTGCTAGCCTATCAACGTATTGATGAAGATCGAATTAATAGACGATTCGGTAATATCAATCGCATATTTAACGAAGAAGATGTATTTGTTAATAGCGTAAATCTTGACGCTGGGAAGTTATTATTTGATCGAGTTTCAATTTCCTATGGAGCAGATTTTCAGTTTAATGCTGTAAACTCAAAAGCATACAGCGAAAATGTAATTAGTGGCGAGCAACTAAACGATCAGTTAAGCAGGTATGCTGACGGAAATAATACCTTGTGGAACACCGGCATGTTTTTCAAAACAGATTGGTATAGTAAAAATCAGCGTTTAAAGCTAAGTGGAGGGATGCGGCAGAGCTTCCAAGGGATGAAGTTACATTATGTGCAGCGAGATATTTTTGAATGGCCTGAGCATTATTATGATGGTATTGAAAGCCAAACGCAAGCCTTTGTATGGAATTTTTATGGTAGATATTCCATTGAGAGGTCGACGATACGATTGGGTCTTGGTACTGCATTCAGAGCACCTAATGTAGATGATCTAGCAAAGATTAGAGTCAATAATAATGAAATCACTGTTCCTAATGTAGATCTGTCGCCAGAACGGACCCAAAATTTTGAATTAGCTTATCAATTCGAATCAGAGAGAAGCAATTTCCAAATAGTGGGATACCAATCCATACTAAAGGACGCTATTATACGCGACTTTTTTAGTTTACCTGATGGACAAACAAGCTACCTGTATGAAGGGGATACCTTGCTTGTTACGGCTAATAGCAATGCAGCTCTAGCTAGAGTGAGAGGTGTAACATTATCGGGCAACTATCGCCTATCTTCGACCTTACGGTCCGAAATCAGTGTAAATATCACGGAAGGAAATGTGTTAGATGAGAATAGAGAAGTTTCAGGACCTTTAGGGCATATTCCTCCTTGGTTTGCCACAGGAAGCTTACTATATGAAGTGGGCAGTTGGCAGAGTATGATTAGATATCAGTATTTTTCATCCAAGGATATTAATGATTTTGGAGGCTCCGTAGACAATCCAGATTTAGCTACCCCCGTTGGAAGTTTAGATTATCATTTATTAAATTGGAACATTACCAAGAAATTTGGAGAAAAGTATATGTTGCAGTTTGGGGTTGATAATATATTAGATAGTTTCTACCGACCTTTTGCTTCAGGGGTAAATGGCCCCGGAAGAAACGTCAAACTTCTATTTAAATACAGCATATGAAAATCATTAAAACAACACTATTAGGCCTATTTCTGCTGCTGTTCTTTCAAGCTAGTGCTCAAAAGAAGGACATTGCCCATCAATATAAGCACGAACTAGGGATTAACATTACAGATATGCTGGTGCGATCGTTAGGCAATCAAGCCGGTTTTGAAGCGTCAGATTTTCCAGTTAGTTATAAAAGACGTCTTGGAAATAATAAATATCTAAGAATAGGGGCAGGCATGAATATCACACGTGCAGATAATACCTTATCTCTTAATGAGAATTTACTTAAAGGTGATCTTAGACTTGGTTTTGAATGGCGTAGAGTGCTGACGAATTCCTTTTTATTGACCTATGGATTTAATGGAAGGGCAGGATATAGTGAGGAAATAATAAGTAATGAAAATGTAGAATTATATACCCGTGATGCTAAAGCGGGCGGAGATATATTCCTAGGTCTCCAATGGTTGATAGCAAAGAATATTGCTTTAGAGATTGAAAGTAGTTTGTACGCCCTTGTAGGCAATCGTCAGGAGGAAACTAGATTTATAACATTTCCGGGTCCTGAGGATATAAATCAACAAAGTAGATTAGAAGCAAAAATTAATACGCCTCAATGGCTTTATTTCATCGTTAAATTTTAAAGTATGAAGAGGCTGCTTTTATTGTTTTTTGTCATCACTTCTGTAGTGATTTCAGCACAAGATCAAGATTCTTTATTATACATCAAGGATAATTTAGAAGAGTTTAAAGACTATAATTTTAAGTCTTTTTCAATGAATATGAGTCCTTTGCTATTTGAGCTCATTCCATTAAAGCAAAGTCCTACTAAATCGGGACCTGTAGAATTGTCCTATAGCTGGGGGTTTAAGGAACATGCTTTTCGCTTAGGCTTAGGATTTAATATTAATACGAATGGAGACCGAGTTTCTAGAGCCTTGGTTCGTATAGGATATGAGAATAACAGAAGTCTAACACCTAAATTCAGGTACTTTACGACCTATGATTTTTATCTAGGTGGCGGTGGATTTAATATTCCAAATCGAGAAGATAATGATTCAGGAATAGTTGGATTGTCTACCGGTCTTGGCTTCCAGTATTATCTACATCCTTTATTATTCATTGGGTCCGAGACCAGCTTATTTCTCGGGGTAAATGACGGTTTCGCTATACAAGTAATTCCTCCCGTAGGCGTGTTTTTAGGAATTAGAATCTAAAACCTAAAGACACTTGAAAACCAAAATGGACATCTCGATCATCTCGGAAAACGAAGTTATTACCATTGTGTTCGGCAAGAGAGTAATCCACCTTCTCATTAGTGAGATCTAGAAGACCATATTCAACCCGTCCACCGAAATATAAACTCTTATTGTAGTAAACATTAAAACCGGTTACTGCCGTAAGGTCAAACCAATTGAATAACCTTTCTTTATCATCTGCTGTAGGGATATGATAATAGGCGCCTACTGAGCCAGGAATTCGTACTACATCATCACCACAAAAAACAGCCGGATTAAACGGGGCGGTACTGCTAAATTCGTCACCATTATCATCTTCATAGTATTGATGAACTAAGGTTTGATCAAAGAACAAACCAGTAGGATTAATGTCGCTAGTAAATGTTAGAGAACCACTGCCGACAGGAAGTATTAAGAAATTAGCATTTAAACCTCCTATCCACTCCAGCTTTTTGAACGGCTTTAGATGTACAGTCATTGGGATAGAGATATACGCATTAGATATATTTAGAGCCATATCGCGCTGACCATCTTCAAAGTGCCAGGACGTTTCACCAGGCTTATGGATAGGGTAAAAACTATCTCCATTAAAATTTCGTTGCGTTCCTTTTTGTTGATAAAGTAATTCCGCACCGAGTCCGAAATAATCAGTAAAAAAGAAACTATAGTTGATGCCAAAATGAAATCCGTTGCTAAATGAAAACGACTCACCCTCTTCTGTGGGTCCAATAAATTTGGAAAAATCGGTTCCTGCTCTAACACCAAATTTGTGTCCTTGTGCCTGCAAAAAGAGGGGAAGGATAAGAAATATGGCTACTTTAAATACTCTCATGAATTTGTATTCAGATAATTAGAACGCAAAGTTGGAAAATTTCTTTTTACATCAAGGCAATTATCGTAATAATATCCAGATATACTAACTTGGCGGTCTGATATATGAATTACATTGAGCAAGAGAAATAAATTAACAAAATTTGACGAAATTCTGAATGCTCAGAATGTATACGAGAATTTTGATCCATCCACAGATCTTCTTACTCTTAGTCCTACTGTAGAAAAAGCCATGAAAGGACATTGGGCCAAAGAACACTTCAAGAACGATAATAAGATAGTCTTGGAGCTAGCTTGTGGGAGAGGAGAATACACGCTTGGCTTAGCGAGAAAGGAAACCAACACGAATTTTATTGGCGTTGATATCAAAGGTGCTCGTATTTGGAAAGGATCGAAAATAGCCTTGGAAGAGCGTTTAGATAATGTAGCTTTTCTTCGAACAAGGATAGAGTTCCTACATCAATATTTTGAAAAAGGAGAGGTGTCAGAATTATGGATCACATTTGCCGACCCATTCATTAAAGGCACCAAGGATAATCGGAGACTTACTGCGCCGCATTTTCTTGAAAAATATGCAAATATTTTACCCAAAAATGGGCTAATCCATATTAAAACAGACAGTCCTATTCTTTATTATTATAGCCTTGAGACATTGTCAAATAATGATAACTATAGAATTTTATACCATGAGCCAGATATCTATCATGCGGATTATCTCATGGATACCTTAGACATTAAAACGTACTATGAGCTAGATCACTTAGCTAATAACAAAACCATTCGTTACATCCAAGCTAGCCTTAGAAACTAAAGGACTTCATTTACTGCATTGGTAACCGTGTTAGAATAAACGACAAATTCTTTTTTGAAGAGATTAACCATAGATGTGGCTTTTTCTTCATACTCACTTGCCTTCTTCCATGTTTGTTTTGGATCTAGTATATGACTTGGTACATCAGGACATTCCGTTGGAATTTGAAGGCCAAAATGGGCTTCTTTAGTGAAAGCAACATCTTTGAACGCACCATTTAAGGCAGCCTTAATCATGGCTCTAGTATACGGTAATTCCATTCTACGACCTTCTCCCACAGGACCACCTGACCAACCTGTATTTACTAACCATACTTTAATTGGTTTGCCTTCAGCTTCTGCTTTTTCCAGCTTTTCTCCCAACATTTTAGCGTAGGTTGTTGGGTTTAGTGGAAGAAATGGAAGACCAAAGCAAGAGGAAAATGTAGCTTGCGGCTCATCTATTCCCGCTTCCGTTCCCGCAACCTTTGCTGTATAGCCTAAAAGGAAATAATACATGGCCTGATCATTCGTCAACTTGCTGATCGGAGGTAATACACCAAAGGCATCACACGTGAGGAAAAATATATTTTGTGGAGTGTTACCTCTGGAGTTGAATACAATGTTATCAATGTGATTAATGGGATAACTGACCCTTGTATTTTGCGTTTTTGTGGCATCTTCAAAATCTAGAATATGGGAATTAGAATCTTTGAAATTCATATTCTCCACCATAGCCCCAAATTTGATAGCTTTAAAGATCTCTGGCTCTTTCGAAGCGGATAGATTAATTGTTTTTGCATAACAACCACCTTCAAAATTGAATACTGTGGTCTTAGACCAACCGTGTTCATCGTCACCGATCAATTTACGTTCTGGGTCCGTAGAAAGTGTTGTTTTACCTGTACCGGATAATCCAAAAAACAAGGCTGTATCACCATGCTCCCCAACGTTTGCTGAGCAATGCATTGGAAAAACACCATCGTTTACAGGAAGGGCAAAATTCAAAACAGAAAAGATCCCTTTCTTAATCTCACCAGTATATGCCGTACCTCCAATAATAATTCGCTTTTTTGTAAAATTGATCACAGCGAAATTCTCTTGCCGGGTACCATCTATTTCCGGCACAGCCATACAACCAGGAGCCGCAAGAATCATCCATTCATGTTGAAAATCCTCAATTTCAGACGCAGCAGGTCTCAAGAACATATTGTGAGCAAAAAGATTCTGCCACGGATGCTCAGTGACAACTCTAATATTTAGTCGATACTTCAGATTCGCACATGCGAAACAATCTCTAGCATATATTTCTTCTTTGGCATTGAGGTGTGTTAGCACCTTTTGCTCAAGACGATCATATTGATCCGATGTCATGGGGATGTTAATATTACCCCAGTGAACTTGTTTTTGTGTGATTTCGTCTTCTACTATATATCGATCTTTAGGGGATCGACCCGTAAACTTTCCTGTTTCAATAGAAAGGGCACCTGAATTAGTCAATTCTCCTTGACCCTTGGAAAGTGTGTGTTGAATAAGTACTGCTGGAGCTAAGTTCCAGTATACTTTAGGATTGTGAATTCCGACACTGGATAATTCAAATGAAGTGTTCTTAATTTCTTTTGCTGTCATTGGACTCAGATTAGTAAAATCAGTGCAAACCTACTATTTAGTATACACAAAGCGAGAGATTTTAAGATAAAACTGTAAACGTTTACGGAAAATTGGAGGAACTACCAGGTTTTTTGAATCTTATCCTCATTTACCCATTTACTCCATCGTTTATTATAGGTGTGAATTTGGTCACTTCTTGAACCGTCTGAAGTAAAGATAGGATAGCCAGCATTGCTCCATTCAAAGATGCTACCATAGAGATTAAGGACATTTTCATAGCCCCTTTCAAGCAGCATTTCTCCTACTTTCTCACTTCGGTATCCTATGCTACAATACACGATGATCTCCTTATCTTTTGGAACTTCATTAAGTAATTCAAATAAAGGTTTATCATACCCGAAGCAAATAGCGCCGTCAATATGGCCAATATCATATTCGTTTTGTTCTCTTATGTCAAGAAGAAGAATTTCTTCGTCCATTTTTTCATTTAGCTCCTCTACACTGATGACTGGTACAGTAAAACCTATAGTGCTAGCTACCTTTTCTTCGAAACTAGGGTCAATGCAATAACTAGCCACTTGTGCATTTGCAAAAATGGAAAAGAGTAAAAATATGATGGACAACGAGTATTTCATTAGGTTATTTTTTCGGGTCCGTTTCCGACTCGATCTTCTATAAGCGTATTGTTATAACAAAATGAAAGCAGCTCTTGATCCCTAAATGAACGTATTTGTTCGGACACATTGGATGGATAAAGCATATGGATATTTGGTCCAGCGTCCAATGTAAAATATACAGGGAGACCGCTCTCTTTTCTAAATTGCCTGATAGATCGGATGATGTTTATTGTATTTGGCTCCATGAGTATATATCCAGGTCTGGATGCCATCATTAAAGCATGTAAGGTCATAGCCTCTTCTTCTACAATTTGCCCAAACCGTTCTAAATCTCCAGTGCGCATACTTTCGCAGATGGCTAATACATTTTCATTAGCTTGAGCATAGCGTACAGATGCATATGGGTTGCCATCCATTAGGGAATGTCCTAGACTAGATGAAACCGATTTCTCATTTGGAGAAACAATCAAAATATCATCATGAAAGCTAAGAAACGCTTCATCCAAAGGCTCATAATAAGGGATAGCATAATCATTTGAGCTTTGTTCAATGTCCTTATGATGACCCCAAATAGCTACTTTAGGAAAAACACTTCTAGATGCAGACCCGCTGCCTAATCTTGCTACATCTGATACCTTTTTAAAGAAGTCAGCATCTTTTTCATTTCCAGTAATTTCTTGATCTATGCTTTGTAAGCAAAGAGCTAAAGCAGACATAGCCGAAGCTGATGAAGCGATACCTGAAGAGTGGGGAAATGAATTTGAGCTATCAATAATAAAATGACAATGAGTTAGCCAGGTATAACGATCTACTAAACTATGGAGATGCTTCAAAATTCGATTTCCAAATGCCGGATTATCATTCCCCTCAAAACGAAAATCCAAAGTTGGACCCTCTTTTTGGTGGTGGTCATATCTATACTGAACTTCAGTTTCTGTGACTGCAGTAGACAAAGTGAAACTTATTGAAGTATTTTGAGGTATCTGTATTTTTCTTTTGCCCCAGTACTTAACTAGTGCAATATTAGAGGGGCTCCTCCATTTTACGGAACCAACATCATTAGCAGGAAGGATCATTTATTTTTCGTTTTCCATTCTGTAGGATATATCGAAATCATTCAATACTGCATCCAAAATAATGTATTTTCCTGGCTGGTATCCTTCTTTAAGATCATAGGAATATAATTTTCCGAAATTATGCCAATATCCAGCGGCAAATGAACCTCTAACTCCTTTGATCAGATCATACATGGATTTATCCAATTCTTTTTCTATCATCTTGATCATGATCTTACCTTGAAGCTTTGTTAACTTAACTAATGGTTCTTCAAATTCTTGACGGAGTTGCTTTTGAAGTTCCTTCATATATTTCTTGCGCTTACGCTTACTCATATTTTGAGTAGCATATTCAGCTTCTCTAAATATTTTGATGGCTTCTTTAGCATATGGATACACCTTTGCGGCATACCTTTTGAATTTCATATACTTTTTATAATCCTCATCTGATTTGAAACTGCGTAAGGACGTAATGCTAATGTCATCTAGATCAGCTAATATCAATGTATCACCATCTTCGGTAACTAAGGCGGTAACCACAATGCCATCAATCTGAGTTTCAAACATGTTGAGATCTTCTTGCGACCACAATCCTGTTGTGAGCAAGAGTAATAAACTGATATGTAATAGGTTTTTCATTATTATTTACAACGTCGTGAATGTAAAATTGTTACTTAATAATATGTTGTCAAAATATTAAACATAGAAATGTATAGCTTAAATTTTAGAATTACTTTTGGGGCTTCGTGAGAACAGCGGCTTACATATTATCGGTGATTTTTCACCCATTGCTAATTTTACCCTACTTGCTTTTATTTATTTACGCAAGTTGCAAACATATGTTCAATGTACTTAATGACTTTGAACGTGTTCAGTTTATCGTGTACTTTACCGTCACAGCCGTTGTTTTACCAGTGATAGGTATGATTCTTTTCAAAAAATTAGAACTTGTCAAAAGTCATGAAATGGAATCTAGATATGAGCGTATTGGTCCCTTGATTTTAACTAGTCTACTGTATTGTTGGCTTAGTTGGAACTTCTATAGGGCTGGAGGTCAAGTCCCATTACCTATGACTTTGGTTACGGTGGGTGCTACATTAGGGTTGTTCATGGCTTTTTTCTTTAATAATTTTTCCAAGATTAGTTTGCATGGTGTTGGAATGGGAGGGATGGTTACGGCCATGATCATTGTTGCCTATAACTGGTCTTATGGATACATATTAATGCCTGGAAATACAGCCATTCACATGATTATTATGATTATCATTTTACTTATAATTACAGGCTTAGTTATGAGTAGTCGACTTATCTTAGGAGCGCATAACTTAGGGCAAGTGTATCATGGTTTATTAGTCGGCGTTTTAGGACAATTAATTGCATTACGTATCTTTTTATGATATGGAGAAACACAGAAAAATAATTGAGACTGCCTGGGATAACAGAAATTACCTTCAGGACGAAGAAACGCAGGAGATTATCCGTGAGGTGATTGCTGCTTTGGACAGGGGTGAGTTACGTGTAGCAGAACCCATGGGTAACGAGTGGCAAGTAAACGAATGGGTGAAAAAAGCTGTAGTCCTGTATTTCCCAATACAAAAAATGGAAGTCATAGAAATAGGTCCCTATGAATACCACGATAAAATTCCGCTGAAGAAAAATCATCAAGCGCACGGAGTTAGAGTGGTACCTCCGGCCGTCGCAAGACATGGTTCTTATCTAGAGTCAGGTGTCATCATGATGCCTAGCTATGTAAATATAGGCGCATGGGTAGGTAGCGGTACCATGGTTGATACATGGGCTACGGTAGGTTCTTGTGCACAGATTGGAAGGAATGTACATCTTTCAGGAGGAGTAGGGATAGGTGGTGTATTAGAGCCTTTGCAAGCTACACCGACTATTATTGAAGATGATTGCTTTATTGGGTCTAGAGCCATAGTAGTAGAAGGAGCCAGAATCCGTAAAGGAGCGGTTTTAGGCGCAAATGTGGTTATAACTCAGTCTACTAGAATTATAGATGTAAGTGGGTCAGAAGAAGTGGTTTACAGAGGTGAAGTTCCTGAAAATGCAGTGGTAATTCCTGGCAGTTACACTAAATCTTTCCCTGCTGGCAATTTCAACGTTAGTTGTGCTCTCATAATAGGTAAGCGGAAAGAAAGCACAGATAAAAAGACGTCTTTAAATGAAGCACTACGTGATCATAGTGTGGCCGTGTAAATGTCATGAAAGGGGAGACGTACAATGATTTCTTAATTCCAATGGGTTTTCCTAACTGGAAAATCTACTTACCCGACGAATGGTATAAACCTATACTGCAATCTCTAGGTTACAATAAAGATGGCCTCACTGGTCTGGGACATTCATTAATAGTGATGGTAGAGCGAAAAACAGGCACTATTATTTATGCAGATTTTGGTAGATATTGTGTACCCATGGGTATGGGTCGAGCCCGAATGCACTTTGAGGATCCTACCTTAACTGTACCCTTCAAGGCAAAGATTGAAGGAGATAAGATTCAAAATTTGCAAGCCATTATCGAATGGGTGTATCAAGCCTTCAATATTCATATGTCAGGAGGGCCATTGATCTACAAAGTACTTAACCAAGCTTCTTTTAAGAATTCCTACAACACTGCCAAAAGGTTTTGTGAAACAGGTTTTATGCGGTATCACATTTTTGGCAAGAAGAACTCAAATTGCTCTCGATTTGTAAGATCAGTTTTATTGGATGGCATGGATCCAAAAACAATTGACTGGGGATATCGATATACAGTGATTACACCAACACCCGTTGATAATGTATTTTTCAACGACCGAAAGAACGGTTACTATGCCTATGAGAATGGAGAAACGGCTCATATAAAGCACCGGTTTTTAGATCATATCAAATTCTATAACGGTAAGCGGAAATTGGGGTATTACGATAAGGTCTATCCGGAGAGAGAAGGCTTGCAATGGGTGGATTGTCAAGGCATTGGCGCGTATTTTGGCTACACTATAAATCCAAGTGGAACCATAAGCCTGGAAAAGTATGATTTTAAAGATGTTCATGAATGGACCAGAGAGTTTAGTCCTTCTTCTCCTGTGGATCCGTCAAAAGAGTATACTATAGATTTAGGAAAAAGCCTTTACGACTTTAAATTAATTGCAGGAAATACGGAACTCAGTCTTCTACGAATAGATAAAAACTTATCTACCTTGAAGCAACGCTTCTAAAGCATGCTCTTGTATACCAAATAGATTTTTCAATGCCGCAATATCATCTGCCCTATTTACAGGAGAATTGCGTTTGATTTTTTGTCCTATGATCATGATGTTCTTAGCAGTATGTTCGCTGGAAATAAACTCCATCACCTTTACTTTATAGCCATATTGTTCCATTAGTAAGGCACGCATACTATCCGTGACTAATGCAGCTTGCTGTTCCATATGGATACCATTTTTAAGTAGCTCTTTTAATGGACCTGTGGGACGCATTTGTTTTCTAATCTGTTTTTGACAGCAAGGAGCTACTACTATTAATGTGGCTTCATTACGAATGCCTTTGGCTATGGCTATATCTGTTGCTGTATCACATGCATGCAAGGCAATTATAACATCCATAGAGCCATCAAAATCAACAATATCACCATGGGCAAATGTTAATGTATCAAAAGCCAAGGAATGTGCAATTTCTGTATTGTTTTTTATAACTTCTTCTTTCAGGTCGACCCCATGTATATCAAATTTCTTTTTCTTTTCAAGTGAAAAATATTGATATAAACCGAAGGTCAGATACCCTTTGCCACAACCAAAGTCTACTAATTTGGATTTGTTAGCTATTACGTCGAGGTAAGGTTCTAACAATTCGAGGAATCGATTTATCTGGCGATATTTTTTCTGACTTTTGTCTTTAATTCTTCCTTCTGATGTAGCCAATCCTAATGATTGTAAGAATGGGCTTGTTGGAGAAATTCTGTACTTTTTTTGCCTATTATGATGTTTTGATATTGATGCGGGATTAGCATGTCTGAATATTTTGCCCTTTCCTTTTTTACTAATGAGCAATTGAACTTGTTCTTTTTCTGTTTGCAACGCAATTTGACGGAATTCGACAAACCATTCATGTAGTTGGCTCTCTAAATGTTGCGTATCAATACTTTCTGAAAATTGAGTGTCTTCCTTTGTATAGTTCAAAGAGAAAAACACGTCTTCCTCTTTATAAATAGCTATACATTTAAAGGATGGAATAGATTGTTTAGCAATAGGTTTACTGGCACTCATTGAGACAAACTGTTTTGAGCGAATGGCACTTTTTACCATTTCTGAAAACTGCGATATTACGGGAGATTCAGACATAGTTCAAAGATAGGTCTTGTGAAGAAGCTAATTTGTTTTTAAACCAATATTTGCTATTTGCTATTTTAGTATTAAGTTTTGCGTTCATTCCTCCATTTTATTGTAAAAATTTGAAGCATTATGATTAAATGCCCACCCGAAAAATTAGGCTCATTTTATTTGGGAGCCAGGTATGATATTGAGAAGGGAGAAGTAACTCCCGAAACGATTAACTATGATTCTAGAGACCTGACGACACATGCAGTGTGTGTAGGAATGACAGGTAGTGGTAAGACGGGTTTATGTATTGGACTATTAGAAGAAGCCGCTTTGGATAAAGTGCCAGCTATAATAATTGACCCTAAAGGAGATATGACTAATCTACTGCTACAGTTTGAAGATCTTAGTCCTTCCTCTTTCGAAAAATGGATTAATCCTGATGATGCAAACAGGAAAGGATTATCGGTCTCAGAGTATGCATCCAAAATGGCGGAAACGTGGAAAAATGGATTAGCTGAATGGGGACAAGATCCGCAACGAATTAAAGATCTTACCTCTTCTGTTGATTACACAATCTATACACCAGGATCAGATTCGGGAGTTCCCATAAATATTATGGGATCATTTGCAGCTCCTAAGGTACGTTTTGAAGAGGATGCCGAGATGTTGCGCGAAAGGATTCAAGGTACAGTTGCTGCCTTATTGGGCATGATTGGCAGCAAGGAAGATCCTGTAAGAAGTAGAGAAGGTATTCTTTTGGCTACACTTTTTGAGCACTATTGGAAGCAAGGTGAAGATCTTGACCTAGCGAAACTGATCAATGGAATTCAATCACCTCCAGTGAAGCAATTGGGGGTTTTTGATGTAGATACGTTTTACCCTCAAAAGGACCGTTTTGATCTAGCAATGTCTTTTAACAGCCTAGTGGCTTCACCCCAATTTCAATACTGGCTAATGGGTGATGCTCTCGACATAGAAAAGATATACTTTACAGCAGAAGGTAAGCCAAGACATAGCATTTTTTACATTGCCCACTTATCAGAATCTGAGCGGATGTTCTTTGTTACACTACTGCTTAATTCGTTGATTACTTGGATGCGGCGACAATCTGGAACCACTAGTTTGCGAAGCTTACTCTACTTTGATGAAATCTTTGGATATTTCCCGCCAACGCAGAATCCACCTTCCAAAAAGCCATTATTGACCTTATTGAAACAAGCAAGAGCATTCGGTGTAGGATCAGTTCTAGTTACACAGAACCCGGTGGATATCGACTATAAAGGGCTTTCCAATGCAGGGACTTGGTTTATTGGGAAATTACAAACAGAGCGAGATAAAATGAGAGTTGTGGATGGTTTAAAAGGAGCCATTGCCGAAGCTGGGAATGATGCCAAAGTAGATTTTGATACATTAATCAGTTCATTGGGCTCTAGAAAGTTTTTATACCATAATGTCCATGAATCCGAGCCAGTAGTGTATCATACAAGATGGGTGATGTCCTATTTACGAGGGCCATTGACCCGCCCCCAAGTAAAAGAATTAATGAGCGAAGCCAGAGAGGCTAGAAAGGCACAGGATATAAAGTCCGGCAGCACTCAAACAAATAGTACAGCTTCCGTTGTGGGTAGTACCCAAGCTCCTTCATTGGATCCAACTATCGAACAACGCTTTTTTGCTGTTTGGAAATCAGCGAGTGAAGCAGAAGTTGAACTTGGTAAACGCAACTTGCAATTAAAATATGAACCTAAAGTGCTTGCTTTAGGAAAGGTGCGATTTTACGATGCAAAGAGAGCAGTAGATCAAGTAAAAGATTTGGCCTTTTTGGCACCACCACCTGATGATTTTGGTCGTATAGAATGGGATAGAGCAACTGAGGTTTTAGATTTTGAGAGACAGCTTTTTGAATCTGCTGATCATCCAGATAATTTAGAAATAAGCTATACTTCCGTTCCTGATTCTATGGATTCATTAAAGGAATTGAGCGCTGTAGGAAAGGAGTTTTCTAATTGGATTTACCAAAACCAGCGCGTAAAAATAGGTGAACATAGCAAGCTAAAAATTTATCAAGAGGGTAGTGAATCACTGGAGGCGTTTCATATGAGAGTTCAAAGTACCGCAAGAGAGTTGAGAGATGAAGAGATTGATGAAATTCAGGATAAATATGAAGATAAGATCGAAAGAGTCTTGGATAAGATTCGAAAGGAAGAATTTGACCTTGATGAAGCTGAAGCAGAAGTTAGACACCGCCGAACAACTGAAATGGTAGGCATGGCTGAGACCATATTTTCGGTTTTTGTGAAAGGTCGTTCCAGATCATTTAGTTCTGCCAGCTCTAAATCAAGAATGCGGAAAAAGGCAGTACAAAAAGTACATGAAAGCGAATCAGACTTGATGGAATTAAGAGATGAAAGAGAATCTTTGGAAAACGATCTCTCCGAAGCTCTATCAGAGGTAAGAACGAAATGGGAAGAGATAGAAAACAATGTGAGTTTTAAAGAGGTAGGACCTAGAAGGACAGATGTAAAAGTTGATAAAATCATAGTCGTTTGGGATCCATTATGGACGGATGCTGACAAAACCGTTTCAACTTTAGCAAGACGTTGAGTGATCTAGAAATTCATAAAAACAACAGAGGGATTCAGCAAAAGACCTTGGTTCTATTCGATGGTGTTTGTCGATTATGTAACAATTTCATTGCATTCTATGACCCGATTAGTACCAATGATAGCATACGATATATTCCCCTTTCATCTCCGGAAGCAAAAGAGTTACTTGGTAAACATTCGGTTAGCCATAGTCTTGATACCGTTGTAGTTATTGAAAATGGTGCTGCATATGTACGCTCAAAAGCATTCTTTACTTTAATGCGCCAATCAAAATGGCCATGGAAGCTAGTAAGCTTGTTTCAGTTTTTGCCTGTGAATATTACCGATGTAATTTATAAATGGATCGCAAAGCATCGCTATTCTATTTTCGGAAAAGTGGATCAGTGCATAATAAATCAATTACCTGAGCGTAAGAAATAAAAAAAAGGGTGGAGATTGCTCCACCCTTTTTTTATATCGCTTATATCGTTGTTTTTTATTTTGCAATCATAATAGGCCGTACACTAACGCCTGCATTTTTAGCTCTAAGCTTTAGGTAGTACATACCATTTGTTAAGTGGCTAAGATCTATTCTTTGTATTAGATCTATTTTGTCTTCACCAATAACATACTTGTGAACTAATGATCCAGTCAAGTCAAATATTTCAACAATTACATCAGGCTCAACATTCGTTTTAATTTCAATGTTGATTATACCACCTGATGGGTTAGGGAATACTTTATAATCTAAAGTTACTGGACCTGAATAAATGCTATTACCCTCATTTTCAGGCTTGCTGGCTCCATTTCCTTCTTGCACTTCGTAACCTTCATATTCAACCATTTGCTCATGGCATACTTCATTTCCTTTACAATCGGTAGCACACCATGTTCGTACTACTTTGTAGCTAGGACAGCAATCATGTTCAAAAGCAAAATCTCCAAGGTCCGATTCAACCTCAATATTAGTATCTGAAGAGTTCTCTACAAATGTACCTTCGTAAAAGAACCAGCCACCGCTGCCAAAGTTTCCGTTCACATTATTAGCGCCAGTACCTACTTGATACCCGTAATAAAGACTTGCAGGTGCATGTGAAAGACTTAACGAAGAACCTGTGAAATCACCAAGTCCCGTAAGAGTACTTGAGTTTTGTATTACGTAATATATCCATTCTTCGTTTAGATTATTCATGTCATTTACAACACCACAATCATCTTTGAAAGAACGACCTAATGCTGACCATTCGTCCCAACTATAGCCTACGCCGAAATCCAAATTCAATTCCCATTGTCCATTTGGATTGTCAACACTTTGTAATATGGCTGTTACTTGAGCAGAACCGTCATCAAATACGGTATAGTTTCCTTCTACTACTGTATAGTGAATATAGCCACCATAGATAAAGCTAGGCAAATACATAGACCATGCTGGAGCACCATCTGCATAACAAACATTATCGCCAGCGTTATCAGGTTGAATTAAAGAGCAATGCTCAACAGCGCCATCAGGAATTTCATCACCTAATACTTCTTCTGTGTAACTAATCTGTACATTATCATCACAATTATCAGTTGCTTGTACATCTGCAGGCTCTGGCAATTCGTCTTCACAACTTAAGGTCACATCTTCAGGTAAAGGCTCTACAAATACAGGTGCCGTGTTATCATCAACAGTTATCGTTTGTGTAACAGGATTGGCAGCATTTCCACAATCATCTACAGCTGTATATGTTCTGGTTAAAACATAACACGTCTGACAGTTTTGATCAGGAAAATCTGTAGACTCATTTACATCTACCATTATATCATTATCACAATTATCCGTTGCCGTAGCGCCAGCTGCAGGAATGTCTTCATCGCATTCGATAGTCATTTCCACCATACCATTTAAGGTAATGACAGGACCTTGTGTATCATCTACAGTTATTGAGTAGCTATACATAGCTTGATTTCCACAATTGTCAGTGGCAGTGTAAGTATACGTATACACTTTAGGACAATTTGTATTTGATTCGCTTACTTCCAAAGAAACCGAAACATCATCGTCACAATTATCAGAGGCAGTAAGGTCTGCAGGATCTGGCACCGTTTCATCACACTCTATGGTAATATCACTCGGGCAACTATCGTCAGCCAAACAATCAAAAGTCGGTGGAGTAGTATCTTCAGTAGAGTATACAACACACATTGGATCACTTTCATTTCCACAAGCATCAATGAGTGACCAACAATATGTATAAACTAAAGCATCTTCACATTGACCCGGTGTAATCTCTTCACCTTCAAAAATTAAAGTCACCTCAGAACAGTTATCATCAAAACTGATCATATCTTCCATTTCATCTACACTTGGAACACCGCCTTCCGAACATTCAAATGTGCCTCCATTAGGGAAGGAAGTAAAGAAAGGAGCTTCCGTATCTATAATCTTGATTATTTGCTCTATTGTGTCCGATGTATTCCCACAAGCATCTACTAACCAATATTTTCTGATAATATCATCTAGACAACCGCCAGATGCTTGCTCATCCATACAGAATATTTCTACTGGACAATCAGCACAATTATCAGAGTAATCTGGAGCAGTTTCTTCACATGATGGGATATCACCATCTTCACACTCTACATTTATAACTGCAGGGAACGAAGTATCCCATACTGGAGCAATTTCATCATTTTTAACGCTAATAGTATATGTTAGAGTAGATGTGTTTCCACAAGCATCAGTTGCTGTATAGGTTCTTGTAATTTGTTGCTCACAGTCACCCGTTGCTTCCGTAGTTTCATCTAAACTTACCTGTACATTGTCATCACAATTATCAGATGCCGTTAACATTAATGACCCTGGATCTTCATTACAAGATAGTGTAACATCTGTAGGGCAATTACCTGCACTAACACAATCAAAAACCGGATCGGTATCATCGACAGGTGTCATGGTTTGCGAACCACTTACAGAATTTCCGCAATTATCAGTGGCTGTCCAAGTTCTTGTTATGATGTCGCCTGCACAATTTGTATCCGATACTTCATCCGTAAAATCAAAGCTTACTAAGTTGCAATTGTCAGAAGCTGATGGATCAGAAAATGCAGCAGCATCTCCACAATTATATGTACCATCTTGACCAATACCAGTGATTATTGGATCGGCATCATCGACAGGTGTCATAGTTTGCGAACCACTTACAGAATTTCCGCAATTATCAGTTGCCGTCCAGGTTCTTGTAATTACATCACCTGCGCAATTTGTGCCTGTTACTTCATCCGTAAAATCAAAACTTACTAAGTTGCAATTATCAGAAGCTGATGGATCAGAAAAGACAGGTTGTTCACCACATTCATATGTTCCATCTTGTCCAATGTCGCTGATAACAGGATCCGTTTCATCTATGGGTGTCATTGTTTGGATGGCAGATGTTGTATTTCCACATGCATCTACAGCAGACCAGTTCCTGGTTACGATATCACCTGCGCAATTTGATCCAGTAACAATATCACTAAATGTAAATGATATAAGATTACAGTCATCGAATGCATCAGGCTCAGAAAACATTGGATCAGATCCACACTCGTAAGTGCCATCATCACCTACACCAATTATAGAAGGATCTGTCTCATCCACAGGTGTCATGGTTTGGCTTGCAGTAGCTGTATTACCACAACCATCAGTAGCTGTCCAAGTTCTAGTTATAATATCACCCGCACAGTTAGTTCCTGTAATAGCATCAGTAAAATCAAAACTTACTAAGTCACAATTGTCATCAGCTGAAGGTTCAGAGAACACAACATCATCACCACACTTGTACGTGCCATCTTCTTCCACACCCGTAATTACAGGATCGGTTTCATCGACTGGAGTAAGAGTTTGAGAAACAGTGGCTGTATTCTGACAAGCATCAAT